>NZ_JACVAH010000020.1:0-131020 GCF_014851795.1 Pseudomonas sp. Pdm06
GCGAACAACTGGAACAACCGCTGCGCTTCCAGGGCCAATACTTCGACCCGGAAAGCGGCCTGCACTACAACCGGCACCGCTACTACAATCCCGAGACCGGCCGCTATTTGACGCCTGATCCGAGCAAACTGGCGGGTGGGCTCAATGGGTATCGCTACACCCTGAACCCGACGGGGTGGGTGGATCCGTTGGGGTTGGTGGATTGTCCGGGGAAGGGTGGGTGTAGGCCGGCGGTTGGGGATCAGGATCCGGCGGCGAAGGTTGGGGTGGATGGGGGTGAAACATCCCTGCCAAAACCTAAATACCTTTATCGCGGAGACTTAAGAGGGCCAGAGGTGATTTTTAAGGAGGGCTTTGTGAGTTTGGGAGAAAGTACCGATTTACTGCTCCATGCTTTGGATAATACAAATCCACCCAGTAAGTATGTTAGTACGACAACGAGCGTAGGTGTTGGGATTGATTTTGGAACAAGATACGGAACACGGAAGGGCTATTTATA
Source organism: Pseudomonas sp. Pdm06 (assembly GCF_014851795.1). Taxonomy (NCBI): domain Bacteria; kingdom Pseudomonadati; phylum Pseudomonadota; class Gammaproteobacteria; order Pseudomonadales; family Pseudomonadaceae; genus Pseudomonas; species Pseudomonas sp. Pdm06. Next base: position 500 of record NZ_JACVAH010000020.1, read on the forward strand.
TATTCTTAAGAAGATCCCCGGACGGGATGTGAATAAAGAAATCCCAAAAAACGATATTCCTTTTAGCTATGAACACGAGATTGCAATTTTTGATCGAGTAAAGACTGGGGATATTATTGGGGTGACGCCGTTGAAGAAGGATGGCACCTTCGTGGGTTATTCATTGCCCAATCCTAATAGAGAGTGATAATGAAAAATAGAAAAACTATTTTCGTCCTCAGGGGAGAACAGAAAGAAGAGGCTTGGCTCGATATTAATGAGCGAAGGTTGACTATTCTGCTTACGCTAAGTAATGGGTGGTCGAAAGCTTATATGGGAGTAAATATATATGACTGCTTTGGGAAAATTATAAAGGAGCACTCTGACTTAAAGTTTTTATGCAAGGGCGCTAAGCGAAATGTGCGCCCTTCAAGCATGTCTGCGCAGATGACGTTAGGCGTCGTGGCCTATGAAAATACTCTAGGAAAGCCTGCCTCAAGAGAAAATTTGGTGAATATATTTGATTATGATGATCAGGATATAATCAATGACCCTCAGTTGCAGAAGGATTATTTTTTTCTCTGGATGGAATCTATACGGGATGTGGACGAATAAAATCTAGATTGTGTGGTATAGGATGTGTCTATCGATTTCAGCGTTATGACAACTCGCGCCTACCAGCACAGCAAAAAAATCACGCCTCCCCAATGTGGGAGCGAGCTTGCTCGCGATAGCGGAGTATCAGTCACCCTCAATGGCAACTGACCCACCGTCATCGCGAGCAAGCTCGCTCCCACAGGTTCATCGGTGATTCGCCGGTCGCTACTCGGCCCTCAGCCATTAAAAAAACCACCCCTTTGGCACCGATAACATCGTTTCTCGGCCCCGCGGCTTTTCCCTATATTGGCCCTCAGATCCGGTGGATGGCTCAACGTCCACCCCCTCAGTGTGAGTAGCCTCAATGAACAATAAACCTGACAGCACAGGGCTTGATAACGCTGGCGCGGGAACCCGGGCGGTCTGGGGTGGGGAGCAAGTCAGGCACCCCTACAACGCCACGCAAACCCCCATCGTGGCCAGCGCCGCGTACGGCTACGATGACATCGACGTCTGGTACGACGTCGCCTTGGGCAAGGCCCCCGGTTTTATCTACAGCCGCATGAGCAACCCCACCGTCGAGACCCTCGAAGCCAAGATTCGCGAGTTGGAAATGGCCGAGTCCGCGGTGGCCTTCAGCAGCGGCATGGCGGCGATCAGCAGCGTGCTCTACACCTTCCTGGCCCATGGCGATCGCGTGGTGTCGACCAAGGACAGTTACGGCGGCACCAATAAGATCTTCGAAGAATTCCTGCCGCGCACCGGCGTGGCGGTGACCCTGTGCGAGACCTTCGATCACGACGACATCGAGCGTGAAATCGCCAAGGGCTGCCAGGTGCTGTACCTGGAAACTCCCACCAACCCAACCCTGAAGATCCTCGACATCCCGCGCCTGGTGGCGGCGGCCAAGCGTGTCGGCGCGGTGGTGGTGGCGGATAACACCTTTGCTACGCCGCTGAACCAGAGCCCGCTGGCCTTGGGGGTGGACGTGGTGATCCACAGCGCCACTAAGTTCCTCAGCGGCCATGGTGACGTGCTCGGTGGCCTGGTGTGCGGCCGCGAAGCATTGATGGCCAAGGTGCGTCATTACCGGGAAATCAACGGCGCGAGCCTCGACCCATTTTCGGCCTACCTGATCATCCGTGGCATGAAGACCCTGGCGCTGCGCATGCGCCAGCAGCAACACAGCGCCCGGGCCCTGGCCGAATTCCTCTGCACCGAACCCCTGGTGGAGTCGGTGAATTACCCCGGCCTGCCCAGCCATCCGAACCACGCCGTGGCCTGCGCGCAAATGTCTGGCTTCGGCGCCATCGTCAGTTTTGTCCTGGCCGGAGGCATGGACACGGTCAAGCTACTCCTGCCGCGCCTGCGCTTCGCCCATTGCGCGGGCAACCTGGGCGCGGTGGAAACCATCTACGGTCCGGCCCGCACCACCAGCCATGTCGAGAACACCTTGGAGGAACGCCAAGCCCTGGGCATCTCCGAAGGGCTGGTGCGGGTTTCGGTGGGTATCGAAGACACGGACGATTTATTGGACGACCTCAAACAGGCCTTCGCCTTTGTCAAAAAAACACTTGATCCGCAACTCAATGAAGTCCTCACCGAGACAGTGACCTGAAGTGTGAATGTTGATACTCCGCGACAAGGCTGTCAGCGGGGCGTTCATGAATAGGAATAATAATAAAAGCTCAGTGGCGCTTGTCTTACTCGCGCAGAGGTAGAGGCGCGCCCTGACATTTCATGAGAAACAACCATGTCCATAACAGAACAACAAACTAATACGCGGACCGGCTTCAAGCAGGAAATGCAGACGCGCCATATCGTCATGTTGGCACTAGGCGGCGTCATTGGTACCGGGCTGTTTCTCACGTCCGGCTACACCGTCAACCAGGCCGGCCCCATGGGCGCGGTGATCGCCTACATCATCGGTGCGCTGATGGTCTACATGGTGATGATGTGCCTGGGGGAACTGGCGGTGCAGATGCCCGAAACCGGCTCGTTCAGCACCTACGCCACGCGTTTCCTCGGGCCCGGCACTGGCTACACCGTGGCCTGGTTGTATTGGTTGACGTGGACGGTGGCCATCGGTTCCGAGTTCACCGCTGCCGGTATCCTGATGTCCCGATGGTTTCCCGATACGCCGGTGTGGATCTGGAGCGCGCTGTTCGCCGGCGTGGTGTTCCTCACCAACGTGGTCTCGGTGCGTTTGTTCGCCGAGACCGAGTTCTGGTTGTCGTTGATCAAAGTACTGACCGTGGTGGTGTTCCTGTTGATCGGCGGTGGCGCGATTCTCGGCCTCTTGAACATCGACCAGGCCCACAGCATCGGCTTGAGCAACTTCACCCGCGAAGGACTTTTTCCTACCGGCTTCATGCCCATTGCGATGACGCTGCTGGCGGTGTCCTTCGCGTTTTCCGGCACTGAACTGATCGGCATCGCCGCCGGCGAAACCAAGGACCCGCAACGCAATGTGCCGCGCGCCATCCGCACCACCGTGCTGCGCCTGGCGGTGTTTTTCGTCGGGACCATTTTTGTCCTGGCGACCTTGCTGCCCCGCGAGCAAGCCGGCCTGGTGGAGAGCCCCTTCGTCACGGTGTTCACCTACATCGGCATTCCGTACTCCGCCGACATCATGAACTTCGTGATCATCAGCGCCCTGTTGTCGGCGGCCAACTCCGGGTTGTACGCCGCCTCGCGGATGCTCTGGACCCTCAGCGACCAAGGCCACCTGCCCAAGCAATTCTCGGCCCTGACCCGCATGGGCACGCCGCTCAACGCGATCATCGTCAGCATGGCTGGCGGCGCCGCTTCGTTGCTCAGCAGCGTGTTCGCCGCCGACACCATCTACCTGGCGCTGGTGTCGATCTCCGGCCTGGCCGTGGTGGTGGTGTGGATGAGCATCGCCGCGAGCCAGATCGCGTTCCGTCGTCACTATGTGGCCAACGGCGGCGACATTCGCGACCTCAAGTTCCGCGTTCGCGGTTATCCGTGGGTGCCGCTGGGGGCGTTGGTGTGCTGCAGCCTGGCGTGTGTCGGGATCGCCTTCGACCCTGAGCAGCGGGTGGCGCTGTACTTCGGCTTGCCGTTCATCGCCTGGTGTTACTTCGTGTATTACATTACCCGCAAAAGCCGCGAGCGACGCTTGTCGGTTGCCCTCGTGGCACAACCGTCGGACGCGTTCTAAGCCGCGTCGACGGGGCGGGCAAACGTGCCCGGTGCGTGGGGGTCAACGAGGTCCAGATCATGAAGCAAAAAACGTTGCCCCCGTTGAATTGGCTGCGGGCATTCGAAGTGTCGGCCCGCTGCCTGAACTTCACCCACGCCGCCGACGAATTGTTTTTGACCCAGGGCGCGGTCAGCCAGCAGATCCGCCAATTGGAAAGCCATCTGGGGGTGGCGCTGTTCAAGCGCTTGCCCCGGGGGCTGGGCCTGACCGAGGAAGGCCAGGCGTACCTGCCGGTGGTGCAGGACGCGATCACGCGACTGGCAGTGGGCACCAACGAAATCTTTGGCCAGCACAAGCGCCGGCCAATCAAGGTGCGCGGCAGCCTGGCGTTTTTCGTGCACTGGCTGGCGCCGAAACTGGTGGACTTTCGCCAGGCTCATCCCCACGTCGACATCCGCTACATCAGCAACATCTGGGTCAAGGAACTGGACGGCGAAGACGACATGGAAATCCGCTGGGGCCACGGTCAATGGCCCGGCCTGGTGTCCCAGCGCCTGACCTGGGACACCTTGTTCCCGGTGTGCTCGCCGGCCTTGATGGCGACGCTGAAGGTGCCGGCGGACGTGGCGAAGCATTCGTTGTTGCACGTGCTGGGCTACGAAGAAGGCTGGGGGTACTGGCTGAAAATGGTCGGTGTCGACAGCGTCGATTCCTCGACCGGCATGCAATTCGACACACTGGTCTGCACCTTGCGCATGGCCGAACTGGGGCAGGGCATCGCCCTGGCGCGGTCGTCGATGGTCAGTGAGTTGCTGGAAGACGGGCGCCTGGTCGAACCCTTCGCCCAGCGCATCGAAGCCAGCGAATCGTTTTACCTGGTGCGCAGTTCCGGGGCCGAGCAACACCCCGACGCGGCGCGGTTTTCCACCTGGCTGGTGGAGCAGGCGCATCGTTTCAAGTGAGCCGTTTCAAGTGAATATCCGGAGTTGACCATGCGCTATGTGAGTACCCGAAATTCCGCCGTGCAGGTCGATTTCGAAAAAGTTGTGCTGTCGGCCATCGCCGAGGATGGTGGCCTGTTCGTCCCTGTCGAGCTGCCGCAGTTCGAATCCCAGGACATCGCTAACTGGTCCACATTGGCCTACGACGAACTGGCCTATCGAGTGATGCGTCCGTTCGTGGGCGAGGCGATCCCCGAGGCCGACTTCAAGCGGGTGCTCAAGGAGGCCGGCAGCCAGTTCAGCCATCGGTCCCTGGCGCCGTTGCATCAGGTGGATCGCAACGAATGGGTCCTGGAATTGTTCCATGGGCCGACCCGATCCTCGAAGGACTTTGCCGCGCAATTGCAGGCGCGACTGGTGCAGTACTTTTTGCGCAAACGCGGGCGTCGCGCTGTGGTGATCGGCGTCACCAACGGCGACACCGGCCTGGCCGCCATCGAGGCCTTCAAGCACTGCGACGAGACCGATGTGGTGGTGATTTATCCCGAGGCCGGTGTACCGCAAGACCAGCTTCAAGACCTGCAAGCGACGGCGCATCCGCGGGTTCATCAAGTGGCCGTCGATGGCAGTTTCGATGAATGCCAGACCCTGGTCACTCAACTGTTCCGACAGCACGAGGCGATCAGTTTCAATTCCAGCAACTGGGTCAGCGTCATGGCGCAGTTGGTGTTTTATTTCCACGCGGTGCTGCAGTTGGGCGGCGGCCAGCGACCCATTGGCTTCAGCGTGCCGGCGGCGAGTTTTGCCGAGGTCTATGCCGGCTACATCGCGCAGAAGATGGGCTTGCCGATCACGCAGATGATCGTCGCCACCAACCAGAATGACGCACTGCATCAGTTCTTTTTGAAGAACCACTACTCGCGGTTGCGCGCCAGCAAGACCCTGTCGCCGGCCATGGATTTGTCGATCTTTTCCAACCTGGAACGGTTTCTCTGGGAGCTCTATGGGCACGATGGTCAAGCGGTGAGCGCGCTGATGCACACCTTCGAAACCCGTGGCGAGATGACCATCGCCAACGAGTTCTGGCTACAGGCGCGGATGATCATCGACTCGTACGCGGTCAGCGATGAACAGACGCTGGAGGAAATCACCTCGCTGTACCGCGACACCGGCTACGTCATCGACCCCCATACCGCCACCGGCGTGCTCGCGGCACGCTTGTACCGCCGCAGCCTGGTGGCGCCGATGGTGACCTTGGGCGAGATCTCACCGGCCAAATCGGCGCAGTTGCTCGGCGACTTGGGCATCAGCATTGCGGCGCAACAGCGTCCAGTTTCCGAACATGGCCCGGCGCAGATTCATCGCATCCAGCCGGACGACCTCGGTGCCCTCCATCAACTGCTCGGCGCCCTATAACCGGAGGCCCCATGAAGCGAATCCTCGACCCCCTCGACGAACGCATCATCGCCGAACTGCGCCTCAACGCCCGCGCCGCCCACGCCGAGCTAGCGGCCAAGGTCAACCTCTCGCGCAACGCCGTACGCCAACGCATCGAACGCCTCGAACGCGACGGCGCGATCCAGGGCTATACGGTGCGCACCGGGGAGGGCGCGCAAGCGTCGTCGAACATCAACGCCGTGATCTTCGTCTACCGCTACGACCGCATGCGCGGCGCCGAGGTGTTGCAAGCGTTGCAGGCCATGCCGGAAGTGCTGCAGTGCGATGTGATGAGTGGCGAGTTTGACTTGATGCTGCGGGTGGGTGCGGCGAACCCGGAGCGGGTGCATAAAGTGTGGAAAGAAATCTCCGCGCTGCCGGGGGTGGAGAACACCGTGACGTCGTTTGTGTTGTCGTCGGTGGTCTAATGCCGCAGACGCCCAGCCACCACAACCCCGTGGCGAGGGAGCTTGCTCCCGCTGGGCTGCGAAGCAGCCCCAACCCGGTTGACCACAATCCACCAGGCCCACCGCGCAGGCCAATTCCAGGGGGCGCTGCGCAGCCCAACGGGAGCAAGCTCCCTCGCCACAAGAGCGGTCGGCGGTGTGTCAGCCAAGCAGTTGCATGCCTCAACACCAATGGACCAAACACTGAAAAAACCTGTGGGAGCGAGCTTGCTCGCGATAGCGGTACACCAGCCACCACTGATGTACCTGACCTGGCCCCATCGCGAGCAAGCTCGCTCCCACAGAGGAATGGGCCCAACCACTACCGTGGCGAGGGAGCTTGCTCCCGCTGGGCTGCGAAGCAGCCCCAACCCGGTTGACCACAATCCACCAGGCCCACCGCGCAGGCCAATTCCAGGGGCCGCTGCGCAGCCCAGCGGGAGCAAGCTCCCTCGCCACAAGAGCGGCCGGCGGTGTGTCAGCCAAGCAGTTGCATGCCCCAACACCAATGGGCCAAACACTGAAAAAACCTGTGGGAGCGAGCTTGCTCGCGATAGCGGTATACCAGCCACCACTGATGTACCTGACCTGGCCCCATCGCGAGCAAGCTCGCTCCCACACGGGGAATGGGCCCAACCACTACCGTGGCGAGGGAGCTTGCTCCCGCTGGGCTGCGAAGCAGCCCCAACCAGGTTGGCCACAATCCCCCAGGCCCACCGCACAGGCCAATTCCAGGGGCCGCTGCGCAGCCCAGCGGGAGCAAGCTCCCTCGCCACAAGAGCGGCCGGCGGTGCGTCGGCCAAGCAGTTGCATGCCCCAACACCAATGGACCAAACACTGAAAAAACCTGTGGGAGCGAGCTTGCTCGCGATAGCGGTACACCAGCCACCACTGATGTACCTGACCTGGCCCCATCGCGAGCAAGCTCGCTCCCACAGGGGAATGTGCCCGGCCAGTGGAACAAGCAGGCTTACCGCTTTGCCCACCCCCTGGTCAAAACGCCCAAAAAATAGAGCAAATTGGCATATTTCACTGCCCACCCCACCCCCCTAACCTAGATCCCAACAACCCACCCCCGGATCAAGGACATAACAAAAATGACTGAATACAAACTGGCGCTGGTCGGCTTCGGCGGTGTGAACCGGGCATTGGCTCAGCTGATTGCCGAGCGTAACGAAAGCTGGAAAACCGACCTCGGCTTCACCCTGAAAATCGTCGGCGTCACCGACCTGTTCCTCGGTTCGGTGATGGATCGCCACGGCCTCGACGCCGCGTCACTGACCAGACTGCCAGCCACCCAAGGCGCCATGGCCCAACTCCCCGGCGGCACCGTCGACGCCCTCAACGAAGCCGTGATCAAAGACTGCGGCGCCGACATCATCGCCGAAGCCACCTTCACCAACCCGGTGGACGGCGAGCCCGCCACTTCGTTCTGCCGCTGGGCCCTGGAGCGCGGCAAACACGTGGTCACCACCAACAAAGGCCCCATCGCCCTGCACGGCGCCGAACTCAAAGCCCTGGCCCAGCGCAACAACGTCGCCTTTGAATACGAAGGCTCGGTCATGAGCGGCACCCCCGTCATTCGCCTTGCCAAACAATCCCTCGCCGGTAGCTCGATCACCGGTTTCGAGGGCATCCTCAACGGCACCTCCAACTTCGTCCTCACCTGCATGGAAGGCGGATTGGGATTTGCCGAAGCGGTCAAAAAAGCCCAGGAACTGGGCTACGCCGAAGCCGACCCCACCGCGGACGTCGAAGGCCATGACGTGCGCCTCAAAGTCGTGATCCTCGCCAACGAACTGCTGGACGCCAAGCTCACCGTCAACGACGTCGCCTGCAGCGGCATCTCCGCCCTGGGTCTGGACGACATCGAAAAAGCCCGCGAGGACGCCGCACGCTGGAAACTCATCGGCGCCGCCACCCGCAACGCCGACGGCTCCATCAGCGCCAGCGTCGAACCGCGCCTGCTGAGTAACGACCACCCACTGGCCAGCGTCAGCGGCGCCACCAACGCCGTGTCGTTCACCTCAGAACTGCTCGGCGCCGTCACCGTGTCGGGCCCGGGCGCAGGCCGCACCGAAACCGCCTTCGCGCTGCTGTCGGACATCATCCACATCCACCAATCGGCAACCGGCAAACAGGAGCACAACCTGTGAACGTATCGCGCCTGGCCCTGGCGGTTGTCGAACCGCACATCGAAGTCCTCAACCCCTTTGACGGCAGCGTCGTCGGCACCGTCGCGGACCTCAAAGCCTCAGAAGTCCCACAACTGCTCGAGACCGGCCGCAACGGCGTCAAAGCCTGCGCCGCGCTGCCGCGTCATCGCCGCGCAAGCATTCTCGAACATGCCGCACTGAACATCGAACGCGACGCCAAGGCCTTCGCCCGGCTGATCGTCGACGAAGCCGGCAAGACCCTCAAACAGGCGGAAAAAGAAGTCAAACGCTGCGTCAACACCCTCAAACTCTCCGCCGAAGAAGCCAAGCGCAACGCCGGCGAAATCGTGCCGTTCGACGCCTACGAAGGCGCCGAATCGCGCCAAGGCTGGTTCACCCGCGACCCCCTGGGCCTGATCGTCGCCATCACCCCCTACAACGACCCGCTGAACCTGGTGGCCCACAAACTCGGCCCCGCCATCGCCGGCGGCAACGCCGTGATCCTCAAACCGTCCGAACTGGCACCGTTGTCAGCCCTCAAACTGGTCTCTTACCTGGTCGCCGCCGGCCTGCCCGAAACCGTGGTCACCGTCGCCACTGGTGGCGCCGAACTCGGCAAAGCCCTGGTCGCCGCCCGTGACGTGCGCATGATCTCCTTCACCGGCGGCTTCGTCACCGGCGAACAAATCGCCCGCACCGCCGGCCTGAAAAAACTCGCCATGGACCTGGGCGGCAACGCCCCGGTTATCGTCATGGCCGACTGCAACCTCGACGCCGCCGTCGACAGCTGCATCTCCGGCGCCTTCTGGGCCGCCGGGCAAAACTGCATTGGCACCCAACGCCTGCTCATCCACGCACCGATCTACGCCGCCTTTCGCGAGCGCTTCGTCCACCAGGCCCAAGCCCTCGTGGTCGGCAACCCACTGCTCGCCCACACCGACATCGGCCCGATGATCACCCACCAAGCCGCGCAAAACGCCGAACACGTGGTCAACGAAGCCCTGCAACAAGGCGCTACCTTACTCTGCGGCCACCGCCGCCAAGGCGCCTGCTACGCCGCGACCGTGTTGGAAAACGTCGACCATGCCAGCCGACTCTGGCGCAACGAGGTCTTCGCACCGGTGGTGGTGTTGCAGCCGTTCGAGACGTTTGATGAAGCCATTGCGCTGGCTAACGAACCTGATTACGCGCTTCATGCCGGGATTTTCACCAATGACCTGTCCACGGCTATGAGTGCCGCACGACGGATCGAGGCGGGAGGGGTGATGATCAACGACTCCTCCGATTTTCGTTTCGATGCGATGCCGTTCGGGGGCTCCAAGTACGGCAGTCTGGGCAGGGAAGGGGTGCGGTTTGCGTATGAGGAAATGACCCAGCCGAAGGTGGTTTGTTTGAATACGCTGGGTTGATAGGTCAGGTTGTTGGCATCGGGCAGGTTGGTCACCGGCCCGATTTTTTGCGGCATCCCAAAGAGCCTCGAGTCTTGCGCTTCACAAATGTTTTTCCGGGGCTGTCGGGCAAATCGTCCTGGCTCATCTAAGCTGAATTTTCCTGGAAAACGCGCCAAGTGCCTTCTCATACGAATGCGGCCAACCCGGCTTGCGGCACCGCTCAGCAGCCAGGCGGGAGGAAGGATGCCGAACGTACTGGTGGTGGTCTGGGACTTCGATACACGCAGATTAAGAGTCCCCGTCGAGAATAGTCTTCTCAGCATACAACTTAGGATTGGGGCTTTGCTGTACATGGCGAGAACGGCCTTCGCCAAACATGTCGATCAACATCAACTGAATTATTGCCTGGTCGTCGCCCCCGAGTATCTTTTCTCCAAGGACATGCCTGTCTCGTTTATGTCGGAGGAGGAAAAAGAAATCATCCGGGCAACATTGGCAGATATTTCAACGAGAAATCCGTGGCTGATACTGGTCCCTGGCACGACGCTCTGGTTCAAATCAATGTTGCGCCCGGAATCCAGGGCGCTGAAAAGGGAAACCGGGAAGTTGAAATCATGGGGACCGGCCAGAAATATCAACAAGGCAAAATATCGTGTGGAAATGGATGCGGTTGTGAATGAAATCCCGGAGCGGGACCGCATCAGTAAAGGGATCTATGGCCATCATGCAGCGACTACGAAGGAGGAGATCGCGAAAATCGAATCAAGAGGGGCGGAAGCCAGGGACGGAATCGTCAGAAATACCGGCTTCATCATTTGGAATGGAAACGTCTTCTATCAGCATAAACGCTACCCCAATATCGGAAATGATGGGTTGGACGAACTGGCCGGGGCGCAGTTCTGGGCCGATAAGATATTCATGCCGGGCAGTTATCGGGAAGCCCCGGCTATCCATGGGCTGCAACTGGCTTTGGAAATCTGCGCAGAACATTTCATTGGCGCGACGGTTTTGCATAAGAACAACGTCCTGGATTTCCATATCCTGGTCTCGGCCAGCATTGCTCTTGCTAAAGCTCGCGTGGGCGTAAAACACGGAGGATATGTGGTTCACGCTGATTCAGGCGGCAGTTCAGTCTACCGACGCGAAGGCAGGGACTTGGTTCTGCTCCAAGCCATCGATGAAACCGAAATAGGCTTGTTGGGTGTTGAAGCCGGTCGCGCCAGGAGTTTTGTTTGCGCGATTGCCTAGACCGAGCCTGACCTCGCCGAAAGAGCTGCGGCGGATGTGAAATCCAGATCCGCGCTTACCCCGGGTATTGAGTGACTGAGCCTTCGGAATCAACCCCATCAAAACAACTGACCCACCGCCATAACAAGTATTTCACCCCAGCCCTTGGGGGCAGTCCCCCCTGTGGGAGCCCCCCCCTGTGGGAGCCGAGCTTGCTCGCGATAGCGGCACACCAGTCAACATCAATACCGCAGACCCACCACCGCGCAAGCAGCCCACCACGTCCCGCTTCCCTTCATGCCACCGACGGCGACAAATCTAACCCCCCGTGTGGCTCCCCACTGAGTAGCGTTCAAGCACCGAGTGTGCAGGCAACGTCGTCGATCTCTCCCCAAATTAACTTCTGCAAACGTTCAAAGCTGAAACGTATCAGCTTCAAGAAAAAACCAAAATATGCACAAATGCATTTTTTCCTTGACCCGCAGGGGGGCGTCTCTATAAGGTTATTTCACTGTATGTGCACACAGTATTTCTCAAGCATCATTTATTTGAATCCATTCATGGACGAGGTATTACCTTATGAAAACCACCACTGAAAAATTCGGTGTCACCCCCCATCAACCCAGCCTGTGGACCCGCGCTGATGCGTTGAAAGTCCGGGCGGACGATCCCACCACCACTCAACCGCTGGTCCGCGCGGATTTCCCGGTATTGAGCGACGACGTGTTCATCTGGGACACCATGCCCCTGCGCGACCTGGACGGTAACGTGACGTCCGTCGATGGCTGGTCGGTGATCTTCACTCTGACGGCCGATCGTCATCCAAACGACCCGCAGTACCTCGACGAGGACGGTAACTACGACATCCTCCGCGATTGGAACGATCGTCACGGTCGGGCAAAGATGTACTACTGGTTTTCTCGTACCGGCAAGAACTGGGAATTCGGTGGCCGTGTCATGGCCGAAGGGGTTTCGCCAACCGCTCGCGAATGGGCCGGCACGCCGATTCTGTTGAACGACCGAGGTGAAGTGGACCTGTATTACACCGCCGTCACCCCGGGCGCGACCATCGTCAAGGTGCGCGGTCGGGTCGTGACCACTGAACATGGTGTCAGCATGGTCGGCTTCGAGAAGGTCAAGCCGCTGTTCGAGGCCGACGGCAAGATGTATCAGACCGAAGCCCAAAACGCCTTCTGGGGTTTCCGCGACCCATGGCCTTTCCGCGACCCGGAAGATGGCAAGCTGTACATGCTGTTCGAGGGTAACGTGGCCGGCGAGCGCGGCTCGCATAAGGTGGGCGAAGCCGAAATCGGCGATGTGCCACCGGGTTATGAAGATGTCGGCAACTCGCGCTTCCAGACCGCCTGTGTCGGCATCGCCGTAGCCCGCGACGCAGACGGCGACGACTGGGAAATGTTGCCGCCCCTGCTGACGGCCGTGGGCGTCAACGACCAGACAGAACGCCCGCACTTCGTGTTCCAGGATGGCAAGTACTACCTGTTCACGATCAGCCATACCTTCACCTATGGCGACGGTGTGACCGGGCCGGACGGCGTGTACGGTTTTGTCGCGGACTCGCTGTTCGGCCCCTACGTGCCGCTCAACGGTTCCGGCCTGGTACTGGGCAACCCGTCCTCCCAGCCATTCCAGACTTATTCGCACTACGTGATGCCCAACGGCCTGGTGACCTCCTTTATCGACAGCGTACCGACCGACGAAACCGGCACGCAGATTCGTGTGGGTGGCACCGAGGCGCCAACGGTGGGCTTGAAAATAAAGGGGCAGCAGACGTTTGTGGTAGGCGAGTACGACTATGGGTACATCCCGCCGATGCTCGACGTTACGCTTAAGTAATAGCAACGCAGGGGGGCAGGCAGCGGGTTTGAGGTCGATGACAAAACCGTTGTGGATATGATCGAGATATCCCGTCTGATTCATTGCGACGTTGCTCGCAAGCCCCGTTGAACAACGAGTCGTAACCTTCTTCGCGACTGGCTGCAAGGATGCAGCCAGTCGCGAATGCATTTCCCTGCGACGTATGTACACAAGCGCCTCTGTGGGAGCGAGCTTGCTCGCGATAGCGGTGCATCAGCCACATTCCAGCCAGCTGTTTATCGTGACTCCACGAGACTAGCCAAGACCGACATCGCCTTGCGCCATTGCCTACAACTACGCCAGAATCCGCCGGCTTGTACGTCTTGGGTCACGTCGGTAGTTTGGGTCCTGTCACTGTTCATCAGTGATCGGGTTTAGTCGCCCGTCTCAACCTAAGGCGTACCAAGTCCCCGTCGGACAGGCTTTGCTGTTCCTGTATTGATGGTGGCTGTGCGCAGGGCGCCCCCGGGCGCGCCGGGATTCTTAGGTTCACCGGTCGACTAACCTGCGCACAGCTGCCGCCCCCTCGTTTAGTCGCGAGGTGGTTGCAGCATCACTTACAGGAACCTAAGTCGATGGCAAAAATTACACCGAACCCTCCAACTGCAGATGAGCATGTATCTCGCGCTCAGTCTGCTCGTAACAATAAGCTTGATGACGCTGCCAACCGGGCGTTGGATTACTAACTGAAGCCTACGCCGAAGAGCGAAACATCTGACAAGCCCAACACCATCTTCCGTATCGCTCCGGATGTTGATTCGGAGTGTCTGCTTGCCAATCTTAGTGAGAACCTGGCTTCGGCTAATGCCATGATCAATGATTTGGCGTTTGGTCTTGAGGGATCACGACGGCATTTTGCGTTGGGGATTTTGCAGGTGATTGAGGTGAGTGAACTGCTGGCGAATCGGGCTTTGGATATTGTTGAGGTGAGGTAACAAGGGGCTGCGCTTACCCCGGGTATGAAAAAAGGTCTTGCAGGGCAAGGCCTTTTTTATGTTCGAGAGCTCGCGGCAATGAATCATCAGGTTCGGAGGCGCCGAGGGTTCGTCGCTCCATTTTGGCCATGAATTTCATTTAATCGCTGATGTCGATCATGACCATGGCAGCGCCCTAGGCCGGTAACTGTGCGGACTGGTTTATTAAATTGCTATTGCCGGTAGCGCTTGCCGCAGTGCGCCTTGCTTTCATTTTGAATAACGAGCTCGTGTGCGTTAGTCAGCGCTCCGTGTCAGTTTTTCATTCACAGGGTGCTATCACCATTGGTACATTTCATGCCCCGATCCCATGGACAGGAAGAGTACTAACATGCCAACGATGTGGATGATTCGAGGTGATGGTGGTCGTCTCTATGACGACTTCAGGGATCGCAATCTGGCAGCCATTGGGTGGGCTCAGTTAGCGCTCGCCGCAAAGCCTGGCGTTTCCCGAAAGGCCTTGATCCAGGCTTATAAGGATTTCCAACCAGGTATCAAGGACGCGAGCGCCGTATCGGGTGCATCTCAAGTGTTCCGTTTCGTTAACGAAATCAAAGAAGGCGATACGGTCGTCACTTACTCCCCTGCAAACCGGACCTACTTGGTAGGTCGTTTCACTGGCGCATGTCAGCTTCGTCCCGATCTGGCAGACGATGGGATGTCGTTGACCAGGCCTGTTGAGTGGTACGCGCAAGAGGTCGATCGCGACAAGCTAAACAGCGTCAGTAGAAACAGCCTGGGATCCACGTTAACCGTATTTAACGTCGCGGAGGTCGCTCAGAAGGAATTACTTGCCCTTGCTACCGGTAAAGACGTATCGGCGCCGCCAAAGGACTTCATCGACGATCCCGAAGCTCTTGAAGATCCGCTGAAAGGTGTTCAGGAAATTGCTTTCGAGCGCATCAAGGACCAAATCAATAGTCTGGACTGGTCTGAAATGCAGGAGCTGGTCGCCGGTATCTTGCGAGCGATGGGCTACAAAACGCTTGTCTCTCCAGCCGGGGCTGATCGCGGCAAAGACATCATTGCTTCGCCCGACGGTTTTGGATTCGAGCCGCCGCGCATCGTTGTCGAGGTTAAGCATCGAAATGTACGGATGGGGAGTAATGAGATCCGCAGCTTCCTTGGTGGAAGACACAAGGATGATCGAGGGCTGTATGTGAGCACTGGAGGGTTCACAAAGGAGGCGCTTTATGAAGGTGAGCGGGCGAACGTGCATCTGACAATGTGGACGCTGGATGAATTGGCTCGCACGTTGATGGCGCATTATCCGGCTACCGATCCGGAGACTAAACGATTGGTGCCGTTGAGCTACTTTTACGTACCTGCGTAGAGGGGGGCGCTCTCCTGTCATGTCGCTAAAAAGCTATTTTGATAACACGTTTCGTCCTTATGTCGTCGCCAGCAACATGAGAACGAAAGGGCCATATGGCGGCTCCATGATGGGGTGTGGCGATAGCCTACTCCATTGTTCTCAATATTTTGCCCGGCAGGTCGTTAGCTTTATCAGTTCACCCTGATCAAGGAACTTGCCGTGTCCGAAAATGTTTACGCACCACCTTCAGCTCCGCTGGAGGCCGTGGTTCAGCCATCCGAATTCTATGTGGTGTCGCCAGCAAAGCTTCTGGCGCTGGCGATTCTGACGTTTGGCTTCTATTTCTATTACTGGTCATACAAAAACTGGAGCCTGTACAAGCAATCCACCCAGGCAGATATCTGGCCGTGGGCTCGCGGCCTATTGTGCATATTTTTCATTCACCAACTGTATCGGCGTGCGAATGAGAAAATTCGCGGCAGTGGTCGTACGTATGAGTGGGACTATGAGCAGTGGGCAACCGTATTCGTTGTGCTGACGGTCGGTGCCAATCTGTTGGATGGAGTGGCGAAGCGCGTCGATGGCTTCGAGTTTCTGATCGGCTGGTTACTGTTGGCGATTCCACTGCGAGCCTATGTGGTAAGCCGGAGCCAACCGATGATCAACTTCGCCGCCAATGACCCTCAGGCGCTGAGCAATTCGCGCTTCACCGTATGGAATTACCTGTTCATGGTGTCGGGAGTTTTGCTCTGGGCGCTGACATTACTTGGTGCCTGGACTCTTTATCGTTGAACCGAATGGGAGTCGAGGCAGCTCAGCCGAAGGTGGTTCGTTTGAATACGTTAGAGTGAGGCAACGCGGTGTTTATTGGGGCGTGTGGGATTTGGGAGGGGCTGACGCCGTCTTGCGCCATTGCCTACAACTACGCCAGAATCCGCCGGCTTGTGCGTCTTGGGTCCCCTAGGTAGTTTGAATCCGTCACTGCTCATCAGTGATCGGGTTTCGCAGCCCGGACTCTATAGGCGCACAACGTCACCTTCGAAAGCAGATCGCCCATGTCTGTGATTTTCGTCAGAGGTGGCTGTGCGTGGGAGACCCTCGGGTCTGCCGGTCCCTAGAGTCCCGGTCTGCGAACCCGCGTACAGCTGCCACCCCAACTTCGTTTCGCAGCGAAGGGTGGTAGCTCCAACAGACTCTAGGAGCTTTATCATGGTCAAAATTACACCGAACCCGCCAGCTACCGACGAAACCGTGTCTCGCGTTCAGTCTGCTCGTAACAAGAAGCTTGATGATGCTGCGAACCGGGCTTTGGATTTTTATCTGAAGCCTACGCCGAAGAAGGAAACGTCTGACAAACCCAACACCATCTTCCGTATCGCACCGGATGTTGATTCGGAATGTCTGCTGGCCAATCTCAGTGAAAACCTGGCTTCGGCGAATGCCATGATCAGTGACTTGGCGTTTGATCTTGAGGGATCGCGACGGCGTGTTGCGATGGGTATTCTGCAGGTGATTGAGGTGAGTGAGCTGTTGGCGAATCGGGCTTTGGATATTGTTGAGGTGAGGTAGAGCGGGGCGTTAACTGCTTCTGGCGTAAAAAAGGTCTTGCTTGGCAAGACCTTTCAATAAAGAGCTCCGAAACGACGCGTGCCCAGATTGTCCAAGTCAGCAGGAGGACTCAGCGTGGACGGTAGTCGGCAAGCCGACTCTCAAAGTACCGTGCCGTCTCCTGATCAGTACAGTACAGGTAGCACCCTTTCATTCCACGGGTCATCAATGTTCGGTACGTGTTTTTGATGATCAGATCCGTCTCTTTCTGCGCGAAGTCAGGCCGCTCTTTCGCCAGTTTCTTCCAGCCACGAATCGATTTATCGTGCTTGTCACGTTTATGCGGCGACGTCAGCACTTGCCCGTCACGGACGATTAAATCCGGCCCGATTATCACTCCTATGTAGTCGACTTCCAGCCCTTGGCAGGTGTGGATGCAACCGACCTGTTCAATGGAGTTTTCCGCAATGATCCACAAACTGCCGTCCTGATCCAGGTTCCATTGGCGCGCATAATCATCGCCGATCACGATATCGGATGCCTGGGGATCTTTTTTGCTGAGCCAAGGCCAGCAGTAACCCGCGACTACGCGAGATTTGTTTTCGTGGTTTTTCTGCTCAATGGCCGCGTGCATCGCTTGAGGGGTGTTGAACACCTTGAACTCGTACTCGCTAGTATCGAGTAGCGGATTGGCGGTCGGTCGAATAGCCAATACGTCATCCAACCACGCTAGATAGCCATCAGAGCCACTGCAACGAAACTGAGAGGACAGCGAATACTCCTCCACCGTTGCACCTTTTGCTTTGGCAAAGGCACGGATTGCCTGCTTGCTACCAATGTCGCTCAAGGTCACGCGCTGGTCTTCGTCAATGAAGAAAATTGAGCATTTCGCTGAACCGACCAGTTCTTTGATTTGGTTCTCGCCCAAGTTTCCATAAAGACCGCTTTTCTCGTTCAGCCTATGGGCTTCGTCAACGATTAGCGCGTCATACGTGTTGGGCTCGGTATCGATAAACGCGCCCGATCCAGAAAAGAAATTAGAGAAATGGCTACGTTTGATCGTACCAACTAGCTTGCTTTCGTACACTTTGCGTGGCGCTGCGTTTTTCGAGACGTATTTGCTCATTAACTTCAGCGCGGTGAGGCTTACCAGCAAGTTGATCGCCAGAACGGTTTTTCCTGTTCCAGGACCACCTTCGATGATTAGCACCTTTGGGGCTTCTATGCTGGCTTCAGTTCCTGCAACGAGCGCTGACTCGAAGATTTCTTTCTGGTCATCAATCAACACAAACTCAGGTTTGCCATCCATGAGCCCGGTAAGTGCCTCGGCTAGCGCTTTGGATGGACGAATTTTTCCGTTGGAAAGTTCGTAAAGCACCTCTTTATTGTCACCGTGAGTGATGTGCTTTTTCAGGAAACTTCGTAGTTTCGTCAGTTCCTCAGGGCCTTTGAGAAACAGCGGAGCTTTACTGGTATGGGCTTGGTAGTGAGCGGAGTCGATGACGCCATCGCTGACATAGTTATGCAGATAGGCACAGGGGCGAATTTCGATGCTTTTGTCATAGACCGCTTCGTTGAAGCCTTCTAACAGGGCTGCGTACGACCATACCTGATAGGACGGGTGAATGGTTTCAACGAGACTGCCACCTAAGGCAGTTTTGACAATTGCGTCCTTGGTGGTTGCGCTCGCCTTGCTCCATTGCTTCAGCTCGATCAATACGGCTTTCTTGGCTTGGTTCTCATCACGACCTGTGAGCAAAAAGTCGATGCGCTTCGAAGACTGAGGGATGTGCAGCTCAATAGCCAAGCCAGCATTGCTAGGCAGGTCATCATCTCGAAGCACCTTGGCCATGTAGGTCAAGGATCCCTGCCACGACCTGATCTCTGATGCGCCCACCTTCTTACCGGTGGCCTCTTTGAAATGCCGCAGGATCACTTCTTCAATATCGTCGTTATCGTTGTCTTTCAGGAATTGCTGTTTGGTCGCCGCGTAAACGATCACAAGAGATCCTTAGAGCACTGAAGGTCAGAGTTGGTCGTACTTTTTGCTGGTGCTTTTGGCTTTGTCGACGGGGTATTTCTGGCCGTTCAGAGCAAGCTTGCTCGTTACCGCTTCGTTGAGATCGACGCCCAGCACGCTACTCAGGCGAACCAAGTACATGAGCACGTCGGCTAACTCGTCCTTCACGGATTGGGCGGTTGTCGGATGCTTAGCGGCAGCCAGTGAATCGGCTTCGTTCATCCATTGGAAAATCTCGCAAAGCTCACCCACCTCGCCTGTCAGGGCCAGCAAAAGGTTTTTGGGTGAGTGAAACTGCTGCCAGTCGCGATCATCTGCAAAGCGCTGAAGCGACGCCGCAAGATTTTCCACGTCGATTAATTGTTTGGGTGTGCCGTCTGCCTTGCTCACAGGCTTGCCTCTCGTTTGCCGCCAGAAACGTGACCAACAGCCACGTCAGAAATCTAGGGATGGATTGTAAGAGTTTTCTTTTGTGGCAGTGGGCTTTTCACTGATTTGCCCTTCGACAGTCGGCCCAGTTCAGGCCTTGTTTTTGGCGGCTTGGTAGCGGTCCTTGACCTCGGTCACACTCAGCCACTTACGGCGTGAATGCACCACACGATGACAATTGGCACATAACAATGCGAGGTCCGCGAGCTTGGTTTTATCGCCAGGTTGGAGCGTATGCAGTGGCTTAGTGTGGTGCACATCGATAACGCCTTCGACATCCGGGCCATATGTTTTGCTGAAGTTGAAGCCACAGGCTTCGCACTGGAGAACACCGTGCTTCTTGAGGGCTTCGTCCTTTTTTCGTTTGACGAGTTTTTTGTCTCTTTCCCGTACACGGTGCACGCGGGTTAATACTTTTCCTTCCTCTGCTTCGAAGAAGCCCGGCTCTTCCTCCTCGCTTAGATTTATTGGCGTAGTAGAAGTGGTTCCGACGTTCGCCTTGATGGCTGCTACGACTTCAGCTAGGCGCTCGGGGTTATCCGCGAATTCCAGCCATACCAGCTCCTCGTCTTTATTGCCTTTGGCAAGACCTGTGCGACCAGTATTGGTGTAGCTCGGATCCCAACGACGGAAGTTGTTGAGCTTCATGTAAACACCGTTGGTGTTACGAAAACTCTGGTTCTTGCTCAAACCGGTGGCGGTGCCGATGAGATTGAGGCTCTGTGATAGGGCTCGGACTTCTGGATGGTTAACGCCAGGTAAGCCATTGCGGTATAGCAGATAAAGGTTCAGGGCTAGGACGAGTTCGTCACGGCTCCAAGGCGGATTGGATTGATTGCTGGTAGGTGAAGAGGACATGGCGGGGGCTATCCGTAGGGTTCCCGTTTCGCTGTAGGACGCAGCGCAATATGTCGTCAGAATATTCTCTTCTGAAGGCGTTTGGGAATCATACGGTGTTCGATGACCTTTGTTGTCGAGCACGGGGAGACTTACAAGCAACGTTGTTTGGTCATCAGGGGGGATTTTGGATGGGGGATGGATAAAACTCAGACATTAAAAAGCCGGCTTATGGCCGGCTTCTCGTTGACTAACTCAGTTCGTTTTTGACAAACCTCACCAGCCTTCAAAACGTACATCCGGCTCTTGCGGCCGGCTGTGGGACTTGGTCAGAAAGTGATCTGCCTTGTCGGTGCGAGGCGTGGGCTCGCAAATGTGGGGCGGAGGATACGCGGGTTTTTGGCAGAATCCCAGTGGTAAGTGGTGTGGAATCATTGGGTTAGGGTTATTCGGGTAAAAGCAGGGGGCTGCTGCGCAGCCCAGCGGGAGCAAGCTCCCTCGCCACAAAAGCTCCTCACTACAAAGCTCCTCACCACAAGGCTCCTCGGCACAAGGCGCTTTGCCTGTCTGCCCGTTCGGGTGGGTTAGTCGCACACCGGCGGTCTCTGTTTGTTGAGGGTGGACCACCAGAACACCCAGCCAATCACCCGTATGTTCTGCGCTTCGATCTGTTCGGCGCTGAAGACTTCGTCCGGGTAGGCCGCGCTGTTGTGGCTGCGCAGGCGCAGTCGGTTGCCGGGGATGCGGTGCAGGTATTTGATGCGGAGCATGCCGTCGTGTTCGAGGGCGTAGATTTGGCCGTCGACGATTTGGGTCAGGCCGCGGTCGATGGCGAGGGTGGAGCCGTCTTCGATGCGTTCGGCCATGCTGTCGCCGACCATGGTGAGGCAGATGGCGTCGTTGGGGTTTATTTCCAGGGTTTCGAGGTGGCTGCGGGGCAGGCGGATGGATTGGTCGGGGATTTCGACGATGTGGGTTTTGGTTTCGCCGGGGGCGATGGGGACTTCCTTATAGAAAGGCAGTTCGATGTCCGTGGGTTCCAGCACGCTGTAGACACCATCGTTTTCGGCCGCCTCGTAGGTGGTGCCGGGGCCGAGGCCCAATGGGGTTTGCGGGCCTTCGCCGTGGGCGAGCCACTCCGGGCTGACGGTCAGCAGGCTGGCGATGGAGTGGATGCGCCCTGGCGGGATGCCACGGTTGAACCAGTTGTTCACGTGTTGGGATTTCACGCCGTATAACTTCGCGAAGTCGGCGGATCGGATATTCGCTTCTTTTAGAAGGGCTCGGAAGCGGTCGCCACTGGAAAGTATTTTCATAAACGGAAAGTTTAGGGGCGACTGTGTTTTCGGCAATAAACATGTCGTTCAAATATATAAGACGATCTTTCCGTTTTTGGGATTTGAAAGGCGCGGGCTAAACGTGGGTAAACGGTGTTAATACAGGCTCGTATTAGAAACCATTAAGGCATAAAAAAACCCCGGGGCAAACCGGGGTTCTTTTCAAGTTTGTTTCAGCCTTTGTAGGCGGCAACCGACTTGGTGATCGCTTCGCGGGCGGCGTCTGCGCCGGCCCAGCCTTCGATCTTGACCCACTTGCCTTTTTCGAGGTCTTTGTAGTTCTCGAAGAAGTGTTCGATCTGCTGGATCAGCAGTGGTGGCAGGTCGGTGTATTCCTTCACGTCGACGTACAGTTGCGACAGTTTGTCGTGTGGCACTGCGATGACTTTGGCATCGCCGCCGCCGTCGTCGGTCATGTTCAGGATGCCGACTGGACGGGCGCGGATGACCGAGCCTGGGGCCACTGGGTATGGGGTCACGACCAGCACGTCGAGGGGGTCGCCGTCGTCGGCCAGGGTGTTGGGGATGTAACCGTAGTTGGCCGGGTAGAACATGGGGGTGGCCATGAAACGGTCAACGAACAGGCAGTCGCTGTCTTTGTCGATTTCGTATTTGATCGGGGCGTGGTTGGCCGGGATTTCGATCGCGACGTAGATGTCGTTCGGCAGGTCTTTGCCAGCCGGAATCTTGCTGTAGCTCATTGGGCGGTGCCCCCGTTAGTTGACCAAATGACTTGGTCGGATTGACCAAAAAGTGGCGGCGATTATAGGCATATTCGGCCGCTGTTGCCACGTTACCAGGGTCTTAGAGACCTTAGTATGACGCCTGATAGACCGGATCTTCGGCTTGAAGTTGCCGCAGCCGGGCCAAAGGATCCTGGCGGTAGAAGGCCTTGAGCTGTTCATAGACCCGTGGATAGGCCTGGTGCAGCAGGTCCGGGGCGCTGAAGAAGTATTCGCTGGTGACGGCGAAGAACTCCGCCGGGTTTTCCGCGGCGTAGGGATCGATGAGGGTTTCTGCGTCGGGGTTCTGGTCCAGTTGGCGGTCGAGGTCGTCGAAGGCTTGTTGCATGGCTTCGGCCCAGTCGCTGACGCGCATGTCGGCGTGCAGTGGTGGCAGGCCGTTGGCGTCGCCGTTGAGCATGTCGAGTTTGTGCGCCAGTTCGTGGATCACCAGGTTGTAGCCGTCCCAGCCGCCGCTGGCTATCACGCCGTCCCAGGCCAGGATGATCGGGCCCTGGGGCCAGGCTTCGCCGCTGTGTTCGCCGTCCCATTCGTGCTCGATGCCGCTGGCGTCGCGGTAGCGCTGGGGGCTGAGGAAGTCGTCGGGGTAGAGGACGATTTCGTGGAAGCCCTGGTACCAGTTCAGCTCGCCGAGGTGCATCAGTGGCAGTTGGGCCTGGGCGGCGAGCAGCAGGCGTTGTTCCTGGTGCAGTTCGACGCCGGGCAGGGCGGTGAGGTGTTTATCGTGCAGGAACAGCACGCAGGCTTCCCGCAGCCATTGGTCCTCGGCGGCGCTGATGCCGTCGAGGAAGCTCAATTGTTGGCGCACCCGTTGCCAGGTGTCCTCGGCCACGGGATGTTTGGCGAGGGTGCGTCGGCGGCGCCAGTTGCTCAGGGACCACATGGCGATCAGCGTGGTTGGGCTTTCGAGGCGCGCTGGTTCATTTTGCTGCGCACCAGGCTGATGATCATCGGCAGCAGCGACACCAGGATGATGCCCACCACCAGCAGCGACAGGTTCTGCTTGATGAAGGGCACGTTGCCGAAGAAGTAACCGAGGGTCACCAGGCCGCCGACCCAGAGGACGGTGCCGAGGACGCTGAAGCCGAAGAAGCGCAGGTAATTCATTTTGCCCACGCCAGCGACGAAGGGGGCGAAGGTGCGGATGATCGGTAGGAAGCGCGCCAGGGTCACGGTTTTGCCGCCGTGTTTGTCGTAGAAGTCGTGGGTTTGCTGCAGGTAGTCGCGGCGGAAGATTTTTGAGTTGGGGTTGCTGAACAGTTTTTCGCCAGCGGTGCGGCCGATGAGGTAGTTGGTGCTGTCGCCGAGGATCGCCGCGAGCATCAGCAGGCCGGCCAGCAGCACGGGGTCCATGGCGCCACCGGCGGCGACGGCGCCGGCGATGAACAGCAGGGAGTCGCCGGGCAGGAACGGCATGACCACCAGGCCGGTTTCACAGAAGATCACCAGGAACAGGATGGCGTAGACCCAGGTGCCGTAGTTGGTCACCAGCAGGTCGAGGTACACATCGAGGTGCAGGATGAGGTCGAGGGGATTGAAATCCATGCATAACACCTGTGGTGGTGGCCTGGCTCGGCAGGCTTTGGGTCGGGCTTGGAGGATGGCTACAGAGTGTGTAGCTTTTTCTTACAAGCCGGGAAGAGCGGCATTATACGGGCTGGAGGGCAGGGAGCGGGGTGAGTTTGTAGCCAGGGATTTCGATGTGTCGTCGCAGGGTGAAACACCCGTGGGAGCAAAGCTTGCTCGCGATGGTGGCTATTCAGTCAACATTGATGGGCCTGACGGACCGCTATCGCGAGCAAGCTTTGCTTCAACAGATCTATCTCCCATAGATATGCCTGCTTGCCCGCGATGGCGGCGGGGCAGTCAGCATTGATGTTGCCCGACAGACTGCTATCGCGAGCAAGCTTTGCTCCCACAGAACGATCAGTCCGCGGTAATCGGGTCAGAGCCCTTCGCTGATCGGCAGCACGTAGTTCTTGAACTCGGTGTCTTCCTTGAAGCCGATCGATTCGTAGGTTTTCTGCGCCACTTCGTTGTTGCTGCTGGTGGAGACGCGCATGCGCACGGCGTTGGTTTCCTTGGCCATTTTTTTCGCGGTGCGGATCAGGTTGTCGGCCACCAGTTGGCGGCGGGCGTCTTCGGCGACGTAGATGTCGTTGAGGATCCATACGCGCTTGAGGGACAGGGATGAGTAGCTCGGGTAGAGCTGGCAGAAGCCCAGTAACCGGTTGTCGTCGTCATCGGGCAGGGCCAGGTAGATCACCGATTCCTTGCGGCGCAGGCGCTTTTCGAGGAAGGCTCGGGACGAGTCCGGGTAAGGCAGTGAGCCGTAGAATTCCCGGTACTTGACGAACAATGGGGTTAGCAGGTCCAGGTGTTCCAGCGTCGCTTGGATAATCCGCATGGTAGGTCTCGTCTGCAAAGGTCGACAGATATTCTGACAACAACGTCGCGCTGCCGTGCTTTTGATGCTGCCTGAAAGCGGATCAAAAACGCAATCGGATAAGCGGATCAGTTTCGGGGCGGCGCCAGTAGGAAATTACCTTTCATATCGGCTCCG
Source organism: Pseudomonas sp. Pdm06 (assembly GCF_014851795.1). NCBI lineage: Bacteria > Pseudomonadati > Pseudomonadota > Gammaproteobacteria > Pseudomonadales > Pseudomonadaceae > Pseudomonas > Pseudomonas sp. Pdm06. Next base: position 25,481 of record NZ_JACVAH010000020.1, read on the forward strand.
TTTTCCGCCTCTAGAGTGTTCACCTGGGCTTCGTCCTTCAGATTGACGCCCGAAAGCTGACGGCGGCAGGCCTCGCGCATCAGGTAGATCAAGCGATGGGCCGCCATGCCGTAGCTCAGGCCTTCGAGGCGGACATTGGAGATGCAGTTGCGATAGGCATCGGTCAGGCCGACCTTGGGGGCGTAGGTGAAATACAGCCCCAGGCTGTCGGGGGAGCTGAGGCCGGGGCGTTCGCCGATCAGGATCACCGACATTTTTGCGCCGAGCCGCTGCGCCACTTCATCGGCCACGGCGACGCGGCCCTGTTCCACCAGGATCACGGGCGACGTCGACCAGCCTTCAGCGGCGATCTGTTCTTCCAGCCGTGCCAGGAACGGCAAGGTATGGCGATGCACCGCCAGGGCCGACAGACCGTCAGCCACGACGATGGCCAGGTCCACACCGCCGGGATGGGCCGCTGCGTAGTCTTGCAGGATTTGCGCGGAGGCCTCATCGAGCCGGCGGCCCAGGTCCGGGCGCTGTAGATAGCTGTGTCGGTCGGCCGCGGCGCTGTGGAGCAGCAGGCTTTCACGGCCGCGCTCGGTCAACTGTGCGCGAATGCCCTGGTGATCGAACGCGAGGTGCACGGCATCGCGGGCCTGGGCGTGGGCGTACTGGAAATCCAGTTGCGCCTGGGTCGGCAGGCTGGTGCCGGTACGGCCCAGGGCGATGCGTGCTGGGGTGAGGTTGCGCAGGTTCAGCCAAGGGTTTTGCGGGTCGACAGGTTTTTTATCCATGGGCAGTTCACTCATCCCAGATGTGCGAGGGCGTGACGGAACGCCGGTGGCAGGTTGTCGCCAAACCGCACCCGGCCATCGGCCTGGGTGAAGATGCCCATGTTCGCCAGCCAGGTTTCGAATTCCGGCGCCGGCTTCAGGCCCAGGGTCTGGCGGGCGTAGAGGGCGTCGTGGAACGAGGTGGTCTGGTAGTTGAGCATGATGTCGTCGGAGCCGGGGATGCCCATGATGAAGTTGATCCCGGCCACGCCCAGCAGCGTCAGCAGGGTGTCCATGTCGTCCTGGTCGGCTTCGGCGTGGTTGGTGTAGCAGATGTCGCAGCCCATCGGCACGCCCAGCAGCTTGCCGCAGAAGTGGTCTTCGAGGCCGGCGCGGATGATCTGTTTGCCGTTGTACAGGTATTCCGGGCCGATAAATCCTACAACCGTGTTTACCAGGAACGGGTTGAAATGCCGTGCCACGGCGTAGGCCCGGGTCTCGCAGGTCTGTTGATCGACGCCGTGGTGGGCGTTGGCCGACAGTGCGCTGCCCTGGCCGGTTTCGAAATACATCAGGTTGTTGCCCAAGGTGCCGCGATTCAGGCTGAGCCCGGCGTCGTAGCCTTCCTGCAAGATGTTCAGGCTGATGCCGAAACTGGCGTTGGCCGCTTCGGTGCCGGCGATGGACTGGAACACCAGGTCCAGGGGCACGCCACGGTTCGCCGCTTCGATGGAGGTGGTGACGTGGGTCAGCACGCAGCCTTGGGTGGGGATGTCGTAGCGCTGGATGATGGCGTCGAGCATTTCCAGCATGGCGCAGATCGAGGCGGTGCTGTCGGTGGCCGGGTTGATGCCGATCATGGCGTCGCCGTTGCCGAAGAGCAGGCCGTCGAGGATGCTCGCGGCGATCCCGGCGGGTTCGTCGGTGGGGTGGTTGGGTTGCAGGCGGGTGGACAAGCGCCCGCGCAGGCCGAGGGTGCCGCGGAACTTGGTGACCACGCGGATTTTCTGCGCCACCAGTACCAAATCCTGCACGCGCATGATTTTCGACACGGCCGCGACCATTTCCGGGGTCAGGCCGGGGGCCAGCGCCCGCAGGCTCTGTTCATCGGCGGCGTCGCTGAGCAGCCAGTCGCGAAAACCGCCGACGGTGAGGTGGCTGACGGTGGCGAAGGCTTGTTTGTCGTGGGTGTCGACGATCAACCGGGTGACTTCGTCGACCTCGTAAGGAATCAGCATTTCCTGCAGGAAATGGCTGAGGGGCAGATCGGCCAAGGCCATTTGCGCGGCCACCCGCTCGCCATCGTTGAGCGCGGCGATCTCGGCCAGGAAATCCCCCGAGCGCGCCGGGCTGGCCTTGGCCATCAGGTCTTTGAGGCTGTCGAAGCGATAGGTCTGGGCGCCGACGGAATGGGCGAATGCGGCCATGGGCGGTGTCCTCCTGTTCTCTAAATAATTCAAATACGCGCAGATCTGAAGCCTGTGGGGGAGCCCTGTGGGAGCAAAGCTTGCTCGCGATAGCGGAGTGTCAGAAAAGTATTCTCCACTGATACATCGCTATCGCGAGCAAGCTTTGCTCCCACGGGCTTTCCCACACAGGGCTATCTCCTTAGGGCCATCCCTAAAGCAGGGTTCTCCCACAAAAAGGGAGGGGACGGCGTGCACTTTTAAATGGCAGGCGCCAGGCCCTCAGCCCGGCGCCGGTGCAACTTCAGATACCTGTGAGCATAGCGTCCGCCGGCGCATCGGAGCGTTGCTTGGCGGTCAGTTGGAAATACAGGTAGCCGACAACCATGAACGCCAGGAACACCAAGCCAATCACCATGTTGAACCACGCCATCGCCACCAGGCACACCACCGCCAGGAACAGCGCAATGCCCGGTACGATCGGGTAGCCCGGCGCGCGGAAGGTGCGTTCCAGGTTCGGTTCGGTCTTACGCAGCCTGAACAGGCTGAGCATGCTGATGATGTACATCACGATGGCGCCGAACACCGACATGGTGATCATCGCCGCCGTCAGGCTCATGCCTTGCAGGTTGACCAGGCCATCGCTGTAGATCGCCGCGATGCCGATGACGCCGCCGGCCAGGATCGCCCGGTGCGGGGTCTGGAAGCGCGACAGTTTCGCCAGGCCACGGGGCAGGTAGCCGGCCCGGGCCAGGGCGAAGAACTGCCGCGAGTAGCCGAGGATGATCCCGTGGAAGCTTGCCACCAGGCCGAACAGGCCGATCCACACCAGCATGTGCATCCAGGTTGAATTGTTGCCGACCACCGCCTTCATGGCCTGGGGCAGCGGGTCGTTGATGTTCGACAGGGTGCGCCAGTCGCCCACGCCGCCGGCCATGATCATCACGCCGATGGCGAGGAACACCAGGGTCAGGATGCCGCTGACATAGGCGCGGGGAATGGTGCGTTTCGGGTCCTTGGCTTCTTCGGCGGCCATGGCCGCGCCTTCGATGGCGAGGAAGAACCAGATGGCGAAGGGGATCGCCGCGAAAATGCCGGGGATCGAGGCGAGGCTGAATTCATTGGAGCCGGCCCAGCCGTTGAGCACGAAGTTACTGAAGCTGAAGCCCGGCGCGACCACGCCCATGAACACCAGCAACTCGGCGACCGCCAGCACGGTGACCACCAGCTCGAACGCGGCGGCGATACTGACGCCGAGGATGTTCAGGGTCATGAACACGATGTACGCGCCAACCGCCGCGAGCTTGGGGTCCAGTTCGGGAAATTGCACGTTGAGGTAGGCGCCAATCGCCATGGCGATGGCGGGGGGCGCGAAGACGAATTCGATCAGGGTGGCGATCCCGGCGATCAACCCGCCTTTCTCGCCAAAGGCCCGTCGGCTGTAGGCAAAAGGCCCGCCGGCGTGAGGAATCGCGGTGGTCAGTTCGGTGAAACTGAAGATGAAGCAGGTGTACATCAGCGCCACCATGAGGGCGGTGACGAGAAAGCCCAGGGTCCCGGCGGTGCCCCAGCCGTAGCTCCAGCCGAAGTACTCGCCGGAAATCACCAGGCCGACGGCGATGCCCCATAAATGCAGGGTGCCGAGTGTGGGTTTGAGTTGGGTGGTAGAAGTCATAAGTCCTCTCTGTCTTTTTTATTGTTTGATCTGTTGGACTTTCGGGATTGCTGTGGAGCGGGCACGCAAGGCTCATGCCAGAGCGGTGGGGCGGTAAATTGATGTTGTCAGTGAGGGCGCCATCGCGAGCAAGCTCGCTCCCACAGTGGGTCTGTTGCCAACCCTGGAAAAAGAGTTATCCACAGATCCCTGTGGGAGCGAGCTTGCTCGCGATAGCTATCTAAGGGGCAAAGCAGGAGAACCTGCCTCGCCCCAAGGGCTTAGAAGAACCCCAACGGATTGATGTCGTAGCTCACCAGCAGGTTCTTGGTCTGCTGGTAGTGGTCGAGCATCATCTTGTGGGTTTCACGCCCTACGCCGGACTTCTTGTAGCCACCGAACGCGGCGTGCGCCGGGTACAGGTGGTAGCAGTTGGTCCACACGCGACCGGCCTTGATCGCCCGGCCCATGCGGTAGGCGCGGTTGATGTCGCGGGTCCACAGGCCGGCGCCGAGGCCGAACTCGGTGTCGTTGGCGATCGCCAGGGCTTCGGCTTCGTCCTTGAAGGTGGTGATGCTCACCACTGGGCCGAAGATTTCTTCCTGGAACACACGCATTTTGTTGGTGCCCTTGAGCAGGGTCGGCTGGATGTAATACCCGGTCGCCAGGTTGCCCTCGAGTTTTTCCACTTTGCCGCCGGTCAGCAGCTCGGCGCCTTCGCCCTTGGCGATTTCCAGGTACGAAAGAATCTTGTCGAATTGCTGCTCGGACGCTTGGGCGCCGACCATGGTGTCGGTGTCCAGCGGGTCGCCGCGTTTGATCTGCAGGACTTTTTTCATCACCACTTGCATGAATTCGTCGTAGATCGATTCCTGGACCAGGGCGCGGGATGGGCAGGTGCAGACTTCGCCCTGGTTGAAGAACGCCAGCACCAGACCTTCAGCGGCTTTCTCGATGAAGCTCGGTTCAGCCTGCATGATGTCTTCGAAGAAGATGTTCGGCGACTTGCCGCCCAGTTCCACGGTGGACGGGATGATGTTCTCGGCGGCGCATTTCATGATGTGCGAGCCCACCGGGGTGGAGCCGGTGAAGGCGATCTTGGCGATGCGCTTGCTGGTGGCGAGGGCTTCACCGGCTTCTTTGCCGAAGCCTTGCACCACGTTCAGTACGCCGGGCGGCAGCAGGTCGCCGATCAACTCCATGAGCACGCAGATGCCCAGCGGGGTTTGCTCGGCCGGCTTGAGCACCACGCAGTTACCGGCGGCCAGGGCCGGGGCGAGTTTCCAGGCGGCCATCAGCAGCGGGAAGTTCCACGGGATGATCTGCCCGACCACGCCCAGGGGTTCATGGATGTGGTAGGCCACGGTGTTGCCGTCGATCTCGGCAGCGCTGCCTTCCTGGGCCCGCAGGCAACCGGCGAAGTAGCGGAAGTGGTCGGCGGCCAGGGGGATGTCGGCGTTGAGGGTTTCGCGCACGGCCTTGCCGTTGTCCCAGGATTCGGTGATCGCCAGCACTTCAAGGTTGGCTTCGATGCGGTCGGCGATTTTCAGCAGGATCAGCGAACGGGCCTGGGCCGAGGTGGCACCCCAGGCATCAGCGGCGGCGTGGGCGGCGTCCAGGGCTTTTTCGATGTCTTCGGCCGTGGAGCGCGGGAATTCGGCAATGGGCTGGCCATTGACCGGGGAAGTATTGGTGAAGTACTGACCTTTGACCGGCGCGACGAACTCGCCGCCGATGTAGTTACCGTATTTGCTCTTGAACGAAACGATAGCGCCTTCAGTACCGGGGTGAGCGTAACGCATGATGAGTTCTCCTTGGCTTTTGTGCTTATACGGGAGGCCGCGCAAAATTGAGCGCTGGTAATAAAGCCTAGAGCAAAGGTTGGGCCATTGCCTTGCAGGGCCCGTAAATCAAGACTTTAGGAGGAGTTGCTCGGACAAACGGAGGGGGTGTGTGACGCTTGCGATACAGCGGGTGTGACAGTTTGTGCCAGATGCGAGACAGTCTGTGACTGACAGGTCGCGCCAGCATTGCAAAGGCGGTTGGGCTGGAGGATGCTGGGCTTCGATCCTGGAATCTCTGGCAAATGTATTTTTGTGGCAGGACAGCTTTTGTGGCGAGGGAGCTTGCTCCCGCTGGAGCGCGAAGCGGTCCCAAGGCAGCCAACTCGATCAGCCTGATACACCGCAAACTCAGGTTTTGGGGCTGCTGCGCAGCCCAGCGGGAGCAAGCTCCCTCGCCACGGGGTATGTGTTGGCAGGTCCAAAGGTCCTTCGGGGAGAATAATAAGAAATGCACAGCAACCATTTGAGTCGCCATGCCCAGCAAGTCCTGACGGTCACCCAGGGCAAGGCCCATCTGCAGGGCCCTGGCAGCGATCCGTCGATTGCCCGTTCCTGGCTGCGCTGTCTCGAGGACTATCACCTCGACCCGGCCCAGAACCTGGCGCCGACGGTGCTCGAGCATGGCCGGGTGCTGGAGAGCCGCGAGCGCTTGCAACAGGTGCTGCACATCGCCGGCAATGAAATGACCAGCCTGCACCAACAACTCTCCGGCGCCGGCCACGCGGTGTTGCTGACCGACGCCCGGGGCGTGATCCTCAACTGCGTCACCGCCCCCAGCGAACGGAAGATTTTCGAACGGGCCGGCCTCTGGCTCGGCGCCGACTGGAGCGAAGCCTGCGAAGGCACCAACGGCATCGGCACCTGCCTGGTGGAACGCCAGGCCCTGACCATCCACCAGGAAGAACACTTTCGTGGCCGCCACACCGGCCTGACCTGTTCGGCCAGCCCGGTGTTCGATCCCCAGGGCGAATTGCTGGCGGTGCTCGACGTCTCCTCGGCCCGGCCGGACGTGTCGCGCCAGAGCCAGTTCCACACCATGGCCCTGGTCAATCTCTCGGCGAAGATGATCGAGAGCTGCTATTTCCTCCGTTGCTTCGACAATCAATGGCTGTTGCGCTTTCATTTGCAGGCCGAATCCGTGGGGCTGTTCAGCGAGGGCTTGCTGGCGTTCGATGGCGAAGGGCGGATCTGCGCGGTCAACCAGAGCGCGCTCAATCTGTTGGGGCATATTCGCGGCAGCTTGCTGGGCCAGCGGGTGGAAGACTTTTTCGATTGTTCACTGGACGAGTTGCTGGGGCGGGCCAGTGCCCAGGCCAGCGCCAGTTGGCCGCTGCGCACCCGTGATGGCCGGCATTTGTTCGCCGTGTTGCGTGGGCAGCCGCGCAGTGTGCCGGTGCCGGTCGCGCCGGCGCTGCTCAAGGCCATCGAACCCGCGCGGCTGCCGGGCATCTGCCTGGGGGACACGGTGTTGCAGGAGCATTTTCGCAAGGCGCTGCGGGTGTTCGAGCGCGATGTGCCGTTGCTGATCCATGGCGAAACCGGCTCCGGCAAGGAGGCGTTCGCCAAGGCCGTGCACCACGCCAGCCAGCGCGCCGGCAAGCACTTCGTCGCCCTCAACTGCGCGGCCATCCCCGAAAGCCTGATCGAGAGCGAACTGTTCGGTTATCGCGGCGGCAGCTTCACCGGCGCGCGCAAGGAAGGCATGCGCGGCAAGCTGCAACAGGCCGACGGCGGCACGCTGTTCCTCGATGAAATCGGCGACATGCCCCTGGCCTTGCAGACTCGTTTGCTGCGAGTGCTGGAAGATCGCCAGGTGGTGCCTATCGGCGGCGAGCCCGAGACGGTGAACGTGCGCATCATCAGCGCTACTCACCGGCAGTTGCTCGACCGGGTGCGGGACGGCAGTTTCCGCGAGGATTTGTATTACCGCCTCAATGGCCTGGAAATCCCCCTCCCGCCTTTGCGTGAACGCAGTGACAAGTCGCAGTTGCTGGATTTTCTGTTGGCTGAAGAGAGCGGGACCGAGACGGTGCTCATCGAAGAGCCGGCGCGCCAGGCGTTGCTGGGGTTCGACTGGCCGGGCAACGTGCGGCAACTGCGCAATGTGCTGCGCACCCTCGCCGCGCTGTGTGATGGCGGGCGGATTGGGTTGGAGGACTTGCCGGCGATGATCCGCCAGCGCCCGGTTGCCCTGGTGGAAACGGTGGTAGAACGGCCACTGGAAGATGCCGAGCGCCTGGCGTTGCTCGATGCACTGGAGCGCCAGCGTTGGCACATGACCCACACGGCGGAACAACTGGGGATCAGCCGCAATACCCTTTACCGGAAGTTGCGTAAACACGCTATCGCCCGCTGAGCCACTGATAATTGATCTGCTGACTGCTGACTGCTGACTGCTGACTGCTGACTGCTGACTGCTGTTGTGGCGAGGGAGCTTGCTCCCGCTGGGCTGCGCAGCAGCCCCAAGCTTTCTTTCCCACCCTGAAACCGAAAGCGACTGCTGCGCAGTCGAGCGGGAGCAAGCTCCCTCGCCACAAAAGCTGGGTTGTACATTCCACATCGCCGCAAACTGACCCACCGCTATCGCGAGCAAGCTCGCTCCCACAGGGGATTTGCAGTGTCCTGATGGCTGCCGTTCGAAACACAAGGTGCGATTTCCCCCTCCCTACGCTAACCTGCGGCCATGTTTTACGAGGTCGACTATGCACATCCATATTCTCGGTATTTGCGGCACTTTCATGGGTTCGATGGCTGTCCTGGCCAAGGAGCTGGGCCATCACGTGACCGGTTCCGACGCCAACGTCTATCCGCCGATGAGCACCCAGCTGGAAGCCCAGGGCATCGAACTGACCCAAGGCTACGACCCGGCGCAACTGGACCCGGCGCCAGATCTGGTGGTCATTGGCAACGCCATGTCCCGGGGCAACCCGGCGGTGGAGTACGTGCTCAACAAAGGCTTGCCGTACGTGTCCGGGCCGCAGTGGCTGGCCGATCACGTGTTGCAGGGCCGTTGGGTCCTGGCCGTGGCCGGCACCCACGGCAAGACCACCACCAGCAGCATGCTCGCCTGGGTCCTGGAACACGCGGGCATGAGCCCGGGTTTCCTGATCGGTGGTGTGCCGCAGAATTTCTCGGTGTCGGCGCGCCTGGGTGGCACGCCGTTCTTCGTGATCGAGGCGGACGAATACGACAGCGCGTTTTTCGATAAACGCTCGAAATTCGTCCACTACCGTCCACGTACGGCGATCCTCAACAACCTTGAGTTCGATCACGCCGACATCTTCCCCGACCTGGCGGCCATCGAGCGGCAGTTCCACCATTTGGTGCGCATCATCCCGAGCGAAGGCCTGGTCATCCATCCGACCACCGAACCGGCCTTGCAGCGCGTCATTGAAATGGGCTGCTGGACCCCGGTACAAACCACCGGTGCGGGCGGTCAATGGCAGGTGAAGCTGCTCAAGGATGACGGTTCGCAATTTGAAGTCATGTTCGAAGGCCAGTCCCAAGGCGTGGTCGAGTGGGACATGACCGGCCAGCACAACGTCGCCAACGCCCTGGCGACGTTGGCGGCGGCCCGGCATGTCGGCGTGGTGCCGTCCATGGGCATCGCCGCGTTGAGCGCGTTCAAGAGCGTGAAGCGGCGGATGGAGAAAGTCGCCGAGGTCAACGGCATCACCATTTATGACGACTTCGCTCACCACCCAACGGCCATCGCCACCACCCTCGACGGTTTGCGCAAGCGCATCGGCGAGGCGCCGTTGATCGCGATCATCGAGCCGCGCTCCAACTCCATGAAGCTCGGTGCTCACCGCGATGGCCTGCCGGAAAGCGTGGTCGATGCCGACCAGGTGATCTGGTACGCGCCGGCCAACCTGGGCTGGGACCTCGGCGCCACCGCCGCGCTGTGCACGGTGCCGTCGATTGTCAGCGATTCCCTGGAAGGCATCATCGAGCGCGTGAAGAGCCAGGCCCAGCCAGGTACCCACGTGGTGATCATGAGCAATGGCGGCTTCGGCGGCCTGCATGGCAAGCTGGCCGAGGCACTGAAATGAACACGCGCTTGGAGAGTAATGGTCCCGAACGCATCACGTTGGCGATGACCGGCGCTTCCGGCGCCCAGTACGGCTTGCGCCTGCTCGATTGCCTGGTGCGCGAAGACCGCGAGGTGCACTTCCTGATCTCCAAGGCCGCGCAGTTGGTGATGGCCACCGAGACCGACGTGACCCTGCCGGCCAAGACCCAGATGATGCAGGCCTTCCTCACCGAATACACCGGTGCGGCGGCGGGGCAGATTCGCGTGTATGGCAAGGAAGACTGGATGTCACCGGTAGCGTCGGGCTCCGGCGCGCCGGCGGCCATGGTGGTGGTGCCGTGCTCCACCGGGACGCTGTCGGCGATTGCCACCGGGGCCTGCAACAACCTGATCGAACGGGCGGCGGACGTCACGCTCAAGGAGCGCCGCCCGTTGATCCTGGTGCCGCGGGAAGCGCCGTATTCGAGCATTCACTTGGAGAACATGCTCAAGCTGTCGAACATGGGCGTGACCATCCTGCCGGCCTCGCCGGGTTTCTATCACCAGCCGCAGACCATCGACGACCTGATCGATTTCGTCGTCGCGCGGATTCTCAATCTGCTGAACATCCCCCAGGACATGCTGCCGCGCTGGGGCGAGCATCATTTGAGCAGCGATGAATAAGCTGCTGATCGTGCTGCTGGCGCTGCAACTGACCGGCTGCGCCACCGCCCGCACCCTCGACGCGGCCAAGCCCGGTGCGCCGGTGGTGTACGCGGGCACGCGCCTGGATCTATACGCCCTCAACGGCGGCTGCTGCGCCAAGGACCGCTTTGGGGCCGAGGCACCGAGCTACCCTGGCGTCGATCTGCCGGGCAGTGCGCTGCTGGATACCTTGTTGTTGCCATTGTCGTTGTTTACAGCAATAGGCGTGGGGTTCCGGGCGACTGGCGGTATGTGACGCCGCTGAACTCGGTGGCGATGGGGTTTTCCTTGTGGGAGCAAAGCTTGCTCGCGATACAGGCGCCTCGATTCCAAGGTAGAACCGCGTAGATTTCATCGCGGGCAAGCCTTGCTCCCACAGCTTGCCCCAACGGATAAATCCAAAACTGTTCCGTCAGTGACAGATCATTTCCCCAGCTTACGCAACTCATCCGACTCCACCACCCGCACCCCATTCTGCTCTTCCAGCGCCAGGCGCCACATGGCCCGGGCCAGTTGGCAGGCTTCGATGCCGTGGTACTTGCCTGGGATCAGCTTCGACAACGGCCCGGCCAGTTGCTCGGCCAGGCGCGGTTCGACGCGGTCGCCCAGCAGCAGGGAAGGGCGGCAGATGGTCAATTGCGGCCAGTCCTGGGCCTTGAGGGCCGCCTCCATCTCACCCTTGACCCGGTTGTAGAAGATCGATGACTTGGCGTCGGCTCCCAGGGCACTGATCACCACCAGGTGCCGCGCGCCCAGTTCCCGGGCGCGCTTGGCAAATGCCACCACCAGGTCCAGGTCCACCGCGCGAAAGGCTGCTTCAGAGCCGGCTTTCTTGAGGGTGGTGCCGAGGCAGCAAAAGGCGATGTCGACCTGGCCGCTGAGTTGAGGGAACACCTGGGCCGGTTCCCCCACCGGGTTTTTCAGGCGCGTGTGTTCGGCCAGCGGCCGGCGGGTGGGGGCCAGGACCCGGGTGATGGTCGGCTCGTTGAGCAGCCGGTCCAGTAGATGTTCCCCGGTCAGCCCGGTGGCTCCGGCGAGCAAAACATGCTGAGGCGTCAAGTACATAGTGTTTCCCCCTTGATACGGTTCAGCTTAGTTGCTCTTTGTGGCCTCGTCGTTCAATGCAGTACTTTGCAATGCTTTCCGGGCCTGCTGTTTGCGCAGCAGTTGCCAGTGGGAAAGGACCGTCCTCGGCGCCCACATCTGCGGTTCGGAGGCTTCGAAATTGTCTGCCTGTTCCCGTTCGGCCACGGTGGCCTTGGCCCGCTTGAAAGCCTGCTCCAGGTCGTCGGTCTGGTTCAATGCCTGGGCGAACAGCGCATCGCCGAAGTAGGTGAAGTTGGCTTCCTCGGAGCAGCCGAAGGACACCCGGTCGGCCCGGGAAGCGGTCATGATCAAGGTGCGTTCATCCTTGAGCGCCGGGATGAAGCCGCCGGAGTAGCAGGCCGAGATCACCACGATCTTGTCGCGGTTCTTCAGCGGCGCCAGGACCACGGCCAGTTCATCGGCGGGCAGGTCGGCCAGTTCCATGCGCGGCTGGTCGAGCACCAGTTCATGCTCGCTGGTGCCGTGGCTGGTCAGGTAGATGAAAATCAGGTCTTCCGGACCACTGCGCTCGGCCAGGGTGGCGGCTGCGCGGCGCAGGCTTTCGCGGCTGGCCATGGGCCGGTCGCCGAGGTGATCGCGGTGGTTCACCAGGCGGATCTGCCCGAACGCGCCGAAACGGCTGGTGAGCATGTTGGCGACATAGTCGGATTCGCGCAGGAACACGCTTTGCTTGCCGTCGCCGCCCAGGGTCAGGCTGTACAGCTCCACCGCCGGGGTCGAGGCCGGGATGTTGGCCAGGGCCTCCTCCAGCAGGCGGCCCTGGGCCAGCAGGCCAAGTTCGAGCACATCCGGCAACAGCCTGCCGTCCGCGTCGCGCACCCGTTGGCCGTTGGCCCAGGTGCCGCTTTGCACGGTGCCATCGGTGAGCACCAGGGTGCCGTGTCCGTGGTAGCTGTCGCTTTCGAACTGGCCGATGTAGAAACTGCCGTCGGGCAGGTTCAGGCGGCCCTGGCCGGTAAAGCGCCAATCGTTGAATTGACCGAGGTAGTGGCTGCCGTCGGCACCGATCAGTTCGCCCTTGCCGGTCAGCGCGCCGTCCTTGAACCGGCCGATCCAGACATCGCCGTCGGCATTTTCGTAGCGACCGCGACCGTTGAGCTGGTTGTTTCTGAAACCGCCGATGTAGACATCGCCATCGGCGCTGTTGAAGGTGCCCTTGCCCTGCAGTTGCCCGTCGACAAAATGGCCGGTGAACTGGTTGCCGCTGGCATCGAAGCGCTGGCCTTCACCGTTGGGCTTGCCGTTGACGAAGGGGCCCTGGTACTGGCTGCCGTCGTCGAGTTCCAGGCGCCCGAGACCGGAATAGCGGTCGGCCTTGAACTCGCCCCGGTAGGTCATGCCGTTTTCCTTGAGCGTCCCTTCACCGTCCCGTCGCCCCAGCTTGAAGCCGCCGGTGTAGCTGCTGGAGGGTGTGGTCAGGCTGCCCTGGCCGTGGAACAGGCCCTGGTGGAACTGGCCGCGATAGACCTCGCCATTGCTGCCGTGCCATTCCCCGGTGCCGTGCCACTGGCCCTTGTCGAACTGCCCGGCATACCAACTGCCGTTGGGGTAGTCGATGCGCCCCTGGCCTTGCAGCAGCCCGTTCACCAGGTCGCCGCGATAGCGGCCGCCGTCGGGCAGGCGCGCGTCGGGTGGCAGCGGCGATTCGCCGCCGCCACAGGCGGTGAGCAACAGGGTCAGGGTCAGTGGGACGAATAAGCGCATAACCGGATCCAGATCATCAAGCCACGAGTATGCCGCAGCTAGCCCCCCTGGACATAGGGAAGCGATGCGAAACTGCACGAGCGGTTTCGCGACCGCGCAGGTTTACACGAAGCAGAGCGACAGCGGCTCGGCGATGTAGGCCGGTTTTTCCGAACCTTCGATTTCCAGCGTGGCGGTGGCCTTGAGCAGCCATTGGCCAGGTTTTTTCTCGGTGGCGTCCACCAGGTCGACCTTGAGCCGGACCTTGGAATCGACCTTCACCGGTTGGATGAAACGCACGCTGTCCAGGCCGTAGTTGACGACCATCTTCACGCCTTCGGGCAGGATCAGGATGTCCTCCATCAGCTTGGGCATCAGCGACAGCGACAGGAAACCGTGGGCGATGGTGCTGCCAAACGGGGTCTGCGCGGCCTTGACCGGGTCGACGTGGATGAACTGAAAGTCGCCAGTGGCTTCGGCGAACAGGTTGATGCGCGCCTGATCGATCGTGAGCCATTCGGAACGTCCAAGTTCCTTGCCGACATAATCTTTGAGCGCTGCAACGGGGACGTAGGGCATTGAGACTCTCCTTGGGTTCATCGGTTTTACTTTTTCTGGAGCGGGGATTGGCGTCCCCGAAAAACCACTGTAGATCAACATGGCGTGCAAGTAAGGTCACTGAACATGCTTTTTACGAATGCCGACCCATAGCGCGGGCATGCTTATAATGCCGGCGCATTCTTTGCAATTCCGTTCATTTAACGTGTGCGTTTGATTCCGTGGCGAGGGAGCTTGCTCCCGCTTGAGTGCGAAGCGCTCATGAAATGGGGCCGCTGCGCAGCCCAGCGGGAGCAAGCTCCCTCGCCACACAATCACGCCGCTCGCTTGAGTGAACCGAATTGGCGCGTTCATTGGGGCTGTTGCAGGGGGAGAGAGCGGATGTTGCTACGGGGCCTGACCTGGCTGGTGTTTTTTCAATTGCTGGGCACTGCGATCAATCATGTGTTCTTGCCGGTGCTGCCTGGGCCGATCATTGGCCTGCTGTTGCTGCTGGGCTATCTGGTGATGCGCGGTGAAGTCAGCGAACCGTTGAACCTGGCCGCCAGTAGCCTGCTGCGTTACCTGCCCTTGCTGCTGGTGCCGCCGGCGGTGGGGGTGATGGTCTATGCCGGGGCGATTGCCGCCGATTTCTGGGCCATCGTTGGCGCGTTGACCTTGTCCCTGGTGCTGTCCGTGGCGCTGACGGGCGTGCTGATGCAGCGCCTGGCCCGCCGTCACGTCGCCGCCCCGGAGGACAGCCAATGATGCTCGACTGGCAGGGCGCCTGGACCTCGGTGATCCACCATCCGCTGTTCGGCATCGGCATTACCCTGGGTGCCTATCAGTTGGTGTTGGCGGCGTTCGAAAAGACCCGCTGGGTGTTCCTGCAACCGGTGTTGATGTCGATGGTGCTGTTGATCGGCGTGTTGGTCGGCTGCGGCATCGGCTATGCCGAGTACCGCAAGAGCACCGAGATCCTCAGCATTCTGCTGGGCCCGGCCACGGTCGCCCTGGCGGTGCCGCTGTATTTGAACCTGCGACGGATCCGGCAGTTGTTCTGGCCGATTTTTACTACGCTGGTGATAGCCGGGGTGTTTGCCACTGGCTCCGCGGTGGTGTTGGGCTGGGCTTTTGGCGCCGAGCACATGATCCTGATGACCATGGCGCCCAAGTCCGTGACTTCGCCGATCGCCATGCTGGTGGCCGAGCAGATCGGCGGCGTGGCGGCCATGGCGGCGGTGTTCGTGTTGATCACCGGTGTACTCGGGGCGATCCTCGGTCCGAGTATTCTGACCTGGTTGGGGGTCCATAGCCCCGAGGCCCGGGGCATGGCCCTGGGGCTGGCGGCCCATGCGGTGGGCACGTCGGTGGCGTTGCAGGAAAGCGAGGAGTCGGGTGCCTTTGCGGCGCTGGCGATGAGTCTGATGGGCGTGGCCACGGCGGTGCTATTGCCGTTGGTGGTGTCGATGACCGTTTAAGGATCTGGTTATGAGCTTGCCGCTTTTCCCGTTGAACACTGTGCTGTTCCCCGGTTGCATCCTCGACTTGCAGATTTTCGAGGCGCGTTACCTCGACATGATTGGGCGCTGCATGAAAAAGGGCGAAGGCTTCGGCGTGGTGTGCATCCTCGATGGCGAGGAAGTCGGCCTCGCGCCTGAAGGCTTCGCGCAGGTCGGTTGTGAAGCGCGCATCACCGATTTTTCCCAGCAGGACAATGGTCTGCTGGGCATTCGCGTGGAGGGTGGGCGGCGCTTTATCGTCCATGGCACCAGCGTCCAGGCGGATCAACTGATGGTCGCTGAAGTCGAGTGGCTGGAGGAGGAACCGGAGCAACCGCTGCAAGAGGAGGACGCTGACCTGGTGGCACTGCTCAAGGCCCTGGCCGAGCACCCGATGGTCGAGGCCCTGAACATGGGCACCGAAGCGACCGGCCAGCAATCGCTGGCCAATCAACTGGCTTACCTGCTGCCGTTCAATGAGCTGGACAAGATCGACCTGCTGCAACTCGACGACCCGCAACAGCGCCTGGATGCGATCCAGGCGTTGCTCGATGAGCTGCAGGGCGAACTCTTCGCCTGACTCAACTCATATTTCACTGAATACCACTGATCCCTTGTGGGAGCGAGCTTGCTCGCGATAGCGGAGGGTCAGCTTGCATCAATGGTGAATGTGCAGCCGTCATCGCGAGCAAGCTCGCTCCCACAGTGGTTTCGAGCTGCGCCAGGAATCTCCTGTGGGAGCGAGCTTGCTCGCGATTGCTTAATAGGCATACCGCAACATCGCATGGGGCAAATGCCGCAGCGCGAAGAAGCTGAACACCGCCACCAGCGCCGGCAGAATCAACCACCAGACTTTCGGTGGCATGGCCGGCAGCGGGCTCTGGCGCTGGCTCAGCCACAGGGAGGCGGCACAGATGCTGGCGGCCAGCATGGCGCCGGCGACGATGTCGCTCGGCCAATGGGCGCCCAGGTAGACCCGCGACAGGGCGATGGCCAGCGCCGGCAAGCAGCCCAGCAGCAGCCAGGTCAGGCGCAGGCGTGGCGGTTGACCGCGGCCGGCCAGGACGGCAAGGGTCAGGAACAGCGCGAACGCCCCGGAGGAATGGCCGCTGGGCATGCTGTAGCTGGTCAATGGGTCGGTGAGGATTTCCGGGCGCATCCGGGCAAAGAAGTGTTTGCTGCCGGTATTGGCCAGGGCGGTGACCAGCATCGTGCCCCCGGCGAAGATTGCCTGCCGCCATTGCCGTGCCAACAACAGCAACCCGGTCAGCAGGCTGCAGACAATCAACATGTAGCGGAATTCGCCGATCAACGTGAAGGTCACGGCGATTTCATCCAGCGTCGGGCTGCGATGTTCCTGGACCAGGGCCATCAAGCCCTGGTCGAATGCCGTCAGGTAACGAAAGCCGATGAACAGGCCGATCAGGATCACCAGGCCGATGCCGGCGATCAGCGCCGTGGCATGGCGATGGCGACGCAGGGTGCTGTTGACGCTCAGCCCGATCATCACCGCGATGCTGCCGATGACCACGCCGGCCTGTGGCCAGAACCCTTCGGGCAATGGCAGGCGGAATGCCGCCCCGGTGGCCCAGCCCGGCAACAGGTAGGCCACGGTCCAGCCCGCCGCGGCCAACACGCTGACGGCGGCGAAGCGCGGGAACGGCATGTCGCACATCCCGGCCACCATCGGCAACATGGGCCGTAGCGGGCCGATAAACCGCCCCACCAGCAGGCTGGCGATGCCGTAGCGCTGGAAATAGTTTTCCGCGGCGCTCATCCACTCAGGGTGATGCCGCAGCCCGGGTAGGCGGCGGATGTTCTGGTGGAAATGCCGGCCAAGGAAGTACGACACCAAGTCCCCCAGCAAGCCGCCGAGCAGGCCGAGCAGCAACGTCTCGCCCAGGGACAGCGCGCCGCTGCCGGCCAGCACCGCGATGGCAAACAACAGCACCGTACCCGGCACGATCAGGCCGGCGATGGCCAGGCATTCCACACAGGCGACGATGAACACCGCCACCGCCAGCCATTGCGGGTTGACGGTCAGCCAGCCGGTGATGCTATCGAGCCATGGGCCCATAAGGACAACTCCATTGAATAGTGATTGGCATGCAGTTTTTACTGTGTGAACGAAAATTCAAGATCACTGAAGATTCAAACTGTGGGAGCGGGTTTGCTCGCGAATGCGGTGTGTCAGTTGACATTGATTTATCTGACACACCGCATTCGCGAGCAAGCCCGCTCCCACAGGGGGATGCGGTATTTCATCAGGGCAGCAAAAAATAATCACGCCCTTCGACCTGCCCCCGTCGCAGCGGGTTACGGGTGCACCACGGTGCGTAGGCGGCATCGACGAAGCGATAGAGCAAGTGTTCATCCCGTCCCAATGGAATACCCAGGCGGGTGGTCTGGATCGCGTTGACCGTTGGCACGTCCACATCTTCCACCAGCAAGCGCTCGGGGTCGAAGCGCTTGGCGTCCCAGTCCGGCACTTTCAGCCCCAAAGCTTTGCACAACAGGGTCTGGCCGGCACAGAGTTTTTGCGGTGTGCGCGGCCGGCCTTGGGCGTCGGGGTTGTTCAATAGCATCTGCGCCAGGCTCGCCGGCCCGGAAAGGGTATCGACCCACGGGTAAGCCGATTTGATCAGCACTGCATTGCCTGGACCCTGGGCGCTGAAGTTCAGCGAATCGCCGCCCCGGGCGTAGTACATATAGATGTGTCCGCCATCCAGAAACAAAGCCTTACGTTTTTCCGTGTAGCCCAGTGAGGCGTGGCTGCCTTTTTCGGCAAAGTAATACGCCTCGGTCTCGATGATCCGCGCGCTGAGCCACAGGTCGCCGACCTTGTGACGAATGACTTTGCCCAGCAGGTCTTTGGCAAGGACCTGGGCGTCGCGGTCGAAAAAGGCGTGGGGCAGGGCGTTGGGCGATGGCAAATCGGTCATGGCGATAGACGAAGTGAGGCCAAAGGAAGCGCGATGATAGCAATGGAAAGCTTAATCACCGCTGAACACTCGCTTCAACCGGCTGTTTACGCCTGTTTTACTTCTCCGCCGGTCACCACTGCGAGTCCATGCTGTTAGTCGAGGGTTACGACAGCTATAATCTGCCGCTTTCCCCATCGCCAAGACCACACAGACCATGACTGAGTCCGTTCTTGACTACATGACCCGCCTGGGTCGCGCCGCTCGCGAAGCGTCGCGCATCATCGGCCTGGCCAGCACCGCGCAGAAAAACCGCGCCTTGCAGGCCGCCGCCAATGCGCTGGACGCTGCGCGCGCCGAGTTGTCCGCTGCCAACGAGCTGGACCTGGCCGCCGGCCGGGCCAATGGCCTCGAACCGGCCATGCTCGAGCGCCTGGCGCTGACCCCGGCTCGCATCGACGGCATGATCGTCGGTCTGCGCCAGGTCGCCGCCCTGCCGGACCCGGTCGGGGCGATCCGCGACATGAGCTACCGCCCATCGGGCATCCAGGTCGGCAAGATGCGCGTGCCCCTGGGCGTGGTCGGGATCATCTACGAATCGCGGCCGAACGTGACCATCGACGCTGCGAGCCTGTGCCTGAAGTCGGGGAACGCGACCATCCTGCGCGGCGGTTCCGAAGCCATCCATTCCAACCGTGCCATTGCCGCCTGTATCCAGCGCGGCCTGGCCGAGGCCGATCTGCCGGCGGCCGTGGTGCAGGTGGTGGAAACCACCGACCGCGCCGCAGTCGGCGCCCTGATCACCATGCCCGAGTTCGTCGATGTCATCGTGCCACGTGGTGGCAAAGGCCTGATCGAACGGGTCAGCCGTGACGCCCGCGTGCCGGTGATCAAGCACCTGGACGGTATCTGCCACGTCTACGTCAGTGCCCACGCCGAATTGCCGAAGGCCCAGCGCATCGCCTTCAACGCCAAGACCTACCGCTACGGTATCTGCGGCGCGATGGAAACCCTGCTGGTGGACCAGGCCGTTGCCCAGGACTTCCTGCCGTCGATGGCCGCCCAGTTCCGCGAAAAAGGCGTCGAACTGCGCGGTTGCGAGCGTACCCGGGCGATCATCGAGGCCGTTGCGGCCACGCAAGAAGACTGGGACACCGAGTACCTGGCGCCGATCTTGTCGATCCGCGTGGTCGACGGGCTGGACCAGGCCATCGAACACATCAACCGCCACGGCTCGCACCACACCGATTCCATCGTCAGTGAGCACCAGGGCGAAACCCGGCGTTTCGTGGCCGAAGTGGATTCGGCGTCGGTGATGATCAACACCCCGACCTGCTTCGCCGACGGTTTTGAATACGGATTGGGTGCCGAGATCGGCATTTCTACTGATAAGCTGCACGCCCGCGGCCCGGTGGGCCTCGAAGGCCTGACCTGCGAAAAGTACATTGTGGTCGGTGACGGCCAGTTGCGCGGACAGGAGCCGGTCTGACTTGGGCGACCTCGACCCGTCAGCCGCTGTGACGACGACAACTCCGCCCCGGCGCATCGGTATCCTGGGCGGCACGTTCGACCCGGTGCACATCGGCCATTTGCGCGGTGCGCTGGAAGTCGCCGACGCCCTGGCCCTCGATGAGCTACGCCTGACGCCCAGCGCCAGGCCGCCTCACCGGGACACGCCGCAGGTGTCAGCGCAGGACCGTCTGGCGATGGTCGAGTGCGCGGTGTCCGGTGTGGCACCGCTGGTGGTGGACGCCCGCGAATTGCAGCGGGACAAACCGTCCTACACCATCGATACCCTGGAGCTGATGCGCGCCGAACTGGCCGTTGATGCCCAGGTTTTTCTGCTTCTGGGCTGGGACGCATTTTGCGGCCTGCCCACTTGGCATCGCTGGGAAGAGTTGCTCCAGCATTGCCACATCCTGGTGTTGCAACGCCCGGATGCCGACAGCGAGCCGCCGGATGCCTTGCGCAACCTGCTGGCGGCCCGCTCGGTGAGCGACCCGCTGGCCCTGAAAGGGCCGAGCGGACAGATTGCATTCGTCTGGCAGACGCCGCTCGCGGTATCCGCCACCCAGATCCGTCAACTGCTGGCCAGCGGTAAGTCGGTACGTTTCCTGGTGCCCGACGCGGTCCTGGCCTACATCGATGCGCACGGGCTTTACCGTGCGTCGAACTGAAAAAGGCGCGCTTCAAGGCACGTGAATGCGTGTAGCGAAGCGCCCGAACATACGAGCAAAACGAGTTTTATATGACTGACAAAGACGTAAACAAAGTAAAGCGCAAGGGCACGTTCAAGAGCGCCCCGCTGCCTGTAGAGGCACATACCGGCGTGGCGCTGGTCGGCGAAGAGCTGGTCAAGGTGGCCGTGGCGGCCCTGGAAGACGTCAAGGCCCAGGACATCCAGGTGATCGACGTTCGTGAAAAGCAAAGCATCACGGACTACATGATCATCGCCACCGGTACCTCCAACCGCCAGATTGGCGCGATGCTGGACAAGGTCCGCGAAGCGGTCAAGGCCCAGGGCGTCAAGCCGCTGGGTGAAGAAGGCAAGGGCGACAGCGACTGGGTGCTGTTGGACATGGACGATGTCATCGTGCACATGATGACCGCCTCGGCGCGTCAGTTCTATGACCTGGAGCGCCTGTGGGCCGGTGCCGAGCAGAGCCGTTCGGCCAGCGCCGCGCACCACAGCCCGGAAAACCCCCATGAGCACTTCACCAAGCTCAACAAAGACCAGCAATAAGGGACCGCTGTGCGACTGCGCCTGATCGCCGTCGGTTCTCGCATGCCCAAGTGGGTGGAAGAAGGCTGGCATGAGTATGCCAAGCGTCTTCCCTCCGAGCTGGCCCTGGAACTGGTGGAAATTCCGCTCAACACCCGTGGCAAGAACGCCGACGTGGCGCGTTTCATCCGCCAGGAAGGCGAAGCCATGCTGGCCAAGGTCGGGCCGAACGAGCGCATCGTCACCCTCGAAGTCCATGGCAAGCCCTGGAGCACCGAGCAGTTGGCGGTGGAGCTCGATCGCTGGCGGCTGGACGCGCGCACGGTCAACTTCATGGTCGGCGGCCCGGAAGGGCTGGCGCCGGAAGTCTGTGCCCGGGCCGATCAGCGCTGGTCGTTGTCGCCGTTGACGTTGCCGCACCCGCTGGTTCGGATCCTGATCGGCGAACAGTTGTATCGTGCCTGGACAGTCCTGTCCGGGCACCCTTACCACAAGTAATCCTGCCCCATGCCCCAGCCGATCCGCATCAAGGACCACGAAAAAGACGCCCGTCTGGTACGGGGCCGCGTCGTGTTCGGTGCTATTACGGTGGTGACGCTGATCGGCGTGCTGATTGCGCGCTTGTATTTCCTCCAGGTGATCCAGTACGAGTACCACTCCACCCTGTCGGAAAACAACCGGGTGCACGTGCAACCGATTCCGCCGACCCGCGGGCTGATCTTCGACCGCAACGGCGTGGTGGTGGCGGATAACCGGCCCAGCTTCAGCCTGAGCATGACCCGCGAGCGCTCCGGTGACTGGCAGCAGGTGCTCGACGTGATCGTCGAAGTGCTGCAACTGACGCCCGAGGACCGGGCGATCTTCGAGAAGCGCATGCGCCAGGGCCGACGGCCGTTCGAGCCGGTGCCGATCCTGTTCGAGCTGACCGAAGAGCAGATCGCCCTGATCGCCGTGAACCAGTTCCGCCTGCCCGGCGTCGAGGTGGTGGCGCAGTTGGTGCGGCATTATCCCCAGGGGCCGCATTTCGCCCACTCGGTCGGCTACATGGGGCGGATCAACGAGAAAGAGCTCAAGACCCTCGATCCGGTCAATTACAGCGGCACCCACCATATCGGCAAGACGGGTATCGAGCGCTTCTACGAGCCCGAACTGCATGGCCAGGTGGGTTACGAGGAAGTCGAGACCAACGCTCGCGGTCGCGTATTGCGGGTGCTCAAGCGCACCGATCCGATCCCCGGCAAGGACATCGTCCTGAGCCTGGACATCAAGCTGCAAGAGGCCGCCGAAGCAGCGCTGGGCGGACGGCGCGGCGCGGTGGTGGCCCTGGACCCGAACACCGGCGAGGTACTGGCGATGGTCAGCCAGCCGAGTTTCGACCCGAACCTGTTCGTCACCGGCATCAGCTTCAAGGCCTACGCCGAGCTGCGCGATTCCATCGACCGGCCGCTGTTCAACCGTGTGTTGCGCGGCCTGTATCCGCCGGGCTCGACCATCAAGCCGGCCGTGGCGATTGCCGGGCTGGACTCCGGCGTAGTGACCGCTTCGAGCCGGGTCTACGACCCGGGTTATTACCAGTTGCCGAACTATGACCACAAGTACCGCAACTGGAACCGCACCGGCGACGGTTATGTGGACCTGGAAACGGCGATCATGCGTTCCAACGACACCTACTTCTATGACCTGGCCCACAAGCTGGGGATCGATCGGTTGTCGTCCTACATGAACAAGTTCGGTCTCGGCCAGAAAGTCTCCCTGGACATGTTCGAGGAATCCCCTGGCCTGATGCCTTCGCGCGAATGGAAGCGGGCGACCCGGCGCCAGGCCTGGTTCCCCGGCGAAACCCTGATCCTGGGGATCGGCCAGGGCTACATGCAGGCCACGCCACTGCAGTTGGCCCAGGCCACGGCGCTGGTGGCGAGCAAGGGCAAGTGGTATCGCCCGCACCTGGCCAAGACCATCGAAGGCCAGAAACCGGTGGACCCGGACCCGATGCCGGACATCATCCTGCGCAACCCGTCGGACTGGCAGAAGGTCAACAACGGCATGCAGCAGGTGATGCACGGCGCCCGTGGTACCGCCCGCAAGGCGTCCATCGGTGCGCAATACCGGATTGCCGGCAAGAGTGGTACGGCCCAGGTCGTCGCCATCAAGCAGGGCGAGAAGTACGACCGCTCCAAGGTCCAGGAACGCCACCGCGACCATGCCTTGTTCGTCGGTTTCGCGCCGGCCGACAACCCGAAGATCGTCGTGGCGGTCATGGTCGAGAACGGCGAGTCGGGTTCCGGCGTCGCCGCGCCGGTGGTGCGCCAGATCATGGACGCCTGGCTGCTGGATGAGCACGGCCAGCTCAAGCCTGAATACGCGAGCCCCATCACTGCGGAGGCTACGGCCCGTGAAGAATAATTTCGACCGGATCCTTTCCAGCGAAGACGTGATGCGCCGTCGCGCCACCTTGTTGCAGCGCATGCACATCGATGGCCCGTTGCTGATCCTGCTGCTGACCCTGGCCGCCGGCAGCCTGTTCGTGCTGTATTCGGCCAGCGGCAAGAGCTGGGACCTGTTGGCCAAGCAGGCCACCTCGTTCGGCATCGGCCTGGTGTCGATGATCGTGATCGCCCAGCTCGAGCCGCGGTTCATGGCGCGCTGGGTGCCACTGGCCTATGTGGTGGGGGTCTGCTTGTTGGTGGTGGTGGACATCATGGGCCACAACGCCATGGGCGCCACCCGCTGGATCAACATACCCGGGGTGATCCGTTTCCAGCCTTCGGAATTTCTCAAGATCATCATGCCGGCGACCATCGCCTGGTACCTGGCCAAGCGTTCCCTGCCGCCGCAGCTCAAGCATGTGTGCATCAGCCTGTTGCTGATCGGCGTCCCGTTCATCCTGATCGTCCGTCAGCCGGACCTCGGCACCTCGCTGCTGATCCTGGCCGGCGGCGCCTTCGTGCTGTTCATGGGCGGGCTGCGCTGGCGCTGGATCCTCAGCGTGATCGCCGCCGCCGTGCCGGTGTCGGTGGCCATGTGGTACTTCGTGATGCACGACTACCAGAAGCAGCGGGTGCTGACTTTCCTCGACCCGGAGAGCGATCCGCTGGGCACTGGCTGGAACATCATCCAGTCCAAGGCCGCCATCGGCTCCGGCGGGGTGTTCGGCAAGGGCTGGCTGATGGGCACCCAGTCGCACCTGGACTTTTTGCCGGAAAGCCACACCGACTTCATCATCGCCGTCATGGGCGAGGAGTTCGGCCTGGTGGGCATCTGCGTGTTGCTGCTGATCTATCTGCTGCTGATCGGCCGGGGGCTGGTGATCACCGCCCAGGCCCAGACGCTGTTTGGGAAATTGCTCGCGGGCAGCCTGACCATGACGTTTTTTGTTTATGTTTTCGTCAACATCGGTATGGTCAGTGGCCTGTTGCCGGTCGTGGGGGTGCCGTTGCCTTTCATTAGCTACGGAGGAACTTCGCTGGTGACCCTACTGTCAGCGTTTGGGGTTTTGATGTCGATTCATACGCATCGCAAGTGGATCGCGCAGGTTTGAATAAGGTGAAGAGTTCAATGCAAGCAATGCGCGGCTGGTCGACGCGATATGCGCCGTGGATCGGCCTGGTCGGCTTCCTGGGCAGTGCGTCGCAGGCCTTGGCCGGTGAATACGAAGGCTCGCCCCAGGTGGCCGAATTCGTCGGTGAGATGACCCGCGACTACGGTTTTGCCGGTGAGCAACTGATGGGGGTGTTTCGCGAGGCCGAACGCAAGCAGTCGATCCTCGATGCGATCTCCCGGCCCGCCGAGCGGGTCAAGCAGTGGAGCGAGTACCGGCCGATGTTCATCACCGAGGCGCGTATCGCCCGGGGCGTGGACTTCTGGCGCCAGCACGAGGCCGCCCTGGCCCGTGCCGAGCAGGAATACGGCGTGCCGGCCCAGGTCATCGTGTCGATCATTGGCGTCGAGACCTTCTTTGGCCGCAACACCGGGAATTTCCGGGTGATCGACGCGTTGTCGACCCTGGGCTTCGATTACCCGCCGCGTGCCGAGTTCTTCCGCAAGGAGCTGCGCGAGTTCCTGCTGCTGGCCCGTGAAGAGCAGGTCGATCCGTTGACCCTCAAGGGTTCCTACGCCGGGGCCATGGGCCTGCCGCAATTCATGCCCAGCAGTTTCCGCGCCTACGCGGTGGACTTCGACGGCGACGGCCACATCAATATCTGGACCAACCCGACCGATGCCATCGGCAGTGTCGCCAGCTATTTCAAGCGCCACGGCTGGGAAGCCGGCCAGCCGGTGGTCAGCCGTGCCGACGTGCGTGGCGAGCAAGTGGACGAGGGCCTGACCGAGGGCATCGAGCCGACGAAAACCGTCGGGGAGTTGCGGGCGTTGGGCTGGTCGAGTCATGATGCGCTGCGTGACGACATGCCGGTCACCGCGATGCGCCTGGAAGGCGAACAAGGCCCCGAATACTGGATGGGCCTGAAGAATTTCTACGCGATTACGCGTTATAACCGCAGCGTGATGTACGCCATGGCCGTATATCAACTGTCTGAAGAGCTGGTCAAAGCACGGGGCGTCAAATAATGCGGGCATTGCCTACCTATCAACCCCTGAAGCTCGTGGCGTTGGCCGCGCTGTCGCTGTTGGTCGTCAGTTGTTCGACCAGCCGCGCGCCGGCCCAGAAAAACACCACCGCCGTACGCGCGACGCCGGGCCTGGACATCAACCGGGCCCACAAGGACGGCGCGCCGTGGTGGGACGTGGATGTCTCGCGCATCCCCGACGCCACGCCGACCCTGCACACCGGTCCCTACAAGGCCAACCCGTACACGGTGCTGGGCAAGACCTATTTCCCGATGGCCGAGTCCAAGCGCTACGTGGCCTCGGGCACGGCGTCCTGGTACGGCACCAAGTTCCATGGCCAGAACACCGCCAATGGCGAGGTCTATGACCTGTATGGCATGAGCGCGGCCCACAAGACCCTGCCGCTGCCCAGCTATGTGCGGGTGACCAACCTGGACAACAACAAGAGCGTGATCCTGCGGGTCAACGACCGTGGGCCGTTCTATTCCGACCGCATCATCGACCTGTCGTATGCGGCGGCGAAAAAACTCGGTTACGCTGAAATCGGCACCGCCCGGGTCAAGGTCGAAGGCATCGACCCGCAGGAATGGTGGGCCCAACGTGGCCGTCCGGCGCCTTTGATGCTCAACGAGCCGAAAGTGGCGCAAAATGCCGCGCCAACCGTGACGGCGTCCACCGGCACGGTCGAGCAGTGGACACCACCGCCGCAGCAACACGCCGCGGCCGTGCTACCCGTGCAGATCGATGCAAAAAAAAACGCTTCTGCAACAGCGTCTGGCCAGTTTCTGCAAGTGGGCGCGTTCGCCAACCCGGACGCTGCCGAGCTGCTGAGGTCGAAGCTAAGCTCGATGGTGAGCGCCCCGGTGTTCATCAGCTCGATCGTGCGCAACCAGCAGACACTGCATCGGGTGCGCCTGGGGCCGATCGGTTCTCCGGGTGAAGTCCAGCAGGTGCAGAACAGTGTGCGCCTGGCCAATCTCGGTTCGCCGAGCCTGGTCACCGCTGAGTAATTGAATGAGGCTCGCTTGCGGTTGGAGCGGGTCAGGTTGTTGGCTCCATGAATAATAAAAGCCCGGCAAGGGCAGTGAGTGAGCAACTTAAATACGCGGCAGCTCGTTAGAAAGCTGCCTGTTTCAGTTTTGCCTTCGGGCAGTCCCATTAGCGATTTCGAGAGACGGATGAACATCACCACCTTTGCCAAACGCCTTTGCCTGCTAGTCCCGCTGCTTCTCTCACCGGCCGCGTTCGCGGTCGAGATGATGCCGGCTCCCCCTCAATTGGCCGCCAAATCCTTTGTGCTCATGGATGCCAGCAGCGGCGAGGTGCTGGTAGAGAACAACGGTGACCAGCGCCTGCCACCGGCCAGCCTGACCAAGCTGATGACCGCCTACATCGCTACGCTGGAAATCCGTCGCGGCCAGATCGGTGAAAACGATCCGGTGACCGTCAGTGAAAACGCCTGGCGTACCGGCGGTTCGCGGATGTTCATCAAGGTCGGTTCGCAAGTGACCGTCAGCGACCTGCTGCACGGCATCATCATCCAGTCCGGCAACGACGCCAGCGTCGCCCTGGCCGAGCACATCGCCGGCAGCGAAGATGCGTTCGCCGACATGATGAACAAAACCGTGGCCGACCTGGGCATGACCAACAGCCACTTCATGAACCCCACCGGTCTGCCGAACCCTGAGCACTATTCGTCGGCTCACGACATGGCGCTGCTGGCCCGGGCAATCATCCACGAAGACCCGGCCCACTACGCCATCTACTCCCAGAAGGAGTTCTTCTGGAACGGCATCAAGCAGCCTAACCGCAACCTGCTGCTGTGGCGCGACAAGACCGTCGATGGCCTGAAGACCGGTCACACCGACGAAGCCGGCTACTGCATGGTGTCTTCGGCTGTGCGGGATGGCATGCGCCTGATCGCTGTCGTCTTCGGCACCAGCAGCGAAGTGGCCCGTGCCGCCGAGACCCAGAAGCTGTTGACCTACGGCTTCCGTTTCTTCGAAACCCAGACCTTCTACCAGAAGGGCACCGAACTGGCCCAGGCCCAGGTCTGGAAAGGTTCGAGCAACCAGGTCAAGGCCGGCCTGGCCCAGGATCTGACCATGACCCTGCCCAAAGGCCAGCTCAAGAAGCTCGCTGCCAGCATGACCATGAACCCGCAACTGACCGCTCCCATCGCCAAGGGCGACGTGATCGGTAAAGTCGAAGTCAAACTGGACGACAAAGTGGTGCACAGCGCTGACCTGATCGCTCTGGACGCGGTCGAGGAAGGTGGTATCTTCCGCCGCATCTGGGATAGCATCCGTCTATTCTTCTACGGCTTGTTCAACTGATCGAAGTGTTGACCTGCATGGCCTCGTTCCCATCCGGAGCGGGGCCATGTGCGTTACCACGGCTTACGAGGCCGTTACGCCATGACAGACTCTGAAGTAAAGGCGCCAAAAATCGAATTTCCCTGCGCGGATTACCCCATCAAGGTAATCGGCGACACCGGCGTGGGGTTCAAGGACAAGATCATCGCGATCCTTGAAAAACATGCCACCGTTGACCACAAGACCCTGGCCGAGCGCCAGAGTACCAACGGCAAGTACACGACGATCCAGTTGCACATCATTGCCACCGGTCAGGAACAGCTCTACGACATCAACAGCGAGCTGCGAGCGACCGGTTTCGTGCACATGGTGTTGTGATGCCGGGCACGCTGGGCTTTCGCGAGCTGGGCACGATGGCCTACGAGCCGGTCTGGCATGCCATGCAACGCTTCACGAACGAACGCGGTACCACCGCCGACGATGAAGTCTGGCTGGTGGAACACCCGCCGGTGTTCACCCAGGGCCAGGCCGGCAAGGCCGAGCACCTGTTGCTGCCGGGGGATATCCCGGTGGTGAAGGTCGACCGGGGCGGGCAGGTGACCTACCATGGCCCTGGCCAGCTGGTCGCCTACCTGTTGCTGGATGTGCGCAAGCTGGGGTTTGGCGTGCGCGAGCTGGTCACCCGCATGGAAACGTGCCTGATCGAGCTGCTGGCCAGCTACGGTGTGGCGGCGGCGGCCAAGCCGGATGCGCCGGGTGTCTACGTCGATGGGGCGAAAATCGCCTCCCTCGGCTTGCGGATCCGCCATGGCTGTTCGTTTCATGGCCTGGCGCTGAACGTGGACATGGACCTGGCGCCATTCCGACGGATTAATCCCTGTGGTTACGCGGGACTGGCGATGACCCAGTTGAGCGAGCACGCAGGATCGATTGAATTTGCCGAGGTAAGTGCCCGGCTGCGCGCGCAGCTCGTCAAACACCTCGACTATGCTGAGCAGACGACCCTCACGGGCGGAATCGACTGATATGACTACTGATGCAGTGCAAACCATGATCCCGACGCTGGACGTCACCGAGCGTCCGGCCCCGCGTGCCAAGGTAGAGGCCGGCGTCAAGCTGCGCGGCGCCGAGAAGGTTGCACGCATCCCGGTCAAGATCATCCCCACCACCGAACTGCCGAAGAAACCCGACTGGATCCGCGTGCGCATCCCGGTTTCCCCGGAAGTCGACCGCATCAAGGCCTTGCTGCGCAAGCACAAGCTGCACAGCGTTTGCGAGGAAGCTTCCTGCCCGAACCTGGGCGAGTGCTTCTCCGGCGGTACCGCCACGTTCATGATCATGGGCGACATCTGCACCCGTCGTTGTCCATTCTGTGACGTCGGCCACGGCCGTCCGAAGCCCTTGGACACCAACGAGCCGGAAAGCCTGGCCATCGCCATTGCCGACCTGAAACTCAAGTACGTGGTCATCACCTCGGTGGACCGTGACGACCTGCGTGACGGCGGTGCCCAGCACTTTGCCGACTGCATCCGCGAGATCCGCAAGCTGTCGCCGAACGTACAGTTGGAAACCCTGGTGCCCGATTACCGTGGCCGCATGGACATCGCCCTGGAAATCACCGCCGCCGAGCCGCCGGATGTGTTCAACCACAACCTGGAAACCGTACCGCGCCTGTACAAGGCCGCGCGTCCGGGGTCGGATTACCAGTGGTCGCTGACCTTGCTGCAGCGCTTCAAGCAGATGATGCCGCACATTCCGACCAAGTCCGGCTTGATGCTGGGCCTGGGTGAGACGGATGAGGAAGTTATCGAGGTCATGAAGCGCATGCGTGAGCATGACATCGATATGTTGACCTTGGGGCAGTACTTGCAGCCGTCCCGTAGTCACTTGCCGGTGCAGCGTTTTGTGCACCCGGATACTTTTGCCTGGTTTGCTGAGGAAGGGTACAAGATGGGCTTCAAGAACGTGGCTTCGGGGCCGTTGGTGCGGTCTTCGTATCATGCGGATGAGCAGGCTAAGTTGGTCAAGGCTGAGCTGCTCGGATCCTGATTTTTTAGCGTTGGTTTTTGGGGTGGTGTGCATATCCGTTTTTGCGTAACGGCGGCTTATGGTTCCGCTCTTACAGCGGGTCACTTTTGAAGAGCGCAAAAGTAACCAAAACGCTTTTGCCCCACCACTCGGCACCTCGCCTAGGCTCGGTGTGCCCGAACGCAGGCATTGCTCCGTGGGCCGCCGCGAAGGGCCATCCATGGCCCAGCGCGGCTACCTCGGCATCCATGCCGAGGTGCCCACTGCGCAATGCCTGCGTTCGGCCATCGTGGTTAACGGGGCGCCCCAGATCAAAAACCGAAGCGAGGCGGCCTGACAGCCGGCCTGTTTCTTGATGACTGTACTCATCCTGTGGGAGCGAGCCTGCTCGCAAAAGCGGAGGATCAGTTTGTGGTGATGTTGGCTGTGCTGACGTCATCGCGAGCAAGCTCGCTCCCACAGGTTTTTGTGTTGTGTGCAAATGCTGTGATCACCCACAGGTTTTTGTGTTGTGTGCAGATGCTGCGATCACCCGCAAGTCCATGTGGGAGCGGGCTTGTGTACCTGCCCAGATATTGTGAACACCGCCAGGCCCTGTGGGAGCGAGCTTGCTCGCGATAGCGGTACTTCAGTTACATAGATGCTGGATGTGTCGTGCTTTGCTTTGCTTTGCTTTGCTTTGCTTTGCTTTGCTTTGCTTTGCTTTGGATCTTGATCTTGATCTAGGCGCCCCGTTAAACCACGCTGGCCGAACGCAGGCATTGCGCAGTGGGCATCCCGGCATGGATGCCGGGATAGCCGCGCTGGGCCATGGATGGCCCTTCGCGGCGGCCCACGGAGCAATGCCTTCGTTCGGGCATGCCGAGCCTAGGCGAGGCACCGAGTGGTGGGGCAAAGCGTTTTTGGTTACTTTTGGCGCTCTTCCAAAAGTGACCCGCTGTAAGAGCGGAACCATAAGTAGCCGTTACACAAAAAACGGATATACACACATAACAAGCCTACAAAGCGGGAAACGCATGGACCTAGCCCCACACCACCCCGTACCAGCCCTCCCTCAAGAAGGCTTGATCGCCGTGATCGCCCCCGCCGGCCCCGCCCCCCTGGACACGGAAAAAGCCATCCAATGGATGCGCGCCCGAGGCCACGAGCTGCGAATACTCCCAGGCGTCTACGAAAAAAACGGCTACCTCGCCGGCAGCGACGAAATACGCCTCAACGACCTGCACGCCGCCTTCGCCGACCCAGAAGTCAAAACCATCATCTGCCTACGGGGCGGCTACGGCACACCGCGCCTGCTGGATCGCATCGACTTCGACCTCCTGCGACGCAACCCCAAGCCATTCGTAGGCTACAGCGACATCACCGCCCTGCACCTGGCCATCAGCCGTTACGCAGGCTTCGTGACGTTCCACGGCCCGCTGCTCAACGCCGATCTGCTGGGCGACAAGGAACCCCCAACCGTCACCTCGTTTTTCAGCCTGCTGCGTGGACAGTTGAAGGCCGGCAGCGAACTGAACCACCCCGCGGCCTACCCATTGACCACCGTCGAGCCAGGCATCGCCTACGGACGTCTGCTGGGCGGCAACCTGTCGATCATTGCCGCGACCATGGGCACGCCTTATCAGGTCGACGCCGAAGGGGTGATCCTGTTCATCGAAGACGTCAACGAGCCGCTGTATCGCATCGACCGACTGCTGACCCAACTGCGCCTGGCTGGCACGTTGGCGCAGCTGCGCGGCGTGTTGGTGGGGGACGTGGCCGGGGTCGATGTCGAGGCGTTGAACGGGCTGCTCAAGCAGACCTTCGCGCCATTGCGCATTCCGGTGCTGTCCGGCTGGCGCAGCGGGCATTGCGATCCGAACCTGACCTTGCCCATGGGGGCGCTGGTGACGCTGGATGCGGGGGAGAAGAGGTTGGTGTTGGAGCAGGATGTGGTGGTCAGTCGTTAGTCATGTAGCGCTTGGGAATCAGCCATCGCGAGCAAGCTTTGCTCCCACGGCTCGCTCCCACAGGTTGATTGGGAACACCTGTGGGAGCGAGCTTGCTCGCGATAGCGGCAGTCGCCAATAAGGCGAATCAGCGGCTACGCAATGCCTCCAGCAACTGCTGTGTCGGATACCCATCCGCCGGCCAGCCGAACGACTGCTGAGCGCTGCGGATGGCCTTGCGGGTGTTGGCGCCGATGATGCCGTCGGGGTTGCCCGCGTCGTAGTTGTGCTTGCCCAGCAGGGTTTGCAATTCGATGCGTTCGCTGCGGCTCAGGGGCAGGTCTTCCTTGGGCCACTGGCCGTAGACCAGCCCGCCGTCGGTGAAGCGCTTTGACAACAGCCCGACCGCCAGGGCATAGGACGACGAGTTGTTGTACTTGAGGATGGCACGGAAGTTATCGAAGATCAGGAACGCTGGGCCGCGATGGCCGGCCGGCAGGAGCAGGGACGCCGATAGTTGCCTGTCATCCGGGGCGATCGGCAAGCCGCCATATTCTGAAACGCCCAGCCGAATCCATTCGGAGACGGGCTTGCGGATCGTGCCATCGGCCAGCGTGTAGTCGAAGCCCTCGGCGAGATCGACCTCGAACCCCCACGGCTGGCCACGTTGCCAGCCGGAGCTTTGCAGGTAATGCGCAGTCGAAGCCAAGGCATCGGTGGCGCTACCCCAGATGTCGCGGCGGCCGTCGCCATCGAAATCCACCGCGTGGGTGTTGTACGTGGTGGGAATGAACTGGGTCTGGCCCATGGCGCCGGCCCAGGAACCGAGCATTTTTTCCGGTGTGATATCGCCCTGTTGCAGGATTTGCAGCGCGGCGATCAATTGCGCATGGGCGAAGCCCGGGCGTCGTCCTTCGTAGGCCAGGGTTGCCAGGGAGTTGATCACCGATTTGCTGCCCTGGAACTGGCCAAAGTTGCTCTCCATGCCCCACACAGCCACCAGCGCTTCGCGATCGACGCCATAACGCTGTTCGATGCTTTGCAGGACCTGGGCGTTCTGCTGGATCAGGCTCTTGCCTTTGTTGACCCGCAGTGGCGACAGCGCGCCATCGAGGTATTCCCACACGGGGCGGGTGAATTCCGGCTGGCTGCGGTCGGCCTTGATCACGCTCATGTCCGGGCTGACGCCGATAAACGCACGGTCGAACAAATCGGCGCGGATCCCGGCGGTCAGGGCTTCCCTGCGAAACCCGGCCTGCCATTCAGCGAAGGTCTGGGTGGGCGCAATGGCCAGGTCATCACCGGTGGGCACCACGGGCGGCACGATGGCCGGAGCGGTCACGGCGGGAACGGTCTGGAGCGGTTGGGCGTCGGCGGCGGTAGGTTTTTCGGCGCAGGCGACAAGCAGGACAACGCTTGCGGCAACAATCATTTGGCGCAGTGGCCAACGATGGGAAAGACAGAAGGGCATGCACGGGTCCAGAAATACAAATCAGGTGCTGACCTTAACATGCGAAAGGGGCGTAGGGCTTGTCCGAGTGTTTCAAGCGGCCAGAAAGCAAGAAGCCTCCCAGTTGTCAGACTGGAAGGCTTCGCGGCGGTAGCTGCCTTTGCCCTTGGCGGGTCGTTCCTGGCGGCTGCGGAACAGGGGCTGGGCGACGATGGACTTGGCCTTGTTGGGGCCATGCCTGGATGGCTTTTTGCTCATGATGGTGTCTCTCGTGGGGGTGATTTTGCGGTGCAAATCATGGGGCAGAGTTGGGGGGCTGTCCAGTCCCTGCCTGCGAGAGAAATTGTCGCCTGAAATAAAGCTTTCGTGGCGAGGGAGCTTGCTCCCGCTGGGCTGCGAAGCAGACCCAAAAAACAGGGCCGCTTCGCGCCCCAGCGGGAGCAAGCTCCCTCGCCACAAAAAGCCCTCTGGCTTGAATAGTGTGTTTACTCGGCAGGCAACGCCAGTCGTTGACCGGCCATCAACAACGACAACCGGCTCAGGCTCATCCACGGCGAGCCGGCGGCCTGGCCCTTGATCTGCGCATCGATGCGCTGGGCTTCGAGCAGCAATTGCGCCCAGCGCGGTGCGGAATAACGTTGCAGGGCCTTGCTCATCAGGGGTTTGCGCTTGTCCCAGACGGGCGGGCGGGCCTGGCTGAAGGCCTTGTCCAGCGGTACGCCCTGGCTGTACTGCAGGGACAGGTTGGCCAGCAGGCGCAACTCCCGGGCCAGGGCCCAGAGGATCACCGGCGGCTCGACGCCTTCGCCCCGCAGGCCTTCGAGCATGCGCAGGGCATGGGCGGCTTCACCGTTGAGGATCGCATCGGTCAGGCCGAAGACATCGAAGCGTGCACTGTCGGCCACGGCAGCCTGTACCGTTTCTACGGTGATCTGCCCGCCTTCGGCCATCAGCTTGAGCTTTTCGATTTCCTGGGCAGCGGCCAGCAGGTTGCCTTCGACCCGGGCGGCTATCAGTTCCACCGCGTCCTGGCTGGCCGAGAGGCCGGCCTGGGACAGGCGTTGGCGGATCCAGCTGGGCAACTGGCTGACATCCACCGGCCAGATCTGCACGAACTGGGTCTGCTGGCCCTCGACCAAGGCCTTGCCCCATTTGGTCTTCTGCGCGCTGCCGTCGAGTTTCGGCAAGCTGATGAGCAGCACCGTGTCCTCGGCCGGGCGTGAGCAATATTCGATCAGCGCAGCGGCGCCCTTGTCCCCGGGTTTACCGGAGGGCAAGCGCAGTTCCAGCAGGCGTTTTTCGGCGAACAACGACATGCTCGCCCCGGCCTGCAGCAGCGTGCCCCAGTCGAAACTGGCGTCGGCGGCGAAGACCTGGCGTTCGTCGAAACCTTGCTGGCGTGCGGCAGTGCGGATGGCGTCGGCGGCTTCCTGGCACAGCAGCGGGTCATCGCCACTGATGATGTAGACCGGCGCGAGGGCGCCTTGCAGGTGTTTGCCGAGTTGGGCGGGAGCGAGCTTCATAAGAGAAAGCGAGCGGGGCGCCGGAGCGCCCCGCAAGGCTTATTCAGCCGGGATCTGCATCGGCGACTGTTGCGGGGTTTCCGCTTCAGCCTTGCGCGCCGCTTCCAGGGCTTCGGCCTCGGCTTTGGCCTTGGCGTCGGCGGTCTGTTGCAGCTGGTCCAGTTGGGCCGGGTTCAGCTGTTGCAGGCGCAGCATCATGCGTTGTACGAGGTCACGACGCATTTCTTCGCGCACTTCGCTCGACTCCTGGTCGGAACCGGTGATGTTGTTGCCATCGTGCAGGTAGACCTTCTGCACTTGCAGCTTGTCGTCCAACAACACCAGATCGTTCTGGCCGCGGATCTCATAGCTCAGCACGTTGTTCAGTTCGTACTCGGCCGACCGACCGGCACCGGCATAGCTCAGGCTGCGCTGGGTTTGCTGTTCACGGGTCAGTACCAGCTTGTACGGCGCCCCGCCGTAGACTTTCACACCGCTGTTTTCCAGGCTGGCGCGCAGCAACTTGACGGTGTCGCCATAGGCGTCCCGTGCGCTGAGGTCCAGTTCCTTGATTGCCAGCTCGGTGGTGCCGGTGCCGCGCAGTTGGAAGCCGCAGGCGCTCAACAGGACCGCCAGGCCCACTACCAGCAGATTACGTTTGATCATCTTGTTGCTCCCCTTGAACCCTATGGGGGTCGACCATGCGACCCCGCAGGTTGTATTCGGCGCCAGGCTTGAGCCTCGCGCCCGATCCAATTAGCTTGCGACGATGTTGACCAGCTTGCCGGGCACGACGATCACTTTGCGAATCGTCAGGCCATCGACAAAGCGCAGCACGTTTTCATTGGCCCGCGCAGCGGCTTCGACTTCTTCACGTGTGGCGGCGGCCGGCATTTCGATCTGGCCGCGCAGCTTGCCGTTGACCTGGATGACCAGGGTCAGGCTGTCCTGCACCAGCGCGGTTTCGTCCACCACCGGCCAGCGAGCGTCAATCACCGGGTCGGCGTGACCCAGTTGATTCCACAGCTCGTGGCTGATGTGCGGGGTGATCGGCGCCAGCAGCAGCGTCACGGCTTCCAGGCCTTCGTGAATCAGCGCGCGATCCTGCTCGGTGCCTTGCGCGGCTTTTTCCAGCACGTTCATCAGCGTCATCACCTGGGCGATGGCGGTGTTGAATTTGTGGTTCTGGCCGACGTCATGGCTGGCCTGCTTGATGGCCAGGTGAATCGAGCGACGAACGGCTTTCTGCTCGTCGTTCAGGCCGGCGACGTCCAGCTTGCTCGGCAGGCCCTGGGTGACGTGGGCTTGGGCCAGGCGCCAGACGCGCTTGAGGAAGCGGTGCGAGCCCTCGACGCCCGAGTCGGACCATTCCGCGCTCATGTCAGGTGGCGAGGCGAACATCATGAACAGGCGGCAGGTGTCCGCGCCGAACTGGTCGATCATCGACTGTGGGTCGACGCCGTTGTTCTTCGACTTGGCCATTTTCTCGGTGCCGCCGATTTCCACCGGCAGGCCGTCGGCGATCAGCTTGGCGCTGATGACCTTGGCCTTGCTGTCGCGTTCGAGCTCGACGTCGCTCGGGTTGAACCAGGTGTAGGCACCGTTGGCTTCGCGACGATAGTAAGTCTCGGCGATCACCATGCCTTGGGTCAGCAGGTTCTTGAACGGCTCGTTGGAGCTCACCAGGCCTTCGTCACGCATCAACTTGTGGAAGAAGCGTGCGTAGAGCAGGTGGAGAATGGCGTGTTCGATGCCGCCGATGTACTGGTCCACCGGCAACCAGTGGTCGGCCGCGGATTTTTCCACCAGGCCGCCTTCATAGTGCGGCGAGGCGTAGCGCGCGTAATACCAGGAGGACTCGACGAAGGTGTCCATGGTGTCGGTTTCACGCTTGGCCGGTGCGCCGCATTTCGGGCAGCTGCACTCGTAGAACTCGGGCATGCGTGCCAGGGGCGAGCCGGCGCCGTCGGGCACGACGTCTTCCGGCAGGACCACGGGCAACTGGTCTTCCGGCACCGGTACGTCACCGCAGGTGTCGCAATGCACGATCGGGATCGGGCAGCCCCAGTAGCGCTGGCGGCTGATGCCCCAGTCCCGCAGGCGGAACTGGGTGCGCGAGGCACCGAGGTTCTTCTTGATCAGGGCGACTTCGATGGCATCGAATGCACCTGGGAAGTCCAGGCCGTTGAACTCGCCGGAGTTGATCAGTTCGCCGTGTTCGCCATAGGCGTCCTGCCAAGGTGCCGGAGTCTGGTCGCCGGCGCTGGTGCGCACCACCGCTTTGACCGGCAGGTTGTACTTGTGGGCGAATTCGAAATCACGCTCGTCGTGGGCCGGCACGGCCATCACCGCGCCGTCGCCGTAGTGCATCAGCACGTAGTTGGCGACCCACACCGGCAGCTTCTCGCCGGTGAGCGGGTGCTCGACGAACAACGACGTCGCCAGGCCTTTTTTCTCTTGAGTGGCGACATCGGCTTCGGCGACGCTGCCGCCCTTGCATTCGGCGATGAAC
Source organism: Pseudomonas sp. Pdm06 (assembly GCF_014851795.1). NCBI lineage: Bacteria > Pseudomonadati > Pseudomonadota > Gammaproteobacteria > Pseudomonadales > Pseudomonadaceae > Pseudomonas > Pseudomonas sp. Pdm06. Next base: position 62,630 of record NZ_JACVAH010000020.1, read on the forward strand.
GCCTGCAGCTCGGGGTTGTTCTGTGCCGCCAGGGTGGCCAGCGGATGCTCGGCGGCCACGGCCACATAGGTGGCGCCCATCAGCGTGTCCGGACGGGTGGTGAAGACTTTCAGGGTGCCGGCTTCGCCAATGGAGGCGACGTCATACGGGAACTGCACTTCCATGCCCCGGGACTTGCCGATCCAGTTGCGCTGCATGGTCTTGACCTGCTCGGGCCAACCGGTCAGCTCGTCGAGACTCTCCAGGAGTTCATCCGCATAGGCGGTGATCTTGAAGTAGTACATCGGGATCTCGCGCTTTTCGATCAGCGCGCCGGAGCGCCAGCCGCGACCGTCGATCACTTGCTCGTTGGCCAGTACGGTCTGGTCCACCGGGTCCCAGTTCACGGTGCCGTTCTTGCGGTAGATCACGCCTTTTTCGAACAGGCGGGTGAACAGCCATTGTTCCCAGCGGTAGTAGTCCGGCTTGCAGGTGGTCACTTCGCGGGACCAGTCCACCGCCAGGCCCAGGCTGCGCAGCTGGGTCTTCATGTAGGCGATGTTTTCGTAGGTCCACTTGGCGGGGGCCACGTTGTTCTTCATCGCGGCGTTTTCCGCCGGCATGCCGAAGGCGTCCCAACCCATGGGTTGCAGGACGTTCTTGCCTTGCATGCGCTGGTAGCGGGAGATCACGTCGCCGATGGTGTAGTTGCGCACGTGCCCCATGTGTAGCTTGCCGCTGGGGTAAGGGAACATCGACAGGCAGTAATAAGTCTCCTTGCCTGGCTGTTCACTGACTTCAAAGGACTTTTGCTCGTCCCAGAACGACTGGGCGGCGGCTTCGATTTCACGGGGCTGGTAGTGTTCGTGCATGGCTACTTTTGTACTGAATGGGGTGGCCCAATCCTCTTCGTGGCCATGCTGGACGCAGACGACGCCGAATGCGGCGTTTTCGATGCCCAGCCAAGCTGGAAGTGGAGTTACAGGAAGCGCCGTAGCATACATGACCGCGCTCTACCGAGGGAAACCCTGATTGCGTGCTGGCCATCGACGATCACCGGCGCGAACCCGTGTTCAGGGCCGTTGGTCGCGGCGCCCTGCCGGTTTGCCCAGCGAAGCTAAGCTTCTCAATGGGGAGTGAGTCTTATCTTCAATGAGGTGAGGGATGGTTGAATCACAACGAAAAGTCGCTACACCTGAGTTGTATGAAAAACTGATCGATCGTCTCGGGGCGGCCCTGGACGCTGCAAGAACCGCCGGCCGCTTGCGGGATGAGCGTCCGGTAGAGCTGGAGCTGCGTGGCTTGAGCCCCGCAGAGTTCGAACTGGTCGAGGCTTACCTCGAACAGGCCGGACATCAACCCCCCGCCAGTGGGGCCCAGGTAATCAAGCGTCTCGAGGCGCCCCGTTCGGCCAAGGTTGTATGGCTCAAGGACCGGACGCCTGACAAGGATGCTGTAAAGGTCCGGTCACTGCAGTTCAAGTAGCGCCGGATTCACGCGTGTCGCTTTTTTTGATTCAAGGTTTTTTCGAATCTGTTGTCGCTTTGCGTCAACCCACCTAGGCTTCGGGCATCTATGGAGATGCCCGATGCCGTTTCGCTATTTCATCAAACAACTTTTATTGCCGCCCGGCATTCTTTTGCTGTTGTTGGCGCTTGCCTGGTGGTGGCGTCATTCGCGGCCGCGCCTGGCTCGCCTGTGTTTCGCCGTGGGCCTGGGCGGCTTCTGGCTGATGAGTCTGCCGGTGGTGGTGCAGTGGAGCGCCAAGGCACTGGAGCGTGAACCGCCGTTGCTGCGCAGTGAATGGGCGACCCTGGCCCAGCGTGCCGACGCCATCGTGGTGCTGGGTTCCGGTCGCGAGCGCGGTGACCTGGCTTGGGGGTCGGACCAGCCCACCGGTGTCGGCCTCGAACGCCAGCGTTATGCGGCGCGACTGGCCAAGGCTTCGGGCTTGCCCGTGCTGACGACCGGTGGCTTGCACTATGGTACCCCACCCAGTGAAGCGAAGTTGATGGCCGATTCGATGCGGGACGACTTTGGCGTCACCGTTCGCTGGCAGGAAGAGCGCAGCCGCACGACCTGGGAAAACGCCCAGATGAGTGCCGAGATCCTGCTGCCGGAAAACATAAAGCGCATTGTGGTGGTCACCCAGGCCTGGCACATGCCGCGTGCGGTCTGGAGTTTCGAGCGCTCAGGATTTGAAGTGGTGCCGGCGCCTGTCGGCTTCCTGGGCCCGGACAACGCCCGGCCATTGGGTGGCTGGATGCCGGAGTTCAAGTCGATCTGGCAGTCCGGGCAGTTGATGAATGAGGCGATGGGGTTGGTGGGGTATTGGTTGTTCTATCGCTGAAGATGATGAGGTAGAGAGGGAGTCCCCATTGTGGCGAGGGAGCTTGCTCCCGCTGGGCTGCGCAGCGGCCCCAAAATTTCTGGGAGCGCTTCGCACTCCAGCGGGAGCAAGCTCCCTCGCCACAAGTGCTTCCAGAAGGCTTTAAACCGTCTTGGCCATCCGGCTCGCCACCAACGCCCAGCCCAGCAGCAACACGCACAAAATGATCAGCGGCCACGAGCGCCATTGCAGGTACGGGGTCAGGTTGTGCATCGGCACCACTTCGCCGTAGAGGATGCCGCGCTCGAATTGCGGGATCTGTGCGGTGATCTGGCCGAAGGGGTTGATCAGGCCGGTCACGCCGTTGTTGGTGGCGCGGATCATCCAGCGGCCGGCTTCCAGGGCGCGCATCTGGGCCATTTGCAGGTGTTGCAGCGGGCCGATCGAGGTGCCGAACCAGGTGTCGTTGCTGATGGTCAGCAGCAGGTCGCTACGCGCCGAGAGGCTGGCGGCGAACTCCGGGTAGACCACTTCATAGCAGATGAACGGGGCGATCTGGTAACCCTTGGCTTGCAGCAACGGCTGGTCGGCCGGGCCCCGGGCGAAGTCCGACATGGGCAGGTCGAAGAAGGCGATCAGGCCGCGCAGGATGTCCTGTAGCGGCACGTATTCGCCAAACGGCACGAGTTTTTGCTTCAGGTAGGTACCGTCACCTTCGCCGGTCACGGTGATGCCGTTGTAGTAACGCTTCTCGTGATGCACCAGTTGCCGAATCGGCACGCCGGTAATCAACGCCGACTGCCGCTCGGCGGCGAAGTTGCCCATCATGTCCAGGTAGCCCTGGGCGGACTCCTTGAGCACCGGCACCGCGGTTTCCGGCCAGATCAGCAGGTCGACGCGCTTGGAGGCGAAGCTCATGTCGCGGTACAGCGCCAACTGCGCGTTGAGCTGTTCGGGGTCCCACTTCATGCTTTGTTCGATGTTGCCCTGGATCGCCGCGACGCTCAGCGGGTCGCCCGAGGGGCTGGTCCAGGCATGCCCCTTGAGTGCCATGCCGGCCACCCACGGGCCGATCAACAGCAGCACGCCCGCGGCAATAAAACCTTTGCGGGCACCGCGGATCAGCCGCGGCGCGTTGTACAGCAGCGCGGCGGTCAGGGCCAGGGTGAAGGAGATCAGCCACATCCCGCCCAGCGGCGCGAGGCCGGCCAGGGGGCCGTCGAGCTGGCTGTAACCGGAATACAGCCACGGGAACCCGGTGAGGAACCAGCCGCGGAAGGCTTCCTGGCCCAACCACAGCGCGGCGAACGCCAGGGCATCGGCCAAGGGCGCCTCGTTGCGGCGCAGCCAGCGCGCCCACAGCCAGGCGGGCAGGGCGAAGAACCAGGCGATGGCGGCGATGAACAGCAGCATCAACAGCCCGGCGAGCAGCACCGAGGCGCCACCGAAGTTATGGATGCTGACGTAGATCCAACTGGTGCCGGCGCCAAACAGGCCAAAACCGAAACACCAGCCACGGCCCAGGGCCTGGCGTGGCGAAAGCTCGCGCAGCCCGGCATAGAACAAGCCGACCGCCAGCAATGCCAGCGGCCAGAGGTCGAACGGTGCCAGGGCCAGGGTGGTGATCGCACCGGCCGCCACGGCCAGCAGGTTACCGGGCCAGCCGGGGCGGGTTATCCAGCGCATGTATATCCTTAGCGGGTCTCGCAGGGGTTATCGGCCAATGGGTGACAGGCGCAGCAAGTGAATCCGGCGGCTGTCGGCATTGAGGATGCGGAAGCGCCAGGAGCCGATTTCCGTGGTTTCGTTGCGCTTGGGCAGGTGCCCGAAAGCACTCATCACCAGGCCGCCGACGGTGTCGAACTCATCGTCGGAGAATTGGCTGTCGAAGAATTCGTTGAAGTTCTCGATCGGCGTCAGGGCCTTGATCAGGAAGTCACCGCTGGGCAGCGGCTTGATGTAGCTGTCTTCCTCGACATCGTGCTCGTCCTCGATGTCGCCGACGATCTGCTCGAGGACGTCTTCGATGGTGACCAGGCCGGCCACGCCGCCGTATTCGTCGATGACGATGGCCATGTGGTTGTGGTTGGCGCGGAATTCCCGCAGCAGCACGTTCAGGCGCTTGGACTCGGGCACGAAGGTGGCCGGGCGCAGCAGGTCCTTGATGTTGAAGCTGTCGCCGTTCTCCTGAAGGATCAGCGGCAGCAGGTCCTTGGCCAGCAGTACGCCCATGACGTCGTCATGGCTCTCGCCAACGACCGGGTAGCGCGAGTGAGCGGAGTCGACCACGGCGGGCAGGAATTCACGCGGGGTCTGGGTCGCCTTGATGCTGACCATTTGCGAGCGCGGGACCATGATGTCCCGCACTTGCAGGTCAGCGACCTGGATGGCGCCTTCGACGATGGCCAGCGCTTCGCTGTCCAGCAGTTTGTTCTGGTGTGCATCGCGCAGCAGCTCCAGCAGCTCCTGGCGGTTTTTCGGCTCATGGGCAAAAGCCTGGGTGAGCTTGCCCAGCCATGACTTCTGCCCGTTGCTCGATCGATCTTCGCTCATAGCGATTACTCTGAATCCTTTGTCGTTACAGTTGATGTATCAGTGTTCGTCGCCGGCGTAGGGGTCGGGATGACCCAGCTCTGCAAGCAACGTTCGTTCCAGTGCTTCCATTTCTTCGGCTTCGTCATCTTCTATATGGTCGTAACCCAGTAGATGCAAGCAGCCGTGAATCACCAGATGGGCCCAGTGGGCCTCGGGGGTCTTGCCTTGTTCCGCCGCTTCACGCTCCACCACCGGGACGCAGATCACCAGGTCGCCCAGCAGCGGGATGTCGAGCAGCTCGTCGGGAACGTCGGCGGGGAACGACAGCACGTTGGTGGCGTAGTCCTTCTGCCGCCAAGTGTGGTTCAGCTCGCGGCCTTCGGGCTCGTCCACCAGGCGGATCGTCAGCTCCGAGTCGGCGCTGCGCTGGCGCAGGGCCAGTTCGCACCATTGGCGGAACTGGGCTTCGCTGGGGGCGGCGTGTTCGCAGGCCACTTGCAGGTCGAGTTCAAGCATTGTGGCGATTGCCTTTGCCTTCGGTCGTGTCGTCGGCCTCGCGATTCTCGAAGCGCTCGTAGGCTTCGACAATGCGCTGTACCAACGGATGGCGCACGACGTCCTTGGGCATGAAGTGCGTGAAGCTGATGCCTGGCACGTCCTTGAGGACCTGGATCACATGGTTCAGCCCGGACTTGGTGCCACGGGGCAGGTCGACCTGGGTGATGTCCCCGGTGATGACGGCGGTGGAGCCGAAGCCGATCCGGGTCAGGAACATTTTCATCTGCTCGACCGTGGTGTTCTGGCTTTCGTCGAGGATGATGAAGCTGTTGTTCAGGGTACGACCGCGCATGTAGGCCAGCGGCGCGACCTCGATGACCTGGCGCTCGATCAGCTTGGCGACGTATTCGAAGCCGAGCATTTCATACAGCGCGTCATAGAGCGGGCGCAGGTACGGGTCGATCTTCTGGGCCAGGTCGCCGGGCAGGAAGCCGAGTTTTTCACCCGCTTCGACCGCCGGTCGCACCAGCAGGATGCGCCGTACCTGTTCGCGCTCCAGCGCATCGACGGCGCAGGCCACGGCCAGGTAGGTCTTGCCGGTACCGGCCGGGCCGATGCCGAAGTTGATGTCGTTGCCCAGGATTTCCTTCACGTAGCGCTGCTGATTCAAGCCGCGCGGGCGAATCATGCCTTTTTTCGTGCGCAGGGCCACGGCAGGTTCCGACGGGGCGTGGTTGTCGAGTTCTTCGACAGCCGATTCCTGCAGGAACAGGTGGACCGTATCCGGCGACAGCTCGCTCCCCTTGGTTTCCCGGTAGAGACGGCGCAGCAGGTTTTCCGCGGAGGTGGTGTGCTTGGGTTCGCCGATCAGCTCGAACTGGTTTCCGCGGTTGCGGATCTCGATGGCCAGGCGCTGTTCGATCAAGCGCAGGTGCTCGTCGAATTGCCCGCACAGATTGGCGAAGCGGCGAGCCTCAAAGGGCTCGAGAATAAAGCGATGTGGTTCGATGGGTGCGTTCAAGGTCGTTTTTAGCCGCCCAGGGGCAATTGAGATGAAACCAAGGATAGCGCCAGTAGGCTGGGTGCGAAAGCTCTTAAACAGGCGAATCCGATCACAGGGTTGGCACAACCTATAGTGGGAGCAAGGCTTGCCCGCGATGAAAGCACCGCAACCTTGCTGAAGAGCGCGGTGCCCTGATCGCGGGCAAGCCTTGCTCCCACAGGTCTTGCTTGCACAGGCAATAGTGTTTTTGAAAAGGTTACTGGATCAGCGAACCCCGCAGGGAGTGCGGTTGCGCGGCGTCGATGTACACATCGGCGAACTGGCCGATCAGGGCCGGGGTGTCGCAGCGGAAATTGACGATGCGGTTGTTTTCGGTACGTCCTTGCAGCTCGCCGGGGTCTTTTTTCGAATAATCGGTCACCAGAATCCGCTGGACGGAACCGACCATTTGTCGGCTGATCTCGAAGCCTTGCTGGTTGAGGCGATGCTGCAAGGCGTTGAGCCGTTCTTTTTTCAGTTCTTCCGGGGTGTCGTCCGCCAGGTCGGCCGCCGGGGTTCCAGGGCGCTGGCTGTAGACGAAGGAATAGGAGAAGTCGAAGCCCACGTCTTCGATCAGCTTCATGGTCTGCTGGAAGTCTTTCTCGGTTTCACCGGGGAAACCGACGATAAAGTCCGAGCTGATGCAGATGCCCGGCACTGCCGCACGCAATTTGCGCAGCTTGGATTTGTACTCCAGTGCCGTGTGGTTGCGCTTCATGGCCGCGAGGATCCGGTCGGAACCCGATTGCACCGGCAAGTGCAGGTGCTTGACCAGCTCGGGAACCTCGGCGTGGGCCTGGATCAGGCTGTCGGAGAACTCCAGTGGATGGGACGTGGTGTAGCGGATGCGGTCGATGCCGTCCACCGCCGCCACCACGCGGATCAGCTCGGCGAGGTCCGCCAGGCGCCCGTCATGGGTCAGGCCGCGATAGCCGTTGACGTTCTGCCCCAGCAGGGTCACTTCGCGCACGCCGTTTTCGGCCAGGTGGATGATCTCGGCGATCACGTCGTCGAACGGTCGGCTGACTTCTTCGCCGCGGGTATAGGGCACCACGCAGAACGTGCAGTACTTGCTGCAGCCTTCCATCACCGACACATAGGCGCTCGGGCCGTCGATGCGCGGTTCGGGCAGGTGGTCGAATTTTTCGATTTCCGGAAACGAGACATCCACTTGTGGCAGCTTGGTCGCACGCGCGGCGTCGATCATCTCCGGCAGGCGGTGCAAGGTCTGCGGGCCGAAGACCACGTCCACGTACGGGGCACGATCGCGAATGGCCGCGCCTTCCTGGCTGGCCACGCAACCGCCCACGGCGATGACCATTTCCGGGTTGGCCAGCTTCAGCTCGCGCCAGCGGCCGAGCTGGGAATACACCCGGTCCTGGGCGCGTTCGCGAATCGAGCAGGTATTGAGCAGGATCACGTCCGCGTCTTCGGCGCGGGCGGTGACTTCCAGGGCCTGGTGTTCACCCAGCAGATCGACCATGCGCGAGCTGTCGTACTCGTTCATCTGGCAACCGTGGGTTTCGATGTAAAGCTTCTTGGCCATGGACGGAGTCATCACGTGATTCAAAGAACCGCGCATTATAGGGAACAAGTCCCCCGGTTCCTACCGCTGTGCGAGCAGTGGCTATGCTATAGTTCGCGCCCTCATTTTTACCCGCCGATGTGTTTCGCCAGCCATGACCAAACGTGAAGCTCCAATCTACAAGGTGATTTTCCTTAACCAGGGCCAGGTGTTCGAAATGTACGCCAAGCAGATCTATCAAAGTGATCTGTGGGGCTTCCTGGAAGTGGAAGAGTTCGTCTTTGGCGAGCGCACGCAAGTGGTCGTCGATCCGAGCGAAGAAAAGCTCAAGGCGCAGTTCGAAGGCGTGGTGCGCAGTTTCGTGCCGATGCATTCGATCGTGCGCATCGACGAAGTCGAACGCCTGGGCACGCCGAAAATCAGCGAAGCCCGCGGCGCGGTTGGCAACGTGATGCCGTTTCCGATGCCGATGCCTGAGAAGTAAACCTGAGCACAGTCCTCTGTGGCGAGGGAGCTTGCTCCCGCTGGAGTGCGAAGCGCTCCCAGAAATCTTAGGGCCGCTGCGCAGCCCAGCGGGAGCAAGCTCCCTCGCCACAGGGGCCGGCGGCGGATTCAGGGCAGCGGTGAAAAAGGCGTACGCCCATCGGCGTTCTGCAATTCCATCAGGTATTTGCGAAAGATCTGGCCCAGCACCTGGGTCGCCACTTCCAACTCGTCGCGGGGCATCTGCTCGGCGACTTCGTCGGCGGTGTCCAGGGCTTCTTCGGCGCCATTGACCGCGGCCATCTTCAAGACGATGTAGGCCTGGACGTTGTTGGCCGGCACGCCTTCGCCATGGAAGAACATGCCACCGAGCTTGAATTGCGCCTGGGCATGGCCTTGCAGCGAGGCTTTTTCGAAGTAGTTGAGGGCTTGCTTGAGGTCGCGGGGTGCAGCCTTGCCTTCGTAGTAGAACTCGCCCAACTCGTATTGCGCTTGTGCATCGCCTGCGTCCGCCGCTTTTTGACAGGCGTCGAGTGCCGGTGCGAGATCTTGTGGCTGGGTATTGAGCGTGCAACGGCCCAGCGCCGGGATCAACAACGAGTTGCCGCCTGCCTGTGCATTCGCCAGCAGCGGCTGAAGGAGCAACAGGCAGCCCAAGGCAAGGGTGCGGCCGGTGCGGTTCATGGGAATCGACTTACCTCTGAGGGGCGCGCGGACCCTCCGGGGGATCCAATAAGCGCGCATTATGAAATAAGCGGGGCCATCCTTACAAAGTCTTTACTCGTTTTTCTGCTGCACGGGAATGCTAATAGCAGCTTCGGGCATAAATACGTAGGAAAAGGGCGGGAGGTTGTCAGCAATCACTGACGCCAGCTTCAGCCAGCGTCAGTTATCCACAGGCTTACTTCAGTGCCGCGAAGGCCCGCTCGGCTGCATCGAGGGTGATCTTCAGCTCGGTCTCGCCATGGGCGATGGAGGTGAAGCCGGCTTCGAACGCACTCGGGGCCAGATACACGCCGCCGTCGAGCATCAGGTGGAAGAAGCGCTTGAACCGGTCGGCATCGCTGGCCATGACGTCTTCGAAGGTGATGATGTCATCGGCGCCACTGAAATACAGGCCAAACATGCCGCCGGCCTGGGTGGTCACGAAGGGGATGCCCGCCGCATCGGCGCGGATCTGCAGGCCGTCGAGCAGGCGAGTGGTGTAGTCGGTCAGTTCGGCGTGGAAGCCCGGGCGGCTGATCAGGCGCAGGGTGGTCAGGCCGGCGGCCATGGCCAACGGGTTGCCCGACAGCGTGCCGGCCTGGTAGACCGGGCCCAGCGGTGCGATGCATTCCATAATGGCGCGCTTGCCACCGAAGCAACCGACCGGCATGCCGCCGCCGATGATCTTGCCGAAGGTGCTCAGGTCCGGCGTGACGCCGTAATGGGCCTGGGCGCCGCCGAGGGCGACGCGGAAGCCGGTCATCACTTCATCGAAAATCAACACCACGCCATGCTGGTCGCACAGGCTGCGCAGGCCTTCGAGGAAACCCGGTGCCGGCGGTACGCAGTTCATGTTGCCGGCCACCGGCTCGACGATGATGCAGGCCACTTCCTGGCCGACTTCGCCGAGCATCTTCTCGACTTCTTCAAGGTCATTGAACGGCAGTGTCAGGGTGTGTTTGGCGAACGCCGCCGGCACGCCGGCCGAGCTTGGAACGCCCTGGGTCAGTGCGCCGGAACCGGCCTTGACCAGCAGGCTGTCGGAGTGGCCGTGGTAGCAGCCTTCGAACTTGATGATGCTGTCGCGCCCGGTGTAGCCCCGCGCCAGGCGGATCGCACTCATGGTCGCCTCGGTGCCGGAGCTGACCATGCGCACCATTTCCATCGATGGCACGATCGAGCAGACCAGGTCGGCCATCTCGGTCTCCATCGCGGTCGGGGCGCCGTAGGACAGGCCGTGGACCAATTGCTTGCGCACCGCATCCAGCACGTCCGGATGGCTGTGGCCGAGGATCATCGGGCCCCAGGAACCGACGTAGTCCACATAGCGCTTGTCGTCTTCGTCGGTGACGTACGCGCCTTCGGCGTGCTTGAAGAACAGTGGGGTGCCGCCGACGCTCTTGAACGCACGGACAGGCGAGTTCACGCCGCCGGGGATGTGTTTCTGGGCGTTGGCAAACAGGGTTTCGGAACGGGACATGGTTGGGCTCTCGAAAACGAAAAATGGACTATTTGATCTGCAGCAGTTCGTTGAAGGCGCGGGCGCGGCGCGTCACTTCAGCGCTGCTGTCGGCGCCGAACAGGCCGTGGACCACCGCCAGCAGGTCGACCCCGTGGGCCACCAGCGGGGCGGCGTTCTCCAGGGTGATGCCGCCGATGGCGCACACCGGAATATGCAGTTTGATGCGCGCCTGTTCGAGCAGTTCAAGGTTTGCGCTGGGGGCGCCGGGCTTGGTGTTGGAGTTGAAGAAGCGCCCGAAGGCGACATAACTGGCGCCTTCGCTGGCGGCCTGTTCGGCCAGGGCCAGGCTGGCGTGGCAGGTGGAGCCGACGATCGCCTTGTGCCCGAGCAGCGCCCGCACCGGCGCCAGCGGGCCATCGGTCTGGCCCAGGTGCACACCGACGCCCAGGCGCGCGGCCAGTTCGGCGTCGTCGTTGATGATCAGCTGGGTCTTGTAGCGCTCGCACAGGTTGCGCAGGGCTTCGGCCTCGCGCAGGCGACGGGCTTCGTCGCTGCTTTTGTCGCGGTATTGCAGCAGGGTCACGCCACCCTCCAGCGCCGCTTCTACATAAGCGAGGAACTTGCCGGCCAGCAATTGGCTATCGGTGATGGCGTACAGGCCACGTAATTTCATTCCACAGGCCTCCGGTGCTACGAGCAGAAATCCAGCGGCAGGCGACGCGGCACGAACTGGCCTTTGCCCAGTTGTTCGGCATCGCGCAAGGTGCGCCAGGTGTAATCCAGTGCTGTCTTGACGGCGCTGGCGAGCTGTTCGCCCTGGGCCAGCCGACCGGCCAGGGCGCTGGCCAGGGTGCAGCCGGAACCGTGGTAGCTGCCGGGCAAGCGCTGGCAGGTAAAGGTTTCGCGGCGGCCATCGCGGCTGTACAGGCGATTATGGACTTCATGTTCGTCGCCGTGACCGCCGGTGATCAACAGGTGTTTGACGAAGGGCAGCAGTTTTTCCGCGCACTCGTCGGCGCTGCCCTCGGGCAGTTCAGCGAGGATGCGTGCTTCAGGCAGGTTGGGGGTGGCGATGATTGCCAGGGGCAGCAGGCGTTCGCGCATGGCGTAGCCGACTTCATCCTTGCCCAGGCGTCCACCACCGCCGGCGCGCAGCACCGGGTCGCAGACCATCGGCAGATGTGGGTGGGCCTGGAGCAGTTCGACCACCGTGTCGACCATTTCCAGTGAGCCAAGCATCCCCAGCTTGACCGCCGCAACCGGCGAATCGTTGAGCACGGCATTGGCTTGCGCCAGCACCCACTCGCGATCGAGCACGCGGAAATCGCTGACGTTGACGGTGTCTTGCACGGTCAATGCGGTAACGGCCGGGGCGGCATGACAGCCCTGGGCGAGCAGGGCTTCGATATCTGCCTGCAAACCGGCACCACCGCTGGGGTCGTGGCCGGAGAGACAGAGGACAACGGGGCGAGAGCTGTAGATATTCATGGTGCGCGAGCTTACCACCAAACCTGTTTTATCGGTGGTGGGAGTCAGAGGATTTGTACGCTGCCTGTGATGGCAAGGCCCGGCTCATCGTGGCGAGGGAGCTTGCTCCCGCTGAGGTGCGAAGCGCCTCCCGATAACAGGCGGCCGCTTCGCGCCCGAGCGGGAGCAAGCTCCCTCGCCACGGTGAGTCATCGTTCAAGATTCCTGTCTGACCAAAGCAACAGCTCTATCTCAATGCTTTGCTCTGAAACGCCCGTTCTAGAGCCTTCTGTAGAAAAAATTTCAATGGTGCAAATTGGCCATCAGCGGCTATGCTAGAGATGGATCCAACACATAACAGGTAATGCCGGTTTTACGTCTACTCAGGGAATGGGGGGCTTCCTGACTCAACCGGACAGGCCACGCTGGGGCTTAAATGCGCTATTTGCTGATGTTACTGCTGTGCTTGTCCCCTCTGGCAAGTGCCCTGGAATTCGATGAATTCACCCAAAGCCTACCCTTGGGCCATGCCTTGCAAGTGTTCGAGGATGCGGGTGGCACGGCCACCCTGGATGAGGTCCTGGCCCAGTCCGCAGCGGGTGCGTTCAAGCCCCACGACAAAGCCACGCTGAACGCCGGTTACTCGCGATCAGCCTTCTGGTTGAAAATCGACCTGCACTATCGCCCTGACAATCCGGACGCCCAGCGCACCTGGCTGCTGGAGCTGGCATACCCGCCGCTGGACCACCTCGACTTGTACCTGCCCGACGCGGCTGGGGCCTATCGGCTGGTTCGCCAGACTGGTGATGCGTTGCCGTTCGCCAGCCGCGAGATCCGCCAGAACAATTATCTGTTCAGCCTGGCGTTCAAACCCGAACAGCAACAGACCGTCTATTTGCGCCTGCAAAGCCAGGGTTCGATCCAGGCGCCGTTGACGCTGTGGTCGAGCACCGCGTACCTCGAGCAACAGCCGGTGCGCCTGTATGTGCTGGGCATCATCTATGGCGTGCTGCTGGGGATGCTGGTGTACAACCTGTTCATCTACCTGAGCGTGCGCGATACCAGCTACCTCTATTACATTTTCTACATCGCCTCGTTCGGCCTGTACCAATTGTCGGTCAACGGTGCCGCCGTGGAGTACTTCTGGCCGGACAACCCCTGGTGGGCCAACGCCGCGACGCCGTTCTTCATTGGCTGTGCGGGTCTGTTTGGCAGCCAGTTCGCCCGCAGCTTCCTGCAAACCGCCCAGCATGGCCGCTGGATGGACCGCATGCTGCTGGCACTGATCGGCTACAGCGCCGTGGTCATCAGCCTGTCGCTGATGACCAGCTATGCCCTGGCCCTGCGCCTGGCGACGGCGTTGGCGCTGGTGTTCACGGTGGCGATCTTTGCCGCGGGGTTGTTCGCCTGGTGGCGTGGCCTGCGGGTGGCGCGCTATTTCATCATTGCCTGGTCGGCGTTTCTGCTGGGGGGCATCATCAATACCTTGATGGTGCTGGGCTACCTGCCGAACGTCTTCCTGACCATGTACGCCAGCCAGATCGGCTCGGCCATCGAAGTGGCGCTGTTGTCCCTGGCCTTGGCCGACCGCATCAATGCCATGCGCGAACAGCAGGCCCAGACCCTGTTGGACGCCGGGCAGAAACTCGAGGTGCTCAACCAGCAACTGGCCCACGGTAACAAGCTCAAGGACGAATTCCTCGCCACCTTGACCCACGAACTGCGCACGCCGATGAATGGCGTGATCGGTTCCCTGGAGTTGATGGAAACCGTCGAGATGGACGAGGAGCTGACCCAGTATCAACAGACCGCCGCCGGGTCGGCGCGGGACATGATGCGCATGGTCAATGGCATCCTCACCCTCACCGAGTTGCAGGCCGGCAAGCTCAAGGTCTATCCGGCGCCGTTCAGCCTGCGTGGGGTGATCGATGCGCTGCAGGTGCAGTTCGGCGCCAATGCCGCGGCCAAGGGCCTGGATTTCAAGGTCGACATGTCCCCGGGCCTGGCGGACCGGTTGATCGGCGACAGCGGCAAACTGGCCCAATGCCTGGAATGCTTGCTGGACAACGCGATCAAGTTCACCCGGTTGGGCGGCCTGGCGCTGCGTGTCAGCGGTCGGCCGACGGAGCTCGATCGGCTGGTGTTGTCCTTTGCCGTCATCGACACCGGGATCGGCTTTACCGACCTGGGGGAAGCGACCCTGTACCAGCGCTTCTTCCAGCTCGACGGCTCGATGACCCGCGAATATGGCGGTCTCGGCGTGGGCCTGGCCATCTGTCGGCAACTGGTGGAGCTGCTGGGCGGGCGCCTGACCCACACTTCCGAGCCCGGTCGTGGCAGCCGGTTCCAGTTGGACGTGGAGTTTGACGTGGCCTTGCCGGCGGCGGTCCCGACGCCGTTTTCCTTCGGTGGCCGCCAGGGCTCGCGCCAGCCCCAGGATTGCACGGTGCTGCTGGCGGATGACAACAACATCGATCAGTTGGTCATGCGTGGCATGTTGCTCAAGTTGGGTTATCGGGTGCGCACCGCCGACAGTGGCCGCGCCGCGCTGGATCTGCTGCACGGCGAGCGCTTTGACGCGGTGCTGCTCGATTGCCAGTCGCCGCCGCTGGACGGTGTGTCGGTCTGTTGCCAGATCCGCGCGTTGTCTGGCTGCGAAGAGCTGCCGGTACTGGTGGTCAGCCCGAATCTGGGGCAGGAGCGCTGTCCCTCGGGCGCGTTGATCGACTACCTGAGCAAACCGGTGAAATTCGAGGCATTGCAGGCCACGCTCCAGCGCCGGGTGCTTTGCCCGAGGCAGGGTGAAAGCGCCGATATTTAGGCGTATATGACACTTTGTTCGGCCTGGAGGCGGTGCTTAACTGAATCCCTGGCCGATCGAGGAGCCCTGTCATGAACCTGCACCAGTTCGCTGAAACCCACGACGTCACCAATCAGCCGCCGTCTCTGGATGGCGCCAATCTGTACCGCATCGACCTGCCGTTGCAGCAGTGGTCGCAGCGCTTCGGGGCTGGCTGGGCGCAGGCGCGGATCGATGCGTATGGGGCGCTGGCCGGCGGGCCGTTGATGGAAGCGGGCTTCCTGGCCAACCAGAACAAACCGGTTTTTTCCAGTCATGACCGCTACGGCCATCGCATCGACCTGGTGGAGTTCCATCCCGCTTATCATCAGTTGATGCGCACCGCCGTCGAGCATGGCCTGCCGAGTTTGCCTTGGGCCCATCCACAGCCCGGCGCACATGTCGCCCGGGCGTCGATGACTTATCTGCACAGCCAGGCCGAAGCCGGTACGGGTTGCCCGTTGACCATGACCTTCGCCAGCGTGCCGGCGCTGCGCCTGCAACCGGATCTGGCCGAGCGCTGGGTGCCGAAGGTGCTCGCCACCGAGTACGACCCGCGCAACGTCGGCATGGCCCACAAGGCCGGGGTGACCCTGGGCATGGCGATGACCGAAAAACAGGGTGGCACCGATGTGCGGGCCAACACCACCAAGGCCTATCCGGTGGGTGCCAGCGGTCCGGGCCAGGCCTATGAGCTGGTGGGGCACAAATGGTTCTGTTCGGCGCCGATGTGCGACGCTTTCCTCACCCTGGCCCAGACCGACAAGGGCCTGACCTGTTTCCTGTTGCCGCGCCATCGCCCCGACGACACGCGCAATCAGTTCTACATCCAGCGCTTGAAGAACAAGCTGGGTAACTGTTCCAACGCCTCCAGCGAAGTCGAGTTCCGTGGCGCACTGGCCTGGATGGTCGGTGAAGAAGGCCGCGGCGTGCCGACGATCATCGAGATGGTGGCCATGACCCGCTTCGATTGCATGGTCGGCTCCAGCGCCCTGATGCGCCAGGCGTTGACCCAGGCCAGCCATCACTGTGCGCACCGCAAGGTCGGTGGCAAGCTGTTGAGCGAACAGCCGCTGATGCAGAACGTCCTGGCTGACCTGGCGTTGGAAAGCGAGGCCGCCCTGGCCTTGAGCCTGCGCATGGGCCGGGCGCTGGACCATTTGAATGACGAGCATGAGGCCAAGTTCGCCCGGCTGGTGACGGCGGTGGGCAAGTATTGGATCTGCAAGCGCGCCCCCGCGATGATCAATGAAGCCGCCGAATGCATGGGCGGCGCCGGCTACGTCGAAGACAGCATCCTGCCGCGCCTGTACCGCGAAGCACCGGTCAACTCGACGTGGGAAGGCTCCGGCAACGTGCAATGCCTCGATGTGTTGCGCGCCCTGTCCAAGGAGCCGGGTGTGCTGGAGGTCTTGTTCAGCGAACTGGGCGACGGCCACGGCGACAAGCGCCTGGCCGGGCACATCCACCAATTGCACGCAGCCTTCAAGGACACCGACGACATCCAGTACCGCGCCCGGCAATTGACCGAAGACATTGCCGTCGGCCTGCAAGCCAAGCTGTTGCTGGAGGCGGGGAACAGTGAGGTCAGCGATGCTTTTATCGCCAGTCGCCTGGGTTCGACCGGCCGGGTGTACGGTGCCCTGCCTCGGGGCTTGAATGTCGAGGCGATCGTGGCACGCTCGACCCCGCACGCCTTTTAGAAACACCACATACCCCTGTGGGAGCGAGCCTGCTCGCGATGGCGTCGGCCCATCCAGCCTCTATGGTGACTGACACACCGCTATCGCGAGCAAGCTCGCTCCCACAGTGGACCTGAGTTGTACACAACCTCTGATTACGCCATCGAACCTTGTGGGAGCGAGCCTGCTCGCGATGGCGTCGGCCCATCCAGCCTCTATGGTGACTGACACACCGCTATCGCGAGCAAGCTCGCTCCCACAGTGGACCTGAGTTGTACACAACCTCTGATTACGCCATCGAACCTTGTGGGAGCGAGCTTGCTCGCGATGGCGTCGGTACATCCAACCTCTATGGTGACTGATTCACCGCTATCGCGAGCAGGCTCGCTCCCACAGGGATTGTCGGCGAATGATCGAGCGCGCCAATACGCCACTGTTCCCGTCGGGCGGCGATGCAGGCAAGATGAAGGCCTGCAAGTCAGAACACAGGAAGCTGATCGTGACCGAAGCGTTTATTGTCGTTCAAACCGCCGAACAAGCCGTGGATCGTCTAGCGGCCCTGCACGAGCGTGCGACCACCGCGCTGAACCAGGCGCTGATGCGTTATCTCAAGGACCGCATCGAACCGGATGCCGAGCAGCGGGCGCTGTTTCGCTATCCCGCCCTGCGCCTGACCTATCACTGCCACGGCGAAGTCCCGCAAACCACGCGGGCCTATGCCAAGGTCCAGTTGCCGGGCACCTACAGCGTCACCGTCACCCATCCCGCCGCGTTCCGTAAATACCTGCTGGAACAGCTGGTCCCGTTGATGCACGACTTTACCGTCACCGTGGAAGTGGGCGTCAGCGAGCAGAACATCCCATACCCGTACGTGGTGGAGCAGGGCGACGAACTGGCCGGCTCCGGTGTGACCGCCGCCGTACTGGCGCGGGTATTCCCCAGCACCGACCTGTCGGCCGCCACCGATGGTATCGCCGACGGCCTCTACGACTGGGAAAACACCGACCCGCTGCCCCTGGCGCTGTTCGATGCCGCGCGGGTGGACTTTTCCCTGCGCCGGCTGGTGCATTACACCGGCAGCGACTGGCGCCATGTGCAGCCATGGATCCTGCTGACCAACTATCACCGCTATGTCGACCAGTTCATCGTCCATGGCCTGGAGCAGTTGCGCAGCGACCCGCGCTTTGTGCGCATGGTCCTGCCGGGCAACGTGATCATCGACAAGAACATGGATCATGGCGAAGCGTCGGCCATCGCTGCCGGTGTGGTCTGGCACCGTTACCAGATGCCGGCTTATCACCTGCAGACCAACGACGGCCATGGCGTGACGCTGGTGAACATCGGCGTCGGCCCGTCCAACGCCAAGAACATCACCGACCACCTGGCTGTGCTGCGCCCGCATTGCTGGCTGATGATCGGCCACTGCGGCGGGCTGCGGCAGTCCCAGACCATCGGTGACTACGTGTTGGCCCACGCCTATATGCGTCGCGATGGCATTCTCGACCGGGTAGTGCCGCCGAACATTCCGATTCCAGCCCTGGCCGAAGTGCAGATGGCGCTTCAGCAGGCGGCGGCGAACATCACCGGTGAGAAGGGCGACGAGCTGAAAAAGCGCCTGCGCACCGGCACCGTGCTGACTTACGACGATCGCAACTGGGAACTGCGCTGGGCCCAGGAACGTCCGCTGATCAACCTGTCTCGCGCTGTGGCGGTGGACATGGAAAGCGGCACCATCGCCGCCCAGGGTTATCGTCTGCGGGTGCCCTATGGCACGTTGCTGTGTGTCTCGGACAAACCGCTGCACAGCGAGATCAAGCTGCCGGGCTCGGCCAACGCGTTCTATGAGCGAGCGGTCAACCAGCACCTGAAGATCGGCATCGAGGCGCTGGACCTGTTGCGCACCGAACTCAACTCGTTGCATTCGCGCAAACTGCGCAGCTTCGACGAGCCGCCGTTCCGCTGATCGGATGGTGGTCATTTAACGGTCGGGCCACTAGCATGGTCGGCCCCGACCGTTAGATGTTGTATTCGCCATGCCCCGTCCTCCACGCCCTGCTTCCCGTCGCCCTGGCGCGAAGCTTCCCGCCGCCGCGCCGCGCCGTGTGGCCAAGGCTCCGCCGGCCGAGCCAAAGCTGATCCTGTTCAACAAACCCTTCGACGTGCTGACGCAATTCAGCGACGGTGAGGGGCGGGCGACGCTCAAGGATTTTATCGACGTACCGGGCATCTACCCGGCCGGGCGGCTGGATCGCGACAGTGAAGGTTTGCTGTTGCTGACCAACGATGGGCAATTGCAGGCGCGTATCGCCGACCCCAAGCACAAGCTGGCCAAGACCTATTGGGTGCAGGTGGAAGGCGAACCGAATGCCGAACAGTTGCAGCGTTTGCGCGATGGGGTGGAATTGAACGACGGCATGACCTTGCCAGCCGAGACGCGCCAGTTGGACGAGCCGCAGTTATGGCCGCGCAACCCGCCGGTGCGTTTTCGTAAAAGCGTGCCCACGAGCTGGCTGGAGCTGGTGATCCGCGAAGGGCGCAACCGCCAGGTACGGCGCATGACCGCCGCGGTAGGCTTGCCGACACTGCGCCTGGTGCGGGTCAGGATCGGTGACTGGACGATCGAAGGGCTCGATCAGGGCCAGTGGAAAGAAGTTCCGGCGCGCTTATAACGCGCCTGATTCGATCAGGCCGATCACTACGCTCTTGATGATGAACGCGGCCACGCCGAGGCCCAACACGAAAAACAGGATGAACGAGCCAAAACGCCCAGCCTTGGATTTTTTCGCCAGGTCCCAGACGATGAAGCCCATGAAAATGATCAGGATGCTGACCAGGCCGGTCATCATCCACTCTTCGAAAACAGCAGGATCCATCAGGACACTCCGGCGTGGGCGGGATTGAAAAGGCGCGGCGAGTATAAGGCATGGGGGGCGGGCGGGGGATTGGCCTGCGGCGGTGTGTCGCAGCTATTCATCGCCTTACCGATGGCGTGACTGCCCCGGAACCTGTGGGAGCCGAGCTTGCTCGCGATGGCGGCATTACGGCTGACAATGACTTGGCTGATCCACCGCCATCGCGAGCAAGCTCGGCTCCCACAGGGTTCATGGCGATATTCAGCTACGCAGGTGAGTCAACGGCAACTCGGTACTGTTGAGCACCTGGTTCAGCACAAAGCTTGAGCGCACGCTGGTGACGCCATCGATCCGGGTCAGGTGCCCCAACAGCAGTTTCTGGTAATGGTCCATGTCCGGCACCACCACCTTGAGCTGGTAATCCGCGTCCATGCCGGTGACCAGGCTGCATTCCAGCACCTGCGGCAGGTTGCGGATGGCGGCTTCGAAGTTCTCGAAACGCTCGGGTGTGTGGCGGTCCATGCCGATCAGCACATAAGCCGTCAGGCTCAGGCCCAGTAGCTTGCGGTCGAGCAGGGCGACCTGGCGGGTGATGTAGCCGTCATCCTCCAACTGCTTGACCCGCCGCGAGCAGGGGGAGGGCGACAGGCCGATGCGTTCGGCCAGTTCCTGGTTGGAGATGCGCGCATCGCGCTGCAATTCCGCCAGAATGCTCAGGTCGTAACGGTCGAGTTTGCTCATCGGTCGGGCCTTTATCTTGATAATTGCGGAGGATTATCCATCCGGGGTTAAAAATTGCGCAAGTGATGTTTATTTCCGCAATCTTCGCAATCATCTGTCGGTACCCCAGGCTTATGCTTACCACCAAGATCACTGCTCGGACAAACAGTCCAGTGCAGCCCGCCCAATCCGGCCGGCTGCGGTCGCAGTACCCACCGGTACTGGCAGACCCCCGAGCTGCACACCGTCCAGAAGACGGCGTGAGGTGAGCCGACGTCATAAGCGTCGAGCACGGACGAAATTCTCAAGGGGAGGCCGACGGGCCTCCCTTTTTTAATGCCTGCGAAATAAACCCCGTGGCTGATAATCTGTCGCAGAACCGGCCTGGGCTTTTCCGAGTCTTATCATCAGGCCCTGAACCGTTGTGAGGAATTTCATGAAGTCGCGCATCTGGCGTTTGGCAGGTGTTGGTCTGTTGTGGGCAAGTGTCAGTGCGCAGGGAATCGCCGACGATCAGCAAAACCGTGGCGGCCCGGACGGCGGTCGCGGGCAGGACGGGCGCGGCGGCAACGGCCAGGGTTACTCGGGCCAGCCGCGGCCGCAGAGCAACGAAATCATTCGGGGCGACAACAGTCGTCAGTTCGAGGTCAGGCCGCAGAACCCGGGTGGACAACACTACGATCGTCCACCGCAGGACCCTAACGCTCACGGTCGTCCGCCGCAGCCGCAGCCTGGCAACAACTTGCCCATCCAGGGCCGGCCCGACAGCGTGACCCAGACCCGCGAACCGCAACCGGGGTATTACCGCGATATCCCTCGGCGCAACGATGGCTATCCGAACGCAGGTCCGCGACCAGACCATGACGGTCGTCCCGATCAGCATTGGTCCGGCCGGCCGGGTGGGCATGGCAACGGTTGGGGCCCGGGGCCGCAATACCGTCCGGGTTATGTGATCGACCGTTTCCCGGATCGCAACTACCGCGTGCCCTATCGCGGCCAGGACTATTTCTATTCGGGCGGCTACTGGTATCGCCCGCAAGGACCGCGTTACGTCGTGGTCGCGCCACCGCGGGGCATCCGCACCCGTTACCTGCCCGATTACGCCCGGGAAGTGTGGATCGGCAGTTCGCTGTTCTTCCTCGCTGCCGGCGCCTATTACATCTACGAAGCCAACACCCAGGATTATGTCGTGGTCGATGCGCCGGTCGCCAACCCGCAGCCGCAACCCCAAGGCAACAGTTTCGATGTGGTTGCCTATCCGGCCAACGGTCAGTCGCCCGAGCAGGTCAATCAGGATGGCTACGACTGCTATCGCTGGGCGGTGCAGCAGAGCGGGTTCGATCCGCGCAACTACACCTATCCACCGGCACCGGAGGTGGTGCAGACCTATCGCCAGGCCCAGGGCAGTTGCTTGAGCAGTCGTGGGTATCAGGTGACTTACTGAATATCCAGCGCAAATCCCCTTGTGGCGAGGGAGCTTGCTCCCGCTGGCCTGCGCAGCAGGTCCAGGATCTTGCGGTCGCTGCGCAACCGAGCGGGAGCAAGCTCCCTCGCCACGGGTTCTGTGTTCGGCATCACGCGCTGGCGCGCTTCACCACGTCCGATGGATCGGCATGCACCAGCACTTCGGCCTTCGGATAAGCGTGGTGGATGGCATCGGCGGCCTGGTCACTGATGCCGTGGGCCACTGACAGGGTCAGGTCCCCCGGCAACTCCAGGTGCAGTTGCACGAACCAGTGGTTGCCGGAGACCCGCGTACGCAGGTCATGGGCGCCAAGCACGCCGGGCACGGCGCAGGCCAGTTCCAGCATGCGCTGGCTGACGTCGGGCGGCAGTTCTTCATCCATCAGCACCGCGAAGCTTTCCCGGGCGATCTGGATGGCGCTCCACAGGATGTACGCGGCGATCCCCAGGCCGAACCAGGCGTCGAGTTGATACCAACCGAACCCGGCCAGTACCAGCGCGACCAGGATGCTGCCGTTGAGCAGCAGGTCGGAGCGATAGTGCAGCGAGTCGGCGCGCACGGCGTTGGAGCCGGTGGCGCGGATGACCCGATGCTGCAACGCCAGCAGCGCCACGGTCAGCCCCAGGGAAAACACAATCACACCGACGCTGAGCCAGGGCGCCTCCACCGGCACCGGGGTTTTCAGGCGTTCGAAGGCCTGCAAGGCAATCAATACCGCACTGGCGCCGATAAACAGCGCCTGGGCCATGCCGGCCAGGGATTCGGCCTTGCCATGACCGTAGCGATGGTCATCGTCGGCGGGGCGTAATGCATAGTGCACCGCCAGCAGATTGAGCAGCGAAGTGACGCCGTCCAGGGCCGAGTCGGTCAGGCCGGCGAGCATGCTCACCGAACCGCTGAGCCACCAGGCCAGGGCCTTGGCGATCACCAGTGTGAGCGCCACGGCCACCGACGCCCGGGTGGCCAGGCGCAGCAGGCGAGCGTGTTCGGTGCTGGTGGTCATGGCGCGGTCGTTCCTTGAGTGGCGCCGGTCATGCGGCCGGTTTCAGACCGAGGGTGGCCAGTTGCTGCGCGCTGCCTTTGTGCTGGATCAGTCGAGGATCGTCCAGCGGGAAGCTGCGGCCCAGTTCGCGTTCCAGGATCGCCTGCAGTTTTTGGTTATTGACCGTGCCGTCGGGGTTGATGGCCGGCTTGAGTTTCTCTGGCTCGATCTGGACGCTGCGGCCCGGTTCGAAATAGATGGCGCCGGTGGCGAAGTCCACGGCGAACGCGATCAGGCCGGGGATGATGTAGAACAGCAGGCCAACGGCATCGAGGGCGGCGATGGCCGGGTCGATCTTGCCGTCGATCTGGCCGCGACGGTCCGGGTAGAAGATCGAGCCACAGGCGCTGATTTGAGTCAGCAGGGAGGCGACCAGCACGCCACCGATCACGCGAAAGGGAATACGCATAGCAATCTCCTGAACAGGTAGTAGAGGCGTTGCTGGTTGGAGTCCAGACCACGCTAAACAGTTCGCCGTTATACTCGGCCCTCTGTTTTGGAGCCAGCATGATTTCTTTGCCGATTGATGAAGTTTTACCCGCCCTGCGCCAAGCCTTGGCATCACGCCACGAAGCCGTGCTCGAAGCGCCGCCCGGTGCCGGTAAAACCACCCGTGTTCCCCTGGCCTTGCTGAACGAGCCCTGGCTGGCCGGACAGACCATCCTGATGCTCGAACCCCGGCGCCTGGCGGCACGGGCGGCGGCCGAGCGGCTGGCCAGCGAACTGGGGGAAAAGGTCGGTGAAACCGTCGGCTACCGGATTCGTCTCGACAGCAAGGTCGGGCCCAGGACCCGCATTGAAGTGGTCACCGAAGGCATCCTCACCCGCCGTTTGCAGGACGATCCGGCGCTGGAAGGGGTGGGGCTGCTGATTTTCGATGAATTCCACGAACGCAGCCTCGATGCCGACCTGGCCCTGGCCTTGAGCCTCAACGGTCGGGAGTTGTTTCGCGAAGAGCAGCCGCTGAAGATCCTGCTGATGTCCGCCACCCTGGAAGGCGAACGCCTGGCCGGGCTGTTGGACAACGCGCCGATCCTGCGCAGCGAAGGCCGCATGTTCCCAGTGACGGTGCGCTGGGGGCGGCCGTTCCAGCCCGGCGAATTCATCGAGCCGCGACTGGTGCAGACCGTGCTTGACGCCCTGCACGATGAAACCGGCAGCGTCCTGGTGTTCTTGCCTGGGCAGGCGGAGATCCGCCGGGTCCATCAGCAACTGGCCGAGGCCTTGGGCGAGGGCGGCAACGTGTTGCTCTGCCCGTTGCATGGTGAACTGGACCTCGCCGCTCAACGCGCCGCCATTGACCCGGCACCTGCTGGCCAGCGCAAGGTGGTGCTGGCCACCAACATTGCCGAAACCAGCCTGACCATCAATGGCGTGCGCGTGGTGATCGACGCCGGACTGGCCCGGGTGCCGCGTTTCGACCCGGGCAGCGGCATGACCCGGCTCGACACCCAGCGCATTTCCCGGGCCAGCGCCACCCAGCGGGCCGGTCGCGCCGGGCGCCTGGAGCCGGGTGTGTGCTACCGGTTGTGGTCCGAAGACCAGCATGAACAATTGGCCGCTTACGGTAGCGCGGAGATTCTGTCGGCGGACCTGGCCGGGTTGGCCCTGCAACTGGGGCGCTGGGGCGTGACGCCGCAGCAATTGGTCTGGCTCGACGTCCCGCCCGCCGCTGCGTATGCCCAGGCCCAGGACCTGCTGCAACGCCTGGGCGCGCTGGAGGGCGAGCAACTGACCCGCCACGGCCAGGCCATGGCCGAACTCCCGGCCCACCCGCGTATCGCGCATCTGCTGTTGCGCGGCCAGGCGCTGGGGCTGGCGGACATGGCCTGCAATGTCGCCGCGCTGTTGGGCGAGCGCGACATTCTGCGCGGTGCCGGTGCCGACCTGCACAGTCGCCTGGCCTTGCTGTCCGGCGACGAACGAGCGTCGCGCGGCGCCCAGGGCGGGGTGCAGCGGGCGCGGCAATTGGCCCGGCAATATCGCGGTTACCTGCGGGGCAAGGCCGAAGAGGCCGTGGCCGATCCCGATCATCCGCGCTGGCTTGGCGCGTTGCTGGCGTTGGCCTACCCCGACCGCGTCGCCCAACAGCGCCGGCCCGGTGGCGCGGAATATCGCCTGGCCAACGGCCGGGCGGCGTTGTTTGCCGAGGCTGACAGCCTGATGAAACAGGCGTGGTTGGTAATCGCCGACCTGGGCAGCCGCCAGGGCCAGCGGGAAGAGCGGATCTACCTGGCGACGGATTTCGACCCGGCGCTGTTCGATTCGGTGCTGGCCGAACAGGTCCGCGTGGTGGATCAACTGGATTGGGACGAACGCGAAGGCGTGCTGCGGGCCGAGCGCCAGCGCAAGGTCGGCGAGCTGGTGCTCAGCCGCGAACCGTTGACCGGCCTGGATGAGTCAGCCCGTAGCCAGGCCCTGGTGAACCTGGTGCGGCGCAAGGGTCTGGAATTGCTGCCCTGGACCCCGGAACTGCGGCAATGGCAGGCGCGGGTGGCCTTGTTGCGTGGCCTTGAACTGGAGGCCAAGGGCGAGAGTGAATGGCCAGACGTCAGCGACGCAGCACTGCTGAACACCCTCGAGCACTGGTTGATGCCGTATCTGGGCCGAGTCTCGCGTCTCAGCCATTTCGCCAACCTGGACCTGTCGGGCATCGTCCACAACCTGTTGCCCTGGCCGTTGCCGCAACGCCTGGATGAACTGGCGCCGCACCATCTGAGCGTGCCCTCGGGCTCGTCGATCCGCCTGGACTACAGCGAACATCCACCGATCCTGGCGGTGCGCTTGCAGGAACTCTTCGGCCTGGCCGATACCCCGCGCATTGCCGGCGGTCGCCAGGTGGTCAAGCTGCACCTGCTGTCACCGGCCCGCCGACCGGTGCAGGTGACCCAGGACCTGGCGAACTTCTGGCGCAGCACCTATGCCGAGGTGAAGAAGGATTTGAAGGGGCGCTATCCCAAGCATTACTGGCCGGACGATCCGCTGGTGGCGGAGGCGACGGCGCGGGTCAAGCCGCGTAAGGCCTAGCACCCCGTATCACAACGACTACTGCAGATGCCTCCCGACGATATCTGCAATCAAAAGGCCTATTTTTTCGGAAAAGGCCACGGATACCTGGCCGTTGGCATACTGGATTCTGGCCGGCGCGAGGGATTCGTCGCTTTCGGTCACGCCCTTGACCACGGCATAGCCATTGACCGAGACGGTCAGGCGAACTCGCTTGACCGGCAAGCCTTCTCCAAAGTCCTTTTGCAAGACGTCCGCTGGGACAATGCCTGAAATCCTCGGGTCCGACAGTGGCGAACTTGCGTCTCTCTCGTAGTGGTTGAAGAATCGCTCGATGAGTACCCCCTCTACCTGCTCGAAGGTGAACGCCAGGTTGTCGAAAAGCCGATGTGGGTCAAATTCTTGTGTTCTCAGGCAGAACGTCAAGACCTTCAAGATGATTTGCGACCCTTTGAAGTCAGGGTCATCTACCGCTGGGTGGGTGCTTTCGGAGAAGTGGAGCCGGGTCAGATACAGGGCATCGTCCTTGACCAGGATGTTCAAGTCGATCCTGGGAGGCGTGGTTTTTATCCCGATGGATTTAATGCCATACCATTCATAAAATCCGCCGAACCGGTCATGAATGGGGGTGTTGGGTTTGCGCCCGTTGTTGATGTCGGATTCGTAATACAGCATGTTGGAACACAAGGATTCCGCCAGTTCTTCAGTCGGCGAGATATGCGCCCAGGGCCAATTCTCGATTGAAGTGAAGCGTTCGTCTTCCGTTTCGATCTGGCTCTCTAGATAGTTTGTCCCGGAACCGGCGAGATAGCAGGTACCAAAGTTCTGGGTAGTCATCGTGGCTTCAGGGCGGTGGGTATAGGCGCACTTGCCACCTTTTCCATCCAGTAGAACGCCCAGCATGTGGAATGCACCCGCGGTCTGGCCCATGCTCATTACAACCTGGTCGATCGTGTTGGCATCGATCATGGCGTCGGGTTGATAGCCGAGCTTGATGTCAATCGACTTCGCAAGCGCCACCCAGAACTCATAGGCCGACCGGCAATCCCCTGCAAATGCGAGCATGCCGCTGTTGTTCGGCAGGATGTAGGTTTTTCGACCCATGCGCGCGATATGAAACGGCCCGTCAGCGTCATGCCAATCAGTGGGTATCAGCCCCAGCGAAGGAACCCACACGGACATCGACTGGCGCTTGTCTGGACCGTCCGCGCTGATCAAGCAGTCGGCGATCAAGTGTGGGTCATGCTCGGGGTTGATCAGGGCGATTACCGTCATGGTGAGATTCCTTTCAAGGTATGGCTGGCAACAAAAAACGCGCAATCACCGGTAAATGGTCGGAGATGCGCAAGGTGTCATCCTGGCGTACCTGGGCTTCGACCCGTTTGATCCGGGGGCTGTAGAACAGGTAGTCAACGGTGCGGTCCGGGCCGTTGAGGCCGGGGTCGTTCGGGTAGTGGGTCAGCCAGTGTTCGCGGTCGATGCCGCTGGCTTCGTTGTTAGTGGGAATCATCGGGTATTTGTCCCACAGCAGGTGCAGCGGGCTGTCGGCGGAGTAGGGCGTGCGTTGCTCGGACGGCAGGCGTCGGTACTGGCCCAGGGGCAGCAGGTTGAAGTCGCCGCCGATCAGCCAGGGCGTGCCTGCGGATTCGAACTTATCCAGTGCCTTGGTCACGGCGGTGATTTGTCTGGGCAGGGTTTCGTCCGGTTCAGTGGCCCGTTCCAGGTGCGTGTTGAGCACCGCCAGCTGGCTGCCGTCGCTCAGTGACAGATAGCTCACCAACAAGGCATTTTTCGGCTGGAACTGACGGCTGATGACGTTGGTGTCGGCCACCGGCAGTTGCACCCGTTCGGCATGGTCGATGCGGTAGCGACTCAGGGTCGCCAGTTGCCGGCCGACGCTGCCGAAGATGTGCGGGTCGGGGATGAAGTCGGCTTTCCAGTCGAAGGCGCTGGTGCCGCACGGATAGAGGTCGGCGAGGCGTTCCTGCAGCAGCTTGAGCTGGTCCTGGTAATCGCTGGCCTTGGCGCCCTTGTCCAGTTCCTGGAGCAACACGATGTCCGGTTGCTCGTCGCGGATGACCCGGGCCACTTCGTCGAGGCTGAAGGCCATGTCTTCCAGGGTCGGGCTTTCATCGTCGCCCTGGGCCAGGTCGTGCCAGAACACGTAGCGCTTGCCGGCGAGGAACTGGACGTTCCAGGTCATCACCTTCAAGGCCTGGCCGGGTGCCAGCGCTGCTGCGTTGGCGGTGCAACTGACCGGCACGCTTTCCCGTGGCTGTGGCCGCCAGGTCAGGCCGTAGATCGACAGGGCGGCCAAGCTGAGGATCAACAGCAGGCCCAGCAAGGTGTGGCGCAGTAGACGGGTCATGGCTCGGCTTATGGGCGAAACGCAAAAGTGCCCCCGAGCATAACCGAGAGCGGTTCTCAAGCCCAAGCCCAGGGCTGTCGCCGTGTGCGATCAGCGGCGCTCGGGCTTGGCTTCGATCAGCATGAACAGGCGGAACAGCACCACGGTGGTGAACAGTTGCAGGAAGCTGTGGACGCTGTCGATCAGCAAGCTGAGCAATGGGTTCTGTGGCGACGGATACACCGAGACGCTGGCGCCCTTGAGCAGCCACAGTGGGCCCATCACCGCGAGAATGCACAGCAGGATCCGCCAGAAGTTGCCGCGGGACAGGTTCAGGCTTTCCTTCATCGCCGCCAGGGGAGCCAGGCCCCTGAGGACCAACAGGTATTCGCCGAAGGCCAGGGTCACCATCAGCCACAGGCCCGGCAGGAAGTACAACGACAGCCCCACCAGGATCAACAACGTGTTGAGGGCCGTGAGCAAGGCAAAGCGTGGCCACAGCGTGAGGGCCGTTGCGAGCAGGTCCCGCGTGCGTGGTGCTTCACCGCGGCTGCGGGCGTCGAGAAACAGGATCAGCGCGGCGGTGTACAAGGGGTACACCAGCAGCCCGACGATCACGCTGTAGCCGGGAAAGCCGTCGGGGCCGAGGGCGCTGTCCACGCCTTGCTGCAGCAGGGCCTCGAGTATCACCAGTGGCAGGCACAGTTGGGCGATCCGGCCCAGATGGCGCTTGAAGAAATACAAAGAGTCGCGCAGCACGTCAAACGGATTCATGGGTCGGTATCGCAGTTGAAAAAGCGGTCCGACACTTTAACCGATCAGGCGCCCGCACAAGCAAACGTAAACATCAGGTAAAGACCATTGAAAGCTTTCCGGCGAGCCCCATTACTGATGAGCACCGGTCTTCGGGATCGGAATGGTTTCTACCCGGCAATCGAATGAGGTCGCCATGAACAACGAAGAACAAACCCTGATCGATGGACTGTTTTCACGGCTGCAACAGGCCGAAAAGGATTCAGCCCCGCGCGACGCCCAGGCCGAGGCGCGGATCAAGGAGCACCTGGCGAGCCAGCCAGCGGCGGGCTATTTCATGGCCCAGGCGATCCTGGTGCAGGAGGCCGCGATCAAGCGTCTCGATGAGCAGAACAGGCAACTCGCCCAGCAGGTCGAGCAATTGCAGGCCGAGCTGCAACAAGCGCGCAAGCAAGCGCCGGCACCCAGCGGTGGCGGTGGTTTCCTCTCGAGTATTTTCGGCGGCAGCCCGCGGGATTCACGCCCGGCGAGCGCGCCGGCCTCCAGCGCGGGTGGTTGGCGCGAACCGGCGCAACCGTCCTTCAATGCCCCGGCCCAACAGGGCTTCGGCGCGCCGCCCGGCAATTATGGCGCACCGCAGCAACAGGCCCCGGCAGCGGGCAGCTTCCTCGGCGGCGCCCTGAAAACCGCGGCGGGCGTGGCTGGCGGCGTGATGCTGGCCCAAGGCATCAGCAGCCTGTTCCACAGCAATCAGCAACCGCAGGAGATCGTCGAGGTCATCAAGGAAGAACCGGCGCAACCGGTCAACGACACCGCAGGCAACGGTTGGGGCGATGACTCGCGCGTGGCCGACAACGACACCTACGGCAACGACCAGGGCGGGTTCAGCGACGCGGACTACAGTGACGATTCATCTTCCTTCGGCGACGACGACTCCTTCGTCTGACCTGCCATTCGTCCGGGGCGCCCTGGCGCCTCGGGCCGATTATTCGCGGAACGATCCTTCGGGCTGGCATACTGGGCGACTTTTCGGCCCTGGTGGGCTGCGTACGTGTGCACCCAAGAGGAAACGCGGTGAAAAAAATTGCAGTGTTCGCCGATGTCCAGAACCTCTACTACACCGTGCGCCAGGCTTACGGTTGCCATTTCAACTACGCCGCGCTGTGGGCCGATGTCAGCAAACAGGGGCAGATCGTCGAGGCCTATGCCTATGCGATCGATCGCGGTGACAGCAAGCAGCAGCAATTCCAGCAGATCCTGCGCAACCTGGGTTTCGTCGTGAAGCTCAAGCCCTACATCCAGCGCAGCGACGGCTCGGCCAAGGGCGACTGGGACGTGGGCATCACGCTGGACATCATGGACGCCGCCGACCACGTCGATGAAGTGGTGCTGGCCTCCGGCGATGGCGATTTCGACATGTTGCTCGAACGCATCATCCAGAAGCACGGTGTGCAAGCCGTGGCCTATGGCGTGCCGGGGCTGACCGCCAACTCGCTGATCCGCGCCGCCAGTCGCTATGTGCCCATCGAAGGCGCGTTGTTGCTCAAGAATTGATTTTCACGGAGTTCAAAAGGTTTGGAACGCATCGCAGTCATCGACTTTGAAACCACCGGGATCACCCCGAGCAGCAGTTGCCGGGCCACTGAAATCGCAGTGGTGATGCTCGAGCAAGGCCGGATCGTCGACCGCTACCAGAGCCTGATGAATGCCGGTGTGCGCGTCCCTGCGTTTATCGAGCAACTGACCGGCATCAGCAACGCCATGCTGCGTAGCGCACCCTCGGCGGAAAAGGTCATGAACGAGGTCAACGAGTTCGTCGGCATCACGCCACTGCTGGCCCACAACGCCGCGTTCGACCAGAAGTTCTGGGATTTCGAGCTGGGACGTATCAAACGCACCCGCTTGCAGAATTTTGCCTGCTCACTGTTGCTGGCCCGGCGCCTGATGCCGACGGCGCCGAACCACAAGCTCGGCACGCTCAACGCGTTCGCCGGCTTGCCCCACACCGGCCAGGCTCACCGGGCCATGGCCGACGCCGAAATGGCCGCCAACCTCACCGCGCACCTGGCTTCGCAACTGCGGCAAAAGCATGGGTTGCGGGAGTTGTCCCATGATTTGCTGTGCAGTTTGCAGAAAGTGCCGGCGGCGAAGATCAACGAGCATCTCAAGCGCCATCGCGGTTTCTAAGTACACCGCCGGACAACTGTGGGAGCGAGCTCGCTCGCGATAGCGTCGGATCAGTCAGCCGCTTTGTGACTGACACTCCGCCATCGCGAGCAAGCTCGCTCCCACAGTTGACCAGTGTTATTTCCCATTGCCTTCCAACTGCCCCAACGGCACGCGCTTTTCAATGGCGCTGGACAGAACGATGGAAGTCTTGCTGAAACCGAACTTGGCAATGCGGTTGATCAGCTCTTCCAGCTCGGGCATCGAGCCAACCGCCGCTTGCATGATCACGCACGGATCCCCGGTGACCCGGTGGCATTCGGTCAGTTGTGGGATCTTGCACAGTTCGTCGTAGGTTTTCTGGTTGCCGTGCTGGTTCATTCGCAGTTCGATGACGCATTGCACCGGCAGGCCGATCTTCGCCATGTCGACTTTGGCTTGATAACCGGTGATGACACCGCTGGCTTCCAGTTTGCTGACCCGTTCGGCCACGGCGGGGGCTGACAGGTTAACTTTGCGGGCCAGTTCGGCGTAGGACGCACGACCGTTTTCCAACAGGGCGCTGAGCAACATGCGGTCGTATTTATCCACGGTTTGGCTTCCTGTCGGCGCGACTTTCGAAAGCGCGATTTATAGCGTTGATCGCCGTGTTTTGAAAAGTGTATGGCCTGGATAAACAGGTTTTGTAGCTTAATTTCCGCCTGTCGCCTTTCTAGAATAGCGTCTCTCATTGTCCTGACTTCGAGCTGAACATGCCTGGCCCACGTCGTTTCCCCCTGCCATTGATCGCTGCTTTCTTTGCCTTGTACGTCATCTGGGGTTCGACCTACCTGGTGATTCGCATCGGTGTAGAGCATTGGCCGCCGCTGTTGCTGGCCGGGATTCGTTTTGTGTTGGCCGGTTCGCTGATGTACGGCTTCCTGCGCTGGCGCGGGGCGCCGGCGCCGACCTGGGCGCAATGGAAGGCCGGGGCCATCATTGGCGTGTTGTTGCTCAGTTTCGGTAACGGTGCGGTCAGTGTGGCCGAGCACACGGGCGTGGCGTCCGGGGTCGCGGCGTTGGCGGTGGCGACGGTGCCTTTGTTTACCCTGCTGTGCGGATATTTCTGGGGCGCGCGTAATACCCGTCTGGAATGGGCGGGGATTGTGCTGGGGTTGATCGGCATCGCCATGCTCAACCTCGGTTCCAACCTGCAATCCAGCCCGTTGGGGGCGACCTTGCTGGTGTTCGCGGCGGCCTCCTGGGCCTTCGGCTCGGTGCTCAGCAAACACCTGCCGCTGCCGGCCGGGGCAATGGCCAGCGCCGTGGAGATGCTGGTGGGCGGTGTGGTGCTGTTGATCGGCAGCGTGGCCAGCGGTGAACACCTGGACAGCATGCCGCCGCTGGAAGGCTGGTTCGCGCTGGCGTACCTGACCTTCTTCGGTTCGATCATCGCCTTCAACGCCTACATGTACCTGCTCAAGCATGTGCGTCCGGCGGCGGCCACCAGCTATGCCTACGTCAACCCGGCCGTGGCGGTGTTGCTGGGCATCGTATTCGCCGGTGAAACCATCGGCATCGAGGAGGCCTTGGCGATGTTGGTGATCATCAGTGCGGTGGTGTTGATCGGTTTGCCGCAGTGGCGCAAACCCAAGCCTGCGCCGGCCGTCTCCTGATTTAGGGTAAACTGCCGCGCATTGCACACCTTGCGCTGATTTTTCCTACGGTATTTCCATGACTTTCGCCACCCTTGGCCTGATCGAACCCTTGCTGCGCGCCCTCGAGACGCTCGGCTACCAGACCCCGACTCCGGTTCAGGCCCAAGCCATGCCGGCAGTGCTCGCCGGTCGCGACCTGATGGCCGCGGCCCAGACCGGTACCGGCAAGACCGCCGGCTTTGCGGTGCCGTTGTTGCAGTTGCTGACCACCGAAGGGCCGAAGGTTGCGGCCAACTCGGTGCGAGCGCTGATCCTGGTGCCGACCCGTGAATTGGCTGAGCAGGTCCATGAAAGCGTGCGTCAGTACGCGCAAAACCTGCCGTTGAGCACCTACGCGGTGTACGGCGGTGTCAGCATCAACCCGCAGATGATGAAGCTGCGCAAAGGCGTCGACCTGCTGGTC
The DNA here is from genome assembly GCF_014851795.1 of Pseudomonas sp. Pdm06. Lineage (NCBI taxonomy): Bacteria > Pseudomonadati > Pseudomonadota > Gammaproteobacteria > Pseudomonadales > Pseudomonadaceae > Pseudomonas > Pseudomonas sp. Pdm06. Next base: position 95,627 of record NZ_JACVAH010000020.1, read on the forward strand.
GCCACGCCGGGTCGCTTGCTCGATCTGTTCCGCCAGAATGCGCTGAAGTTCAATCAACTGCAGACGTTGGTGTTGGACGAAGCCGACCGCATGCTCGACCTGGGTTTCTCCGAGGAACTGGCGAATATCTACAAGGCCCTGCCGAAGAAGCGCCAGACCCTGCTGTTCTCGGCGACCTTTTCCGATGCGATCCGCTTGCTGGCCGGGCAGATGCTCAATGATCCGCTAAGCATTGAAGTGAGCCCGCGCAACGTGGCTGCCAACACCGTCAAGCAATGGGTGGTGACGGTGGACAAGAAGCGCAAGCCGGAATTGTTCGTGCACCTGATGCGCAAGCACAAGTGGAAACAGGTACTGGTATTCGCCAAGACCCGCAACGGCGTCGATGCGCTGGTGGAGAAGCTCCAGGGCCTGGGCGTCAACGCCGACGGTATCCACGGTGACAAGCCCCAGGCCACCCGCCAACGTGCGCTGGACCGCTTCAAGGCCAGCGAGGTGCAGATCCTGGTCGCCACCGACGTCGCCGCCCGTGGCTTGGACATCGAGGATTTGCCGTTGGTGGTGAACTTCGACCTGCCGATCGTGGCCGAGGACTACATCCATCGCATCGGCCGTACCGGCCGGGCGGGCGCTACAGGGCAGGCAATTTCCCTGGTCTGCGCCGATGAAGTGAATCTGCTGTCAGCCATCGAGATGTTGACCCGTCAGACGTTGCCTCGCCAGATGGAACAAGACTTCGAGCCTGAGCACCGCGTGCCGGACACCGATGCCAGCGGCCAGGTGATCAAGAAGCCGAAAAAGCCGAAGAAACCGAAAACCTCCGGTGGTGGCGGCAAGCGCAACCTGGGCAAGTGGGTGGACAGTGGCGACGCTGCGCCTGTGGAGCCTTCGGTCAAGCCTGTGCGCAAAGTGCCGGTGTTCAATACCGGGCCGCGTAAGCGTAAGCCTTGATGACCTGCCAGGTCTGATAAATCGCTATCGCGAGCAAGCTCGCTCCCACAGTTGACCGGGTTCTGTCATAAGGATTGCGATAAATGTGGGAGCGAGCTTGCTCGCGATAGGCGCGCCTCGGTCTTCAACCCTTGCGCTGTAGCCACTCCAGCATTCCCAACCCCGCCGTCCGGCCACTGGCAAAGCACGCCGTGAGCAGGTAGCCGCCGGTCGGCGCTTCCCAGTCGAGCATTTCCCCGGCGCAGAAAACCCCGGGCACTTGCTTGAGCATCAGGCGTTCATCCAGGGCTTCGAACGTCACGCCACCGGCGCTGCTGATGGCTTCGTCCAAGGGGCGGGGCTTCACCAGGGTGAGCGGCAAGGCCTTGATTGCCTGGGCCAGCCGCGCCGGGTCAGTGAAACACTCGGCCGGCGTGAGCTCGCGCAACAGCGCCGCCTTGACGCCGTCGATCCCCAACTGGCTGTGCAAGTGCTTGGCCATCGAGCGTGAGCCCCGTGGTTTGTTCAGGGCCTGGAGGATTTTATCCACAGGCCGGCCCGGCAATAGGTCCAGATGAATGGTCGCGCTGCCGTATTGGTTGATCGCTTCGCGAATCGCTGCCGACAGGGCGTAGACCAGGCTGCCTTCGAGGCCGGTGGCGGTGAGCACGCATTCGCCGAGGCGCGGTACATCGTCGTTCAGGCCCATGGCGATGTTCTTGAGTGGGGCGCCAGCGAATTTGCTGATCATCAGGTCGCTCCAGGCTTCTACCTCGAACCCGCAGTTGCTGGGTTGCAGTGGCGCCAGGGCTACGCCGTGTTGTTCCAGCGGTAGCATCCAGGCGCCGTCGGAGCCCAGGCGCGACCAACTGCCGCCGCCCAACGCCAGCAAGGTGGCCTTGGGGTGCAGGGTTTTGTCGCCTTCCGGGGAGGCGATGCGCAAGCTGCCATCCTGGTTCCAGCCGAGCCAGCGATGACGCGTGTGGATCACCACGCCAGCATCGCGCAGGCGTTTCAACCAGGCGCGCAACAGCGGGGCGGCCTTCATGTCGGTAGGAAATACCCGCCCGGAGCTGCCGACAAAGGTGTCGATGCCCAGCCCGTGGATCCATGTGCATAACTCATCCGCCCCGAATGCCCGCAACAGCGGCGCGAGGTTTGGCGCGCGTTCGGCGTAGCGGGACAGGAAAGCCGGGAAGGCTTCGGAGTGGGTGATGTTCATGCCGCCCACGCCGGCCAGCAGGAATTTCCTGCCCACCGATGGCATGCCGTCGTACAGGTCGACTCGCAGGCCGGCCTGGCTCAACACCTCGGCCGCCATCAGGCCAGCGGGGCCACCGCCGATGATGGCGATGTTTGGTGTGTAGGATTGGGTGGCTTGGGTCATGGCAATTGGTGAGGCTGGGGAATAAGCCGCGCATTCTATCAGCACAGATCCCTGTGGGAGCGGGCTTGCTCGCGAAGGCGGTGTGACAGTCGGATATCCATGTAGCTGATACACCGCTTTCGCGAGCAAGCCCGCTCCCACACTTGTATGCGGTGTTCTTGAGGGTGTGATCAAAAAATAGCCAAGCGTTCGTAAGCTATAGGCAACATAGCCTGTAGGCCGTTTCGCTCAGGTTATCCACAGGCCGCTCCACAGGCATTGTGGGTAAAGCCCAGGTTTCAGTGACAACCTGATGACGTCCAGACCCTTTGTGCGCTGTGGTGCAGGATCCCGTGGCGGCGAGCCAGGGCCTGGCGGTCCTTGCTGTAGCCACCGCCGATCACGCCGACCACCGGGATGTCGCGCCCCAGGCAATGACGCATGACGCTCTCGTCCCGGGCGGCGAGGCCTTCGTCGGTCAGTTTCAAGTAACCGAGGGCGTCGTCCTTGTGTACGTCGACGCCGGCGTCATACAGCACCAGATCCGGCTGGTAGAGCGGCAGCAGGTAGTTGAGCGCGTCGTCCACCACCTTCAGGTAGGCGGCGTCCTCCATGCCCATCGGCAGGGGAATGTCCCAATCGCTGTGCGCCTTGCGTGCGGGAAAATTCTTTTCGCAGTGCAAGGAAACTGTCACGGCGTCCGGGGTGTCATGGAGTATTCGGGCGGTGCCGTCGCCCTGATGCACATCGCAATCGAAAATCAGCACCCGCGAAACCCGACCGCTGGCCAGGAAATAGCGGCTGATCACCGCCAGGTCGTTGAAAATGCAGAACCCGGCCGGGTGGTCGTAGTGGGCGTGATGGGTGCCGCCGGCCAAGTGACAGGCCAGTCCGTGTTCAAGGGCTTGTTCGGCGGCCAGCAGCGAACCGCCCACGGCGCGCACCGTTCGGCGGGCCAGGGCCTCGCTCCAGGGCAGGCCAAGTCGCCGTTGGTCTTCGCGGGACAACTCGCCGCCCATGTAGCGTTCGATATAGGCACGGTCGTGGGCCAGGGCGAGGATGTCCGGCGGACACAGCGCCGGACGCAACAGGTCGGCGTCACGGGTCAGGCCGCTGTCCACCAGGTGATCGCGCAGCAGGCGAAACTTGTCCATGGGGAAACGGTGTTCCGCCGGGAATTCGGGGCTGTAGTCTTCGTGATAGATCAGCGGCAGTGACATGGTGTTTTCAGTAGTGATTGAGTGACGGATCCTACCAGCGATGTAGACTCTGGAGCATGGAAAGGGAGTGAAGATGGAGCCGATACTGGAACTGGAAAGCGCACGGTTGCTCTTGCGGCAGTGGCGCGATGATGACTTGCCGGAATTTGCCGCGATGTGCGCCGACCCGCAGGTGATGCGTTATTTCCCTGAGCGCCTGAGCCGCCTGGAAAGCGCCGCCCTGATCGGCCGCGTTCGGGGGCATTTCGCCGAGCATGGTTTTGGTTTGTGGGCGCTGGAACGCAAGGACACCGGGGACTTCATCGGTTTTACCGGGCTCGGTGTGGTCGGGTTCGACGCGCCGTTCACGCCGGCCATCGAAATCGGCTGGCGCCTGGCCCGGGAGCACTGGGGCCTGGGGTATGCCAGCGAAGCGGCGTGGACCGCCCTGCGTTGTGCCTTCGACCAGTTGACGCTGGACGAAGTGGTGGCGTTCACCGCCGTCGATAACCTGCCCTCGCAAAAGGTCATGCAGGCCATTGGCATGCAGCACGACCCGGCGGACGACTTCGAGCACCCGACACTCGCCGTCGGTCATCCATTGCGTCACCATGTGCTCTATCGCATCAATCGTGAGCAGTGGTTGCAGACCCTGCACGGTTAGCCGACACGGACGTTTACAATGCCCGCCAAATGGCCCGGGCCAACAATCGATCCACCGCCGCAGCGTAGACTGCGCGGTCATTGCGCTGTGTGAGGAAAGTCTGAATGAGCCACGTGTTGGAAGATCTGGTCGACCTGCTGACCCTGGAACCGATCGAAGAGAACCTGTTTCGCGGTCGCAGCCAGGATCTGGGGTTTCGCCAGTTGTTCGGCGGCCAGGTGCTGGGCCAGTCGTTGTCGGCGGCCAGCCAGACTGTGGAAGAGGCGCGCCATGTGCATTCGATGCACGGTTATTTCCTGCGTCCGGGGGATGCCGCGCTGCCGGTGGTCTACCAGGTGGACCGGGTGCGTGACGGTGGCAGCTTCAGCACCCGCCGGGTGACGGCGATCCAGAAGGGCAACCCGATTTTTACCTGCAGTGCGTCATTCCAGTACGACGAAGAGGGCTTTGAACACCAGAGCACCATGCCCCAGGTGGTGGGGCCGGAAAACCTGCCTTCAGAACTGGAACTGACCCAGCAGCGGGCGCACCTGCTACCCGAGCACATGCGCGAAAAACTGCTGTGCCCCAAGCCGATCGAGGTGCGCCCGGTCACCGAAAAAGACCCTTACAACCCGCAACCGGCCGACCCGGTGAAATACGTGTGGTTCCGTGCCGATGGCGCTCTGGCGGACTCGCCGGCCTTGCACAAATACCTGCTGGCCTACGCGTCGGACTTCGGCCTGCTGACCACTTCGCTGCTGCCCCATGGCAAATCGGTGTGGCACAAGGATATGCAGGTCGCCAGCCTCGATCACGCCTTGTGGTTCCATGCCGACCTGCGCGCCGATGACTGGTTGCTCTACGCCATGGACAGCCCGTGGGCCGGCAATTCCCGTGGATTCTCCCGGGGCAGCGTGTTCAACCGCGCCGGGCAACTGGTGGCCTCGGTCACCCAGGAAGGCTTGATTCGCCACCGCAAGGACTGGGCATGAGCCTGTCCGAGGTTCGTCACTGGGTGTTCGACATGGATGGCACGCTGACCATTGCCGTGCATGACTTCGCGGCAATCCGCGTGGCCCTGGCGATTCCCGCCGAAGATGACATTCTCACTCATCTGGCAGGGTTGCCCGCCGAGGAAGCGGCGGCCAAGCATGCCTGGTTGCTGGAACACGAACGGGACCTGGCGCTGGGCTCCAAGCCTGCGCCTGGCGCGGTCGAGTTGGTGCGAGAGCTGGCCGGGCGCGGCGATCGCCTGGGGATCCTGACCCGCAACGCCCGCGAACTGGCCCACGTGACCCTGGAGGCCATTGGCCTGGCAGACTGTTTCGCCGTGGCGGATGTGCTGGGCCGCGACGAGGCACCGCCCAAGCCACATCCTGGTGGCCTGTTGAAACTGGCCGAGGCCTGGAACGTGGCGCCGGACACGCTGGTGATGGTGGGTGACTACCGCTTCGATCTGGACTGTGGCCGTGCGGCGGGTGCGCGGACGGTGTTGGTGAACCTGCCGGACAATCCATGGCCAGAGCTGACGGACTGGCATGCACGCGATTGTGTTGAGTTGCGGCGGATGCTTTTGGCTTGAGATGGGTGGTGACTGACCCGCCGCCTTCGCGAGCAAGCCCGCTCCCACAGGAGGGTTGTCGATTACAGAATCTGTGTTCGACACAAATCTATTGTGGGAGCGGGCTTGCTCGCGAAAGGGCCTTCCTAGTCGACACAAAGCTTACTGCCCGAACAACGCCTTCAGCCCCTCCGGCGAATTGAACATCCCGCTCCCATCGTGCCCGACCCCCGGCACCTCGATCAGCTGCTGGTTCAATCCCACTGGATGACGCCGCGTCAGGTAGTCGAAAAAGAAATGTCCGCGCAGTAACCGGTACGCCCCCTGGGTTTGCGCTTCACAGCCCTTGTCCAGCGCCGGATGCTCCGGGTCGACGTCCTGCTGCCCGAGCAGATAAACGATGTCGCGTTTGACGTAGTTCTCCTCCAGGCGGGCGGGCGTCTGTCCGGCGGCATAGGCGGGCAGGTCCTGCAGGCCGTATTTCCAGCGATTGAAACCAGGGCAACTGGCGGGGTCGAAGGCCATGGGCCGTTGCCCATCGAAATAGGCATAGGACGACGGGCTGGCGATGACAAACCGCGGGTTGATCCGGTACTGGCCTTGGGCGAGCAGGGCATAGCGCTGCACAACCTGGGCGCCGCCGGAATGGCCGGCGATGACGATCTCCTTCACTTCGGGAAACTGCTGCCGGTCACTGACCCGCGCAACGATGTCATCGAGCACTTGGAAGGAACTGACCGGATTCGGCCCTGTGGATAAACCACCGGCCATCCAGTCGTTGCCGTGCCAGCGTAAAAGGTCGTTGGGCAATTGATGCCTGGCCACGTCCTGTTCGTTGAGAAACTGCGGGGCGATGATCAGGGTCGTGGCCAATTGACCCGCCTGCTCGGCGGCCTTTTCGGCGCTGTGCAGGTAGGTGTCGGCATTGCGCAGCCGACCATGGAGGATGATCAGCACGCGCTGGATGGACGCCGGGGGCGGGCTGACGGCGACGGTCATGGCGCCGCCCTTGAGTTGCAGGCGCCCTTGGGCGACCACGTTGACGCCGTGTTCCTCGGCCTGGGCAACGGTGCAGCACAGCACCAGCCCGATCAACGCGCGCCACTTCATCTACAGGTTTTTCGCCGCGAACGTGTCGCACTGGCTGACCTGGCCCTGGGCGAAGCCGGTCTTGAACCAGCGCACCCGCTGCGCCGAAGTGCCGTGGGTGAAGGAGTCCGGCACTACGCGGCCCTGGCCTTGTTGCTGCAAGCGGTCGTCGCCGATGGCGTTGGCGGCGGTCAAGGCTTCCTCGATGTCCCCCGGCTCCAACCAGTTCAGGCGTTTTTGCGCATGGTTGGCCCAGACGCCGGCCAGGCAATCGGCCTGCAATTCCTGGCGTACCAACAAACCGCCGTCGCCTTCCATCTGCCGGCCTTGCTGGCGGGCTTCCTGGATCTTCGCCGATACACCCAGCAGCGTTTGCACGTGGTGGCCGACTTCGTGGGCAATGACGTAGGCCTGGGCGAAATCGCCAGCGGCGGCGAAGCGTTGGGACATTTCCTTGAAGAAGCTCATGTCCAGGTAGACCTGCCGGTCCGCCGGGCAATAGAACGGACCGGTCGCCGAGGAGGCCAGGCCGCAGGCCGAGTTGACTCGACCGCTGAACAACACCAGTTTGGGTTGCTGGTACTGGCGCCCGGCCTGTTGGAAAACCTGGCCCCAGGTGTCTTCGGTATCGCCGAGGATCGAGCGCACGAACTCGGCCTGTTCATCGTTGGCCGGTGGCGCCTGGCGGGTTTGTGACGTGGCAGGCGCGGACTGGTCCATCTGCCCGGCCAGCTGCCCGAGAATCTGCATCGGGTCCTGGCCAGTGATCCAGCCAATGCCGACGATCAGGAGAATGGCGGTCAGGCTCAATCCCTTGCCACCACCGAAGCGCATTCCGCCACCGCCCCCACCGTCACCACGGGCGTCCACCACGTTGTCACTGCGGCGACCTTTTTTCCATAACATGTGGGAAGTCCTCTGAATGACTCTGCTAGAAATGACTGCTGTGGCGGTGAGTCTAGCTTTTAGGCGCCCAAGGTGCGCGCCGCGCTTGAGCTGTCAGGCAACGGACATGGGTTTTGGTTCAGCGGTGAGCCAATCCTGTCTGGCTCCGGAATTTTCATTACACTTCGGATTCAGAACTTATCGGTATGCTCGCTGGCCCAATAACTGCAACGTGCGTCACGGCCCCTACATCAAGCAACGCAGGTTTTCCTCATGACCGTCAGCACCCCGCTCTCCGGTGTCAATCAGGCTTTCAAGGGCATCGTGCTTATTCTGGTCGCAACGTTCCTGTTCTCCAGTCATGACGCTTTAGCAAAATATCTCTCGGGTTTCTATCCGATCGTCATGGTGGTGTGGGCCCGCTATGTGGTGCACACATTGCTGATGGCGGGTATTTTCCTGCCCCGTTCTGGGTTGCGTGTCCTGCGTACCAAGCGCCCTTTATGGCAACTGGCCCGGGCTTTGTGCCTGCTGGGCACCAGTCTGTTTTTCACCACTGCATTGATGTTCATCCCACTGGCGGAGGCGACGGCGGTCAACTTTCTCGCGCCCGTGCTGGTGACCGCGTTGTCGGTGCCGTTGCTGGGGGAGCACGTGACGCGCGGTCAATGGATCGCGGTGATCTTCGGTTTTATCGGGGTGTTGATCATTGTCCATCCCGGTGGCGATCTGTTCACCCCGGCGGTGTTGTTGCCCTTCTGTTCGGCGTTGTTTTTCTGTTTCTACCAACTGCTCACGCGCAAGCTCAGCGAGATCGACAGCCCGACCACCAGTAATTTCTTTGCTGGCCTGTGCAACACCTTGGTGATGAGCGCGCTGGTGCCGTTCTTCTGGCAAGTGCCGAGCCTGTGGCATGGGGTGATGATGCTGGCGCTGGGTGCCTGTGGGATGACCGCGCACCTGATGCTGACCCAAGCCTTCCGCTTTGCCGCCCCGGCGCTGCTCGCGCCGTTCGGGTATTGCCAGATCGTGTTTGCCGGCCTGCTGGGCTGGTTGTTCTTCAGCCATACGCCGACGCTGACCACCGTGGTGGGCATCGCCCTGATCTGCTTGAGTGGGTTGGCGGCGGCGTGGCAACAGCGGCGGGTTTAGCACGGATTGTGGAGGGATCGATTGTGGGAGCAAGGCTTGCCCGCGATGAGGGCGATGCGGTCCTTGATGAACCGAGGCGCCTGTATCGCGGGCAAGCCTTGCTCCCACAGTAGAGAGTCATTCCCACAGCAGTGGCTTGGCTCCCACCGTTGGATGAATGATCCGGGCTGACTGGAATCAGTTTTCCAGGGTCGGCACCTTGCGCGGCGCCATGAAGTACAGCCAGGTCAGGGAAATGAAGTACATCGCCGGAATCAGGGTGAACAGCACGGTGTAGTTGTTGTTGGTGATCGTGAGGATGTGGCCCACCAACTGGGTCATGAACATCCCGCCGATGGCCGCGCACATGCCGCCGAAGCCGAACACCGTACTCATCATGTGCTTGGGCGTGTAGTCCATCACCAGGCTCCAGATGTTGGCGGTCCAGGCCTGGTGCGCGCCGATGGCCAGGGAAATGGCGAACACCGCCATCCACAGGTTGCTTGCGCCGGCGGCCATGATCACGCCGATGATGCAGCAGGCGAACAGCAGCATGGACACCAGCCGCGCCTTGATCGGATTGAGGCCGCGACCGATCAGGAACGAAGACAGGATCCCGCCGCCCACGCTGCCGAAGTCGGCGGTGAGGTAGATGATGATCAGCGGGATGCCCATCTGGGTCACGTTGATGCCCAGGTTGTATTGCTGGTTCAGGAACGGCGGCAACCAATAGAGATAGAACCAGAACACCGGCGCGGTGATCGAGTAGGCCAGGGCGAAGGCCCAGGTGCCGCGCATGCGCAGGATGCGTGAGAACGGTACGCGGACCTGGTCCGGTTCGTCCTGGGCCTGGATGTAGTCCAGCTCCGACTGTTTGACGGTGGGGTGGTCTTCGGGGTTGAAGTATTTCAGGCCCCAGAACAGCAGCCAGATCCCGCCCAGGGCGGCCATGCACATGAACGCGGCCTGCCAGCCCCACACGTGCAGGACCAGCGGCAGCAGCATCGGGGTGAACATCGCGCCAACGTTGGTCCCGGCGTTGAAAATACCGGTGGCCACGGCCCGTTCGCCCGCCGGGAACCACAGCCGGGTGGTCTTCACGCAGGCCGGGTAGTTGGCGGCTTCGGTCAGGCCCAGAATGAAACGGCAGACCATGAAACCCACCGCTGAAGTGGCCAGGCCATGGGCGCCGGTCGCCAGGCTCCAGAGCAGCACGGCGCAGAAAAACACGCGCTTGACGCCGACCCGGTCGATGAGCCGCCCCTGCAACACGAAGCCGATGGCATAACCGACCTGGAACCAGAAGTTGATGTTGGCGTAATCCATCGCCGTCCAGCTCATTTCCTTGGCCAGGATCGGCTGCATGACGCCGAGGGCGGCGCGGTCGATGTAGTTCAGGGTGGTGGCGAAAAACACCAGGGCGAGCATGCCCCAACGGGTCTTGCCCACGGCCATGGCGCCGCGGATCTTGTCACCGACGCTGCCGGTGGAGGCCCCCAGGCCAGGGGCCAGGCGGGAACTTTGGGAAGGAATCATAGCGTGTACCCGTTTTTGAAATTCTTATGGTCGGTCTGGGTCTGTCCATCGACGTCGGCGATCAGGGCTTGCGTCGATGTGGGGAGCGATGGTGCGCAGTGAGCAAAAAATCGTCAATTCGGCAATCGGCATTTTGTTCGATAATCGCCCAAAAAACTAACCGGATGGTACATATTAAATTGCTGAAAGAAACCGGCAGCTCAATAATCGCCTGACTCTTTCAAAAGCGGCGCACCTTTTGTAGCCGATGCCTGTCCCGGGAGCCGAAGTCATGCAGCGTTCCATTGCCACCGTATCCTTGAGCGGTACCTTGCCGGAAAAACTCGAAGCCATTGCCGCCGCCGGTTTTGACGGGGTGGAAATTTTCGAGAACGACCTTCTCTATTACGATGGCAGCCCGCGGGAAATCAGGCAGATGTGCGCCGACCTGGGCATCGCCATCACCTTGTTCCAACCGTTTCGTGACTTCGAAGGCTGCCGTCGCGATCGTCTGTCGCGCAACCTGGAGCGGGCCGAGCGCAAGTTCGACTTGATGCAGGAACTGGGCACCGACCTGGTGCTGGTGTGCAGCAACGCCTCGGCCGACAGCGTCGGCGATGAACAGATCTTGATCGATGACCTGCGCCTGCTGGCCGAACGGGCCGGTGCGCGGGGCTTGCGTATCGGTTACGAAGCGCTGGCCTGGGGCCGCCACGTCAATACGTATCAACAGGTCTGGAACATCGTGCGCCAGGCCGATCACCCCAGCCTTGGCGTGTTGCTCGACAGCTTCCATACCTTGTCCCTCAAGGGCGATCCGAGTGCGATCGCCGAGATCCCTGGCGAGAAGATTTTCTTCGTGCAGATGGCCGACGCGCCAATCCTGGCCATGGACGTCCTGGAGTGGAGCCGGCATTTCCGTTGTTTCCCGGGGCAGGGCGAATTCGACTTGCCGGGGTTCCTGGCGCCGATCATCAAGAGTGGTTATACCGGGCCGCTGTCGCTGGAGATCTTCAACGACGGCTTCCGCGCCGCGCCGCCACGGGCCAATGCTGCCGACGGCCTGCGCTCGCTGCTGTACCTGGAAGAAAAGACCCGCCAACGCCTGGCCGAAGAAGCGAGCGTCGTTGGCAATGCCGACATCCTGTTCGCCACCCCGCCGGCCAGCGAATATGACGGCATCGAGTTCCTCGAGTTTGCCGTGGACGATAGTCTCGGTGCCAAGCTCTCCCATTGGCTGGAGCGGCTGGGGTTCGTCAAGGCCGGCCAGCACCGTTCGAAGAATGTCAGCCTGCTGCGCCAGGGCGATATCAACCTGATCCTCAACAGCGAACCGTACTCCTTCGCCCACAGTTTTTTCGAAGCCCACGGGCCTTCGTTGTGCGCCACCGCCGTGCGCGTGAAAAACAGTGCCAGCGCCTTGGAGCGGGCCGTTGCCTACAAGGGCCAGCCCTACCGCGGGCTGGTGGGGCCCAATGAGCTGGAGCTGGCGGCGGTGCGCGCACCGGACGGTAGCCTGATCTACTTGGTGGACCAGGAAGCCGACGTCTACGGCACCGATTTCAACCTGCAACCGGGGGCTGTCATCGGGGCCGGGCTCAAGCGCATCGACCACATGGCCATGGCGCTGCCGGCCGACAGCCTCGACAGTTGGGTGCTGTTCTACAAGAGCCTGCTGGATTTCGAGGCCGACGACGAAGTTGTCTTGCCCGACCCCTATGGCCTGGTGAAAAGCCGTGCGCTGCGCAGCCGCTGCAGTTCGATCCGCTTGCCGCTGAACATTTCCGAGAACCGCAACACCGCGATCTCACACGCGCTGTCGAGTTATCGCGGCTCCGGTGTGCATCACATCGCCTTCGATTGCGACGACATCTTCGCCCAGGTCAGTCGTGCCAAAGAGGCGGGCGTGCCGTTGCTGGACATCCCGCTCAACTACTACGACGACCTGGCGGCGCGTTTCGATTTCGACGACGAGTTCCTTAGCGAACTGGCCTATTTCAACGTGCTGTACGACCGCGACGCCCAGGGTGGCGAGCTGTTTCACGTTTACACCGAGCCGTTCGAGGGGCGGTTTTTCTTTGAGATCATCCAGCGCAAGAACGGTTACGCCGGTTATGGCGCCGCCAACGTCGCGGTGCGCCTGGCGGCCATGGCCAAGTCCCGCAGCGGTGGCTTGCGGCACGCCAAGTTGTAGAGAAATCGTAAACGCGGCGGTAATGGACAGTGGCGTGGCTTCCTTCAGTGCACGGTGCGGCCCATAATCGCCAGCCTGTGCAGTGATGGCCGTGAGCCCCGCAATGACTATGAATCCAGAGCTTTCCGCAGCGCTCGACGAACCCGTCGCCACGCCGCGCAAGAGTCGCAAGAACAACCCGGAAAAGACCCGGGAAAACATTCTTCAGGAAGCCATCGTCGAGTTCGTCCAGCAAGGCCTGGCCGGCGCCCGGGTCGATGCCATCGCCGAGCGCATCCACACTTCCAAGCGCATGATCTACTACTACTTCGGCAGCAAGGAGCAGTTGTACGTCGAGGTGCTGGAAAAACTCTACGGGGATATCCGCACCACCGAGAGCCGCTTGCACCTGGCGGAACTGGCCCCGGTCGACGCGATCCGGCGCCTGGTGGAATTCACCTTCGACCACCACGACCGCAACGTGGATTTCGTGCGCATCGTCTGCATCGAGAACATCCACAACGCCGAGTACGTGAAGCAGTCAGGCACGATCAAGGCGATGACCAACACCATCCTCGATTCCCTGGGGGTGATCCTGCGTCGCGGTGCCGAAGAGGGCGTGTTCCGTGCCGGTCTCGAGCCGCTGGATATACACCTGCTGATCAGCTCGTTCTGTTTCTACCGGGTATCCAACCGCCAGACGTTCGGTGAGATCTTTCAGATCGACCTGTCGGCTGAAGCGGTCAAGCAGCGGCATCGGCAGATGGTTTGTGAGTCGGTGTTGCGCTACCTACAGCCCTGACACCGAACCGAATGTGGGAGCGGGCTTGTGTGGGAGCGAGCTTGCTCGCGATAGCGGTCGATCAGTCAGCATCGATTGTGACTGAGACACCGTCATCGCGAGCGAGCTAGCTCCCACAAGTCATTCCCACAAAGGATTTATCACCAGGCTTTAGTGATTCATGCTTTGAAAATGCGCCAGCATCCGCTGCGCATCCGGCGCCACGCCGCTGAACAGTTCGAACGCCTTCACCGCCTGGAACACCGCCATATTGCCGCCATCCAGGGTGCGGCAGCCGATGGCGCGGGCGTTGCGCAGCAGTTCGGTTTCCAGTGGGAAGTAGACGATTTCCGCGACCCACAGGGTGCCCCGCAACAGCTCGACCGGCACCGGCATGCCCGGTAGTTTCGCCATGCCCATGGGCGTGGTGTTCACCAGGCCGTCGGCCTCGGCCATGGCGCTGGGCAGGTCATGCCCGGCGCGAGCGCGGCCTGGGCCGAAGTGTTGGTTCAAGTTGTTGGCCAGCGCCTCGGCACGGCTGACCTCGACGTCAAAAATGCTCAGGGTTTCCACGCCCTCCAGCAGCAGCGCATGGGCCACCGCCGCGCCGGCGCCACCAGCGCCCATCTGGACCACGCGCTGGCGCGCCACATCCCCCAGGCCGCGACGAAAACCTTCGGCGAACCCCTGGCAGTCGGTGTTGTGGCCGATGCGCTTGCCGTCCTTGAGCACCACGGTATTGACCGCGCCGATGCCGCGGGCCTCGGGCGACAACTCATCCAGCAGCGGGATGATCGCCTGTTTGCAGGGGAAGGTGATGTTCAGGCCGGTGAAGTCCATGCGTTCGGCCGCCACCAGCAAATCAGCCAGGGCGCCGCTGTCGAGCTTCAGCGCGTCGAGGTCGATCAGCCGATAGAGGTAACGCATGCCTTGGGCATCGCCTTCCTGCTCATGTAGCGCAGGCGTGCGTGACGCCTGGATGCCCGCACCGATCAGGCCGGCCAGCACAGTGATATTCGACATGGACATCAACCCTTCAACCGCTGACTGAAATGTTCAAGGGCCAGGCGATAACCATGGCTGCCAAACCCGCACATCACGCCAATGGCGACGGATGAGACGAAGGAGTGATGGCGGAATGTTTCGCGGGCGTGGACGTTGGACAGGTGGACTTCGATGACCGGTACTTCGCTGGCCACCAGGGCGTCGCGGATCGCCACGGAGGTGTGGGTCCAGGCCGCCGGGTTGATGACGATACCGGCGCACCGGCCCCGGGCGCCGTGAATCCAGTCCAGCAGTTCACTTTCCTGATTGGTCTGGCGAAACTCCACCGCCAAGCCGAATTCTTCAGCGGCGCAGCCACACAGTGCCGAGATGTCGGCCAGGGTTTCATGGCCGTAGGTTGCCGGCTCGCGGGTGCCGAGCAGGTTCAGGTTCGGGCCGTTGAGCACCAGAACGATCGGAGGCATCGCAATTTCTCCACATTTTTATTGTTGGTGTCGGCGGGGTTTCAGCCGGTGGAGATAAATTGTACTAGATGGTTAATTTGGTCAAATAAAGCCGACGCCCATGGCCATTAAGTGTTCGATGATCGAACAAGGGGCTCAGACTCGGTAGTTGGGAGACTGCAACTGTGGCGAGGGAGCTTGCTCCCGCTGGGCTGCGCAGCAGCCCCAAGCTTTTTGCGGTTGCTGCGCAACCGAGCGGGAGCAAGCTCCCTCGCCACACAGGTGTGTGACTGGACTTACCGCCGAGTCAGCAACACCCCGGACTCCATGTGGTGGGTCCAGGGAAATTGATCGAACAACGCGCAGCGCGTGATGCGGTGGGTGTCGTTCAGTTGCGCGATGTTCGCGGCGAGGGTGTCTGGGTTGCAGGAGATGTACAGGATGTTGTCGAAGCGCCGGGTCAGCTCGCAGGTGTCCGGGTCCATGCCGGCGCGAGGCGGGTCGACGAAGACGCTGCCGAATTCGTAGCTTTTCAGGTCGATGCCCTGCAGGCGGCGGAACGGCCGGACTTCGTTCAGGGCTTCGGTCAGCTCTTCGGCTGACAGGCGCACCAGCGTGACGTTATCCACAGCGTTTTCGCTGAGATTGCTCAGCGCGGCGTTCACCGAGGTCTTGCTGATCTCGGTGGCCAGGACTTTGCGCACGCGGGTGGCCAGGGGCAGGGTGAAGTTGCCGTTGCCGCAGTACAACTCCAGCAGATCGTCGTTGCGCTCCCCCAATGCCTCGTAGGCCCAGTTGAGCATCTTCTGGTTCACTGTGCCGTTGGGCTGGGTGAAGGCACCTTCGGGCTGGCGATAGCTGAAAGTGCGGCCGCCCACTTCGAGTTGCTCCACCACATAGTCATGGCCGATCACTTCCCGCTTGCCCTTGGAGCGGCCAATGATGCTCACGCCCAGGTCGGTTGCCAGTTTCGAGGCCGCAGCGTGCCAGTGTTCGTCCAGCGGGCGGTGATAACACAGGGTGATCATCGCGTCGCCCGCCAGGGTGGTCAGGAACTCCACCTGGAACAGTTTATGGCTCAGGGGCGCGCTGGCTTGCCAGGCGGCCTTGAGTTGCGGCATCAATTGGTTGATGCGCAGGCTGGCGATGGGAAATTCCTCGATGAGGATCGGCGTGCGCTTGTCGTCCTGGGAGAACATCGCGTAATGCCGTTCACCGGCCTCGCGCCACAGGCGGAACTCGGCCCGCAGGCGAAAGTTTTTCAGGGGCGAATCGAACACCGCAGGTTCCGGTGCCTCGAACGGAGCCAGCAGGTCACGCAAGCGGGTGACCTTGTCCTGCAACTGAGCGGCGTAGGCCTGGGAATCAAAAGTCATGCGTTGAACCAACCCAACTTGATCACGAACAGGATCGACAGAATGACCAGCGCCGGGTTTAGCTCACGGCCACGGCCAGACACCAGTTTGATGGCGGTCCAGGCGATGAAACCGAAGGCGATGCCGTTGGCGATGGAGTAGGTGAATGGCATCGCCAGGGCGGTGATCACCACCGGGGCGGCGACGGTGATGTCGTCCCAGTCGATTTCCGCCAGGCCCGAGGTCATCAGCACGGCGACGAACAGCAAGGCCGGCGCAGTGGCGAAAGGCGGGACGCTGGCGGCCAGTGGGGAGAAGAACAGCGCCAGCAGGAACAGGATCGCCACCACGATGGCGGTCAGGCCGGTGCGCCCGCCGGCGCTGACGCCCGCTGCCGATTCGATGTAACTGGTGGTGGTAGAGGTGCCCAACAGCGACCCGGCCATGGCGGCGGTGCTGTCGGCGATCAGCGCACGGCCCATCTTCGGCATGTGGCCGTCCTTGCCCATCAGCCCGGCGCGCTTGGCGACGCCGATCAGGGTGCCTGAGTTGTCGAACAGGTCGACGAACAGGAAGGCGAAGATCACGCTCACCAGGCCGATGTCCAGGGCGCCCTTGATGTCCAGTTGCAGGAAGGTCGGGGCCAGGGACGGTGGCGCGGAGATGACGCCGCCGAACGGGGTGAAACCCATCAGGATCGAGACAAGGGTGACCGCCAGGATGCCGATCAGCACCGCGCCGCGCACTTTCAAGGCTTCGAGGGCGACGATCAGGACAAAACCCAGGGTCGCGAGGATCGGCGCCGGTTGCTTCAAGTCGCCGAGGCCGACCATGGTCGCCGGGTTTTTCACCACGATGCCGGCATTGTTCAGGGCGATCAGCGCCAGGAACAGGCCGATACCCGCGGCGATGGCCGAGCGCAGCGGCAGCGGGATGCTGTTGATGATCCACTCGCGGATGCGAAAGATCGACAGCAGGAAGAACAGCACGGCGGAGATGAACACCGCGCCCAGCGCCACTTGCCAGGTATGGCCCATGTGCAGGACCACGGTGTAGGTGAAGAAGGCATTCAGGCCCATGCCCGGGGCGAGGGCGATCGGGTAGTTGGCGATCAGGCCCATGACCGTGGAGCCAATGGCCGCCGCCAGGCAGGTGGCGACGAACACCGCGCCTTTGTCCATGCCGGTTTCGCCAAGGATGCTCGGGTTGACGAACAGGATGTAGGCCATGGCCAGGAACGTCGTGACGCCCGCCAGGATCTCGGTCCGCACGTTGGTGTTGTGTGCCTTGAGTTGAAACAGCCTTTCCAGCATGTCTGCTCCCCGTGGCGCGCCCGGCGCCGTGAATGTATCGACCTCAACAGCAAAGCACAGGTCGCCAGCGGCGCCCGGGAATTTTCTGCGGGTCGGAAAAAGCCGCGCATCATACCAGCAGCGTAGCGTTGTGGCTGCGATCGTCGTCGATGTTTTGCCAACGCGCCAAGTGGGCCATACTGCGCGCGGTTCCGGGAGGTCTCTATGCTTCAGATGAATAAAAAGCTGCTAGCGGTCGTGGGTTGCGCGCTGGGCCTGTGGTTGCCCGGCCAGGCCGCCCATGCCGCGTCGGCGCCGCCCTTGAGTGAGGTCAAGGTGCTCAAGGTCGAGTCGCCGGCCTGCGGCTTCGAGGACATCGTCCCGGGGCAGGCGCAGACGCGTTGCGATCACGGCCCGACGATCAAGGTCTATGTGCTGGAGGTCGGCTATGGCCGTCAACCCCATGTCACCCTGGACGGCTTTGAAGTCGACGGCACCCGCTCGCCGGTGTGTGCGTACAGCAATGGCAATCTCAATGACTGCTCCGTGCGGACCAAGGTCGTCGGCTATTTGTATATCTTCGACCTGAAAGGCAAGCAAGAGGGCACCTTCAGCTTCAGCAACCAGTCGATCAACGCACCGGGCAACCGGATGTCGACCCAGCTGTACATCAAATAATCGCTGGCCCCTGTAGGCGCTGTGTAGGAGCTGTCGAGCGCAGCGAGGCTGCGATCTTTCCCCCGACGCTTGAATCCCAAGCGCATATCAAAAGATCGCAGCCTTCGGCAGCTCCTACACTACAAGCATCACCCAGCGGAGAGCGCCCATGATGCCTGGAACCAAGATCCCCCGAGCCCTGATAGCCGTCGCCGAGGGTGTCGACGACTTGCAGACGGTTACCTTGATCGACGTGCTGCGTCGAGCGCAGATCGAAACCGTGGTGGCGAGCATCGAAGGGCGGCGCATGCTCACCTGCGCCCGCGGCACGCGCCTGACGGCCGACGGCATGCTGGTGGACATGCTCGTGCAGGATTTCGACCTGATCGTTCTGCCCGGCGGCATCATCGGTGCCCAACACCTGGCAAACCATCAGCCGCTGCAACAACTGATCAAGGACCAGGCCGCCGCCGGACGTTTCTTCGCCGCCATCGCCGAAGCCCCGGCCCTGGCGCTACAGGCCTCCGGCGTCCTGCGCCAGCGCCGCATGACCTGCTTGCCCGCAGTGAGCCAGCAGTTGTCCGGTTGCAGCTTCGTCGATCAGCCTGTGGTGGTGGACGGCAACTGCATCACCGCCCAAGGCTCGGCCGCTGCCCTGGCGTTTGCCTTGACGCTGGTGGAGCAACTCTGTGGCAAGGGCGTGAGGAGCGTGGTGGCGGCAGAGTTGCTGGCCTGACACTCTTGATCCACATCGGCCTGTGGCGAGGGAGCTTGCTCCCGCTCGGCTGCGAAGCAGACGCTGGCATTCTTTCATCGCGCATTTGCCTTGAACGCTCACCCCCACCTTGAAGTCGTACCCCTTATGACGGCGGTTCTCCAAAACGCCGCGAGTACGACCAACCGTGAGGTGTTCCATGAGCGCGACCCTGTCCGAAGCGACGCAGGCGTCCTTCGTCCGTCATCCGATCCGTCTGACCCTCAATGGCCAGGTGCGAGAGTTGCAAGTGCTGGCCTGGACCACGCTGCTGGACCTGCTGCGCGAGCAACTGGACCTGGTGGGCAGCAAGAAAGGCTGCGACCACGGCCAGTGTGGCGCCTGCACGGTGCTGCGCGACGGCAAGCGGATCAACGCCTGTCTTACGCTGGCCGTCATGTGTGATGGCGCCGAACTGATCACTGTCGAAGGCCTGGCCAGCGACGACCAGTTGCATCCCATGCAGCAGGCTTTCATCAAGCACGACGCGTTCCAGTGCGGTTATTGCACGCCGGGGCAGATCTGTTCGGCGGTGGGCTTGGCCAACGAGGGCCGGGCGAAGACCCGTGGGCAGATCAGCGAGCTGATGAGCGGCAACCTGTGCCGCTGCGGTGCCTACACCAACATTCGCGATGCCATCGAAGAAGCTCTGCCACTTTGCCAGCAGGGAGGTGATCAATGAATCCCTTCCAATACAGCAAGCCCGACACGCTGCAGGCCGCCGTCGATTTGTCGAGCCCGGTTTCCCGCTTCATCGCCGGCGGCACCAACCTGCTGGACCTGATGAAGGAAAACATCACCCGTCCCGAGCACCTGATCGACATCACCGGTTTGCCCCTGGCGGACCTCAGTGAAACCCCTTCCGGCGGGGTGATGATCGGGGCCTTGGTGAGCAATGCCGACCTGGCCTGGCACCCGTGGATCGAGCGCCGTTATCCACTGCTGGCCCAAGCCATCCTGGCGGGTGCCTCGCCGCAACTGCGCAACATGGCCAGCACCGGCGGCAACCTGCTGCAACGCACCCGCTGCTATTACTTCTACGATGCGAGCGTACCGTGCAACAAACGCCGACCCGGCAGCGGTTGCCCGGCCCGGAACGGTTTGAACCGGATCCACGCGATTTTCGGTGCCAGCGATCAATGCGTGGCCACCCATCCCTCCGACATGTGCGTGGCCTTGGCGGCCCTGGAAGCGGTGGTCCATGTCCTGGGCCGGGGTGGGGCGCGGACCATCGAGTTCGCCGACTTCCATCGCCTGCCCGGCGCTGCTCCGGAGCGGGATAACCAACTGGCCGACGATGAGCTGATCACCGCTATCGAATTGCCTGCCGCCGGTTTTGCCGACCATAGCCACTACCTGAAGATCCGTGATCGCGCCTCCTACGCCTTTGCGCTGGTTTCAGTGGCGGCGGCGCTGGAGCTGGACGGGCCGGTGATTCGCCAGGCACGCCTGGCCCTGGGGGGCGTGGCGCACAAACCCTGGCGCGACCGCGCCGTGGAGAGCTGGCTGACCGGGCAGACCGTCAGCCGCGAAACCTTCACCGCCGCTGCCGACGCGCTGCTGCAAAACGCCGAGCCGCTGGAGCACAACGGCTTCAAAGTCAGACTGGCGCGCCGGGCGATTGTCCGTGCCTTGAGTGACGCCGCATTGGGTTGCGCACCCCAGGGAGGACACGCCTGATGAACGCTCCGAGCAAATCCATAGGGCAACCCCTCGACCGGGTCGACGGCCTGCTCAAGGTGACGGGCCAGGCCCGTTACGCCGCTGAATACCCCGAGGACGGCTTGCTGCACGGCAGCGTCGTCTCCGGTACAGTCGCCCGTGGTCGCGTAGTGCGCATCGATGCGTCCCGAGCCCTGGCACTGCCCGGCGTGGTCGCGGTCATCGACCACACCAACCGGCCAAGGATTGCCAGCTACGACGAGCCCTACCAGGATGCCGATGCGGCGGACGGCTCGCCGTTCCGGCCGTTGTACAACGACCAGGTGCTCTACAGCGGCCAGCCGCTGGCCCTGGTGGTGGCGGAAAACCTTGAGCTGGCCCGGTATGCCGGTTCGCTGGTGGAAATCGAATACGACGTCGAGGCGCATCAGACCGATCTGCTTTCCTTGCAATATGACGCCCATCCGGCACCGGCCGAACTGCCCAAGCCCCGTGGGAATTTTCAGGGCGAATACGCCAGCTCCGCGCTCAGCGTGGACGTGTCCTACAGCACGCCGGTCGAACATCACAACCCGATGGAGCCACACGCCTCCACCGTGTTGTATCAGCCTGATGGCAACCTGCACATCCACGACAAGACCCAAGGCACGCAGAACTGCCAAGCCTATGTGCAAAAGGTCTTCGGCCTCGAGAAGGAACAGGTGCGGGTGTTTGCCGCATTTGTTGGCGGCGCCTTCGGTTCCGGGCTGCGCCCGCAATATCAATTGCCGTTGGCCGTGATGGCGGCACTGGCTCTCAAGCGCTCGGTGCGGGTCAGCCTGACGCGCCAGCAGATGTTCACCTTTGGCTATCGGCCGCGAACCCTCCAACGGGTGCAACTGGGGGCGGCGGCCAACGGTCGCTTGCTGGCTGTGGGGCACACCGCTATCGGCCAGACCTCGCGTTTCGAGGACTTCACCGAGCACGTGGTGGAGTGGAGCGGCATGCTTTATCACTGCGACAACGTGGCGTTGACCTACAAGTTGGTGCCGCTGGACGTCTACACGCCCTTGGACATGCGCGCGCCCGGTGCCGCCCTCGGGCTGATTGGCCTGGAATGCGCCATGGATGAACTGGCGTGTGCCCTGGCGATCGATCCGATCCAGCTGCGCTTGATCAACTACGCCGAACGCAACGAGAACGAAGGCAAGCCGTATTCCAGCAAGGAACTGCGTGAGTGTTATGCCCAAGGCGCCCGTCGTTTCGGCTGGGACAAGCGCAACCCGGAACCACGCAGCATGCGTGAAGGCCGGCAACTGGTGGGCTGGGGCATGGCCGGTGGCGTTTGGGAAGCCATGCAGCAGAAGGCCAGTGCCAAAGCCTCTCTGGATACGCATGGCAAGCTGACTGTCAGCAGCGCCACCACGGACATCGGCACCGGGACCTACACGGTCATGACCCAGATTGCCGCCGAGGCGTCAGGCGTTTCCCTTGGGGACGTCACGTTTGTCCTGGGGGATTCGTCGCTGCCCACTGCGCCGCTGCAGGGCGGTTCGTTCACCGTCTCGTCGGTGGGTAGCGCCGTGCAGCAGGCCTGTGAAGCGCTGAAGGAAAAACTCCTGGCCGTGGCTCGCCAGGCTTGCCCGGCCTTCAGTGGCGCCACCCTTGAACAAGTCACCTTCGTGGATGGCCAACTGCGGCTGGGCGAGGCGCGTGTCGCATTAGCGGAGCTGGCGCAAAAAAGTGGCGAGACGCCGTTGCAGGCCCAGGTCACCGCCGAGCCGGATGCAAAACGCCAGGCCTACGCCACGGCCACTCACTCGGCGGTGTTTGTCGAAGTGTGGGTGGATGAGGACTTGGGGACGGTAAGGGTCAACCGAGTGGTCAGCGCCATCGCCGCCGGCCGGGTCGTCAACCCGAAAACCGCCCGCAGCCAGATTCTCGGTGGCGTGGTGTGGGGCGTCGGCATGGCCTTGCACGAAGAAACCCTGACCGATCACGCCCTGGGGCGTCACATGAACCACAACCTGGCCGAGTACCACGTGCCGGTCAGCGCCGACATCGGCGACATTGACGTGGTTTTCGTCGAAGAACACGACGAGGTCGTCAATGCGCTAGGCTCCAAGGGCGTCGGCGAAATCGGCGTCGTCGGGGTGGCCGCGGCGGTGGCCAATGCGATTTACCACGCCACCGGCAAGCGGGTGCGGGACTTCCCCATCACCCTCGACAAGTTGCTCTAGGCTTTTGCTGCATCCACGGGTTCGTGCATCCGGTCACGGTTGGCCAGGGTCGGGAACAGCTTGATCCAGGTCCCGGTCACCAACAGCGTGCCGACACCGCCCATGACCACCGCCGGCACCGTGCCGAACCAGTGGGCGGTGAGGCCGGATTCGAACTCGCCCAGCTGGTTCGAAGCACCGATGAACAGCCCGTTCACCGCGCTGACCCGGCCGCGCATTTCATCCGGGGTTTCCAGTTGCACGAACGAGGCACGGATCACCATGCTGATCATGTCTGCCGCGCCCAGCACCACCAGCACCGCCAGGGAAAACCAGAACGAGGTGGAGAGGCCGAAGGCAATGGTGGCGACGCCGAACACGCCCACCGCGGTGAACATCACCCGGCCGACCTTGCGCTCCACGGCGAACCGCGCCAGCCACAACGACATCAGCAAGGCCCCGACCGCCGGTGCCGAACGCAACAGGCCCAAGCCCCAGGGGCCGGTGAGCAGGATGTCCTTGGCGAACACCGGCAGCAGCGCCGTCGCGCCGCCGAGCAACACCGCGAACAGGTCCAGGGAGATCGCCCCGAGAATGTCCGGGCGGCTGCGAATGAAGCGAATCCCGGCCAGCAAAGAATCCAAGGTCGCCTTGCCTTTGTTCAGCGGCGTCTGCCGGGCGGGCAGGTTCAGCATCAGGCAGCAGGCGATGATGTAGAGCAGCACCGTCGGCCCATAGACCCAGACGCTGCCGAAGGCGTAGAGCAAGCCGCCGAGTGCCGGAGCGACGATGGTGGCCGATTGCTGGGCCGATTGTGCGGCGGCCACGGCGCGGGGAAACAGGCCCGCCGGCACGATGCTCGGCAGCAACGCCTGGGTGGTCGGCATTTCGAAGGAGCGAGCGGCGCCCAGCAGGAAGGCGAGGATGAAGATCATCTCCCGCGTGACGTTGTCGGTGGCGCTGCCAATTGCCAGCGCCAGGGCAATCATGGCCTGCAATGACTGGCAAATGGCGGCGACCTTGCGCCGGTCATAGCGGTCCGCCACATGCCCGGTGTGGAGCATGAACAGCACGCGCGGCGCAAACTCCACCAACCCCACCAGGCCCAGGTCAAGGACGTTGCCGGTCAGTTGATAGAGGTTCCAGCCGATGGCCACGGTGAGCATCTGGAAGCCACTGGCGGTGAATATCCGGGCCAGCCAGAAGGCGATGAAGGGACGATGGTGACGGAGCAGCAGCGGCGCTTGGCTGGGCATCTATGACGGGTCCGATGAGGAAGGCATCGAGATTATCACCGAGCTGTAACCAGAAATTACGCCCGCTGGAAAAAATAGTTAGCCAAACATCTACTTCAATCCTTGGAACTCTGTAGCCCAGGGGCATGGCGGACAACTGTGGCGAGGGAGCTTGCTCCCGCTGGGGCGCGAAGCGGCCCCAAGAAAGGCGACTGCTGCGCAGTCGAGCGGGAGCAAGCTCCCTCGCCACGGGATACCGTGCTTCAAAACAACGGGGCCGATGCTGGCACCCCGCGCTGAGACAACCTGTCACGCGACAAAAGACCACGCCGTCCATCGGCAATATTGCGACTACTCTTTGAGCATTGCTTGATCCAGATCAATACCCTTCGGGGCGTTGGGCTGGCGGCCATCCGGCCAGAGTCCTGCGTTGTGACGGTTATAAAAAGAACGATTTGAAAAGCATCGCACTCCATATCCCTTGGAGGCTGGTGCCAGCCCCGCCCGCAGCCGGTTTTACCTGACAGAGGAAGACTTATGTTCGGTTTGGAGGCGCTTGATCTCGCCCGAATCCAGTTCGCGTTCACGATCTCGTTCCACATCCTGTTCCCGGCCATCACCATCGGCCTGGCGAGTTACCTGGCGGTGCTCGAGGGGCTGTGGCTCAAGACCCGCGATGACACCTACCGCGACCTGTACCACTTCTGGTCGAAAATCTTTGCCGTCAACTTCGGCATGGGGGTGGTGTCCGGGTTGGTCATGGCCTATCAGTTCGGGACCAACTGGAGCCGCTTTTCGGACTTCGCCGGTGCGGTGACCGGCCCCTTGCTGACCTACGAGGTGCTCACGGCGTTCTTCCTCGAAGCGGGTTTCCTGGGCGTGATGTTGTTTGGCTGGAACCGCGTCGGCCGTGGCCTGCATTTCTTTTCCACGGTCATGGTGGCGATCGGCACCCTGATCTCGACCTTCTGGATCCTGTCCTCCAACAGTTGGATGCAGACCCCCCAGGGCTACGAAATCATCGACGGCCGGGTGATCCCGGTGGACTGGCTGGCGGTGGTGTTCAACCCCTCGTTCCCTTATCGATTGCTGCACATGTCCACTGCGGCGTTTGTCGCCACGGCGTTCTTCGTCGGCTCGTCGGCGGCCTGGCATTTGCTGCGCGGCCGCGATAACCCGGCCATCCGCCGGATGCTGTCGATGGCGATGTGGATGGCCTTGCTGGTGGCGCCGATACAAGCGGTCATCGGCGACTTCCATGGCCTGAACACCCTCAAGCACCAACCGGCGAAAATCGCCGCCATCGAGGGCCACTGGGAAAACGTCGGCAATGAACCGACCCCGCTGATCCTGTTCGGCTGGCCCGACATGCAAGCGGAAAAAACCAAGTACGCCGTGGAAATTCCTTACCTGGGCAGCCTGATCCTGACCCATAGCCTGGACAAGCAGGTGCCGGCCCTCAAGGAGTTCCCGCCTGAGGACCGACCGAACTCGACCATTGTGTTCTGGTCGTTCCGGATCATGGTCGGCCTCGGCTTGCTGATGATTTTCACTGGGCTGTGCAGCCTGTGGCTGCGCCGCAAGGATCGGATCTATCAATCCCGACCGTTCCTCTACATGGTGCTGTGGATGGGCCCGTCCGGCCTGGTTGCGATCCTGGCCGGCTGGTTTACCACGGAGATCGGCCGCCAGCCCTGGGTGGTCTATGGCTTGATGCGCACGGCCGATGCTTCGTCCGGCCACAGCTTCGCGCAGATGAGCATCACCCTGGTGTTGTTCGTCGTGGTGTATTTCGCGCTGTTCGGTGCAGGTTTGAGCTACATGATGCGCCTGGTGCGCAAGGGGCCGGAGGCCCACGAAGCCGAGCCGAGCGATGGTGGCCCGGGCCAGAAACGTACGCCGGCCCGGCCATTGTCGGCCGCCGACGACGATGTGGACCACAACGACCGCTCGAACAAGGGGAATTGAGTCATGGGTATTGATCTTCCGCTGATCTGGGCCGTGGTGATCATCTTCGGCATCATGATGTACGTGATCATGGACGGCTTCGACCTGGGGATTGGCATCCTCTTCCCCTTCGTCAAGGGCGAGCGCGACCGTGACGTCATGATGAACACCGTGGCACCGGTCTGGGACGGTAACGAAACCTGGCTGGTGCTGGGCGGTGCCGGGCTGTTCGGGGCGTTTCCGCTGGCCTACTCGGTGGTGCTTTCGGCGCTGTACCTGCCGTTGATCCTGATGCTCATCGGCCTGATCTTCCGCGGCGTGGCCTTCGAGTTCCGCTTCAAGGCCAAGGCTGAGAAGCGCCACCTCTGGGACAAGGCGTTCATTGGCGGTTCGCTGACGGCCACCTTCTTCCAGGGCGTGGCACTGGGGGCGTTCATCGACGGTTTTGAAGTGGTCAATCGCCAGTTCGCCGGCGGTTCCCTGGACTGGTTCACGCCATTCACGGTGTTCTGTGGCCTGGCGTTGATCGCGGCCTACGCGTTGCTCGGCTGCACCTGGCTGATCATGAAGACCGAAGGCAAGTTGCAAGAGCAGATGCATGACCTGGCCCGGCCGCTGGCGTTCGTGGTGCTGGCCGTGATCGGTATCGTCAGCATCTGGACGCCGCTGGCCCACGCGGACATCGCGGCCCGCTGGTTCACATTGCCGAACCTGTTCTGGTTCCTGCCGGTGCCGATCCTGGTGCTGGTGACCATGTACGGTTTGTTCCGCGCGGTGGCCCGCAATGCCAACTACACGCCCTTCATCCTGACTCTGGTGCTGATCTTCCTCGGCTACAGCGGCTTGGGCATCAGCCTGTGGCCGAACATCGTGCCGCCGTCCATCTCGATCTGGGACGCCTCTTCACCGCCCCAGAGCCAAGGCTTCATGCTGGTGGGCACGCTGTTTATCATTCCGTTGATCCTGGTGTACACCTTCTGGAGCTACTACGTGTTCCGCGGCAAGGTGACCCACGACGACGGCTACCATTGAGGGCATCGAGCATGGCCAAACCTGACTTGAAAGACATCGAGGCCGCCGAACGCAAGCCACTCTGGCAGCGGCTCGGCTGGCTGGCGCTGATCTGGGCTGGCAGTGTGCTGGCGTTGTTCATCGTCGCCAGCCTGATGCGGATGTTCATGAATGCCGCGGGGCTGACCACCCACTGATTTCCCTGCCGGAGCGAGCTTTGCTCCCGCAGCGGACGGTCTATTTGCGGGCTTTGAGAATGACGAATTTCGGCGTGGCGGCCACTTGCTCGACGCCTCGGAACAACCGCGCCAGTTTGCTGTGGTAGCCCAGGTGCCGGTTGCCGACGATGTACAGCGCGCCGCCCACCACCAACGCTTCGCGAGCCTGCTGAAACATCCGCCAGGCGAGGAAGTCGCCCACCACTTGCTGCTGGTGGAAGGGCGGGTTGCACAACACCACATCCAGTGACTGCGCTTCTTGCCCGGCCAGGCCATCGCCGGCCCTGATGGTCACTTCGCGTTCGCCGAGGGCCGCACGCCAGTTCTCGGCGGCCGATTGCACGGCCATGTACGACTCGTCCACCAGGGTGTAGCGGGCCTCGGGGTTTTGCAGGGCACTGGCGATGGCCAGTACGCCATTGCCGCAGCCCAGGTCCGCGACCCGGGCCGTGCCGAGGTTTTTCGGCAGATGTGGCAGGAACGCGCGCGTGCCGATGTCCAGGCCTTCGCGGCAGAACACGTTGGCATGGTTGAGCAGTTCGATCTTCGGCTCGTCCAGCCAGTAGCGCGTGGGGTAGGGCGACACGACCGGCGTACTGTTGGGTGAAGAGGCGCTGGGCGGTGTGGCGATCAACAGCCGCGCTTTTTTCACTGCCAGGGAAGCCTGCACCGGGCCGATGTAACGCTCCAGCAAATCGCCGGCGGCCCGGGGCAGGTGCTTGATCATGGCTCCGGCAATCACCTGGGCGCCCGGCGCCAGTTGGCCTTGCAGGCGAATCAGTTGTTCCTCCAGCAGGGCCAGGGTTTTCGGTATTTTGATCAGGACGCGATCGAACGGGCCGGTCAACGGTTCGCTGGCGGGCAACGTTGGTACCGCATCGAAGGGCCGGCCATTGCGCACCAGGTTTTTCTCCAGTGCCTGCAATGCCAGGAAAGAATCACCGCTGCTGGTCACCAGGGCGTTGCCGGCCAGGCTGGCAGCCAGGGCGCCGAAGCCGTCATTGAGCACCAGGACCCGAGTCTGCGCGGCCGGTTGTTGTTCGGCCAGATACGCGAGCAGGTATTCATCGGCCGCATCGAAGGCTTGCAGCGGTTCGTTCTGCTGTTCGGGTTGGCGGATCAGGTCGAGTTGGGCGAAAGGACTGTCGAGCAGGGGCATGGCTGGGGACTCTGGAAATCAACGAATGTCCCGCGGCCTGGAGGTAGGTGTCTGTGCGGGACCGCCTGAATGAACTGCGTCGCGCTTAAAAGCGGCATCATTCAAGAGGGACCGTAAATGGTACGTTTTTTTCTTGCACATTACTCGCGGGTTTTTCAGCTCGGCAGTGCCGCGCCACGGGTCAGATCACATGGATCTGGGCAGCCTTGGCCACCGCTGAAATTTTATTGCTGACGTTCAGTTTTCGCATGCAACTGCACACATGGAAATTCACGGTTCGTTCGGAAAGGCAGAGAATCCTGCCCACTTCCGAAGCCGTTTTGCCTTCGGCTGACCACCTCAGTACTTCGATTTCTCTCGGCGACAAGTGATAGTTCTGCTTGACTACGATGGCGTCAGACAGTTTTTTGCTGGCGAGCGCATGCAGCTTTTGACTGGCGAAGATGGCGTAGCCGAGGTTGCCATAGTGTTCCTCTATATCAATGGGGCAATGGGTTCGTGCGAGGCTGAACAGGCTGCATTGTGCCCCTTGGTCGTCATGAACGGCCTGGGTCCAGCCGTACTTGAGTCCCTGTCGATTAAGTTCTCGCCATAACTTGGGGGCCTGAGCGAAAACAGTCTCATCCCACAAGATCGGGAGCGGTGATTGATTGCAATGTGCTACTAATGGATCGCTCGACGCATAACCGTTTTGTTCATAAAGCCGGTCCCATCCATAAGGGTAGTTATTCAGGTTCACCTTGCTGGTGTGTTTGTCGGGGCTTCCGAGATAGGCTGCAAATGCGCAATATTCAAATCCCTGATTGTTAAAGAAATTCAATACCAGACGATAGGCCGCCTGCAGGTCTTTTTCACAGGATAACTTCCTCAGTAACAAGTCCTTCCACCTGTCCATCGCTTTCTCCTGGGTTTGATTCGTCCATGCGGATCCAATCCATGATGCGAAATTTTAGTGTAGGACTATTCTTAATCTGTAGTGGGATTTTTTTATCTCACTTACATTTTGAAATATCTAAGTGAATAAGTTTTTTATGTGGTTGGTTTTACATCGCTGCAACTTTGTATAAGTTTAGTAAAGGATTTAGCGATAAAGGTGGCGACTATGGCTAAAGTGCCATTACTTGCTGTCGGTGGTGAAGACGCTCACTTTGCGGGACACTGTACGTCTTGTCCCCTAGGAGTGGCTCAT
This sequence comes from Pseudomonas sp. Pdm06, assembly GCF_014851795.1. Taxonomy (NCBI): domain Bacteria; kingdom Pseudomonadati; phylum Pseudomonadota; class Gammaproteobacteria; order Pseudomonadales; family Pseudomonadaceae; genus Pseudomonas; species Pseudomonas sp. Pdm06. Next base: position 125,028 of record NZ_JACVAH010000020.1, read on the forward strand.
GACCGACAGCGCAGAGAAGTTCACCCGCCAAACCTTGCTCGATGTCCAGCCAGTGACGTCTCATTTGTTTACGTTACGCACGACCCGGGATCGCGGCTTTCGCTTCCGGGCAGGTCAGTTCGCCCGGCTGGGCGTCGCCAAGGCGGACGGCACCACCGTCTGGCGGGCGTACTCCATGGTGTCGTCGCCCTTCGACGAGTTCCTCGAATTCTTTTCCATCGTGGTTCCCGAGGGTGAGTTCACCAGCGAACTCAGCCGCTTGCAACCGGGTGACGAACTGTTGGTGGATCGCCAGGCCTTTGGCTACCTGACGCTGGACCGCTTCGTCGATGGCCGGGATTTGTGGTTGCTGTCCACGGGGACGGGCGTGGCGCCGTTTCTTTCGATCCTCCAGGATTTCGAGGCCTGGGAAAAATTCGAGCGGATCATCCTGGTCTACAGCGTGCGCGAGGCGCGGGAGTTGGCGTATCAGGACCTGATCAAGGAACTGCCCCAGCGCGACTACCTGGCCGAGTACGCTCACAAGTTTCGTTTCATTGCGACCGTCACCCGTGAGCAGCACCCGGGGGCGCTCAGTGGGCGCATCACCACGTTGATCGACAATGGCGAACTGGAGCGCGCGGCCGGCGTAGCGCTGACGCCGGAGCATTCGCGGGTGATGCTGTGCGGCAACCCGCAAATGATCGACGACACGCGCAAGCTGCTCAAGGCCAGGGGCCTGCAACTGAGCCTGACCCGTCGTCCGGGCCAGGTGGCGGTGGAAAACTACTGGTAGGCTCAGGGCCGCTCGTTCTGAGCCTTGAGCAGGTCGCGAATCTCACTCAGCAGCAGCTCTTCCTTGGTCGGAACCGGAGGGGCGCTGGGGGCTACGGCTTCTTCACGCTTGAGGCGGTTGATGGCCTTGACGCCCATGAAAATGGCGAACGCCACGATGATGAAGTCGATGGTGCTCTGGATGAATTTGCCGTAGGCCAGCACCACGGCAGGCGCATCACCCTGGGCGGCCTTGAGGGTGATGGCCAGGTCACTGAAGTCCACGCCACCGATCAGCAGGCCGATTGGCGGCATGACCACGTCGCCCACGAATGACGAGACGATTTTGCCGAAAGCGGCGCCGATGATGATCCCGACGGCCATGTCGACGACATTGCCTTTGACCGCGAAGGCCTTGAACTCGCTTAGCACGCCCATGAGTTATTCCTTGTAACAGATGAAAGATGAGTGGCAGTGTAAATCAGCCCAACGAGTCTTGCTCGAAACGCCTGCTTACAAAGCTTCAGTTATCGACCGGGGCTTGGATGAAAAGTTTACAAAGTGCCATCAATCGCGCGTGATACGCGGTTTCGGCCCGGGGGCCCTATAACGTTTTTTCTATCGGCACGGTACGGCATTTCTATTTAGGTTTTTCTTTTCCCGGCACTAGCCTCTGGATGGCGCACATGGATGCGCTCTATAACATCAGAGGAACATGCCTATGAACACTTCCCTCGGCCACGGGGCTTACTCCCATCGCCGCGCTCTTTTTGTGCTGACCGCGAGTCTTCTATCCTTGTCTGTCAACGCGGCCACCCTGACCCGGGACAACGGTGCGGCGGTCGGCGATAACCAGAATTCGCAGACGGCAGGTCCCAACGGTCCGACCCTGCTGCAAGACGTGCAGTTGATCCAGAAGCTCCAGCGCTTCGATCGTGAACGCATCCCCGAGCGTGTGGTGCATGCCCGTGGTACCGGTGCCCACGGCACATTCACGGTGTCCGACGATCTCAGCGACCTGACCAAGGCCAAGGTCTTCGCCGCGGGCCAGGTCACCCCGGTGTTCGTGCGTTTTTCTGCCGTGGTGCACGGTAATCATTCACCGGAAACCCTGCGCGACCCCCGTGGCTTCGCCACGAAGTTCTACACCGCCGACGGTAACTGGGATTTGGTGGGCAACAACTTCCCGACTTTCTTCATTCGCGATGCCATCAAGTTTCCGGACATGGTCCATGCGTTCAAGCCCGACCCGCGGACCAACCTGGACGATGATTCGCGCCGTTTCGATTTCTTCTCCCATGTTCCAGAGTCGACCCGTACCCTGACCGAGTTGTATTCCAACTCTGGCACACCGGCCAGTTACCGTGAAATGGACGGCAACGGTGTACATGCCTACAAGCTGATTAACGCCAAGGGTGACGTTCACTATGTGAAGTTTCATTGGAAAAGTTTGCAGGGCTTGAAAAATCTCGATCCGAAAGAAGTTGTGAAAGTTCAGGGTCAGGATTACAGCCATATGACCAATGACCTGGTGAGCCATATTAATAAGGGCGACTTCCCGAAGTGGGACTTGTACGTCCAGGTGCTCAATCCGCAAGACCTTGCCAAGTTCGACTTCGACCCACTGGATGCGACCAAGATCTGGCCGGGCGTGCCTGAGCGCAAGGTCGGGCAAATGGTCTTGAACCGTAACCCGGCGAATGTCTTCCAGGAAACCGAGCAGGTGGCGATGGCGCCAGCGAATCTGGTGCCAGGCATCGAGCCTTCCGAGGACCGTTTGCTTCAGGGCCGGGTGTTTTCCTATGCCGATACGCAGATGTACCGTCTAGGCGCCAATGCCCTGCAATTGCCGATCAACGCCCCCAAGGTGGCGGTGAACAACGGTAACCAGGACGGTGCGATGAACCCAGGCAGCACCAGCACCGGCGTGAATTACCAGCCGAGCCGCCTGACGCCTCGTGAAGAACCGCAGGCGGCACGCTACAGCCAGGCCGCGTTGAGTGGCAGCACCCAGCAGGCGAAAATCCAGCGCGAGCAGAACTTCAAGCAGGCCGGTGATTTGTATCGTTCGTTCAGCAAGAAAGAACGTGATGACCTGATCGAAAGCTTTGGTGGCTCTTTGGCGACCACTGATGACGAGAGCAAGCACATCATCCTGTCGTTCCTCTACAAGGCCGATCCTGAATACGGCACTGGCGTGGCCCGTGTCGCCAAGGGCGACCTCACCCGGGTCAAGGCGCTGGCGGAAAAACTGACTGACTGACCACCGCCGGCAGGTGCATAACCTGTGGGAGCAAAGCTTGCTCGCGAAGCGGACGCCGGGGTCGGAAACCAGACCGAGTCGTCTGCATCGCGGGCAAGCCTTGCTCCCACAACCCTGCTCCACAGTCTTGAGTTCATGGGGAGACGTCATGATGGGTAAATTCCTTTTATCGATGCTTGCGGCCTGGTCAGTCAGTGTATTGGCCGATCAGCCAGTGCCCACGGAGCCGGCGGCGGTACAGGAACAGCTGCAAAACTATTATTTCGACGCCGCTCGCCGGGGCGATGTGCCGATGCTCGATACGTTTATCGAGGCCGGTTATTCGCTCGATACCCGGGATGAGAAGGGCTACACCGCGCTGATTCTGGCGGCTTATCACGGCCACGCTCCGGCGGTGGAGCGGTTGCTGGCCGCGGGGGCCGATGCCTGTGCCCAGGATAAACGCGGTAATACGGCGCTGATGGGCGCCATTTTCAAGGGCGAAGTGCAGATTGCCCGTCGCTTGTTGTCCACCGATTGCAGCCCGGACCAACGCAACGGTGCCGGACAGACCGCCGCGATGTACGCGGGTCTGTTCAAGCGTGGCGAGTTGCTCGATGCCTTGAAGGCCAGGGGCGCCGACCTGGAGGCCCGGGATCCGTTGGGCAATACCGCGGCGGATCTGGCGAAGGGTGAAATCAGAATGCCGGCCCCTCAGTGAACCTTGGCTGGGCTATCATCGCGGTTTTACCCCGGAGTTCAGATGGCCAAGGCAAAGCGCATGTACGGCTGCACCGAGTGCGGTTCGACCTTTCCCAAATGGGCCGGCCAATGCAGCGAATGTGGGGCCTGGAACACCCTGACCGAAACCATGGTGGAAAGCGGCGGCGCGGCGGCCCCCACCGGGCGTACGGGCTGGGCCGGTCAGCAGGCGCAGATCAAGACCCTGGCCGAAGTCAGCGTTGAAGAAATCCCGCGATTTTCCACCGCGTCCGGTGAACTGGACCGGGTGCTGGGCGGTGGCCTGGTGGACGGTTCGGTGGTGCTGATCGGTGGGGACCCGGGCATCGGCAAATCCACCATCCTGCTGCAAACCTTGTGCAACCTCGCCACCCGCATGCCGGCGTTGTACGTCACTGGCGAAGAGTCCCAGCAACAGGTCGCCATGCGCGCCCGGCGCCTGGGCTTGCCCCAGGACCAGTTGCGGGTCATGACCGAGACCTGCATCGAAACCATCATCGCCACGGCGCGCGTGGAAAAGCCCAAGGTGATGGTGATCGACTCGATCCAGACCATTTTCACCGAGCAGCTGCAATCGGCCCCAGGCGGCGTGTCCCAGGTGCGTGAAAGCGCGGCGTTGCTGGTGCGCTACGCCAAGCAGAGCGGCACAGCGATTTTCCTGGTGGGCCACGTCACCAAGGAAGGTGCGTTGGCGGGACCGCGGGTGTTGGAGCACATGGTCGATACCGTGTTGTACTTCGAAGGCGAATCCGATGGCCGCCTGCGTTTGCTCCGGGCGGTGAAGAACCGTTTTGGTGCCGTCAATGAATTGGGCGTGTTCGGCATGACCGACAGGGGCCTGAAAGAAGTCTCGAACCCTTCGGCGATCTTTCTGACGCGTGCCCAGGAAGAAGTCCCGGGCAGTGTGGTCATGGCGACGTGGGAAGGGACCCGGCCGATGTTGGTGGAAGTGCAGGCGCTGGTGGATGACAGCCACTTGGCGAACCCACGGCGGGTCACCCTGGGCCTGGATCAGAATCGGCTGGCCATGCTGCTGGCGGTGTTGCATCGACACGGCGGGATTCCGACTCACGACCAGGACGTGTTCCTCAACGTCGTGGGCGGGGTCAAGGTACTGGAGACCGCGTCCGACCTGGCGTTGATGGCGGCGGTCATGTCCAGCCTGCGCAACCGGCCGCTGCCCCATGATTTGCTGGTGTTTGGCGAAGTGGGGTTGTCGGGGGAAGTGCGACCGGTGCCCAGCGGGCAGGAGCGGCTCAAGGAAGCGGCCAAGCACGGTTTCAAACGCGCCATCGTGCCCAAGGGCAACGCGCCGAAGGAAGCGCCGCCAGGGTTGCAGATTATCGCGGTGACCCGTCTGGAACAGGCGTTGGATGCGCTGTTCGAGTAACCCGCTGATTCAAACCTGAATCAACGCCGCGAATTCCCGCTCCAGTTCGTCATGATCGGCCAGGTTCAGCTCCACCAGTCGGCGCAAGTGTGCGATGGAGTCCAGGTCGATGTGCTCGCAGACAAAGCCCAAGTGGCCGTGATCGTCGTGGGTGAGCCTGACTTCCATCTTCACCTCGACCTCATTGCTCAGGTGGATGTCGGCCATGAAGGTTTTTTCGGCGTTGCCCAGCCAGGGCTTGGGTTTTTCGATTAGCAGGCCCTTGAGGGACAGGTCCAGCAGTTTCACCGGCCAGGTGAATGGGCCCTGGGTCAGCTCGGTCTTGGCATGGAACTCTATTCGTACGAAGCGGCGGCGTTCGCTCATTACGCTTTCCCTCTGAAGATGTAATGACTATAGACCCTACTGGCCGGTCATCGTCACCGTTCGGCCGGTGACAGACGAATGTCGAGTATGGCCTTTGCCCGGGTTAGCGCTAAACTCCAATGGCTATCTTTCTTGTCCACCCTGGCTGGAATATAAAAATGAAAAACAATAATAGCCTGCTGCGCCATCTGCCCTGGCTACTGCTGGCCGTCGTAGGAGCGTGCGCCCTGGGCGTCGTGGCATTGCGTCGAGGCGAGGCGATCAACGCCCTCTGGATCGTCGTCGCCGCCGTGGCCATCTACCTGGTCGCCTACCGCTACTACAGCCTCTTCATCGCCAACAACGTAATGCAACTCGACGCGCGCCGGGCCACACCCGCCGTGCTCAACAACGATGGCCTGGACTACGTCCCGACCAACAAACACATCCTCTTCGGCCACCACTTCGCGGCCATTGCCGGCGCGGGGCCGCTGGTCGGGCCGGTGCTGGCGGCGCAGATGG
>NZ_JACVAH010000021.1:0-112388 GCF_014851795.1 Pseudomonas sp. Pdm06
TCGGCGCTTGGGTGAAAGGAGGAGGGGCGAAATCTCCCACGGTCTGTACTGCGGCTAACAGTCAGAATCGAGCCTTGTCCCTCCTCCTCCCTTCAAGTCCTACCATACAAGCGAGCTTGCTCGCGATGGCGATAGACCCGGCACAGGAGATCCAACAGATGAAGGTGTAACAGGCTTTGTCTACACTGCACCTCATCGCCGTACCCTCGTGCGGCAGCCAGGAGAAACACCATGAAGATGCTTCGTGTGCCTTTGTTGATGATCGGTTTGCTGCTGTGTTCCCAGGGTTTCGCCGCGACGGCGCAGCAGACCAAGATGACCACCTGCAACGCCGACGCCACCGCCAAGGCGCTCAAGGGCGACGAGCGCAAGGCGTTCATGAGCACCTGCCTCAAGGCTACACCGAGCACCCCGCAGGAACGCATGAAGACCTGCAACGCCACGGCCACCACCCAGGCCCTGAAGGGTGACGCCCGCAAGACGTTCATGAGTGAGTGCCTGAAGAAAAAATAACGGCCGGTTTTTCTTCAACCTTTGATGGCCCTATCGCGAGCAAGCTCGCTCCCACAGTGGATTTGTGTTGCCCGGTTCGTGGTGGGAGCGAGCTTGCTCGCGATGGGGGCGGCACAACACTGCAAAAAAAACACCTGAACCCTGTCCGGGATCGGCCGATACAATGTCTAGTGCTGTTGGTGGATCGCTGGCAGACTGCCGATCCTTTCACGCCGTTTTGTCCTGAGGCTGTATGCCAACGTTTTCTCAGCGTCATGTATTGTTGGTGATCAGTTGGGTGATCATTTTTGGTGGGTTGTTGCTGGTGCTGCCACTGCGCCTGTTGCCGAGCCTGCTGGCCGGGTTGTTGGTGTTCGAGCTGGTCAACATGCTCACCCCGCAGTTGCAGCGCCTGATCGAAGGTCGTCGTGCCCGCTGGCTGGCGGTGGCATTGCTGGGCACGCTGGTGGTCAGTGTGCTGACGCTGATCTTCGCCGGAGCCTTCAGTTTCCTGCTCCATGAGGCGGAAAACCCAGGGGCCTCCCTGGACAAGTTCATGACGGTGGTCGATCGCGCCCGTGGGCAATTGCCGCCGTTCATCGACGCCTACCTGCCGGCCAGCGCCGCCGAGTTCCGGGTGGCGATCGGTGACTGGGTGAGCAAGCACCTGAGCGACCTGCAACTGGTGGGCAAGGACGCGGCCCACATGTTCGTGACGTTGCTGATCGGCATGGTGCTGGGGGCTATCGTTGCCCTGCAGCGCATTCCCGACCTGACCAAGCGCAAGCCCCTGGCCGCGGCGCTGTTCGATCGCCTGAACCTGCTGGTCAAGGCGTTTCGCAACATCGTCTTCGCCCAGATCAAGATTTCCCTGCTCAACACCTTCTTCACCGGGATTTTCCTGGCGGTGGTGCTGCCGCTGTTCGGGATAAAGCTGCCGCTGACCAAGACCCTGATCGTGATGACCTTCCTGCTGGGGCTGCTGCCGGTCATCGGCAATCTGATGTCCAACACGCTGATCACCATTGTCGGCCTGTCGCTGTCGATCTGGGTCGCCGTGGCGGCGCTGGGTTACCTGATCGTGATCCACAAGCTCGAATACTTCCTCAACGCCCGCATCGTCGGCGGGCAGATCAGCGCCAAGTCCTGGGAGTTGCTCATGGCGATGCTGGTGTTCGAAGCCGCATTCGGCCTGCCGGGGGTGGTGGCGGGGCCGATTTATTATGCGTATCTCAAGAGTGAGTTGAAGCAGGTGGGGATGGTTTGATCCGGTAGGGATGGCGCCTGATCTGGCGCCATCGCGAGCAAGCTCGCTCCCACAGAAGATCTATGCGATCCCTGTGGGAGCGAGCTTGCTCGCGATTCAGGCGCCTCGGTCTGGGATCAGACCTGCGTGCCGTAGCGCTTCATCGCCTCGATCGCCAGCCCGCTGCCAATACTGCCGAAGATATTGCCTTCCACATGCCGCGCCTGGGGCAGCATCGCCGAGACGCTGTTGCGCAGCGCCGGGATGCCGCTGGAACCGCCGGTGAAGAACACCGTGTCGACCTGATCGACCCGCACGTCGGCATCGCCCAGCAACTGCGTGACGCTGCCGCGCACCCGCTCCAGCAAGCCGTCGATGGCCGACTCGAACAGCGCCCGGCTCAGTTCCACGCTCAGGCCCGGCTCGATCCGGTCCAGGAGCAAATGACGCTGGTCGGTGTGGGTCAGCTCGATCTTGGTTTCTTCCACTTCCATCGCCAGCCAATGCCCGGCGCGCTGTTCGATCAGCTTGAACAGCCGGTCGATGCCGCCGGTGTCTTCGATGTCGTAGCGCATGCTGCCCAGGGCCAGGGTGGACTTTTGCGAGTACACCGCGTTGATGGTGTGCCAGGTCGCCAGGTTCATGTGGTGGCTGGTGGGCATGTAGGCACCGCTTTTCATGCGGCTGCCGTAGCCGAACAGCGGCATCAGGCCGGCCAGGGAGAGTTGCTTGTCGAAATCGGTCCCGCCGATGTGCACGCCACCGGTGGCGAGGATGTCGGCGTGGCGGTTGTCGTGGGTACGGCGCTCGGGGGAGAGGCGCACCAGGGAGAAGTCCGAAGTACCGCCGCCGATGTCGACGATCAGCACCAGCTCTTCTTTCTCGATGGTCGATTCATAATCGAAGGCCGCCGCGATGGGCTCGTACTGGAACGAAACTTCCTTGAAACCGATGGCGCGGGCGACGTCCACCAGGGTGTTTTCCGCTTCCTGGTCGGCCATTTCATCGTCGTCGACGAAAAACACCGGGCGCCCCAGTACCACTTCTTCGAATTCCCGACCGGCGGTGGCTTCGGCGCGCTTCTTCAGCTGGCCGATGAACAACCCCAGCAGATCCTTGAAAGGCATGGCCGTGCCCAACACGCTGGTGTCGTGCTTGATCAGCTTGGAGCCCAGCAGGCTCTTGAGCGAGCGCATCAGCCGGCCTTCGTAGCCTTCCAGGTATTCGTGCAGGGCCAGGCGGCCATACACCGGGCGGCGTTCCTCGAGATTGAAAAAGACCACCGAAGGCAGGGTGATCTTGTCGTCCTCCAGCGCGATCAACGTTTCCATGCCGGGGCGCAGCCAGCCGACGGTGGAGTTGGACGTGCCAAAGTCGATGCCGCAGGCACGGGCCGGGGATGCGTTTTTCATGTCTTTCGGGTTCCAGTTGAAAAAACGGCCGCGCAGTGTATGTCAGTGCGGCGCGGATTCGAAGGCCGGTTATCTGCTAATTCTCGACCGCGGGCCTTGAAAGACTCTCTTATACCCCCAAACTTGCTGGCATGAGCCTGGTAGCGCAAGGCGGGTGCAAGAACCGCCGCCAGCTGCCGATAAACTTCTGACGTGCCGCCCGGTCCCAATCTTGAGGTCGGTCAACCCGCTGTCCGGTTATCCGGGCATGCTGTGCGTGGCGGTGCGACATCGATAACGGATGGTGATGCCTAGATGGACTTCAAAGACTATTACAAGATCCTGGGTGTTGAGCCCACGGCGGACGACAGCACGATCAAGGCTGCCTACCGCAAGCTGGCGCGCAAGTATCACCCGGATGTGAGCAAGGAAAAGGACGCCGAGACCAAGTTCAAGGACGTCTCCGAAGCCTATGAAGCGTTGAAAAGCGCCGACAAGCGCGCCGAATACGACGACCTGCGCCGCTACGGCCAGCACGGCCAGCCGTTCCAAGGCCCGCCGGGTTGGCAGAGCCGTGGTGGTTTTGGCGGCCAGGACACGGGGGATTTCTCGGACTTCTTCAGTTCGATTTTCGGTAACCGTGGGTCGGGTTTCGGTGGCGGACAGTCAGGTCGCAGCGCCGGCCGTCGGGGGCAAGACGTGGAAATGGAATTACCGATTTTCCTGGAAGAAACCCTGTCGAACGAGTCGAAGAAGGTCACGTTCCAGGTGCCGCAATACAACGCGGCCGGCCAACACGTGAGCAACACCAGCAAGAGCCTGAACGTGAAGATCCCGCTGGGCGTGACCGACGGCGAACGCATCCGCCTCAAGGGCCAAGGCGCGCCGGGTGTCGGTGGCGGCGCCAATGGCGACTTGTACCTGACCATTCGTTTCGCCCCGCACCCCAAGTTCGACGTCGAAGGCCAGGACCTGATCATCACCTTGCCACTGGCGCCGTGGGAGTTGGCGCTGGGCACCGAAGTGGCGGTGCCGACCCTCACCGGCAAGATCAACCTCAAGGTCCCGGCCGGCAGCCAGAACGGTCAGCGCATGCGCGCCAAGGGCCACGGCCTGCGCAACAAGGCCGGCGAGCGCGGCTACCTGTTCGTGCAGCTCAAGGCGGTGATGCCCAAGGCCAGCGACGAAGCGGTCAAGGCGTTGTGGGCGGAACTGGCGAAGAAAGCGGCGTTCGATCCGCGGGAGAATTTCTGACAGCGGCCGGTCTCTGTTGGTAGGAGCGTAGGAGCTGACGAGTGAAACGAGGCTGCGATCTCTTGATCTTTCGCTCTAGACTCAATGTGGGGTGGAAAGATCGCAGCCTCGTTTCACTCGTCAGCTCCTACGTTCATGCACCCCTACACAGTTAAAGCATTGGGAGAAGCAGACCATGAACAACCCGATCATTGAACTGACCCTGACGGAATTCTGCGAGGCTGCCGCGTTGGCCGATGTCCATGTGATCGAGATCGTCGCCCACGGCATCCTCGAACCCCACGGCGCGGCCCCGACGGATTGGCGTTTTACCGATTACGAGCTGGCTCTGGCCAAGCGTGCCGCGAAGCTGCGGCACGACCTGGACCTGGAGTGGGAAGGCGTCGCCCTGGCGCTGGACCTGCTGGAGGAAGTCCAGCAGCTGCGGGCCGAGAATCGTCGGCTGCGCCAGCAATTGGGCCGTTGGGTGGACTGACCGTGGCGGTTCGTATGCGTCATGTCTTGTCGAAGAAGCGATAAATAGTTACCGCACGCTTCGGTGGCACACTGGTTAGGCTCGGGTTTTCCATCGTCAAGGATGACCCGATATGCCAGGCTTCACCCCCCGTCTCGCCACTCCCCAGGGCGAGCATTTCGACCTGCTCAAAGCCCGTATTCCCGGCTGGTACAGCGGGGCCATCGTGCAACGCCAGCAGGAACTGAGCGACCATGAACTGACGCTTCCGGACTGGTATGCGAAAGCCTCCCCCGACCTCTGGAACAGCCTCAAGGACAGTCATTCCCGCTACCGCGAGCGCCTGAACCAGGTCGACAACCGGCTGGGCAATATCCAGGACATCCGCGCCTTTGCCGAACCCTTGCTCGAGCAGGCGCTCCTGGATGAGTTCAACCTCACGCTGAACGTCAACGAGGTGTATTTCGTCCGCAAGTACGGGCGCAAGACCCGCGATGATCTTTTTGGGGCGCTGGTCCTGGACAGCGAGGGCGGCCACTTCGATCGCTACGAATATCGTGGCACGTCATTGCTGGAGGCGGCGCTGGCCAATTTCGCACCCGAGGAAGCGCGCAAGCCCGCCTGTGCCGATTGCAACCTCGTGACTACGGTGCGCCCGTCCCAGGGCGGCGCAGTGCAGCCTTCCATCGACGCCGTTCGCGCAGGAGCGTTGCCGATTGCCCCAGAAGCCTTCGCCCAGTTGTGTCGCACCCTGGACCTGGGGCGCCAGTATCAGGAGCACATCAACGCTGTCCTGCGGCCCGAAGACAGCAAGATATACAACCCGCTGGATCATTCACTGGAGGAGCATCACCGGCAGGGCCTGGCGCTGAACATAGAGATCGCCTGGGCCAAGGCCGACATCAGCCCGGCGGTCTACGCGATGTTGCAGCAGGTGATCGACGGTGCCAGCGACGTCACCCTCGACGGCCAGGCCGTGACCTTCACCTCCCTGAAAGTGTTCGACATCGACCTGGTCGGCCCGCTGTTGATCGGCCCCGACCTTGAAAGCAGTCGCCGGGTGGTGCCGGTCGTGGCCTACCTTCCGGGTGATCCCGAGCATCCCCTGAAAGTCTATGCCTCCAGCGCCGACTTCATGGTCGAACTGCGGCGACGCCTGCACGGTAGCGCCTACCGTCGCTTCTTCAGCCGTTTCGTGCCGCTGCGTCAGCAAGGGGTGTTTTTCCGGCAGTTCAAGCACTTCTATCAAACCTCTCCGACGGCCGATGACCAGGCCGATTACCCACTCAAATCGTCGTTGCGCAACCTGCCCATGGGCACGACGCCGATTCCCGGCGACCTGTGGGGCTCGCTACGCTTGCGGCAGATCGAGAAGGTCCAGGCTGACGCACGCGCGGTGGCGGTGCCTACCGGTGATGAAGACCAGAAAGCCCGCCTGGCGCGCCTGGACAGTTACCTGGACGCGGTGGTCGACGTGTTCAACCTGGCGGCGTTCGTCGTGCCAGGATTGGGGCCGCTGATGTTGACGGTCGGGGCCGTGCAGATGTTCAACGAGGCCTTTGAAGGCATCGAAGCGTTCGAGCGGGGGGAGACCCGGGAAATGTGGGCGCATTTTTCCAGCGTGGCCCTCAACACGGCCTTCGTCGCCACCGGCGCGGCGGTGCTGCCGCACATTCGATGGTCGGGCGCGGTGGATCAGTTGGAGCCGGTTCAATTGGCCAACGGCGAATCGCGTCTGTGGCGCCCCGACCTGAGGGTTTACCAGAGTGAGCTGGCGCCTCCCGCGGCGTCGAGTCCGGATCCCCAAGGCCTATATCGGGTCGGCGACCGGCAGGTTCTGCCGCTGGGTGACCAACATTATGAAGTGCAACGGGACCCGCAGACCCTTCGCTATCGCATTCGTCATCCTTCCCGTCCGCAGGCCTACCAGCCTGAACTGACGGACAACGGCAACGGTGCCTGGCACCACGAACTGGAACAACCGCGCACCTGGGAAGGCCCGACGCTGATGCGGCGCCTGGGCCATGGCGTCAAGGGTTTCAGCGATGCCGAACTGGAGCAGATCCGCCTCGCCAGCGCGACCTCGCACGACGTGCTGCGACGGGTGCATGTCGAGGGCGAGCCGGTGCCGGCGTTGCTGGCCGACACCCTGGATCGCTTCGACCTCTGCCGACAAATCGACACGTTCATCGGGCAACTGCAAAGCGAGGAACCGCTGCGCCATGACTTGGCCGAGCCGATGTTGCACCTGCTGACCCAATACGGCCCGTGGCCAAGAGGGCTGAAGCTGAAGGTTGTCGACGGCGCCGGCCGGACACGCTGGGAGTACGTCCGGCCCTCGGAAGGTGAGACCCCGTTTCATGAAGCCAGCCTGACCGAGGCCAAGGTCCGCACGCCTTCGCTGTTGAAAAACCTGATCGAAGCGGTGGATGCGGCAGGCGCCGACCTGTTGGCCACGGCGAGCCCGCCGATTGCGAAAACCAACATGGATGCTCGCGTCCGGCACCTGCGCCAGGCACTCGCCGAAGCGGCGGTAAATGAAAAGGTGCAGTTGCTCAACGACTACTACGCCATGGGCGAGACGAGAGGTGATCCCCATGTCACGCTGATCAAGTCCCGCTTTCCCTCGGTTCCGGCAAAGGCGATCGAGCAGATCATCACCCTGGCCGGTACCGAAGAGTTGCAGCAAATGGCCGCCTGGGATTTCGACGAGGCCAGCCAGACCAAATCCATCCCGCTGCGCATCGCCGAAGAGCTGCGCCATTATCAGCGCGTGGTGCGTTTGAACCGAGCCTACGAGGGCCTGTATCAGGACGCCTTGGCCACGGCGGACACGCCTCGATTGGTGTTGGCGACCCTGGAAACCTTGCCTGGCTGGAGCGACACGGTGCGCATCGAATTGCGTGAGGCCGATGTGTCCGGCGCCTTGATCGACAGCATCGGGCCGCAAAATGCGCCGCAGACCAAGGTCGTGGTCAAGGACGATGATCTCTACCAGGCCTTTGACGACAGCGGCAATGAGTTGAGCCATTGGGGCAGTGTCTTCGATGCCTTGCAGCATGCCCTGCCGGATGCCGAACGCCGGGCCATGGCTCGGCCCTCGATCCATCACGGCGATCAGTTGAGAGAGGCCATCGGCGCTTCGCCAGTGGACCGGGATGTGCTGGCGAGTCGCTTGAAGATGCCCGCGCTCAAGCCCGCCTTCCAATCACCGATGCGCCTGGCTTCGGGCAAAGTCGGCTACCCCCTGGGTGGACTGCGGGATTGGTTGCGCCTGGGCCGGTCGCCGGAGAGTCGGGTGCAGGAGTTGTACCCGAGCTACACGGCGGAGCAGACCGAGGCGCTGTTGCGATCACTGGGCAATGGCGCGGTGAGGGAACTCAAGCGACGTAAAGTCGAGTTGAAAATGCTGCGTCGGGATCTGGACCGCTGGGTCGCTACCTTTGGATGGCGTTACGAGGGTAATCACCGTCGGCAAGTGCCGACGGGGCTCAGAGAGATAGCGGCCGAACACATCGAGCGCTGTTGGAGGCGCCAGACCCGGGTCGTTGCAGGGGCCGATGGCCACCGGCTCGGGTATGAGCTTGATTTGAGCGGATTGAACATCGGTGCGTTGCCGGAGCTGACGGCCGACTTCAGCCATGTGGGTGTGCTCAAGATGTCTGACATGGGCCTGACGCTGCACTACTGCGACAGCTTCCTCGGCGGGTTCTCCTCCCTCAAGCGCTTGGAAATACCGAGGAACAGGCTTAGGGATATTCCCGAAGCCCTGGAGGGGATGAGGAGTCTGGAGACGCTTCACCTGGGGAATAACCAGATCGGCCTGATACCTCATAGCGTTGAAATCCTGCAAGGCCTTACCCGGCTGAAAAATCTCGACCTGGATAATAACTTGCTGGAGCGCCTGCCGGACTTCAGCAGGCTACCTGACCTGGAACGATTGCACCTGAAGAACACCGGGATCACGGCCTGGCCCACCGGCCTGCGCGACCAACCGCTGGAGCTGATCGACTTGCGCGACAACGGCTTGACCCAGGTGCCGGATCACCTGCTCGACCCGCCCGCCGATCGTGCCCATGCCACCGCACGCCTCAATCGGGTGACGTTGTTGCAGGGCAACCCGTTGAGCGAGGGGGGCCAGCAGCGCATGCGTGATTATTGGGCGGCGGTCTTGCAGACGCGTCCTGAATGGGCGGTCCTGCGTTTGCCCGAGGCGTTTGGGTTTTCAGCGCCGGTCGGGCCGGCGAATATGCAGCAATGGCTGCGCGACCTGCCTGCGGGCCAACTGGCGGAAAAAAGAGCCTTGTGGCAAAGCCTGGCGGATGAGCAGCACTCGGGAGAGTTTTTTGAGTTGTTGCATCGGTTGGCCGCCTCCTATCAGGGGCTGGAAGATTATCCGGACCTCCAGGCCCGCGTCTGGCAGATGCTCGAGGCGATGGGCAACGCCACCGACTTGCGTCATGAACTGTTCGACCTGGCCGGCCGACCGGCCTGTGAAGATCGCGCAGCCTTGTCGTTCAGCTACCTGGAAATCCGCTTGATGATCCACAACGCCAGGGCCTTGGCGGTTGCAAAGGATGAGGCGGCAACACTGGTCCATCTGGCCAAGGGGCTGTTTCGCCTCGATGAGGTAGAGCGTATTGCCCTGCAGGATATCCAGCGGCGCCGCGATGCGATCAATGCCCGCACCGACCTGACCAACGATGAAAAGCGCGAAAACCTGGCGCTGATAGAAGAAGTCGAGGTCCGTCTGGCTTACCGTGCGGGGCTCAAGGATCGACTGGGGCTACCGGGGCAACCCGCGGGCGGGGTTTTTCTCAGGCTGGGAGATGTCACCCCTGGAATGCTCGATGCCGCTGCCAATGAGGTGCTGGCGCTGGACGATTCCCCCCAGCAGTTTCAGTCGCTGGTGGGCCGGGATTTCTGGATCGATTATTTGAAGCAGGCGCATGGGGCCTCCTTCCAGGCGCTGAACGACACCCTTATCGCCAACCAGATCGAGCTGGATGAAGCGAAGGCGGCCGGGACCCTGGAGGAAGCCGACTACATCAGCCGGTCCGAGGCGTTGGGCCTGCAACACAA
Source organism: Pseudomonas sp. Pdm06 (assembly GCF_014851795.1). NCBI lineage: Bacteria > Pseudomonadati > Pseudomonadota > Gammaproteobacteria > Pseudomonadales > Pseudomonadaceae > Pseudomonas > Pseudomonas sp. Pdm06. The sequence goes on from NZ_JACVAH010000021.1 coordinate 9,920, forward strand.
GATCAAGGAAGCGGAGCTGGTCCAGTCGTTGACGCGAACCGAGCTGGAGCAGTTGCCGGGAAGTACCGACCTGTAGGCTGACCCGTCCCGGTCATTTCAGGCAATGAAAACCTGTGGCGAAGGAGCTTGCTCCCTCGCCACAGGAACTGCGCCGGTTCAAAACAGGAAATAACGCTGCGCCATCGGCAGCACGTCGGCCGGTTCGCACCACAGCAACACGCCGTCGGCCTTGACCTGGTAAGTCTGCGGATCGACGTCGATGCTCGGCAGGTAGTCGTTGTGGATCAGGTCGGTCTTCTGCACGTCGCGGCAACCTTTGACCACGGCGATTCTTTTCTTCAGCCCCAGTTGTTCCGGCAACCCGGCCTCGGCGGCGGCCTGGCTGATGAAGGTCAGGCTGGTGGCATGCCGTGAGCCGCCGTAGCTGGCGAACATCGGTCGGTAGTGCACCGGTTGTGGCGTCGGGATCGAGGCGTTGGCGTCGCCCATCAGGCTGGCGGCAATCGCTCCGCCCTTGAGGATCAGCGTCGGCTTGACGCCGAAGAACGCCGGGCGCCACAGCACCAGGTCGGCCCACTTGCCCACTTCGATGGAACCCACTTCATGGCTGATGCCGTGGGTGATCGCCGGGTTGATGGTGTACTTGGCGATGTAACGCTTGATGCGGAAATTGTCGTTACCGTCGCCGTCGCCGGGCAGGGCGCCGCGTTGCTTTTTCATCTTGTCGGCGGTCTGCCAGGTGCGCGTGATGACTTCGCCGACGCGGCCCATGGCCTGGCTGTCGGAGCTGATCATCGAGAAGGCGCCGAGGTCGTGGAGAATGTCTTCGGCGGCGATGGTCTCGCGGCGGATGCGGCTTTCGGCGAAGGCCACGTCTTCGGCGATGCTCGGGTCCAGGTGATGGCAGACCATCAACATGTCCAGGTGCTCGTCGATGGTGTTGCGGGTGAACGGCCGGGTCGGGTTGGTGGAGCTGGGCAATACGTTGGGGAAACCGCAGGCCTTGATGATGTCCGGCGCATGCCCGCCACCGGCACCTTCGGTGTGGTAGGTGTGGATGGTGCGGCCCTTGAAGGCGGCGAGGGTGGTTTCCACGAAGCCCGACTCGTTGAGGGTGTCGGTGTGGATCGCCACCTGCACATCGTACTGGTCGGCCACGCTCAGGCAGTTGTCGATGGCCGCCGGCGTGGTGCCCCAGTCTTCGTGCAGCTTCAGGCCGATGGCCCCGGCCTTGACCTGCTCGATCAACGGTTCCGGCAGGCTGGCGTTGCCCTTGCCGGTGAAGCCGATGTTCATCGGGAAGGCATCGGCGGCCTGGAGCATGCGCGCCAGGTGCCACGGCCCGGAGGTGCACGTGGTGGCGTTGGTCCCGGTGGCCGGGCCCGTGCCGCCGCCGATCATGGTGGTGACGCCGCTCATCAGCGCTTCTTCGATCTGCTGGGGGCAGATGAAGTGGATGTGGGTGTCGATACCGCCAGCCGTGAGGATCATGCCTTCGCCGGCGATCACTTCGGTGCTGGCGCCAATGGCGATGGTCACGTCGGGCTGGATGTCCGGGTTGCCGGCCTTGCCGATGGCGGCGATGCGTCCGTCCTTGAGGCCGACATCGGCCTTGACGATGCCCCAGTGGTCGATGATCAGTGCGTTGGTGATCAAGGTGTCGACGACCTCGGCGGCCAACAGTTGGCTCTGGCCCATGCCGTCGCGAATCACTTTGCCGCCGCCGAATTTCACTTCTTCGCCATAGGTGGTGAAGTCTTTTTCCACTTCGATCCACAACTCGGTGTCGGCCAGGCGGACCTTGTCACCGACGGTGGGGCCGAACATGTCGGCGTAGGCTTGTCTCGAAATCTTCATGTGCTTGCCTTGGAATTCAATGTCGGTTTGTGAAGCTAAACCTGTGGGAGCACAGCTTGCTGGCGATGAACGATGACACGGCCTGACAGGAAAACGCGGCGCCTGCATCGCGGGCAAGCCTTGCTCCCACAGGTTAAAGATCGCCCATGACCCGCCCGGCAAACCCGAACACCCGGCGATGCCCGGCCAGGTCCACCAGTTCCACCTCGCGGCTCTGGCCCGGTTCGAAACGCACCGCAGTGCCGGCCGGGATGTTCAGGCGCATGCCACGGCTGGCGGCGCGGTCGAAGGTCAAGGCGTCGTTGGTCTCGAAAAAGTGATAGTGCGAGCCGACCTGGATCGGTCGGTCGCCGCTGTTGGCGACGTTCAGCGTGAGGGTGCGGCGACCGACGTTGAGTTCGATGTCGCCGGGCTGGACCTGGTATTGCCCTGGAATCATTGCGGTTGCCCCAAAATCTTGTAGTAAATGGCGGTCGGGGTGTAGGTCCCGTCCGGGCTCTGGCAGTAGTCGGGCAGTTCACCGACGCGGGTGTAGCCCATGGCGCGGTAGAACGCCTCGGCCTCGGAACCGGCCTCGGTGTCGAGGTACAACAGGCCACGCTTGTGCTGGTGGGCGCCAAGTTCCAGGGCGCTCATCAATTGCTGGCCCAGCCCGCGGCGGCGAGCCTCACCGCGGACCAGCAGCTTCTGCACTTCGGCACGGTTGAGGCCGTTGGGCTTCTGGCACAGGGCAAGCTGGACGCTGGCCTGTACCTGTTCATCCTTGACCACCACCCACAGCAGCAGGTGGCCCTGGTTGAGGCTGGCCTGGACCTCGTCGAAGTAGGCGCGGGCCTGGACGGCATCGAGATCGGCCATGAACCCCACGCTGGCCCCGTAGCCGACGGCGTCGAGCAACAGATCGATCAGGCCCTGGCGATAATGCGCAAAGCTCTCGGCGTGGACTCGACGCAACTGGGCGGCGTTCATTGGCTTTTCACTCCTTGTTGATGGCAGGCGGTAGCGCCCCGGGGTTGAGGTTCAACTGCATGAAGGTCAGGTCCAGCCAGCGGCCGAACTTGGTCCCCACCTCGGGCATCTGCCCGGTGATCACGAAACCGGCCCGCTCGTGCAGGCGAATCGAGGCCGCGTTGCCACTTTCGATGGCCGCGACCATGACGTGTTTATCGCAGGCCCTGGCACGTTCGATCAGCGCGCCCATCAGCAGCGGGCCAAGGCCATTGCCGCGTTGATCGCTGCGCACGTACACCGAATGCTCCACGGTGTGGCGAAAACCATCGAACGGCCGCCAGTCGCCGAACGAAGCGTAGCCGAGCACGTTGTCTTCGGCGTCGACGGCCACCAGCACCGGGTAGCCCTGGGTCTGCCGGGCGCTAAACCAGGCCTGGCGATTGCCCAGGTCCACGGCTTGTTCGTTCCAGATCGCCGTGGTGTTGAGGACGGCGTCGTTGTAGATCTCGCGGATCGCCGGCAGGTCTGCGGCACGGGCGTCACGAACTTGGGCAGTCATGACGTGGCCTCAGGCGATGGGTTGGTGGACGGTGACCAGTTTGGTCCCGTCGGGAAACGTCGCTTCGACCTGGATCTCCGGGATCATTTCCGGGATGCCTTCCATCACCTGCTCGCGGCTCAACAGCGTGGTGCCGTAGTGCATCAGCTCGGCGACGGTCTGGCCGTCACGGGCGCCTTCCAGCAGCGCGGCGGAAATGTAGGCCATGGCCTCCGGGTAGTTGAGCTTCAGGCCCCGGGCCAACCGTCGTTCGGCGACGAGGCCGGCGGTGAAGATCAGCAGCTTGTCTTTTTCGCGTGGGGTCAGGTCCATGTGCAATCCATAAGGGCAGATAAAAAAATCGGGCTAAAAACATGTACCTCTGTGGGAGCGGGCTTGCTCGCGAATGCGGGCTCACATTCAACAGTTGAGTTGGCTGACACACCGCCTTCGCGAGCAAGCCCGCTCCCACAGAAAAGCAAATTCATGTACTCCAGATTCTCGGGGGCATGGCCTCCCGACCGAGCAGCGCCGGGCGCAGAAGTCGCCACAATTCAATCAACCACCCCCGCGCCAGCAACGCCTCGCTCGCCAGGCACCGCGCCACGACCAGACCGGGCAATTGGGTCAGGTCGCCGCGCACGGCATGGCCCAGGGATCGGCAGTGTTCCAGCTGTTCGCTGTCGATCTCGCCGGTCACCAGCAACGTGGCAAACACCGGATCGCCGCCCAGCCCGATGGGCGAGTCCAGCAGCCCATCACCGCCCACAATGCGCTGGCGCTCATGCCACAGCAACTGGCCGTCGCGGCGAATGTCCAGTCGCGATTGAAAGTGCCCCAGGTCGAAACGTTCGCCGCTGGCCGGTCGGCCGAGGGCGACCATGTCCCAGTAGAACAGGCGTGCGTCGCCCTGCAGGTCGATACTCGTGCCGAGTTCGGCCTGGGCCGCGCTGAAGACGATGGTTTCCTGGGGCAGCCATTCCAGGGTCGCGCCGGGGGCCACGCTCAGGCTCAACTGTTGGTACGCCGGGCCGGCAGCGCGGTACCACTTGGCCGCGCCGGGGCTGGTCAGTTGCGCCCAGGCGCCAGGGCCGACGTGGGCCGAGATGTCCAGCCGGTCACCGCCGGCAATCCCGCCGGGCGGGTGGACGATGATGTGCTGGCACACCTCGGGACCTTCGGCGTACAAGTGCTTCTGCACCCGCAGCGGGCCTTTGTGGCGGCGCTGTACCGGGCGTGTGCACTCGCCGAAGCGGGCGTAGCCCAATTCCAGCTCTGCGTGCCAGCTGGGGGTGAACAGGGCCGAAGGCGCCAATGAACAGACAGGTAGATTCATGATTTCTGATTATCGTCAGGACGCTACAGACTAGATCGTAACCAGCCCGCGCACACCCTCGGCTTCCATATTTTCTCCGCGCCCCTGCTGCACGATCTCGCCCCGGGACATCACCAGGTACTGATCGGCCAGCTCGGCGGCGAAGTCGTAGAACTGCTCCACCAGCAAAATCGCCATGTCGCCCCGGGCCGCCAGCTTCTTGATCACCACGCCGATCTCTTTGATCACCGAGGGCTGGATGCCTTCGGTGGGCTCGTCGAGAATCAGCAGGCGCGGCCGACTGGCCAGGGCCCGGCCAATGGCGAGCTGCTGTTGCTGGCCGCCGGACAGGTCACCGCCACGGCGTTGTTTCATCTGCAGCAGCACCGGGAACAATTCGTAGATGAATGCCGGCACTTCCTTGGCTTCGGCGCCGGGAAAGCGCGACAGGCCCATCAGCAGGTTTTCTTCCACCGTCAACCGTCCGAATATTTCCCGACCCTGGGGCACGTAGGCAATGCCGGCATGCACCCGTTGGTGCGGCTTGAACGCGGTGATGGCCTTGCCTTCCCAACTCACCGCACCTTCCTTGGCCGGCAACAGGCCCATCAGGCATTTGAGCAGGGTGGTCTTGCCCACGCCGTTGCGCCCCAGCAGGCACGTCACTTCGCCGACCTTCACGTCGAACGACAGGCCGCGCAGGATGTGGCTACCGCCGTAGTACTGGTGCAGCTTGTCGACTTGCAGCATGTCTTGAATTCTCCTTAATCCCCTGTGGGAGCAAACCCTGTGAGAACAAACCTTGCTCGCGATGAACGATGACGCGGTCCAGGGCAACATTGCGACGGCCCCATCGCGGGCAAGCCTTGCTCCCACAGGCCCGCTCCCACAGGGGGAAAGTGTTTGCAGGTCTAGCGACCGAGATACACCTCGATCACCCGCTCATTGTCCTGCACCTGTTCCAGCGACCCTTCGGCCAGCACGCTGCCCTGGTGCAGCACGGTGACGTGGTCGGCGATCGCGCCGACGAAGCCCATGTCGTGTTCCACCACCATCAGCGAATGCTTGCCCGCCAGGGACTTGAACAGCTCGGCGGTGAACTCGGTCTCGGCGTCGGTCATGCCCGCCACCGGTTCGTCGAGCAACAGCAATTGCGGGTCTTGCACCAGCAGCATGCCGATCTCCAGGAACTGCTTCTGCCCGTGGGACAGCAATCCGGCGGCGCGGTTGACCGACGTGGTAAGGCGGATGGTCTCGAGCACTTCGTCGATACGGTCGTGCTGCTCGCCAGTGAGTCTTGCCCGCAGGCTGGCCCACACCGATTTGTCGGTCTTGAGCGCCAGCTCCAGGTTTTCGAACACGCTCAGGGCTTCGAACACCGTGGGCTTCTGGAACTTGCGCCCGATGCCGGCCTGGGCGATCTGCACCTCGCTCATGCTCGTCAGGTCCAGGGTCTCGCCGAACCAGGCCTTGCCGTGGCTGGGGCGGGTCTTGCCGGTGATCACGTCCATCAGGGTGGTCTTGCCGGCGCCGTTGGGGCCGATGATGCAGCGCAACTCGCCGACGCCGATGTACAGGTTCAAATCGTTCAAGGCCTTGAAGCCATCGAAGCTGACGCTGATGTCTTCCAGGGTCAGGATGGTGCCGTGGCGGGTGTTCAGGCCCACGCCGGCTGCCTGGCCGAGGCCGATGGCGTCGCGACTGCTGCCTTGGTCCTTGTTGGGCTCCAGGATGGGTTCGAGCATGAAATCCGCCGTAGGTGTGATTCGCATCATTCGCTCCTTTTCTTCAGCAATCCGATCACACCCTTGGGCAGATACAGGGTCACGACGATGAACAGGGCGCCGAGGAAGAACAGCCAATATTCAGGAAACGCCACGGTGAACCAGCTCTTCATGCCGTTCACGACCCCGGCGCCCAGCAACGGCCCGATCAACGTGCCGCGCCCGCCAAGGGCGACCCAAACGGCGGCCTCGATGGAGTTGGTCGGCGACATTTCGCTGGGGTTGATGATGCCCACCTGCGGCACGTACAACGCCCCGGCCAGGCCGCACAGCACCGCGCTCAATACCCAGACGAACAGCTTGAAACCACGGGGATCGTAGCCGCAGAACATCAGGCGGTTTTCCGCGTCTCGCAGGGCGGTCAGTACCCGGCCGAACTTGCTGCGGGCCAGGCGCCAGCCGATGAACAGGCTCGCCACCAGCAGCAACACCGTGGCGAAAAACAGCACCGCCCGGGTGCCTGGCTCGGTGATGCCGAAGCCCAGGATCGAGCGGAAATTGGTGAAGCCGTTGTTGCCGCCAAATCCGGTTTCGTTGCGGAAAAACAGGAGCATCCCGGCGAAGGTCAGGGCCTGGGTCATGATCGAGAAATACACGCCCTTGATCCGCGAGCGGAAGGCGAAGAAGCCGAACGCCAGGGCCAGCAACCCCGGCGCCAGCACCACCAGGCACATCGCCCAGAGGAAACTGTCGGTGCCGGCCCAGTACCAAGGCAACTCGGTCCACGACAGGAAGGTCATGAACGCCGGCAAGCCATCCCCGGCGGCCTGGCGCATCAAGTACATGCCCATGGCGTAGCCGCCCAGGGCGAAGAACAGGCCGTGGCCCAGGGAGAGCAAGCCGGCGTAGCCCCAGACCAGGTCCAGTGCCAGGGCGACGATGGCGTAGCAGAGAATCTTGCCCACCAGGGTCAGGGTGTAGGCTGACACGTGCAGCGGATTGTCCGCCGCCAGCAGCGACAGCAACGGCAGGCTCAGCAGCACGGCCAGGATCAGCGCGCCGACGGCGAGGGTGAGTTTGGGACCGGCCTTTTGCGTGGCCGTGAGCATCAGGGGCTGGTTCATCAGTCGATTACCCGTCCTTTGAGCGCGAAGAGGCCTTGCGGACGCTTCTGGATGAACAGAATGATCAGCGCGAGGATCAGGATCTTGCCGAGCACGGCGCCGATCTGCGGTTCGAGGATCTTGTTGGCGATACCCAGGCCGAACGCGGCGAACACACTGCCGGCCAACTGGCCGACACCACCGAGCACCACCACCAGGAACGAGTCGATGATGTAGCTCTGGCCCAGGTCCGGGCCGACGTTGCCGATCTGGCTCAGGGCCACGCCTCCGAGCCCGGCGATGCCCGAGCCGAGGCCGAAGGCGAGCATGTCGACCCGGCCGGTGGGCACGCCGCAGCAGGCGGCCATGTTGCGGTTCTGGGTCACCGCGCGCACGTTCAGGCCCAGGCGCGTCTTGTTCAGCAGCAGCCAGGTCAGCACCACCACGAACAAGGCGAAGGCGATGATCACGATGCGGTTGTACGGCAGCACCAGGTTCGGCAACACCTGGATCCCGCCCGAGAGCCAGGCCGGGTTGGCGACTTCGACGTTCTGCGCACCGAACACCAGGCGCACCAGTTGGATCAGCATCAGGCTGATGCCCCAGGTGGCGAGCAGGGTTTCCAGCGGCCGCCCGTAGAGGTGGCGAATCACCGTACGCTCCAGGGCCATGCCGATGGCCGCGGTGATGAAAAATGCCACCGGCAAGGCGATCAGCGGATAGAACTCGATGGCGTTCGGGGCGAAGCGCTGGAACAGCAACTGCACCACATAAGTGGAATAGGCGCCCAGCATGAGCATCTCGCCGTGGGCCATGTTGATCACCCCCAGCAGGCCGAAGGTAATCGCCAGGCCGAGGGCGGCGAGCAGCAGGATCGAGCCCAGGGACATACCGCTGAAGGCCTGGCCCAGCAACTCGCCCACCAGGAGTTTGCGCTTGACCTGGCCCAGGCTGGTTTCAGCGGCGGTGCGCACGGCGGCATCGGTTTCGACGCCGGGTTCGAGCAGGCCTTCCAGGCGGGTACGGGCCAGTGGATCGCCGGTTTCCCCCAACAGGCGGACGGCGGCCAGGCGCACGTTCGGGTTGGTGTCCACCAGTTGCAGGTTCGCCAGGGCCAGGCTCAGGGCGGCGTGTACGTTTTCGTCCTGCTCACCGGCCAGTTGCCGATCGAGAAACGCCAGTTGCGCCGGGCGGGCAGTTTTTTGCAGTTGCTGCGCGGCGGCCAGGCGTACGCGGGCATCGACGGCGAGCAGTTGATGGCTGGCGAGGGCGGTTTCGATCAGCCCGCGCAAGCGGTTGTTCAGGCGCAGGGTTTTTGGCTGGCCGTCGACGATCAACTGGCCTTGTTGCAGGGCGTTGATCAGTTCGACACGTGCAGGCTCCGGCTGCGCGGCCCAGGTTTCCAGGAGCTTGGCCTGCTGGGTCGGGTTGGCGGCGACGAAGTCTTCGGCGTCACCGGCGTGGGCCTCCAGTGGCAACAGCAGCACCAGGGCGAGGATGAGGCGGTAAAGGGCGGTGGGCATATGCTAGGCCTTGCGCAGTGCTTTTTGTGGGAGCGAGCTTGCTCGCGATAGCGGTGTGTCAGTCACTGTTCTTCTGGCTGATCCATCGCTATCGCGAGCAAGCTCGCTCCCACAGGGGTTGTGTGTCGGTCCGGGGGTTGGGGCCGACACCCACGGGCTCAGTTGCTCTTCACCGCATAGTCAGGCTTCTTGTCGTTGCCGGCGATGAACGGGCTCCACGGTTGCGCGCGGATCGGGCCTTCGGTCTGCCAGACCACGTTGAACTGACCGTCGGCCTGGATCTCGCCGATCATCACCGGCTTGTGCAGGTGGTGGTTGGTCTTGTCCATGGTCAGGGTGTAGCCCGACGGTGCGGCGAAGGTCTGGCCGGCCAGGGCTTCGCGGACTTTGTCGACGTCGGTGGACTTGGCTTTCTCGACCGCTTGCGCCCACATGTGGATGCCGACGTAGGTGGCTTCCATCGGGTCGTTGGTCACCGCTTTGTCGGCGCCTGGCAGGTTCTTGGCCTTGGCGTAGGCTTTCCAGGAATCGACGAATTTCTTGTTCGCCGGGTTATCCACGGATTCGAAGTAGTTCCACGCCGCCAGGTTGCCCACCAGCGGCTTGGTGTCGATGCCGCGCAGTTCCTCTTCGCCCACCGAGAACGCCACGACCGGTACGTCGGTGGCCTTCAGGCCCTGGTTGGCCAGTTCTTTATAGAACGGCACGTTGGAGTCGCCATTGACCGTGGAGATGACCGCGGTCTTGCCACCGGCCGAGAACTTCTTGATGTTGGCCACGATGGTCTGGTAATCGCTGTGGCCGAACGGGGTGTAGACCTCTTCGATGTCTTTGTCCGCCACCCCTTTGGAGTGCAGGAACGAACGCAGGATCTTGTTGGTGGTGCGCGGGTAGACGTAGTCGGTGCCCAGCAGGAAGTAGCGCTTGGCGCTGCCGCCTTCTTCGCTCATCAGGTACTCCACCGCCGGAATCGCCTGTTGGTTCGGCGCGGCACCGGTGTAGAACACGTTCGGCGACATCTCTTCGCCTTCATACTGCACCGGGTAGAACAGCAGGCCGTTGAGTTCTTCGAACACCGGCAACACGGATTTACGCGACACCGATGTCCAGCAGCCGAACACCACGGCGACTTTGTCCTGGGTCAGCAACTGCCGGCCCTTTTCGGCGAACAGCGGCCAGTTCGACGCCGGGTCCACGACCACCGCTTCAAGCTTCTTGCCGTTCACACCACCCTTGGCGTTGATCTCGTCAATGGTCATCAGCGCCATGTCCTTGAGGGACGTCTCGGAGATCGCCATGGTGCCGGACAGCGAATGCAAGATACCGACCTTGATGGTCTCGGCGGCCTGGACGGTCCAGGCCATGCCCATCGCGGCAATGCTTGCCGAGAGTGTAAAAGCCTTGATCAAGCTACGACGCTTCATTGTGCGATCTCCATGGACTTATGAGTTTTTTTTGAGGGCAGATGCAAACGCTGAAAGCGCTTTTGCAAGGGGTGTGCCCGGTCGGAGAAAGGCTTTGAAACGCGGGGTTGGCGTGGGGCACAAGGGAGCGAGCGCACCATGAGTGAACGCATTGCGGGGGCTGGTGCGAGGAGGTGCGCCACATTAGTGCGCAAGGGTGCGAGTCCCCTTGTGGGAGCGAGCTTGCTCGCGATAGCGATGGGTCAGTCATCTCCGATCTGACTGATCTACCGCTATCGCGAGCAAGCTCGCTCCCACATTCCGGACTGTGTTCATCGTTTGGAAAGCGGGTGCGATTGTGGAGGTTTCGCGCCGCCTTCCGTTAACGCATGGCCTTCAGCTTGAAGATGAAGCCGTCTCAGGCTGGCGATTGAACCGGGTAACAACCCGGTCCAACAGCCACACTACCACCAGCGAAGCCCCCACCAACGGGAACACCAGCGCCAGGGCCAGCATGATGAACACTCCGGTCTTCCAGGTCGGCAGGTCGTGGCGCAGGGGCGGCACGCCGAACTTGCCCTGGGGCCGGCGCTTCCACCAGATCACCAGGCCACTCACGGCGCTGAGCAGGATCATCAGGCAAACCAGCAGCACGAGGATCTGGTTCACCGGGCCGAACATCTTGCCTTCGTGCAGCATCACCCCGGTTTCGGTGGCGCGGGCGACGATGCTGTAGTGCTCCCAGCGCACATCGGCCAGGACCTTGCCGGTGTACTGGTCCACGTGCAGGGTGGCGTCGTTGCGCGGGTCATCGGCGAACACGGCGACGGTGAACACGCCACTGGCTGTGGTGGGCAACGTGATGCTGTAGCCGGGCGTGACCTGGCGCGCGGTGGCGATATCCTGCATCGCTTGCAGGCTGACGGTCGGGGCGGCGGGGCCTTCGTGCATGCCACCGTGGCCCATGTGCTCGGCATGGTCGCCGGACATCGGCATCGGCGTATTTTCTACTGCCCAGGGCACGGTCTGGCGGTGGGCGTTGTTGAGGCTGCCGGCCTCGACGTCGGACTTGGGCACGTCATTCCACATCGCCGCCGGGAAGCGGTTCCAGAGGTCTGCGTATTGCTTGCCCCAGAAGCCGGTCCAGGTCATGCCGCTGAGCAGCATCACCAGCAGGAATGCCGCGCCCCAGAAACCGACGACGACATGCAAGTCACGCCAGAACAACCGCCCGCGGGCGCTCCAGCGCGGCCACAGCACACCGGCCGATGATTGCCCGCGCGGCCACCACAGGTACAGGCCGGAGACCACCAGCACCACGCCCCAGCCGGCGGCCATTTCCACCAGCCGGTCACCGACGGTGCCGATCAGCAACTCGCCGTGAATCGCCCGGGCCATGGCTTGCAGGTTGCTCTTCGCATCCTGTTCGCCGAGGACGTCGCCGTGGTACGGGTCGATGAACACGTTCAGTTCCCGGCCCTGGTCGATCACCACGAACTGCGCGCTGCGCTCGGCATTGACCGGTGGCAGGTACTGTTTGACCTGGCCTTCGGGGTAGGCCTGGCGGACCTTATTGAGCAGGTCGTCCGCCGCCAGGGTGTGATGCCCGGCCGGCACGTTCAACAGGCTGCCGTACATCAGTGGATCGAGTTGTGGCTTGAACAGGTAGATGATGCCGGTCAGGGCCAGCATCACCATGAACGGCGCCACGAACAGCCCGGCATAAAAATGCCAGCGCCAGGCCAGGTTGTAGAAATTCGGTTTCGGTTGGCTCATCAGAAAGCGCTCCGCAGGGCAAATGGGTTGTTATGTTGTGCCGTCAGTCAAGGTGGAATCGAACCCTGTGGGAGCGAGCTTGCTCGCGATAGCAATGGTTCAGCTTGCATCGATGTTGAATGTGCCTTCGCCATCGCGAGCAAGCTCGCTCCCACAGTTTGTGTCCTTGCTGACAGATCTCCGGTGCCGGTTAGAAACTCATGTCCACCTTGGTCCAGAGCGTGCGCCCCGGTTCGTTGATGGCCTGCGGGTCGCTCGCCGGGTAGCCGAACCCGGCGTTGCCGGCCAGGTTCAAGTGTTCGGCGTAGGCTTTGCCGAACAGGTTGTCGACGCCGCTGCTGACCTTCCAGTGTTGATTGATGCGATAGGCACCGTTGAGCGAGAACACGCCGAAGCCCGAGCTTTTGCCGTAGTCCTTGCCCACCACGTTGCCCTTGTTTTCATCGACACGGTGTTGCGCCGCCACCACCCGCCACAGGGCCCCGGCGCTCCAGCGGTCTTCGCTGTAGGTCAGGCCCAGGCGTGCGTCCAGCGGCGGCATTTGCGCCAGGGCGCTGCCGTCGCTGCTGTTCTTGCCCCAGGCATAGGCCAGGGTGGCGTCGGCTTTCCAGCGCTCGCTCAGCTTGTAGGCCGCACCCAATTCACCGCCCATGATCCGCGCATCGATGTTCTCGGCCCGGGAGGTGGTGCCCATCATCCCGGGGGTGTAGTCGAAGAGGATGTAGTCGCGTACCTGGCCGACATAACCCGACGCCCAGGCTTCGAGGGTTTCGGTCTTGTACTGCAGGCCGAAGTCGAGCTGGGTGGTTTTCTCCGGCTTGATCGCGTCGAAGGCATTCAACGAACCGCTGGGGCCGACGTTCGGCGAGAACAGCTCCCAGTAGTCCGGGAAGCGCTGGGCGTGACCGAGGCCTGCGTAGAGGGTGGTGGGGCTGTCGTCCAGGTCGTGCTCGTAGCGGACAAAACCGCTGGGCAGTGTGTCGGCGCGAGTGTCGTCGGCGGTGGGGTTGGGGCGGGCCGACATGCCGGAACCGATGCTCTGGCGGTAATCCTTGGCCGAGGCGCGGTCGAGCCGGGCACCTGTGATCAGCCGGTCGCGGTCGGCGGCGTACCAGGTCAGTTCGCCGAACACCCCGTAGTTGTGGAAGTCGGCGTCCTTGGTGTACGGCAGGCCCTTGTAGGTGTCGACGCCCATGCTGCTGCGTTGGCGATGCTCGTTGGTCTGGGCGTCCAGGCCGCTGATCAATTGCACATCGGCCCAGCGCCAGGTGGCCTTGATGCGCGCGCCGAGGGTGCGGCGGTCGACGTTGGAAGCCATGGGCCCGGCCATCATCCCGGTGCCGGACGGCGTGCGCAGCGTGTAGTTGTCCATCACGTGGTCGGCGTAGTTGTAGTAGACCTGGGCCTCGACCTTGTCCAGGACCTCGCCAATGTTCGAGCGCTCGAAACGCAGCCCGAGGCTTTCGCGCTTGAACTGTGAGCCGTCCATGCCGCGTCCGGCGTAGCGCGCTTCACCGTCGCCCTTGCCGGCCGTCAATTCCAGCAAGGTGTCGGCGTCCGGCGTCCAGCCAAGGGTGACGTCGCCATTCCACTTGTCATAGCGCGACGGCACGGTGTCGTTGTTGCCGTCGCGGTAGTCGTCCGAATGGGCGGTGTTGCCGATCACCCGTACATAGCCCAGCGGGCCACCGGCGGCGGCATCCACCACTTTGTCGAAACGGCCGTTGGAGCCGGCCAGCACACTGGCGTTGACCCGGGTGCCCAGCTCGCCGAACTGTTCCGGCTCGCGCTCGAACAGCACGGTCCCGGCCGAGGCGCCGGGGCCCCAGAGTACGGTTTGCGGGCCTTTGATGACAGTGAGCTTGTCGTAGGTTTCCGGCGAGATATAGGAGGTCGGCGCGTCCATCCGGCCTGGGCAAGCACCCAACAGCATGCTGCCGTTGGTGAGAATGTTCAGCCGTGAGCCGAACATGCCACGCAGCACCGGGTCGCCATTGGTGCCGCCGTTGCGCACCAGGGCAAAGCCCGGAATGGTCTTGAGGTAGTCGCCGCCATCACTGGCCGGCACCGGTTGGCGCGGGTCCTTGGGGTTGGTGACGACGGTCAGCGGCGAGCTGGGAGCGATGGCGGTGATGACCGTCGGGCTCAGTTCTTCGACCTGATGGTCGTGATGCTCGTGCTCGTCGGCCAGCGCGAGAGGAGTGAGCAGCAGGCCGCACAGGGCGGCGATGGTTTGGCGCAAACGAACCGGTGGCTCGTTCAGGGGGCAGCGAACCTGGGCAGAGCCCAACGCGATGCCAGCAGAAAACCTGGACATGATGATTCCATCGAACAAACGTAGACGACACGGTCGGGCAGCCTGGAGCTGTCTTGTACGACCGGTGAGTGGAGTGTCGGCTTACGCGTCGAGGGGCGGTGCGCGGGTGCGGGCACCCGGGAAGAATGCGGTGCGAGCATGGCCCAGGCGCGGGGAGGGGGCGGTGTAGGTGTTGGCCAGTGGTGTTTCAAAGGTGGCGAAGCCCTGGCTGCCAGTCAGCGCCGGACAGTTGAATAGCAGGCTGCAATAGCCACACTTTTCCCACAGTGCGTGGTGCTCGCGCTGGGGCGGGCAGTGTTCGTCGGTTGAGGCCTCATGTTCGGCGTGGACTCCCGCCGGCATGTCCATGCTCATGTCCATCGACATGCTCATGTTCATGCTCGCAGGCATGCGCTGATCCATCGGCATCGACTGGGAAATCAGCGGACCGATAAAGATCATCAGCATGGCGAACAGGCTGATCCAGCTGCCGCGTGTCAAGCGCATGGGCTGACGGCGGGGCATGGATGGCCTGGCGCGAAGGGCGTGCACGGGCGGCTACGTCTACTGGGCGTGCATGTGTGTCTTGGTGCCGTCGGGCGCTTTTTTCTGCACCGCAACCTCGACCGTGACATCCCCGGCTTTTTCGAAATGCAGGGTCACGGGGAAGCGCTTGCCGTCGCTGAGCAGGCTGCGGTCCTTCAACTCCAGCAGCATCACGTGATACGCCATCGGTGCGAAGGTGACAGTCGCACCCGGGGCGATATCGACGTCGGAAACCGGTTGCATTTTCATCAGGTCGTTTTGCATCACATGCTCATGGAGCTCGGCCTTGCCGGCGATGGGTGAGTCGACGCTGAGCAGCTTGTCGTCGCTGGTGCCGCCGTTGTGGATGACGAAATACGCGGCCACGGTAGGCGCATTGGGCGGCAACTCTTGAGACCACGGGTGGGCGATTTCAAGATCGCCTGCCTTGTACTGGTGAGCTTGGGCAAAGCCGATGGGAAGCAACAGGGCAGCCAGCAGGATAAGTCTGTTCAACATGGCGATTCTCCGGAACGATTCAGGGCGCAGGTGTGTGCGGAAAGAATCAGACCAGGGGCGAGGCGCGGGGATTGAGGCTTGGCCATTGTTGGCGGGGCGTGGGGCTATCGAGTTTCGATTGGGCGATGCCGCGATGATCGAGCCGGGCATCCAGGTACAGTTGCGGGGCATGGCCGGTGAGTGCCACCAGCGACGCGGTGCCGGCGCAGCACCAGCAATGCTGCATCGTCGAGTGATTGTCTTTCTGTGGTGTGCCCTGTTCGAGCTTGCCCAGGGAAATCGCGACCATTTTCGTGCCGCTGGACGAGCAGAAACTGCCCCACAGCAGTTGCTCGGCTGGCGAATTGGCAGTCGCGCCACCGCTGTTGGAAAGCGGCATGGCAAGCATGTTGAACAGCACTGCGAAGCAGGCGATCCAGGCAAATGCAAGCCGTTGTCGGGACATGGGGCAATCCGCTCGGTTGGGCGATCAGGTGGCGGTATTTAGCCTGATCGGGGTTGAGAAGTAAAAAAGGCGTGTGCGGTATAGGGTCGCAGGGCTGGTGTTAACAGTATCAACAGATCTTCAAGTGAGTGCTTTTGTGGCGAGGGAGCAAGTTCCCTCGTCGCGTGTTTTTGATCAATCGGTATTCAATCACTCCAATACAGGAGGGAAGGGAACCTCTGTCAAATGGCCGTCGCATGTAACCTCAAGCCCAAAGCTTTCATGACTTTCATGATAGTTGTGAACTCCGGATTGCCCGTACTTCCCAGTGCTTTGTAAAGACTCTCTCGTCCCAGGCCTGCATCACGAGCAATCTGCGTCATGCCCTTTGCCCTGGCAATATCGTTAAGAGCTGCCCGAACCAGTACGCCGTCACCCGCATCCTCTTCAAAACAGGCATCCAGATAAGCGGCCATTTCCTCAGGCGTCTTGAGGTAGGTGGCTGCATCGAAACGTGTGAATTCTTCAGTCATGATTCACTCCTCATTACCCATGGTTTGCGCCATTTGAACAGCGCGTGCGATATCCCGTTTCTGAGTCGATTTGTCACCTCCCACAAGCAGCAAATAAAGCACGGAGCCTTGACGGGAGAAGTACACTCTGTAGCCAGGACCCGAGTGAATACGCATCTCATACACTGCGTTACCCACCGGTTCGCAATCACCAAAATTCCCATGCTCTGCCGATCGGAGCCTGGCAATGATGCGAGCTTTCCCAGCAATGTCCTTCAACCCGTCAAGCCAGGTTGAGAATACTCGGGACTGTTCAAATTCGATCATTTGGATCGTATTCCTTGGGATACATATTGGCAAGCAGCACTTTCCTCGGCACGAGACGGGTCGCTCATGCTGAATGACTGCCAGGTGCTGCGGTGGGTATTAAGGAGCGGAACTATAGAATTGAACGTCTTGGACGAAACAGCCGGCTTCGTCTTGAAAACTTGTCAGAAATGTCGCGCGAATGCGCTGAATTCAGAACCCGTTTTGTACGAATAAAGCGTCCAGCATTTCATTGATCTCTCCAAACTCCCGATCCACCCCCGCCAACACCGGCCGCCGCAAAACCAACACCGGCACCCCCCGCTCCCGCGCCACCTCCAGCTTTGGCTCAGTGGCCGTGCTCCCGCTGTTCTTGCTGATCAGCACATCGATCTTCCGGCGTTCGAACAGCTCGCGCTCGCCTTCGATGTGGAACGGCCCGCGTGCGCCGATGACTTCGCAGCGTTCATTACCGGGATAAACGTCCAGGGCGCGCAGGGTCCAGAATTGCTCTGGCGGAATTTCGTGCAGGTGTTGCAGCGGTTCACGGCCGAGGGTGAACAGCGGGCGGCGGAAGGGTTGCAGGGCCTGGATCAGTTCAGCCCAATCGGCCACTTCGCGCCAGTCATCCCCGGCCTGGGGCTGCCAGGCCGGACGGCGCAGGGCCCAGCAGGGAATGCCGCAGGCGCGCGCTGCGTGGGCGGCGTTGTGGCTGATTTGCGCGGCGTAGGGGTGGGTGGCGTCCAGCAGCAGGTCGATGCCTTGGTCGCGAATGAATTGCGCCAGGCCTTCGGCGCCGCCGTAGCCGCCGACGCGGACCTGGCAGGTGAGGTCGGTGGGGACGCGACCGATGCCAGCCAGGCTGTAGATGTGATTGGGTCCCAGGGTGCGGGCGATGGCCAGGGCTTCGGTGACGCCACCGAGCAGCAGGATGCGTTTCATTGGAAGCCTCCGGCGTGACCGACGATCCCACCCTGGCGGTCGATGGCGAAGACTTCGACCTGGACCTGGGCCGGTACCACGCTGCGAGCGAAGGCCAGCGCGTGCTCGCACACCGCATCGCCGAGGGCGACGCCGGCGGCGCTGGCCATCGCCAGGGCCTGTTGGCTGGTGTTGGCGTCTCGGATGCTCTGCTGCAAAACCTCATCGGCCCCGATGGCGGCCGCCCATTCGGCCAGTTGCGGCAGGTCGATGCTCGAGTGACGGCTGTGCAGGTCCATGTGGCCGGCGGCGAGTTTGCTGATCTTGCCAAAGCCGCCGCAGAGGCTGAGTTTTTCCACCGGTACCTTGCGTACATGTTTGAGTACGGCGCCGACGAAGTCGCCCATTTCGATCAGGGCGATTTCCGGCAGGTCGTAGACCCGGCGCATGGTGTCTTCGCTGGCATTGCCGGTGCACGCGGCGATGTGCAGGTAACCGTTGGTCTTCGCCACGTCGATGCCCTGGTGGATCGAGGCGATGTAGGCCGCGCAGGAGAATGGCCGGACGATGCCGCTGGTGCCGAGGATCGACAGGCCACCGAGGATGCCCAGTCGCGGGTTCATGGTTTTCAGCGCCAGGGCTTCGCCGTCCTCGACATTGACCGTGACTTCGAAACCACCGGCATAACCGCTTTCCTCGGCCAGGCGGCCTAGGTGATCGTTGATCATTTTGCGTGGCACCGGGTTGATCGCCGGCTCACCGACACCCAGCACCAACCCCGGTCGTGTCACTGTGCCTACGCCGCGACCGGCGACGAAACGCACGCCGGGTTCGGCGATCAGGCGCACCTGGGAAAATAGCAGGGCACCGTGGGTCACGTCCGGGTCATCGCCTGCGTCCTTGATCGTCCCGGCTTCGGCGCCTTGTTCGGTCAGGCGACAGAACTCCAGGCGCATCTGCACCTGCTTGCCCTTGGGCAGTACGATTTCCACGGCGTCGGCTTCGGTGCCGCGCAGCAGCAAACGGGCCGCCGCCAGGCTGGTGGCCGTGGCGCAACTGCCGGTGGTCAGGCCGCTGCGCAGGGGGGCGGGTTGTTCGGCGGTTTCGTCACGCATCGAGAGGTTTCGTCAGGTCCAGCAAGGTAATCGGCAAGGCCTGGCGCCAGGTGTCGAATTCGCCCAACGGCTGGGCCTGGGCGATGTGGATGCGGGTCAGTTCACCGCCATGACGTTCGCGCCAGTGCATCAGGGTCATTTCGCTTTGCAGGGTTACGGCGTTGGCGACCAGCCGACCGCCGGGCTTGAGTTGGGCCCAGCAGGCGTCGAGCACGCCTTCGCGGGTGACGCCGCCACCGATGAACACTGCGTCTGGACGCTCCAGGTTGTCCAGCGCCTGTGGGGCGCTGCCGCGAATCAGTTGCAGGCCGGGCACGCCGAGGGTGTCGCGGTTGCGTTCGATCAAGCCTTGCCGGCCTTCGTCGGCTTCGATAGCCAGGGCTCGGCAGCTGGGGTGGGCGCGCATCCATTCGATGCCGATGGAGCCGCTGCCGGCGCCGACGTCCCATAACAGCTCACCGGGTGTCGGCGCGAGACGGGCCAGGGTGATAGCCCGCACGTCACGCTTGGTCAACTGGCCGTCATGCTCGAATGCGCTGTCCGGCAAGCCGGCCAGGCGTGACAGGCGCGGCGTCGACGGTTCGGCCCGGCATTCGACGGCGATCAGGTTCAGGTCGGCGACGGTGCCATCGGACCATTGCGCGGCGCTACCGTCGATCCGTCGTTCCGCCGCACCTCCCAGATGTTCCAGCACGGTCATGGCGCTTGGGCCGAACCCTCGCTCGCGCAGCAACGTCGCCACGGCGGCAGGGCTGTGGCGGTCATTGCTCAGTAGCAACAGCCTGACGCCTGTGGATAAATGCCCATTGAGCGCCGCCAGGGGACGCGCCACCAGCGACAGCGTGACCACGTCCTGCAACGGCCAGCCCATGCGCGCCGCGGCCAGCGAACAAGAGGAGGGCGCGGGGATGACCAGCATCTGATCACTCGGCAGCTGTTTCGCCAGGCTCGCCCCCACGCCGTAGAACATCGGGTCGCCGCTGGCCAGTACACACACCGGTTCACCCTGCCGAGCGAGCAACGGTTCCAGGGAGAACGGGCTCGGCCACAATTCCCGTTCGCCGCGGATGCACAGTGGCAGCAGCTCCAACTGACGGGTGCTGCCGAGAATGCGCGATGCCCGCAGCAAGGCATGCCGGGCCGTTCGGCCCAAGCCCTTGAAGCCTTCTTCTCCGATGCCCACTACGGTCAGCCAGGGGGTCATCTCTGTTCCTCGAATGAATGGGTTGATCGACAGGCGTGTTGCCGCCGCGAACCGGGCCGCCATCATACCGCGCCCCGGCGAATCAGGCGCCTGGCGCAACATCATTGTGGCTGCCAGACCGCTATCGCGAGCAAGCTCGCTCCCACAGTTTTGGTCGGGTTGTGCACAGATTCTGTGTTCACCCCAAATTCCCTGTGGGAGCGAGCAAGCCCGCTCCCACAGGGATTTCGGCGGGTACAAAATTTGTGCTCCCCCCAATCAACACTGTGGGAGCGGGCTTGCCCGCGAAGGCGCCGGTACAGACAACATCATAGGATCAGGCAGCCCGTGTTCTTGAGCTCTCTGGCTTCAATCCGACCAGCAAGCTTTTCATGACCCCCGGCAAAGCAGGCATAATGGCGGTCCTTCGCCGTCATGGCGTGTCTTATCTGCCGGTTTGCCCTTGAACGAACGTCCATCCGCCAACGTCATCCGCCCCTCGGGTTGCCCGGGGTTGCTGCGTGTCGTCCAGGCGCTGGACGGTGGGATCTGTCGGATCAAGCTCGACGGCGGTGCCATCCAGGCGGATCAGGCCGAGGCCGTGGCGGCGGTGGCCGAGCGGTTCGCCGGGGGTGTGATCGAGGCGACCAACCGGGCCAACCTGCAAATCCGCGGGATCGGCCCCGGGCATGACGCGCTGATCGAGCCGTTGCTGGCCGCCGGGCTTGGCCCGCGCAAGCCGGCGGGTGATGACGTGCGCAACCTGATGCTCAGCCCCGCGGCCGGGATCGACCGGCAGATGCTGTTCGACACCCGCCCGTTGGCCGAGCAGATCCTCGTCACCCTGCAAACCCATGAACGCTTCCATGAACTGTCGGCCAAGTTCGCCGTGCAACTGGACGGCGGAGAGGCGTTGGCGATGCTCGAACATCACCACGACTTGTGGCTCTCGGCCCTTGTCCGTAACGGCGAGCCCTGGCTGGCCTTCGGCTTGGCCGGCACCCCGCGGGATAAACTGGCGGGCAGGGTGCCCCTGGCCCAGGGGCATGCCTTGGTGGTGGCGGTGCTGGAGTTGTTCCTCGACTTGGCCCGCCCGGACCAGATCCGCATGCGCCACTTGCTGGCTGACGTCTCTGTGGATGAATTCATGACCCGGCTGGCCCGCCGCGTGCCCTTGCAAGCGTGCCTGGATTGGCAGCGGGATGGGGCCATCGATGGACTGCACCTCGGTGTTCATCCCCAGCACGACGACCGTGTCTACGTCGGCGCGGCGGCGCCCCTGGGCCGGCTCGATGCGGTCATGCTGCGGGGGGCCGCGCAACTGGCGCGGGAGAAGGGCGACGCGAGCCTGCGTTTCAGCCCTTGGCAAAGCCTGCTGCTGCCCAACGTGCGCCGCGCGGATGCCGACGAAGTGCTGGCGCGGCTTGAGGGGTTGGGGCTGTTAGGTTCGAACGAGCAACCCCTGGCGCAACTCATCGCCTGCACTGGCTCCAGTGGCTGCGGCAAAGCCTTGGCCGACACCAAGGCCGACGCCCGCCAACTGGCCGAGCTACTGCAACGCCAGGGCCAAACCCTGAAGGTTCATCTGTCCGGCTGCCCGCGTTCCTGCGCGGCGGCCCACGTCGCGCCTGCCACCTTGCTGGCGGTCGCCCCCGGTCGTTACGACCTGTATTTTCGCGATGCCACGTTGCCGGGTTTCGGCGCGTTGCAGGCACACAATCTGACTATTGAAGCGCTCGGCCACTGGCTCGACGCTCGCCCCCGGAGCCCCCTTGATGCTTGATTACATCCGCGACGGTCAGGAGATCTATCGCAACTCCTTCGCGATCATCCGCGCCGAAGCCAACCTGGCGCGCATTCCGGCCGACCTGGAGAAACTCGCCGTGCGGGTGATCCACGCCTGCGGCATGGTCGAGGCTATCGATGGCCTGCAGTTTTCCGAGGGCGCGGGCACGGCCGGGCGCCAGGCGCTGGCCGCCGGTGCGCCGATTCTGTGCGATGCGCGGATGGTCTCCGAAGGCGTGACCCGGGCTCGCCTGCCAGCCAACAATCCGGTGATCTGCACCTTGCGCGACGAGCGCGTACCGGCATTGGCCCAGGAACTGGGCAACACCCGTTCGGCGGCAGCGCTGGAGTTGTGGCGCCCGCACCTGGAAGGCAGTGTCGTGGTCATCGGCAACGCACCGACCGCGCTGTTCTACCTGCTGGAAATGCTCGATGCCGGCGCGCCGAAACCAGCATTGATCCTCGGTTTTCCGGTGGGCTTCGTCGGCGCCGCCGAGTCCAAGGCGATGCTGGCGGCCAACAGCCGTGGCGTGCCATTCGTGATCATGCAAGGCCGGCTGGGCGGCAGCGCCATGGCCGCCGCCGCCGTCAACGCCCTCGCCACGGAGATTGAATGATGCAGCAGCCTGGACGTCTGATCGGCCTCGGCGTGGGCCCCGGTGACCCGGAACTGATTACGGTCAAGGCCCTGCGCCTGCTGCGCGAGTCGCCCGTGGTGGCGTATTTCGTCGCCAAGGGCAAGAAGGGCAACGCCTTCGGCATCATCGAGGCCCATTTGCAGGACGCGCAGACGTTACTGCCATTGGTCTACCCGGTCACCACCGAGGTGCTGCCTGCGCCGCTCTCCTATGAACAAGTGATCGCCGATTTCTACGACACCGCCGCCGAACAGTTGGCCGTGCACCTGGATGCCGGTCGCGACGTGGCGGTGATCTGTGAGGGCGACCCGTTCTTCTACGGCTCCTACATGTACCTGCACGATCGCCTGGCCGAGCGTTATGAGGCCCAAGTCATTCCCGGCGTCTGCTCGATGCTGGGCGGCGCTTCGGTGCTCGGCGCGCCGCTGGTCTATCGCAACCAGAGCCTGTCGGTGCTCTCCGGTGTCTTGCCCCACGACGATCTCAAACGTCGCCTGGCCGATGCCGATGCGGCGGTGATCATGAAGCTGGGACGCAATTTCCCCAAGGTTCGCCAGGTGCTCCAGGAACTGGGCATGGACGGGCGAGCGCTGTACGTCGAGCGAGCGACCATGGCCAACCAGAAAATCGTGCCGCTGGATGAAGTCGAGCCGATGTCTTCGCCGTACTTCTCGCTGATCATCGTGCCGGGCGAACGGTGGCAGGGTTGATGGCCGCCAAGACGCCGGCCATCGTCATCCTCGGCCCCGGCAGCCTGGCAACAGCCCGACGGATCCAGCAGTGTTACCCCGACGCCCTGATCCACGGCCTGGCCGGACGGGTCGAGGGTGATCGGCAATACCTCGAGTTCGGCGCGACGTTGCGCGAACTTTATCAACAGGACACGCCGATCATTGCCCTGTGCGCAGCGGGCATTGTCATCCGTACCCTGGCGCCGCTGTTGCTGGAAAAAGGCGCCGAACCGCCGGTGCTGGCAGTGGCCGAGGATGGCAGCGCCGTGGTGCCGCTGCTGGGCGGCCTGGGCGGGGTGAATGGCATGGCTCGGGACATCGCGGCAATGCTGCAGGTCGCGCCGGCGATCACCACCAGCGGTGAATTGCGTTTCGGCACGTGCCTGCTCAATCCACCCAGCGGTTACAGCCTCGGCGACCTGGAGCAAGGCAAGCGCTTCGTCTCCGACCTGTTGGCCGGCGAGCCGGTGCGCATCGAAGGTGCAGCACCGTGGCTGGATCAAGCGCAGTTGCCCCAAGACCCGCAAGCCCGGCGCACGATCCACGTTAGCCATGCCGAGCGTGAGGCCAGTGCCCATGAGCTGTTGATTTATCCGCGCAGTGTCGCGGTGGTGGTGAGCGCCGAGGTGGCTGATCTGCCAAGCGCCGTTCGTGCAGCTTTGCAGCAAGCCAACGTGGCGATTGCGAGCCTGGCGTGCCTGGTGGCGGCGGATACGCTGATGGCCAGCACGGCCTTGCGTGAAGCCGCGCTGGAACTCGGGGTGGCGCTGCGCTTTGTGGCGGCGACAGGCGATGCCGCCACCTTGGCCCGCAACTCGATGCCGGCGGAGACCCTCGTTTCGGCAACGGACAACTTGGTCATCGCCGTCGCCGCGCAGCCCTTGGATGTGGGCCGAATCGGGCGTCCGCGCGGCCGCCTGGCGGTGATCGGCCTGGGGCCGGGCGCGGCCGAGTTGATGGTGCCGGCGGTGAAAGCCGAACTGGCGCGGGCCACCGATGTGCTCGGTTACGAAACCTATGTGCGCATGGCCGGCCCGTTTCGCGACGATCAAGTGCTGCACTGCACCGACAACCGCGAAGAAATGCAGCGCGCTCGTCACGCCTTTGAACTGGCTGCCCTGGGGCGTTCGGTGATCGTGGTGTCGTCCGGTGACCCGGGTGTCTTCGCCATGGCGGCGGCGGTGCTCGAAGCGTTGCACGAATCCAGCGACCCGGCCTGGCATCAGGTGGACCTGGAGATCCTGCCCGGCGTGTCCGCCTCCCTCGCGACCGCCGCCCAGGCCGGTGCGCCGTTGGGGCATGACTTCTGCGTGATGTCGCTGTCGGACAATCTCAAGCCCTGGTCGATCATCGAAAAGCGTCTGGACCTGGCTGCCGAAGCCGATCTGGCGCTGGCCTTCTACAATCCGATTTCCCGTGCGCGACCGTGGCAATTGGGGCGTGCGCTGGAAATCGTCGCCCGGCACCGCACGCCGGAGACACCGGTGGTGTTGGGGCGTGACATCGGCCGTCCGGGCCAGACCCTGCGTGTCATCACGTTGGGACAGCTCACGGCCGAGCAGGTGGACATGCGCACCATGGTCCTGATCGGTTCCTCCACCACCTGCGTGTTCCCGCGGGCGTCCGGCGGAAACTGGGTGTACACGCCTCGCTGGTATGGGGCCAAACCTGCCTGAACCGCGACACCGTTCATTCATGGATGGCTACTGCGGCGAGGGATCCCTGTAGGAGCTGGCGAAGCCTGCGATCTTTTGATTTTTCGCTTGGGACTCAAGTGTCTGGGGAAAGATCGCAGCCTCGCTTCGCTCGACAGCTCCTACCACACCGCGCAGCCTCATCGCAGGCTGCGAAATCTCCCTCGCCACAAAGAGAAATATCGCCTTCAGGACCGTGGATTCGATTCTTTCGCTGTATTTGTTTCTCATATAAATAAAAGCGCAAGTTACAGTCTTGACCCTTCGTTGAAATGCATTGAAAGCCTTCCCGTTTGAGTTGTTGGTTTCTAAGCGTTAGTTTGCCTGCCTGATAAGTTGTCGGTGTGCGCTTGTCAGTGTTTGGCAGACGTTTCAGGTGTCGCCAAGTTGCAAGATATTAAATTGAATAAATAGGTCGCCAGAACACGTGCTGGCGGCGGCGTTGTCATAGGCCTGTTTTTTAACCAGACAGGTCAAGGAGTGTCTTTTTTATGCAGGAAGCGAACATCAAGACGGGCGACAGTGCGCTCGCCTTCATCAGCCTTTTCAAACTGGCCGATCTCGAACGGGCACTGTTGCCTCACAAGAACAATGAGCACTACGACGCGGTCATCCGTTATTACTTTGCCTGTATCGGCATGCCGGATTCCCATCGGTTGCTCGAGCCCTTGGGGCTCTTGAAACAGACGCTCGCCAAGCTGCTGGGCAAGCGCAGGGTCAAGCGCAGCCAGGATACGCATATCTCCAGCCCTGCCGGCGCCGGGATTGATCTGCCGCAGATATACGACAAAGTCGAACAGCACGAAGCGCGCCTCCAGTTCAGTGCCGAGCAGATGAAAAAGTTGCCCACGGAAGTGCCCAGGATGTTGCACTTCGTCTGGCTCGGCGGCGGCCTTGGCGACATTCAGCGCGATTATCTCAATGTATGGCGGCAGGTGTTGGCCCGGCAGGGTTATACCCTGAATCTCTGGTATGACAGCGATGCACTACTGGCCTGGCAAACCAATAGGTTTATTGTCGAGGCGGCCAAGGCCAATGTTCTTTTACACGGCGTAGATGAGCGTATTACTGAAGTCGAGTTGGGGGCCCTGTACAACGAACATGCCCTTGTTCTGAAACAACAGATGCAGGCCCATATCAATGCCGCTGTGGTGAATGGCGGATCAGCCGATGAGGCCCGGATCGATTTACTGACCCGTGCCTACGGTCAGGATGCGCAGGTGCTGCGCCAACAGTTGGAACGCAACCGGCGCAGTGTCCTGGACATGGACGGCTTCAAGTTGCGCGATCTTGCCGCTGGTGCGGTTTCGCTGCAGTTGCAGGAGGTCTATGACCGGGAGATGCGCTTGCTCGGCAATATGGCGGCGGCCTCGGATGTGGTGCGCGCGGAAGTCCTGTTCGCCGAAGGCGGCAGGTATGCCGATATCGACCACCTTCCGCCGTTATCGGCCACCCTGGGCGGCGTCGACATCAGCGGTTTTGACCATGATGCCCGTCTGGGCACCCTGCAATTGCTGCTGAACGAGAACCCCGAATGGCTGCCGGGTCGCCAGGCCTCCTCCCGTTATCGTATGCATATTCCTGCCGAGCATCTGTCGGCACTGGAAGCGTTCGCGCGGAGCGGGCCAAGCTTGAGCGAGGTCTTCGAACTGCCGGCGGAGCGGCTGGCCCGACCTTTCGCGCTGCGGGCCTTGAGCATGGAGCTGTCGTTAACCAATGCTTTTCTGATGGCTCATCCGGGTGCCGAGATTCTCAAGAGCGTGATCGACCGCCTGCGCTCCAACTACGAGTTGATTGAAGCATCGGTTCAACTGGCCGCCCAGCGCGGCGTTGCATTGAGTGACGTCGCCGGTATGTTGGTGCTGGTGGAGGAAGTCTTCGAAAAAAGACATGGATCGCTGAGCCGCCTGCCGATGGGCGAGGTGCTCAGGGCGATCGCGCGGATATCGGGCGTAGCCACCCACTTTGGCGACGGCATCCGCTTCGAGAGTGAAGGCACCGTCCATCTGACGGGCCCTGGCGCCATGCGCGACGGCATGGCCGACTACGCGAACGCGCACTTGAGTGCGGCAGCTGCCAAGACCTTGCGCGAGGAGGCGGGCATTGCTCCCCACCTGACGGTTAACGGCGCCACCGAAGAGGAGCAGGATCACTCCTGGAAAGAGCATGGCAACCAACCGGAAAAATGGCTGGCCAACGAGCAGGCACGCTGGCGTAAAGGCCAGTACCGCACGCGCTACAGCGGTGACATCGCCCAGTTGCTCAAGCATTCGACCGTTGAATTCCAACAGGGCTGGCCGCTGATCGAAGGCCGAGTCGTGCTGCTGACCGATGTCCTGGAGCGCTTGGTCGAGGGGCTTGGTGAGCCGTTCATCGAGGCGATGAGCCAGGGGCATGACGGTGAAATCCGTTTCGAGAAGCCGCTGCCGCTGAGTTTCGATGATCGCCAGCGTATCCGGCGCCAGGCGCCCGATACGCTGGTTCCGGTGTTCCTGAGCGATGCAAAGATGCAAAGCCTGGGGATCGACGACGTGCTGGGCGAGATCGCCAGCGGTGCCCGGCGGGTCATTGAGGTCAGCCCTGTGCAAAGGCTGTCACTGGGCGTGTTGCTCGGTTTGGACAGCTTGGATAACCCGCGCTTCAACGCCGCCACCAGTGAACTTGAGAACCTGGCCAACAGCGTCGCCGAACAGGCGGTGGCCGGCCGTTACGCGGTCATCGAGCGGCAACTGTTCAAGCGCAGGGCGGCAGGGTTCATGAACGGCCTGGTGAGCGATCCGGCGGATGCGCCGCTGCCGTCCGACAGCGCGCTGGAGCTGAAGAAAACCGCCTTGAAACAGGCGCGGACGCTGTTCCAGTGGGGCCGCCATGTCGCGCGGATCCAGAAAGTGGCGACCCTGGAGCACCGTCTCCAGGTCGTCGAACGCTCCGCGCAGGTGCTGGACGGATTCGGCCGCAACGGCGTGCAAATGGTCCCTCAGGATTTGCTGCTCAACGGCGATGGCGAGGCGATTGGCGGGCGCTGCTATCCCTTGGCGTTGGTGATGAGTGCAGCGCTTGCCCAGGGCGATGCGTCCTCCGGGCACTTGCGCGAGCGTTTCTTCCTGGCGGTGCTCGAACCCGGGCAAGCCGATTCCCAGGCCTTTGTGCAAACCCTGGAAGCGCTGCGGGACGTACCGATGACGGAGGTCGGGACGCGTCTGGGACAGGCGAACCTGGATCAGGTCAGGGCCCGGCTCGAGAAGCACATCGGCCCCCGTACGCTGATGCTCAATTCTGACAACCATTCGATGCTGGTGGCCAAGACCGTCAGTGGAGAACGCGCCGTCTACCATTTTTTCGACCCCAACTTCGGCCTGTGCAAGTTCGACCAGCCGGAAGCGCTGCAACAGGCACTGGAGACGTTTTTCCGAACAGAGGGCATGGCCCGCTATTACGCCGCTTATGGTCCTGACGCGCGACCGGAATTCGATCTGATCGACCTGCACAGCAAAAAAATCGCCGCCCTGGAACTGGCTGACGGCTTCACTGTGGAGCACCTGCTCAAGGCCGATCCGTTGCCTGGAAAACCGGCGCTTGCGATTCGCCAGCGCCTGAACAATGCTCACGGCAGATCCCTGGTGGACAACTCGCACCTGGGCAGCAGTTTGCTGGAACTGGACAGTCATTGGTGGGGCCAGCAGATCGCCCAGGCAACGGTCGGTTTGCAGGATTTGCATGACTCGGCCACGCCGCTGGTGCCCTTGTTCGAAACGCTGGAAATCACCCCCGAAGGCAAGTACCGGGTGAGCCTGATCGATCCCGCACAACCGCAACAGCCGGTTCAGGTGCTCAGCGACGATCAGCGCCTGTTGCGAATCAAGAACTGGCTGTCGGAACAGTTTTCGACCCTGGCGCGCAGACCCGCGCAGACAGGGAACGTCCTGGACCCGACCGAGGCCGCCAGTGTCCATACCCTCAACGCCGGTTTCACCATCCAGGCCTTGATGAATGCCTTGCGCGGTCGGGAAGGGGATGACCGGACGTTGACCACCGCCGTGCGCCTGCACGCTTACGTCAACTATGCACAGTTGGTGCACGGCAATGTCGTGGACGTGGCGGGCCTGGTGCAGTTGGCTCGCACCGCGCTGGCGGAAGAACGGCTCATCGCCCGCACGTGCGCGCCGATTGTCGGCCAGGCGCTGGGGCATGCGGCCAACGAGGGCGTCGGCGCGGTGCTGGGGCTGGCCAATGTCGGCTTCGATATCTATCAGTTGAAGACCGCGCAAACCGGCGTCGAGACCGCGCAATTCGGCACCCAACTGACCTTCGACTCTGCCAGCCTGGCCTTGACGGCGGGCGGTGTCGGGGCGGGTTTGGCCGGGGCATCGACCGCGGCGGCGGTACTTGGCGGTGCGGGGGTGATTCTCGGCGGATTGGCCGTCGGCGTTGCCGCCCTGGCCCAGGGGTTTGCCACCATCGCCCGCGAGGCGCGGCAAGTCGGTCAGTTTTTCGACGACCTGGAGCAGGCCTACCGGGGCGACGGCTACCACTACGATCACACGCTGGCCGCGTGGGTGGCACGGCCTTCGCTGCTGGTCAAAAGCATCGATCTGAACGAGGCAACGGTGCTGCTCGACAGCCCGAAGCTGTATCCGCTGCGTGATCATTTTGGTGTGCCGGGCTTCGATCCCGATAACGCGCGAGCCATCGACATTCGCCGGGAGCTGGGGCTGCCCGGGCAAGTCGGGTTCGCGCCGCCCGCCGGCCAACCCATCGTGCTGCCCTGCACGCCACACACCACGTACGGTTATGAATACAAGGCGCTGCCCTTCGCTCGTTGGCGTCATGACCGCGGCTTCGACACGGCCCGGCGCCTGGAAAAAAAGCAAGCGGACGGCACCTGGCTGTTTCTGTTCTCGTTCTATTCGTTTCCTTCCGACTACATCCTCAATCGCCTGAACCCGGTGTATGGCGAAACGGTTATCCGGGTGAACCTGGATGCGCTGGAGCGGACACTGGTAGTTCCCGTCCTGCCGGATGCCTGGCAAGGAAAGTTGGCCTATTGGCTCAGGGGCGCGGGCGGGCGTTGTACGGTGATGCTCAACCCCGGGGCCGACATCAGGCTGGTCGCACCGAACCAGACGTATTGCCGCTGGGTATTGCAGGCGAACTGGGCCAAGGACAGTGACATCCGGGTCGAGCCTTCCGGCGACCTGTACATCGGCACCGTCCATGTGACCCGGGTCGGTCGCCAGGAAGTGCTGATCCGCACGGCCGATCAGTTGTTCAGCGTCACCCAGGGTAAACAGCAACTGGACCTGGTCGAGCAGACGGCGCCCGAGGGGCTCGACGAGCAGGCGCTGCTTGACCACTACAAGGGCCTGGCGCGGGAGCACCGATTGGCACTGCCGTATACGCCGGTCCAGCGTTTCCTGATCCCGTTCGAGGATCCCCGGCAACCGCGCTACACCACCGCCTGGTATGACGCCCACGAAGACCGTTTCCTCTACATCCGCGACGACCTGGAAGTGCTCGGCGAGCCGCAGTTGTCGGTGGTCCTGGAGGGCTCCGCGTATTTCCATGACCCCGAGCAATTGCAGATCTGGCAAACGGATTGCGCCACGGGCCTGCTCAAGCGCTGTTACCTGCTACTTATCCAGGACGGTCAAAGCACCATTCGCAGCGTTGCGGCGGATGCCCAGGGCGTGATTCATGTGGTGCAGGAATACGTCGTTGATAAGAAAACCGTCCGGCAGTACCGCTACCTGATTCATGACGGGCAACTGCTGTTGAGTTCCGTCACCTACGACACGGTGCCGCAGCTGCAAGCGCTGCTGTTGGCCAACGATACCCTGGCCGAATGGTCGTCCTTGCTCGGCAACTTCCTGCGGCTGGCCTCCGGGCCTTCGAGCAATGGGCTTGTCACCGTCGATTGGCAGCCGGCGCCGTATGTTTCGATCTGCTGGGCGATTGCCCCCGACGTCCGAGACATGGCGTGGGTACGCGGCAGTGATCGACAGCTGATCCTTGCACAACCGGCCAAGCATCACGCCCGTGGCTGGGACGATTCGATCAAGCACCTGGACGGCCTGATGCTCTTGCCGATGGCCGATGACAGCGATGTGTTCTTCATCTACCAGCGAGTCACCCCCAACCAAACGCTCTGCCGGCTGCAACGCAGTGTGAAGGAAGGCAAGGCGCAATGGACGCACCGCTGGGTGCAGCCCGACGGACTCAAGCAGGTCCTGGCTGTTGAAAGGGGCTACGTGGTGCTCGATGACAATGGGCTGTTTTTCAACCTGGCCGCGCAAGGCGCGTTGCAGTTTGCCGGTGTGAGTGAGCACTGGCTCAAGGGCCGTGCCCGCTGGTGGCAGGCGCTGGAGCCATTGGCCAAGCGCTACCCGGACAAGGATTTCGCCATTGCCGGCCTGCGCAATGCCGCTGGTGACGGCAACCTGTGTGCCTGGTACGTGACGCACCGATTGTTGTTGTGCGATCCGGGACTCGACAAAGAAGTGCGCTTGCTCGGCGTGACGCCGGACAATCAGTCGGCCTGGCTGTTCGACCGGTCGAGCGGTGAAGTCGTGAGCCAGGCATTCTTCGACCCGCAGCAGCTCGATCAAGCATTCGGCGCCGGCTCGCAACTGTTGCCGGGCGCCAGCCTGCCGGCTTATCGACGCGAGTGGACGGGCTGGCGGTTCGCCGACGTCACGCCCGAAGGCAGCGGATTGCGCGGGACCAGCGTGGAAGGTGTGTCGCTGGCGCTGCGTCATCAGGAGGCGGCGACCATCACCGGGGTCAACCACGCCTGGGTGAGGGCCCAGGACGAGCACCTGGTCGCAGCCCTGCAGCGATTGCTGGACGCGGCGCAACATGCCGAATTCGTCTCGGTGGAGTCCGAGCCTGGAAGCCTGCAATGGTATGACGTGCAAAGTGCCCGGCTGTTGCGGGTCACTGGCAAGAACCTGCCCAGGGACTTCACCCTGCTGGGCACTCAAGCACCGCTGAACGTGCTGCTGCACGCGCACCAGGATGGGCGGGTGCTGATCTATCCGGACAAGCGCAGTATCGGGCCGTTCGATTACGTCCAGCGCAACGCCCAGGTGCTGGTGGTCGAAGGGGAGAAGGTCGGTCGCGATCTGTTGCCGCTGATTCCCGATGAGGTCAACCGGTTGGTCCTGCGTATGGGCCAGGGCGCGGTGACTTGCCATTTGACGAAACCGGTATGGCTGAAGCTGGAGTCGGTCATTGTCGACTGTCGCCATGCCTTGGATGAAACACCCGTCACGGCGAGCACGTTGATCTGGGCATTCGATGAGCCTGGAAAACTCGTGTTCGAGATCGTCCAGGCGCACCTGGTCATTGTCGATCCGGACAGTGAACGCTGCCTGATCTTGCGTGATGTGTGTTCCGCCGATCCGGCCTTGCGCGGTGAAATATGCCTGGGCTTCAACGCCGCGCAATCTCGCCCGGTGTCGACGTTCGTGGCGCGGTTAAGGGACCTGGGGGCGACTGGCAGTGCAACCCTGAAGGCGCTGCTGGCGACAGCGCCGGTCGCAGAATAAGCCGTCTTTCTTTTACGGCACCAGGTAGCCCTTCACCCCGGTAAAAATGATCTGCGCCGCCAAGGCGCAGACAAACAGCCCCATCAGGCGGCTGACGATCTGCAGGCCCTGGTCGCCGAGGATCCGCTCGATGCGGCTGGACAGGTAGAGCACGACGCCGACGGTGAAGCTTGCCAGGGCGATGCTGATGATGGCCATGAGTTTGTCGTCCCAGTGCGGCTGGCTCACGCCCATTACCAGCAAGGCGCCGATGGTGCCGGGGCCGACGGTCAACGGAATGGTCAGCGGGACGATGGTCACGTCCTGCTGCACGTTGTCGGTCTGCACGGCTGACTTGCCCTGGGCCATGCCCAGGGCCGAAATGAACAGCACGCTGCCGGCACCGATCCGGAACGCATCCACAGTGATGCCGAACACGCTGAAAATCACTCGCCCGAACAAATACAGCAACACGCTGGAGATCAGCGTCGCCGTCGCGACTTTCCAGGCCAGGCGGCGTTGTTCCTTGCGGGAATAGCCGCGCGTCAGGCCGATGAAGCAGGACAGGACGAAGAAAGGGCTGTAGAGCACCAGCATCTTCAGGTAAACGCTGAACAGCACGTGGAGCATGGTCGGAACTCGCAACGAATGACAATTGACGTGGAGTCTATCAGGCGCCGGGGTGTCTTTGAGGGTTTTAATGTAGTGAAACCTTGGTTTGTTTTTTCTGTTAGTTGTTGGTTGTTGTCCTGGGATTAAGTGCGGTTACAGTTCTGTGCTTGTTACCCTTAAGGTGGATAGGTAAGTATGGCGCTCGGGCCCATGGAGGGCTTTAATTAAATAAGGGACATATTCAATGAATGCTAAATTTGATTCGGTCATCACCTTGGCGGACCGACTGGAACGCCTGAATAGCTACGATATATCGCCGGACGATGTAATTGTTTCTCCTCGGATTGCCAGATATAAAACGGCAGGGTTTGACAACGAAATCGAAAAGCCGGACCGCGCTTCGATTGTTGGAGACGCTATCATGTCGTTCGTTTCAGGTATGACGGCGCAAAATCAAGCGGATATCCAGCATTCCTATCTATTTGCATCGCTGGTTGCCAGTAAGAAGTATCCACGGGATGACGAAGGCGAGGAATGGTATAAAACCTTCCTTGACGTCATGCAGAGTTGTGGCTGGACCATTCTGCGGCATTACCACGATAAGGTTGCCGCGTCCGGCAAGAGTTTCAAGATGGATCAACTGGTGTTGAAAATCCTCGGTTCGGCGGTGGCGGCGGCTGCCGTTCCTGGTCCGACTTCGTTGCTGATGCTTAAAGTGGCCGGTGATGCGATCGCCGCATTGCAAACCAATGACAAGTCGCTGCGGCTCTTTGACCAGAATATCCAGGAGTCCGGCACCGGGGGCTTTGGTGTGGCGTCCTGTCACGAAACCCCGCACGGTGAAATCCTCATGGCATTGGGTGCCGTGCGTTTCATCAAGCGGACGAACCAGACCAAGGTCCTGTTCGTGGATTGGGATAGCAGTTCGGTAGACTTGTATCGCGGTGAATGTCATATGACCATGGTGCCGACAATTATCAGTGCAACTCGAGAGATGATTGTTGCAAAGCTGGGTGAACGCGCGAAACAAAAAATCGACGAGTACGAGATCTGATTGATTGATCTCCTGGCGACTACCGAGGTAGTCGCCATCCGTTAATGGACTAAGGTAATTGTCATGAAAGATCATTGTTCGATTTTTATTGATGCCGGTGCTGTTGTTCTGCTGCCCACTGACCTGATTGGGCAGGACCGGCTCGATATATTGAATTCGATATTGTTTGCCCAGCTGGTAGCCAGTAAAAAATACCCCGCTCTTGCCCGGTCCAGTGACTGGTACTCAGCGTACCGGGAAGTACTGAATAATGGCTGGATGCAAAAGGCCGTGAGTTGGGACAACTTTACACTCGCTGCCTCATCGAAAACCAACCTGATGGAATGTGTCGAAGAGCGGCTGGGAGAATATGTTGAGCGAACTTTGATTGCGCAGGTAACTGATGTATTGAAGCGCGTCGCCCAGTTGTCCAGCACGTTGCCCGCAATTGAATTGCTGCGTGAACATGCCCATCGGCCGAAAAGCCCGGATTCGTCCGAGGCGCCCCATAAAGCACCCGACAGAATCAGGCTGCAAGTCATCCTGGCCCAACAGGGGCCTGTATTGAGTAGCGTCTGCCTGGAGTTTGAGCCCGAGCACGTGACGTCCAACCCTCTTGGACAACTCTTCTCCACCGATCCCGTGGTGGGCAATATTCAATTGCGTTGCTTCAAGGCGAATTTGTCCCAGGCGCTCTATGCGCCCTTCCGTGATGCGATTGCCCACAAGCTGGGGGATAAGGCCGCCAGGAACATCATCGATATTTCCGATGCGGTCGAGCAAGCGCAACCGGAAGCGGGGGCGTTATGACGGATCAAGGGTTTCGATCGGCCGACGGGCAGCGGTTGCGCCTGGATGAGGCATCGAGGGCAGCGGTGGTGGGCGGGAGTATCGTGTCCTTCGACGAGGGTTTGTCCCTCCAAGATCGCGAGGATATCTACCTGAGCAACTTGTACGCGCAGTTGGCAACCCGTTCGGCGTACAAGGACGGTCTGGTCGGTAACTGGTTCGACTATTACAAGAACAAGCTCAGGTACCTGGGGTGGGACTCGGCGCGTCCTGTCAGTGCGGGGCAGGCCGGGCAAGGATTGATGGCCGATAGCGTTTCGCAGCAGATCGCCCGTTCCTTTGGCGCAGGCTATTCGCGGCAGGCCAGCCAGGCGATAGCAACGCTTGGACGAAGCCCTGCTGCGCTCGAGCTGTTTGAACGAACGAGCCTACAGCGCAATACGGGATTCTTCCAGGTGATCCCCTGCGCGGCCAAATCCCGCGGGAAAGTGGAAATCGCGTTGTATCACAAGCAGTTCCGCACCCGCAGGACGGTCTCGGGATTTCTGTTCTGGCCAATGGAGCAAGTGGTGGAAAGCAGCGTGGAGGAAATGGCCGTCGTGACATTCAGCACACTGCATTACGCAACGTTCAGGCAAAAAGTCGCGGCCGCGGTGATCGCCGAAACGACTCGTCACCTGCATGAGCTGGAAATCTGAACGACGCTACGGGGAGTCGCCGAATGCTCTTCGCGGGTTCAGGGCGTATGCACGGCCTTGTTCTGCTGGTCGCGCTGGGCCACCCAGTGCTCGATCAACTCGCGCAGTTGCGACAGTTCCACCGGCTTGGCCATGTGCCCGTCCATCCCGGCCTGACGCGCGCGCTCCTTGTGTTCGGCCAGGATGTGCGCGGTGAGCGCCACCACCGGCGTGCGGGTGCGCTGGTTACCCATTTCCCAGGCTCGTAGCTGCTGGGTGGCGGAAAACCCGTCGAGGATCGGCATTTCGCAGTCCATCAGGACCAGGTCGTAGCGCTGCTCCTTCATGGCCTTGAGGGCTTCCTCGCCGTTGCTGGCGGTGTCGGGTTGCAGGTTGAGCTTGCCGAGCATGCCGCGGATGACCTTGGTGGAAATGCTGTTGTCCTCGGCCACCAGGATGCGGAAATCGCTCGGCACCTTCACCGGGGTGGGAGGACCGGCGTTCACCTGCACGTTCGTAGCCTGGCCCCGGTTGCGCTGGTTCAGCTCGTCCGCCAGGGTGGTCTTGAGGGTATAGCCGGCCACCGGTTTGGCGAGGATGCGCTTGACCCCGCTGTTGCGCGCCACGATCTTGCTCGGCGCATTGCTGATACCGGTGAGCATGATCAACAGGATGTCGTGGTTCAGGCTCGGGTCTTCCTTGATCTTGGCCGCCAGTTGCATGCCGGTCATGCCCGGCATGTTCTGGTCCAGCAGCACCACGTCGAAGTAATCCCGCAGGTGCGCCTTGGTGCGCAGCAGCGCCAGGGCTTCCTTGCCCGAAGGCACCGCACTGACGTTCAGGCCCCAGGCGCTGCACTGCTGCACCAGCACTTTGCGGCAGGTGTCGTTGTCGTCGACGATCAATACCCGTGCCCCTTGCAGCGGGCCATCAAGGTCGGAAGTCGGGTGTTCGAGGCGATCCGGGTCCAGGGGCAAGGTCAGCCACAGGGTACTGCCCTGGTTGCTGCCGCTTTTGATGCCGAATTCCCCGTGCATCAGGATGATCAGCTGGCGGGCGATGACCAGCCCCAGGTTGCCGCCCAGGCGCGTGGCCGAGAGGAAGTTCTTGCTGTGCAGCTCGGCGTGCATCAGCGTGTCGCGCTCTTCAGCGTCCATCGGCGTCCCGCTGTCCTGCACGGCGATGCGCAGGCGCGGTTGATGGCTGCGCTCGTCGAGGGCGACGACGATCAGCACTTCGCCCTCGTCGGTCTTCTTCAGGGCGTTTTCCAGCAGGCTCAGCAGCGCCTGGCGCAGCCGCGTCGGGTCGCCGCTGATCACCCGGGGCACCTGGGGCTGGATGAAGCTGATCAGCTCGACATTCTGCTGTTCGGCCTTGGCGCGGAAGATGCTCAGGCAATCCTCGATCAGCGCATTGAGGTCGAACTGCACGTCGTCCAGTTCGATCTGCCCGGATTCGAGCCGGGAAATGTCGAGGATCTCGTTGATCAGGGTCAGCAGTTCATTGCCGGCGCTGTGGATCGTCTGCACGTAGTCGCGTTGCTTGACCGACAGTGGCGTGCCCAGCAGCAGCTCGGTCATGCCCAGCACGCCGTTCATCGGGGTGCGGATCTCATGGCTGATCTTGGCCAGGAACTCGGCCTTGGCATTGATCTCGGCATTGCTCGCCGCCAGGTCGCGGCTGATGCTGAAGCGGCTTTCGTTGATCGAGCGCTGGCGCTCGCCCAGGGCGACACTCATCAACAGGCCGCTGATGCAGATGAAGATCAGCAGGGTGATGATCAAGCCCTGGGGAGGGACTTCCGTGAGCCCTTGCAGCGCCGGGAGAATGATCAGCGTGCCCAGGTTGAAGACCACCATGGCCGCGACGAACAGCCGGGCCGGGCGGTAGCCCTTTTGCCAGTGCCAGGCGCTGACGAACAGCATGCTCAGGCCGGCCAGGGCCACCAGGGCGTAGGTCATGATATTGAGTGGCAGCGTGTTGACGAACAACAGCAGCAGGCTGCACAGCATGACGAACACAATGTCCCCCAGCAGCAACCGGTTCAACGGGTGCGGCCCCAGGGGCGCGAAGAAGCGGTAGGCGAACATCAGGCCGCAGGGCGCCGTCAGCAGCAACGCCAGGTAAGCCCCGGGCGTCTGCACCGCCGGCCAGTCGGGCAGCCAGGGGCCGGCCAGGTTCAGCAACAGCACCAGGCTGAGCATCAGCAGCCCTTCACAGGCGGCCAGCCACAGGCAACTGCGGGAACGGGTGTAGGCGTAGCGGGTGAGGTTGTGCAGGATCAGCATGGCGATGCAGCCGAACAGCAGCCCATAGATCAGCGTCTGGTTCTGATCGGCCGCCGCCACGACGGCCGATTGCAACGTGACGTAGGGGCGCAGTTCGTGACGCGAGGCCAGTCGCAGGTAGACGTCCAATGATTTATCGCTGCGTGGCAGCGGCAACATGAAGTCGCTGCTGGGCATCGCCGGTTCCGTATGCGGCGTGGCATTGCCGCTGACCTGTTGCTCGACCAGGGCGTCGCCGTCCAGCACATAGAGGTTCAGGCGTGACAGGTCGGGGGCGAAGATGCGCAGGATTTGTTCGTGCCTGTCCGGGGCCAGGCGGAAGCGCAGCCACAATGCACCGCCGGGCTCGGCGGCCTGGAGGCGGTCCAGGTCGATGGGGCTGAATTGATTGGTGTAGCGAGCGGAGCGGATGTCGCTCAGCGTCAGGTCGCCCTGTTCATCGAGCAATACCGCCCAGCCACTGCCTGGCGCGGCCTGGGCCGGGAGCATGCAGAGCAGCGTCAGCAGGGTGACGGTAAAGCCTATGGCAATCCTGAGCCAGCGCACGGCGAAATCCCTTCGTAGGTTGATGCCAGATTATAACTATGCGCGGCGCCGGAACAGTCAGGCAAGGGCCGCAGACCCCTGCCTGGCTGAATGGCCGGGTTATTCCAGATTTTCGCCACGCTCACGGGCAATGGCGCGGTAGCCAATGTCCTTGCGGTAGAAACAACCTTCCCAGTCGATCTCGGCGGCAAGCTTGTAGGCCTGCTGCTGAGCGTCGTCCACACTGGCGCCCATGGCGGTGGCGCAAAGCACACGACCGCCGGCGGTGACCACTTGCCCATCCTTCAACGCAGTGCCTGCATGGAAGACTTTGCCTTCCAGCCGGGCCGCGGCGTCCAGGCCCTGGATTGCGCTACCTTTGGCGTAGTCGCCCGGGTAACCGCCGGCCGCCAATACGACACCGACGCTTGGGCGCGGGTCCCATTGGGCTTCGACCTTGTCCAGGGCCTGGGCCAGCGCGGCCTCGACCAGCAGGACCAGGCTCGATTGCAGGCGCAGCATGACCGGCTGGGTCTCAGGATCGCCGAAACGGCAGTTGAATTCGATGACTTTTGGGTTACCAGCCTTGTCGATCATCAGGCCCGCGTAGAGGAAGCCGGTGTAGACGTTGCCTTCATCGGCCATGCCGCGCACGGTCGGCCAGATCACCTGGTCCATGACGCGCTGGTGCACCTGGGCGGTCACCACCGGGGCAGGGGAGTAGGCGCCCATGCCGCCGGTATTCGGGCCGCTGTCGCCATCGCCGACACGCTTGTGGTCCTGGCTGGTGGCCATCGGCAGCACGTTCTTGCCATCGACCATGACGATGAAGCTGGCTTCCTCGCCGTCGAGGAACTCTTCGATCACCACGCGGGAACCGGCGTCACCGAAGGCATTGCCAGCGAGCATGTCGCGCACGGCGTCTTCGGCTTCGGCCAGGGTCATGGCAACGATCACGCCTTTACCGGCGGCCAGGCCGTCGGCCTTGATCACGATCGGTGCGCCTTTCTCGCGCAGGTACGCCAGGGCCGGCTCGATTTCGGTGAAGTTCTGGTAGTCGGCGGTCGGGATCTTGTGGCGCGCCAGGAAATCCTTGGTGAACGCTTTCGAGCCTTCCAGCTGCGCGGCGCCAGCGGTCGGGCCGAAGCAGTCCAGGCCACGGGAGCGGAACAGGTCGACCACGCCGGCGACCAGCGGCACTTCGGGGCCGACGATGGTCAGCGAGACGTTCTTCTCGGCGAAGTCGGCCAGTTGCTCCAGGGCCAGCACGTCGATGGCGACGTTTTCGCACTTGGCTTCGATGGCGGTGCCGGCATTGCCCGGGGCCACGAAAACCTTCTGCACACGGGGATCCTGGGCCACTTTCCAGGCCAGGGCGTGTTCGCGGCCACCGCTGCCAATGATCAAAACATTCATTTCAAAAACCTCGGATGACGCTGATTCTGTTTTGGAGCCTAAAGCGTTTCACGCCGTAGGAGGTCGCAATGAAGCCGGTAGATGCAAGGCGGAGTCGGCCTCGATGAGCGGAGTTGCCTTTTGGCAATGAGCATCATCGAGGTCGGCTCCAACGCAGCAGATGCCGGCTTCAGTGCGGCCGTTGTCATGTTAGTGACGGAAGTGGCGCATGCCGGTGAATACCATGGCGATGCCGGCTTCGTCGGCAGCGGCGATCACTTCAGCGTCACGCATCGAGCCACCCGGCTGGATTACGGCGGTGATGCCGACCTTGGCCGCGTTGTCGATGCCGTCGCGGAACGGGAAGAACGCATCGGAGGCCATGACCGCGCCCTGTACCTGCAAGCCAGCGTGTTCAGCTTTGATGGCGGCGATGCGGGCCGAGTTCACGCGGCTCATCTGGCCGGCGCCGACACCGATGGTCTGGCGGTTCTTGGCGTAGACGATGGCGTTGGACTTGACGTACTTGGCGACTTTCCAGGCGAAGATCAGGTCGTTGATTTCCTGCTCGCTCGGGGCGCGTTGGGTCACCACTTTCAGGTCTTCGCTGCCGATCATGCCGATGTCGCGGCTCTGGACCAGCAGGCCGCCATTGACGCGCTTGTAGTCCCAGGCCGGTGCACGATCGGCCGACCACTGGCCGCAGGCCAGCAGGCGCACGTTGGCCTTGGCGGCAACGATGGCGCGGGCTTCTTCACTGACGGAAGGGGCGATGATCACTTCGACGAACTGGCGCTCGACGATGGCCTTGGCGGTCTCGGCGTCCAGTTCACGGTTGAAGGCGATGATGCCGCCGAAGGCCGACTCGGTGTCGGTGGCGTAGGCCAGTTCGTAGGCCTGGCGGATGCCGCCCTCGGCGTCCGGGCTCACGGCCACGCCGCACGGGTTGGCGTGCTTGACGATCACGCAGGCTGGCTTGACGAAGCTCTTCACGCATTCCAGGGCGGCGTCAGTGTCGGCCACGTTGTTGAACGACAGTTCCTTGCCTTGCAGTTGGGTGGCGGTGGCAATGCCGACTTCGGCCGGCTTGGCTTCCACGTAGAACGCCGCGCTCTGGTGCGGGTTCTCGCCGTAGCGCATTTCCTGGGCCTTGACGAACTGGGTGTTGAAGGTGCGCGGGAATTCGCTGCGGCCTTCGGTCGACAGGGTTTCGGCGGCCTGGTTCACGGTGCCCATGTAGTTGGCGATCATGCCGTCGTAGGCGGCGGTGTGTTCGAAGGCCTTGAGCATCAGGTCGAAACGCTGGGCGTAGGTCAGGCCACCGGCCTTGAGGTTCTCCAGCACGCTGGCGTAGTCGCTGGCGTTGACCACGATGGCCACGTCCTTATGGTTCTTGGCCGCCGAGCGGACCATGGTCGGGCCGCCGATATCGATGTTCTCGATGGCGGTCGGCAGGTCGCAGCCAGGCTTGTTGATGGTGGCTTCGAACGGGTAGAGGTTGACCGCCACCAGGTCGATCGGCTTGATGCCGTGTTCGTTCATGATGGCGTCGTCGATGCCGCGACGGCCCAGGATCCCACCGTGGATTTTCGGGTGCAGGGTCTTGACCCGACCGTCCATCATTTCCGCAAAACCGGTGTAGTCCGCGACTTCCACTGCGGCGACACCGTTGTCCTGCAGCAGCTTGAAGGTCCCGCCGGTGGAGAGAATCTCGACGCCCAGCTGTTGCAGCTCGCGGGCGAATTCGAGGATCCCGGTCTTGTCGGAGACGCTGATCAAGGCGCGGCGGATCGGCAGGCGGGTGGTCTGGTTGGTCATTTCAATTTCCATCAAAAGCAAGGGAAGTCAGCAAAAAAGGCGACCGTTTTTTATGCGGGCGCCTTTCTGGTTTGATTGAATGCTTACAGCAGATCGTACTGCTTGAGTTTCTTGCGCAGGGTGCCGCGGTTCAGGCCCAGCAGCTCGCTGGCCTTGGTCTGGTTGCCCTTGACGTAGTTCATCACGCTTTCGAGCAGCGGTGCCTCGACTTCGGAAAGCACCAGGTTGTACACATCCGTGACGGCAGCGCCCTCAAGGTGGGCGAAATAATTGTGCAGCGCCTTCTCGACACTCCCGCGAAGGGTCTGACCTTCTTCGCTGGGCGTATTGAGGTGCTGTTTCAAATTCACGTTGTCGCTCACGGGTGCTGTTCCACTCACTAAAGTCTCGGTCATCATCGTCATGCGGCCACCCCTTCGTCCCCTGTCAGGCTCTTGTAACGCTCAGCGAAGAACGCCTGAACGTCGGCGCATTGTGCTTGCGTACCATCCAAACGATTGAAACGGGCGCGAAACTCCCT
This sequence comes from Pseudomonas sp. Pdm06, assembly GCF_014851795.1. Classification (NCBI taxonomy): domain Bacteria; kingdom Pseudomonadati; phylum Pseudomonadota; class Gammaproteobacteria; order Pseudomonadales; family Pseudomonadaceae; genus Pseudomonas; species Pseudomonas sp. Pdm06. The sequence goes on from NZ_JACVAH010000021.1 coordinate 51,942, forward strand.
GGCGCCCGGCAGGGTTGCGAGATACCAGCCCACATGCTTGCGAGCGATGCGTACGCCCATGACTTCTCCGTAGAAGGCATGTAGCGCGGCCAGATGCTCTAGCAGAATACGTTCCACCTCGGACAACTGCGGCGCCGCCAGCTTTTCGCCAGTGCGCAGGTAGTGTTCGATCTCACGAAAAATCCATGGCCGCCCTTGGGCGGCCCGGCCGATCAACAGGCCATCGGCACCGGTCGCGTCCAGCACGTACCGGGCCTTCTCGGGCGAATCGATGTCGCCGTTGGCAAAGACCGGAATCGACACCGCCTGCTTGATCGCGGCGATGGTGTCGTACTCGGCTTCGCCGGTGTACAGGTCGGCCCGGGTGCGGCCATGGACCGCCAACGCCGTGATGCCCGCCTGTTCGGCGATCTTCGCCACCACCAGGCCATTCTTGTTCTCCCGGTCCCACCCGGTGCGGATCTTCAGGGTCACCGGCACATCGACCGCGGCCACTACGGCCTGCAGGATCTCGGTGACCAGCGCTTCATCTTTCAACAGTGCCGAGCCTGCGGCCTTGTTGCAGACCTTTTTCGCCGGGCAACCCATGTTGATGTCGATGATCTGCGCCCCCAGCTCGACATTCGCCCGGGCCGCCTCCGCCAGCATCTGGGCGTCGCCACCGGCGATCTGTACCGAGCGGGGCTCGGGATCGCCTTCGTGGATCATGCGCAGACGCGATTTGCGGGTGTTCCACAAACTCATGTCGCTGGTGACCATTTCCGACACCACCAGTCCTGCGCCCAAGCGTTTGCACAACTGACGAAAGGGCTGGTCGGTGACGCCCGCCATCGGGGCGAGAACCAGGCCGTTCTGCAATGTATATGGGCCGATGCGTACCGCCGACATAGGACTTCCCTGAAGTGGGGCCGGATCATGAGACTTCGAAAAAGGGTTGGCATGATACCCGCTCTCGATGACTGGATAAAGATCGAATTGGATAAAATCTGAACAGCTATTTTGTTATCGCCAGCGGTTTGGTCTGGGTGGGGTCAGTCAGAAAGCTGCCGTCAATTGGCCGACCCTGGCCGGTTTCATTCGGGGGAATGAAAGCTCAAACTGTAGTTCACCGCCTTGGGGCCCGGATCCAGGATATCCAGCGCGATGTGGATGGGCGTTTGCGGCGGCATTTCGCCGCGGCCCTCGAGATCGCCGCCCAGGTACTCCCCGGGCTTGAAGCGACGGCTGGCGATCAGGTGCCCGTTGAGGTCGGCAAAGCGCAGCTCCAGCAACGGAAAAGGTTGGGAAAAGGGCGCACGGTTGTAGATGATCGCGTCCACCACCAGGGCGCCGCTGAACTCCGGATGGCTGCGCACCACCAGGTTGCTGCTTTTGATCTTGGCGATGTCGACCTTGGACGGTACGTCGCAACCGATGGTCGGGCAGATTTGCAGGAACCACGGCCGGTACTGGTCCTGGCGGGCCAGTTCTTCGAAATGGTAGGCGATGTACTGGCCACCCAGGGCTGCGGCGGCGAGCAGGATCAGCAGGGCCCACAACAAGCGTCGACCCCAGGGCGAGCGGCGTTTGCGCCAGTCCAGTTGCAGCGGGTCGTCGTCGAGGTCGTGGAGGGCTTCGGCGCGTATCCCCGGCTCCTGGCGTTCCCGTGACTTGCGCAGTGGCAGCGGTCGCTCGGGCTCATCGTCGTGGTCATCGGTGGCGGACAGGCGCTCGAGGTGTTCGTCGGGCTCGTCGTCCGGCGCGAGGTGGAGCGGTGCGGCCGGCTCGTCGTCCGGTTCCAGTGGTTCGAGGGCCAGGGACAGGGACGGCTCGGTACGCGGTGGTCGCGCCGGTTCGTGGGGTTCGAACGGTTCGAAGGGGGTATCGAGGACGGTTTCGACGCGCTCGCTCGAGGTTTCGCTGTACAAGCTGTCGGGCCAGGTTTGCTGTTCGCTGGAGAGCGAATCGCGTTGCGCGCTCAGGTTGTCTTCCCGGCGCCGGCCGGCATTGCCCGGGGCGCGATTGTCGCGGCGCTCCAGGCGCGCCAGTTCCTTGTCCAGGTCATCCAGATCCAGCTCGGCGGCGCTCCACTGTTTCTGGCTGATCGCCCGGGGCGGGGCTTCGGCGGCCGGCTTGGCGGGTGGCGCTACGGCAGGCACCGCTTGCTTGGCTGTGCGTTGTTCCAGCAACTGTTGTGCGGCATTGAACACCTGCAGGCACGAGCCGCAACGAACCACCCCGCGGGCCACGCTCAATTGAGCATGGCTGACGCGAAAACGGGTGTGGCAATGCGGGCACTGGGTGACGAAGCTGTCAGTCATGCGGCAATCCGGTGGATACAGGCGCTCATTCTAGCGCCGACGTCCGGTGATGCGCACCCAACCATCGCGATTGGCGATCGGGTCCAGGTCAAAGTCCGCGGCATAAGCGGCGGCGACTTCTTCACCTTGTTCGGCGAGGATGCCCGACAGCGCCAGGCGTCCGCCCGGCTTGACCAGGCTCGACAGTTGCGGCGCCAAGGATACCAGCGGGCCGGCCAGGATGTTGGCCACCAGCACATCGGCCTGGACTTGTGGCAAGTCCTGGGGCAAATACAGCGGGAACAGGGCTTCGGCGATGTTGTTGCGCCCGGCGTTGTCGCGGGAGGCTTCCAGGGCCTGGACGTCGATGTCGGTGCCGACCGCTTCCCGGGCGCCCAGCAGGAGCGCGGCAATCGCCAGGATCCCCGAGCCGCAGCCAAAGTCCAGTACGTTGCAGCCCTTCAGGTCCTGGCCGTCGAGCCATTCCAGGCACAGCGCGGTGGTCGGGTGGGTGCCGGTGCCGAACGCCAGGCCCGGGTCCAGCAGCAGGTTGACCGCGTCCGGCTCTGGCGCGGCATGCCAGCTCGGGACGATCCACAGGCGCTGGCCGAAACGCATCGGCTGGAAGTTGTCCATCCAGCTGCGTTCCCAATCCTGATCCTCGATCACTTCACTGTGATGCTCGGGCAGCGGGCTGCCGGTCAGCAATTCGAGGTGGGCCAGCACGCTGGCCGCCTCGGTGCCGCCTTCGAACAGGGCCAGCAGGTGGGTGTGGGACCACAGCGGGGTGGTATTGAGCTCCGGCTCGAAGATCGGCTGGTCTTCGGCGTCCATGAAGGTTACCGATACAGCGCCTACTTCAAGAAACGCGTCTTCGTAGGTTTCGGCTTGTTCCGGGCTGATGGCCAGGCGTACTTGCAGCCAAGGCATGGCGGGCACCTTTGAAAAAATCCACAGGGGGGGCAGCGCAGGGCTGCAAAGGCGCGCAGTGTACGCCAGGTCGCCGCCAAAGTGGATAAGCGAGTCTCGCGTCGTCGGGGCGGTGTTTCGATATATATATGTATGCCATGGGCATGTCGCAGGGCGGATAAGGTGCCGGTCCACACAGCAGGGAGGATTGTGTATGGACATCATTGCCGGACGGCAAGGCAACATGGAGCGCACGGGGTCGGTCGATTCCCCGCCGGTGGCGACCGCACAGGCGACCCTGGAGAAACTGACACGTTGGCAGGAGGCGATCGAGGCGCGACTGCATACCCAGATGAGCCTGCTGGAGGTGCTGGAAGAATACTTGCTCGTCGAACTGCGCACCTACCATTACCAAGGCAACATCGATCCACACTTCCTGGGCACGCTGCTCGATACCGTGCTGCAGCGCATGATCGACCAGGCGCCTGTGGTGTATGACGAGGAGCAAGACGCGCCCTACCGTTGGCCAGACGGGCCAGACTTGGGTTTTGCGGCCGAGCGCCGGGCGTTCGTTGTCCAGGCGGTGGAGGGCGTGGCCTCAAGGTTCGTCGATCACTACAAGGACTATCTGCGGCGGCATTGGCGAATGCCGGCGCACGATGCCTCCCTCGAAGACGTGGTCAGGCAAAAACTGGATGGGCACAGGGTCGCGGTCGACGAGCTGTTTCGGCCTGACCGTCTGGTTGGCCTGGGTGTCGATGAGTTGCGAGAGCAGATCGAAGCACTCCAGGACGCCTGGCGTCGGACGAGTCGCTTGACCGCGTTGGCAACCACGGCCGAGCGCCGGGACCTTGGCGCGCTGGCGCGATTGCAATTGCCGCATTGGCTGCGGGGGCTGAGCCCTCCAGATCGTGAATTGTTGCGGGCTTTCGAGAGCCAGGCCGCGCTGGCGCAGGCGCTGGTGGATGAGCGGGTCGATGGCCTGGGCTCGCTGCGGGCCTTCGCTCGGCAATTGGCCAGGGACTATGCCAGGCATGAGTTGGACATGGAGGTCGAGCCGGACAGTATTCGTGTGCAGTTGCAGTGGCGAACGGTCGTTGGTCAGCCCGTACGCACCTACAGCCTGAGTGAGCTGGTGGCGGCAGGCCCGGTCCGGCCGGACGCGGTGTCGGTGTTCCTGGTGGAGAACGGCGGTATGCTCCGTAACCAGCCTCTTTCACCGGCCTTCGTTGCGCAGTTGTTGGCCAACGTCGACGCGCCTGCCGGGTACTTGCCAGCATTGGCCGAACGCTATGAAGGTGGGGACCTGAAGGACGCCCTGCTCGATTGGTTTGTAGCGCGGTTGCAGCACAGTGCGTTTGTCGCCCGTTGTGCCGGCCAGTTGTCGGTGACCAGCCATGACCACCTCGCAGCCCTCTGGGAAAGCGACATCGCGACGCCAGTCGCCGGCGGGTTGCGTGTCGCCAGCCTGGTGCTTCCCCATGGCCTGAAGTGTGCCGATCTCCTGGTGTTTTATCGTGAAGATGCGGGTGGTGTTGTCAGTGGCCTGCTGCTGTTTGCTCCCGGTAAACCCGATGGCCAGGAATGGATCGAATTGCCCTCGCTGCGGGCCCTGAGCGGCGAAGTCGGGGCCTGGACCCAACACGAGGCTGGTCGCGAATACCTGTTGCAGCAACTCTCGCCGACTGATCGTGGACAGGCCCGGGCGTACTTTGCCCGCGTGGTGGAAAAACCGGTTTCCTGGGATCTGGAACAAGACCTCAGGGGCACGCAGGCAAGTTTCAGGACCTGTCTGCAGAATGCTGTTTCGACCGGCCTGGCCAATAACCTGGCACACGTGGAGCTGAATGAGTCGCCTCGCTGGTACTCGGCGTTGCCGCTCGAGTCCCGGCGCAACATCAGCGGCTTGAGCCAGGAGTTTTTGGTTCAGCAGCAAGTATTCGATGAGCAGTTCGTGGGCTATGAAGTGTTCATGGACTTCGCCAAGCGTACCTTCGCCGACATGATCGCACCCTACATGCGCAGCAAGGGGGTGCTTGAGGCGGTCGATCCGGCCACGGTCTTCATCGACTACAGTCCGGGGCTGGTCGCCGAGAAAAAAACCACCAGCCTGCTGGACCTGGCCATCTACGGATACGAGCGCAACGCCGACATCGACGACCCCGCCAAGGGCGTGCGTTCTTCTGTCGGGCAGGATTTGGCGCAGGTTCGCAGTGCCGATCTGGCGTCCTATATTCGCGTGGCCTACTTGGGTGAGCGATATGCCAGGCACATCCGTGCTGGATTCCTCGACGCCACGGTGCCCGAGTATGCAAAGCGCCGCGAGGCTTACTGCTACATGCTGTTGGCCAGGATGGACCGCGACCTGCGTGTGGCCTACGGCAAGTCGCTGTTGAGCGCCGAAGCGTTCCAGTGGCTCACCCGGCAAGTGACGCTATTGAGCGATGGGCGACCTGCAAACAGCGCCACGTACCCCGGTGTCGCCGTGACGCGTGAAGGCGTGATCAAGCTGACCGTCGCCGGCCATGTGGTGTTGGGCGTCTACGTGTTCACCTACTTCGATCCGAAGGCCTCTTACTGGTTGTACACACCCGACGCGCCGGACGGCATCCTGTTTCGCCCGTACCTGGCGTTTTCCGGGAGCATCGCGGCGCAACTGCATGATTACGTACTGGAGCGGGTCGCACTCGCCGCCCGTGCCGCCGTAGGGCGGACACTGATGGCGCTGGCGGCCGGGACCACTCGTGTCGACACATTGCGTGAACTCAATCGGCTGATTGATACCCGTGCCGAGTTCGATGCCGGCATCGAGCGCGCTGTCACCGATGTGGAGGACATCACCACCAGTCGTGCCGAAATGATCCGCAACCAAGTATTCCAAGGCCTGATCTTCGCGGCTGTTCCGGTGTGCATGGTTTATCCGCCCTTTGCCTTGTTGCTGGACATTGGCTTGATTGCCGTCAGCGCCAGGCAGGCCATCCAGGGGCATGTGCGAGGTGACACGGAAGAAGCGCTCGGTCACTGGTTGATCGCGACCTGGGGAACGCTGTTCGCCACGCTCGGCGCCGCCAGCATGGCCACGGCACTGGGGCACGCGGCCAGACACTTGCAGCACGCCGTGAAGCCCTTGTCATTGTCTGCGCAACGCTTGAGACGTGCGCCATCGGTGGTCGCCAAAGAGTCCGGGCCGCTGGCCCCGGCCATTCGCCTCAAGCCGCAGCAGGCGGTCGGCAAAACACCAGGGAATCTGCAGTTGGTGACGGAAGAGGGGATTTTTTTCGGCACCTATCGCAGCCCGCCCAGCGCTTCGCAACCGCGGAGCACTTACTACATCGCGAGCGGGGGCAGGTACTACCAGGTGAAGAGGGACCCTTACTTTGGCGGCCTGTGCCTGGTGGATGCCCGGCGTCCCGGCGCGATTTACAAATTGCCCATCCGCAGGATGGCGAATGGCAAGTGGGCCCATAACAAAGTCGGGTTGAGCGGGGGCAATGATGAGGTGCGCAACCTGGGGCGCATAGGCGATTTGCGCGAGGCGTTCCCCGGGCATGTCTTCCCGGACGTGACCCGGGGCGCGTTGCAGGGCGAGGCCGTGGTGGCGAGGTTCAGCGAGGCGGCGGACAACTACCTGTTCTCGCTCAATGCACAGACGTGCGTGATCGCTTCGTTGTACAACCCGACCACCCGGGTCGGGGCGGTCATTCATTTCGATCACAACATCCGCGCGCTGATCGAGCGAAGTGTCCGGGATGTGATGCGGCGCCTGGGGGGATCGGCCAAGGATGTTCGTGCCACCCTGGTCGGCGGGGACTGGTTGACGGGGGCTGACATCGGCGAGCCGGTCAGGCAGGTGATGAGGAAGCACGGGTTGCGACCGACCTGGGATCACTGGTCGTATTCTTCCTGCCTGGGCAATAACTATGGCGTGTCACTGGATCTGCGCACGGGTGTCACGTCGGTATTCAAGACGTCCGGCAGCCAGGTCGAACGCTTTTACATACCCGTCCTGGCGCGAGCGAAGAACAACACTGACCCGGTGTCCATGCGAGCTCGCGGATTCATGGCGCGCATGCGCAGCGACATCCTGGTCGAAAATGCCAACGGCGTTGTGCTCACCCAGCAGGGGAGGCGGGCGAATGCTGCGACGGTCGAATCACACGCGTACTCCATGGTGGAGTTGAAGTGATCCGTCACTTGCTCTTTTGAGGCGCGCACAAAAAAAGACCCCGGCCAACGGACCGGGGTCTTTTTACATCACGTGAAGCATCAGTGCTGGTTGCCCAGCTTGTGCTCCAGGTAATGGATGTTGACGCCGCCTTTGCAGAAGCCTTCGTCACGTACGAGATCGCGGTGCAGCGGGATGTTGGTCTTGATCCCGTCTACCACGATTTCGTCCAGCGCATTGCGCATGCGCGCCATGGCTTCTTCACGGGTCGCCCCGTAGGTGATCAGCTTGCCGATCAGCGAATCGTAGTTCGGCGGAACGGCATAACCGCTGTACAGGTGCGAATCGACGCGAACGCCATTGCCGCCCGGGGCATGGAAATGCTTGACCGTGCCTGGGCTTGGCATGAAGGTTTTCGGGTCTTCGGCGTTGATCCGGCATTCCAGCGCGTGACCGCGGATGACCACGTCATCCTGGGTGAACGACAGCTTGTTGCCGGCGGCGATGCTGAGCATCTCCTTGACGATGTCGATACCGGTGACCATTTCCGAAACCGGGTGCTCCACCTGAACACGGGTGTTCATTTCGATGAAGTAGAAACGACCGTTCTCGTAGAGGAACTCGAAGGTACCGGCGCCGCGATAGCCGATGTCGATACACGCCTTGACGCAACGTGCCAGGACTTCCTCGCGCGCTTTCTCGTCGATGCCCGGTGCCGGCGCTTCTTCGAGGACCTTCTGGTGACGACGTTGCAGCGAGCAGTCGCGGTCGCCCAGATGGATGGCCTGGCCCTGGCCGTCGGACAGCACCTGGACTTCGACGTGACGCGGGTTGGTCAGGAATTTTTCCAGGTAGACCATCGGGTTGCCGAACGCCGCGCCAGCTTCGGAGCGGGTCAGTTTCGCCGAGGAAATCAGGTCTTCTTCCTTGTGTACCACGCGCATGCCGCGACCACCGCCGCCGCCAGCGGCCTTGATGATCACCGGATAACCGACTTCGCGACCGATGCGCAAAGCGGTTTCTTCGTCTTCAGGCAGCGGGCCGTCGGAACCCGGAACGGTCGGTACACCAGCAGCGATCATGGCGTGCTTGGCCGAAACCTTGTCGCCCATCAGGCGGATGGTGTCGGCTTTCGGACCAATGAAGGCAAAACCGGAGTTTTCCACCTGTTCGGCGAAGTCGGCGTTTTCCGCCAGGAAACCGTAGCCCGGGTGAATGGCGGTGGCGCCGGTCACTTCGGCAGCGGCGATGATCGCCGGGATGTGCAGGTAGGAGTGCGCAGCCGACGCCGGACCGATGCAGACGGATTCGTCCGCCAGGCCCAGGTGCATCAGTTCTTTGTCGGCCTTGGAGTAAACGGCGACGGTCTTGATGCCCATCTCTTTGCAGGCACGCAGAATCCGCAGGGCGATCTCACCGCGGTTAGCGATCAGAACTTTTTCCAACTTCGCAGTCATCAAAGGCTCTCCGCGGTTCAAACGATGGTGAACAGCGGTTGGTCGTACTCAACCGGCTGGCCGTCTTCGACGAGGATGGATTCGATCACACCGCTGGTTTCAGCTTCGATGTGGTTCATCATCTTCATGGCTTCGACGATGCACAGGGTGTCGCCTTTCTTCACGGTCTGGCCGACTTCAACGAAGGACGGCGAGGAAGGCGAAGACTTACGATAGAACGTGCCCACCATTGGCGAACGAGCGACAGTGCCGTTCAGCGTCGGTGCCGCCGGTGCGGCTGGCGCTGCGGCGGCAACCGGGGCTGCTGCTGGAGCAGGCGCTGCGGCCGGAGCCTGCATCGGGGCCGGTGCATAGAACTGCTGGGCCGGGGTCTTGCTGTGGCGGCTGATGCGTACGGACTCTTCGCCTTCCTTGATCTCAAGCTCGTCGATGCCGGACTCTTCCAGCAATTCGATCAATTTCTTAACTTTACGGATATCCATGAATCATCAACTCCCAAGGGTCGGTCAGGGGCGTATAGCTTGTTGTTCAAGCTGCTCTAGGGCGGCCTCCAGGGCCAGTCGGTAACCGCTGGCGCCAAGGCCGCAGATCACTCCCACTGCTACATCGGAGAAGTAGGAGTGATGGCGGAAAGGTTCGCGTTTGTGCACGTTGGACAAGTGCACTTCGATGAATGGGATGCTCACCGCCAGCAGCGCGTCACGTAATGCGACACTTGTATGTGTAAAAGCTGCTGGATTGATCAAAATGAAATCCACGCCTTCGCCACGCGCGGCATGGATGCGGTCGATCAGTTCATATTCGGCGTTGCTTTGCAGATAGAGCAAATGATGGCCGGCGTTGCGGGCCCGCTGCTCCAGGTCCTGGTTGATCTGGGCCAGTGTCACGGCGCCGTAGACGCCCGGTTCACGGGTGCCCAGCAGGTTCAGGTTGGGTCCGTGCAGGACCAATAGGGTCGCCATCTGCTGTTCCTTGTTATCTGTGAGCAGGTATCAGAACCCGGCGACTATGCCGCAAAGCCTTAATGACTGTCCAGTTCTCGGCAATAGCCAGCACGATGACCGATGTTTGCGCGAAATTTGTGACCCAGGTCTCTGATCCAGTCATGCGGTCACAAACCGCACCTCTGTGGCAGCATCAATTCCCGGGTCCTCGCCAATCGATGTGGGAGCGAGCCTGCTCGCGATGACGGTGGCACATCCAACCTCGATGCAAGCTGACCCACCGCTATCGCGAGCAAGCTCGCTCCCACAGGGAAGTTGTGGTGACCGCCGGACTTGTGGGCGCCCGAGATCCAGTGTGGGAGCGAGCTTGCTCGCGATGACGGCGGCACATCCAACCTCGATGCGAGCAGACCCACCGCTTTCGCGAGCAAGCCCGCTCCCACAAGGAAGTTGTGGTGACCGCCGGACTTGTGGGCACCCGAGATCCAGTGTGGGAGCTTGCTCGCGATGACGGCGGCACATCCAACCTCGATGCAAGCTGACCCACCGCTTTCGCGAGCAAGCTCGCTCCCACAGTGGGTATGTGGTGCTTAAACTCGAAACGCTTGCACCGCCGTATGCAACCGTCCCCCTAATATCAGGAGATTGTCACCCTGTTCCCGGCCTTCGCCGATGCGCAGCAGGTTGTCTGCGCCCAGTTGGTGAATCCGCTCGCTGTGATCGCGGATTTCGCTGACGGCGCCGCTTTGCTGGGCGGTGACGTCGGCGATGCGTACCGCCGTGTCGGAGATGGTCTGGATGGCGCCAACGATCTCATCCAGCGCACCGTCGGCCGCTTGCGCCTGGTTGGCGGTGGCTTCGGCGTGTTCGACCTGGGCGCGCATGCCATCCACCGATTGGCGCGCGGCCAATTGCAGGCGGGCGATCAGTGTCTGGATTTCGGCAGTGGCGCCGGCCGTGCGCTGGGCCAGGGAGCGGACTTCCTCGGCCACCACGGCAAAGCCTCGGCCCATTTCCCCGGCGCGAGCCGCTTCGATGGCCGCGTTGAGTGCCAGCAGGTTGGTCTGGTCGGCAATCGAGCGAATCACCGTCAGCACACCGCCGATGGTGGCCGATTCCTCGGCCAGTTGCTCGATCATCTGCGCGTTGCCTTGCACTTCCCCGACCAACGCATGCAGGCCCGTGAGGCTCAGGCCGATGACTTTCTGCCCTTGCTCCACCGCTTGCCCGGCGCTGCGGCTGGCGTCTGCGGCCTGGCTGGCATCGCCGGCCACTTGCTGGATCGTCGCTTCCAGCTCGCTGAGGGAATCACGGATCAGCGCCGTATCGTCGGCCTGATCCTCCGCACCACTGTGCAGTTCGCCGCTCAGATCGGCCAGGGCCCGGCTGCTGCCGGCGACCTGTTCGGCGTTCACCCGAATGGTGCCCACCAGGTCCACCAGATAAGCACGCAGGCGATTGAGCGAAGCCTCGATGTCCTGCATTTCGCGGTTGCTGGCGCCCACGTGGATGTCCCGGCTGAAGTCCCCCTCGGCCCAGGTCGACAGGGCTGGAGCCAGGTGCGTCAAGGTACGGGCCAGGCGCCGCTGCAAGGTGTCGATGAGCAGCGCGATCAGCAGGATCAGGCCGATCATCACCCCCTGGATCATGCGAACCTCCCCCTGGATCTGCCCATGCTGCGCCCGTACCGCCGGTTCCAGGGTATCGATCGCCGTTTGCACGTCGGCGATTTTCAGGTGCGTGGCATTGCTCAGCTCGGCGCGTTTCTGGATCAGTTCGCGGGTGCGGGTCAATTCCGCCGGGTAACGGCCGAGCAGGCTGTTGAGTTCGCGCTTGAGGGCGATGCCAGCATCTTCGGCGGCGGTTTTTTCCTGGGTCTCCAGGCCCATCAGCGCGGCGAAATCATCGCTGCCCGATTCGCTGCTGGCGGTGACACCCAGCAGGGGCAGGCCGTCGAGGCGTTCGGCTTCGACACGGATGCTCGCCAGTTCCCGTTCGACATCGGCGGCCAATTCGCTGCGGCCGCTGCTGACCAGTTTGTCCCGCGTGAGGGACAACCGACCCAGATGCTGCGAAGCGGCAAACAACGGGGGCAGGTAGGCCGGGGCGCCATTGGCGTATTGGGCCAGTTGATCGAGGCTGGCGCTCAGTTCACGCTCGGCTTGCAACAACAAGGCCTGCGGATCGCCAGCCAGTTTGCCGGCGGCCAGCAGATCGGTCTTGCTGAAGCCGTCGAGGTTCGACAGGCTCGGACGCAGGGCCTTGGCCAGCTCCGGGGGAAACTGGTCGAGGTCTTTCTGCAGCGTCTCCAAGGCCTGGGTGGCCGCGCTCAGGCGCAAGGCGTCGCCGCTGGCCAGGTAGTCCTCGATGTTGCGCGCCACTTCGCTCTGGAATTGCCGCGACAGGCCCAGGTAGCGCTCCATCAGCAAGTAGGGCCGTTCCAGGGCGATCTGCGACCACCACAGGGTGACCCCGAGGCCCAGGCATACGGCAACTAAAAGAACAGTATTGAGATTGGTCAGCAGCTTCAGGCGCATCAAGGGTCTACCGAGGGCAGAATCGTAAGTGCCTGAAGTTATTGCGTTTGCGTTACAGGTTTATGACCGAGTCGGTCGATTCCGATGAAAAGGTGGCACTTTGCTTTGATTGCCGGGCGCTCTGTACCCGGTTGCGTCCGGCGTGCTTGGCACGGTACAGCGCTTCGTCCGCCTGGCTGGCCATCATCAGGCTGTCGGAGTCATCGCTCATCTCCACCACGCCAGCGCTGAAGGTGCACCACAAATCATGGGGCTGGGCCGGATAGTGGATTTCGGCAAAGCGCTGGCGAATCTCATCCAGCACTTTGCAGGCGGCGTCGATGTCGGTGTCGGGCATGACGATGGCGAACTCTTCGCCGCCGTAACGGCCGATGAAGTCGGTCTTGCGCAGGCGCTGCTTGAGAAACAGCGCCAGGCTCTTGATCACCCGGTCGCCCATGGGGTGGCCGTGGCTGTCATTGACCCGTTTGAAGTGATCGATGTCGAGCATGGCGAAGCTCAGGGGTTTGCCTTCGCGACGAGCGCGGAAGCTGCAATCCTCGAGCAGTTGCAGGATATGGGTGTGGTTGTACAGGCCGGTGAGGCTGTCGCGCACCATCCGCGCTTTGAGGTTGCGCGCCCGGGCGGCACGGTTGCGCACGGTAGTGATCAAGTGCCGGGGCTTGATCGGTTTGGTCAGGAAGTCGTCGCCACCTTCGCTCATGGCGTCGAGTTGCTTGTCCAGGTCGTCTTCGGCGGACAGGTAGATGATCGGCACGCTGACATAGCGGTCATTGTGACGGATGACCTTGGCCAGTTCCGTGCCGGTGCAGGCCGGCATGTACATGTCGAGGATGATCAGGTCGGGCTGGAAATCCGCCAGCTCGGCCATGGCCTGGATCGGCTCGATCAGCGTGCGGGTGATGATGCCGGCGCTGTTGAGCAGGCGCTCGGTGTGCAAGGCCTGGGCGCGTGAGTCATCGATGATCAGCACTTTGTAGGGGTCGTACTGGGCGACGCAGGTCAGCACTTCGATCTTTTCCAGCAGGCTCGAGGCTTCGAGGGTGCCGGTGAGGAATTCCTGCCCGCCGGCACGTACCGCGGCCAGACGTGTCGGGGTGTCGGTTTCCAGCAAGCTGAAGAACAGCAGCGGCAACGGTTGTTCCAGGCCTTCCTGGGCTTCTGCGGCCAGTTTCAAGCCGGTGCCCGGGCCGCTGAAGTCCACGTCCATGACAATCGCCGCCGGCAGGCGCTCGACCATCGAGGCCCGGAACGCCGCGACACTGTCCAGTGCCTGGGCGCTGAGGCCGAAGAACTCCAATTGCTTGGCCAGGCGTTCGGCGCGGTCATGGTCCTGCAGCATCACGTAGATGGGTTTGCGCAGCGGCGGCAGGAAGGTTTGTTCGAGCTGGTCGCCGTGGCGCAGGCCGGTGCGAGACAAGCGCTGCATCAAGCGGTTGATTTCGGTGATCAGGTGGCTGCTCAGGCGCCCGCGATTGGCGTCCACCGCTTGCAGCGACTGGCTGATGCCTTGGGCCAGCAGGGAATGCTCGGGCTGTTCGAAGCGCTCGGCAAAGCGCAGCAGGCGCAGATTGGCTTCGCTGAGCTCCGACAGGTCGGTGCTTGACCACTCACTGCGTTGCAGGCGCTGCCAAATCTCCAGGATCTGGCGAGCCTGATGAATTACCCGCTGGGCAAAGTGGTGCTTGAGGCGCTCACGGCTGGGGTCTTCTGGCTCGGTCATATCCTGACTACTAGTTAGGGTGCATGCTGAGGTCGACTGGTGGCTCTATGCTAGCACCTCTTTTCCTCCGCATGAGTGTCATACGTCAATATTCTGTCCAGTCGCCCAATTCAGTTTGTGACTGGACAGTCTCATAGGCCGATGGCGACGCTTCCTTTATAGTGCTGTTCGATTGCCCTGTCGCGCCCGGCATGATTGGCGCCGCATTATCGCGTTTCAAATCAGGCACGATGGCGTAGGGTTGTGGTCGAACCGAGAACTCAAGTGATTGAAGGAACATCGCCATGCTGGACTGGAAAAACCGCGCGGGCAGCGCGCCTGAACGCGCCGCCGAGCCGAAATCGGACACCCGCGGCTACCTGGGTGGGCTTTTTTTCAGCCGCGCACTGGCCACGCTGATCGGCCTTTACCTGCTGGTGACCATTGCCCTCGGCTGGTACTGGAGCCAGGAGCCCGCGTTGTTCCCTGTGCAGCAGAACGCCCAGGCCGCAGCCGAGAAGGATGGCCGGCAAATGGTGGTGGGCTACACCACGGTCGAGACGCTCAAGACTGTGGCCGGGACCCTGCTGACCAAGCAAGGCGGCTACATTTCCAACGACCGCTTCCCGCCAGGCCTGTGGATGGACAACATGCCGAGCTGGGAATACGGCGTGCTGGTGCAGGTTCGCGACCTGAGCCGCGCGTTGCGCAAGGACTTCGCCCGTTCCCAGTCCCAGTCCGCCGAGGACGCCGACCTGGCCAAGGCCGAGCCGCGCTTCAACTTCGACAACCGCAGTTGGGTGCTGCCTTCCAGTGAATCCGAATACCAGGAGGGCATCAACTCCCTGAGCCGCTACCAGGCCCGGCTGTCCGATCCGAACCAGAAAAGCGCGCTGTTCTACGCCCGCGCCGACAACCTGAACAACTGGCTGGGGGACGTCGGTACGCGCCTGGGCTCGTTGTCCCAGCGCCTGTCGGCCAGCGTTGGCCGGGTCAAGCTCAACACCTCGCTGAAAACCGAAGTCACGGCCCCGGGCCAAGTGCCGCAGGTGGACGAAGAGGTGGTCGAGACCCCATGGCTGCAGATCGACAACGTGTTCTATGAAGCCCGCGGCCAGGCTTGGGCACTGTCGCACCTGCTGCGCGCCATCGAAGTGGACTTCGCCGATGTGCTGGCGAAAAAGAACGCCACGGTCAGCGTACGGCAGATCATTCGTGAACTGGAAGCGTCCCAGGAACCGGTCTGGAGCCCGATGATCCTCAACGGCAGCGGCTTTGGTGTCTTGGCGAACCACTCGCTGGTCATGGCTAACTACATTTCCCGGGCCAACGCAGCGGTCATCGACTTGCGGCAACTGCTGAACCAGGGCTGATCCATGAGCGAAAGCCCCCGGGAGGTCGCTCACCGAGCGGCCTCGGATGCCGAGCTGATCGCGTGGGTCGACGAGCACGACAACCTGCTTGGCAGCCTGGTGCGTTCGCAGCTGCGCGAGCGCGGCCTGATCGGGCGTGGCACCTACATCATGCTGTTCAATTCGGCCGGTGAACTGTGTGTTCACCGGCGCACCCTGAGCAAGGCCATCTACCCGGGCTTCTGGGACGTGGCGGCGGGCGGGATGGTCCAGGCCGACGAGACCTACGCTGAGTCGGCCGCCCGTGAGCTGGCGGAAGAACTGGGCGTGAGCGGCGTGGAACTGACCGCCCACGATCATTTTTATTTCGAAGACCCCGGCAGTCGCCTGTGGTGTTCGGCGTTCTCGGCGGTGTGGGACGGCCCGCTGGTCCTGCAGCCTGAAGAAGTCCTCGAAGCGCGTTTCCTGCCGCTTGAACAGGTGCTCGATGAAATCCAGCGCATGCCTTACTGCCCGGACTCCCTGGCGGCGCTTGAACGCTATTTGCGTGCCCAGGGTGGCGACGTCGCAAAGAAGCTATAAATTGGCGCTGATTGGCCCTTAGCAAGTCGGCTTTTTGCCGTTACACTGCGCGACTTTTCAAGCTGAACCGCGTCTGCGGTCCAGTAGCGCTGCCCCTGCCTGAGTGGGGTTTCGCGGTCGAGGCACGTTCTCCCCTCGACCAGTCTTTGTCCTCCCAAGAGGATTGCCGGTGGTCAAAAAAGCCGTATCCTTCGCCGCCCTGGGCGGCCTGGTATTTTCTACCGACGCCGGTCGTCATTGCCCTGATTGCCGTCAACCGGTGGATGCCTGCATCTGCAAACAGACCGCCATCCCTGCCGGTGATGGCATTGCCCGTGTGCGCCGTGAAAGCAAAGGTCGCGGCGGCAAGACGGTGACCACGATCACCGGCGTGCCGTTGGCCGAAGATGCGCTCAAGGAACTGGCCACCACATTGAAGAAGCGTTGTGGCACCGGTGGTGCGTTGAAAGACGGCATCATCGAGATCCAGGGCGATCACGTCGAGCTGCTGCTGGCGGAACTGGTCAAGCACGGCTTCAAGGCAAAGAAATCCGGCGGCTAGCAGCTTCTGTGAAAACCACCCTCGGCTTGACCCGGACCCGACGTTCGAGGTCGCCCGCATGGTTTTCACAGAACCTGTTCTGAACGGGTTTCTAAACTCATCGCTGGGAGCAGGGTCTACCTTGCTAACAGGCAATTCGTCATTTTCACTCTCTAGACTGCCCCAGCCTCCGACCGGATGGTGCATTTTGACTTCTTTATAGGGGACTTCGATGTCCGTACGACGCACACGCAAAGACGATGGCAGCCAATGGACAGTTGCGGACAGCCGCAGCGTTTACGGGATTCGCCATTGGGGGGCCGGGTATTTCGCGATCAATGAAGCCGGTCGCGTCGAAGTCCGTCCGAACGGTCCCGGCAGTTCGCCCATCGACCTGTTCGAGCAAGTCGACCAGTTGCGCCAGAGCGGCCTCTCGCTGCCTTTGCTGGTGCGCTTTCCCGACATCCTGCAAGACCGCGTGCGCCAGCTGACCGGTGCGTTCGACAGCAACATCGCGCGCCTGGAATACCAGAGCAAGTACACCGCGCTCTACCCGATCAAGGTCAACCAGCAGGAAGCGGTGATCGAGAACATCATCGCCACCCAGAACGTCTCCATCGGCCTGGAAGCCGGTTCCAAGCCGGAGCTGCTGGCGGTGCTGGCCCTCGCGCCGAAGGGCGGCACCATCGTCTGCAACGGCTACAAGGACCGCGAATTCATCCGCCTGGCGCTGATGGGCCAGAAGCTGGGTCACAACGTCTTCATCGTCATCGAGAAAGAGTCCGAAGTCGGCCTGGTGATCGAAGAGGCCGCGGTGCTCAAGGTCAAGCCACAGGTCGGCCTGCGCGTGCGCCTGTCGTCCCTGGCGTCGAGCAAGTGGGCCGATACCGGTGGCGAGAAGTCCAAGTTCGGCTTGTCGGCCGCGCAACTGCTGTCGGTGGTCGAGCGCTTCCGCGCCGCAGGCCTGGATCAGGGCATTCGCCTGCTGCACTTCCATATGGGCTCGCAGATCGCCAATCTGGCGGACTACCAGCACGGCTTCAAGGAAGCGATCCGTTACTACGGCGAGCTGCGCAATCTCGGCCTGCCGGTGGATCACATCGACGTCGGCGGTGGCCTCGGCGTGGACTACGACGGCACGCACTCGCGCAACGCCAGTTCGATCAACTACGACATGGACGATTACGCCGGTGTCGTGGTCGGCATGCTCAAGGAGTTCTGCGATGCCCAGAGCCTGCCGCACCCGCACATCTTCTCGGAAAGCGGCCGCTCGCTGACCGCCCACCACGCGATGCTGGTGGTGCAGGTGACCGACGTCGAGAAACACAACGACGACGTGCCGGTGATCGACAACAAGCAGGAACTGCCGGAAACCGTGCAATGGCTGGTTGACCTGCTGGGCCCGACCGATATCGAGATGGTCACCGAGACCTACTGGCGCGCCACGCACTACATGAGCGACGTGGCGACCCAATATGCCGACGGCAAGCTGACCCTGGCGGAAAAAGCCTTGGCCGAGCAGTGCTACTTTGCCGTGTGCCGTCGCCTGCACAACTCGTTGAAGGCCCGCCAGCGCTCGCACCGCCAGGTGCTGGATGAACTCAATGACAAGCTGGCCGACAAATACATCTGCAACTTCTCGGTGTTCCAGAGCCTGCCGGACACCTGGGCCATCGGCCAGGTATTGCCGATCCTGCCGCTGCATCGCCTGGACGAAGAGCCGCTGCGCCGCGCCGTGCTGCAAGACCTGACCTGCGACTCCGACGGCAAGATCAAGCAATACGTCGACGAGCAGAGCATCGAGACCAGTCTGCCGGTTCACGCCCTCAATCCGGGTGAAGACTACCTGCTGGGGATCTTCCTGGTGGGCGCCTACCAGGAAATCCTCGGTGACATGCACAACCTGTTCGGCGACACCGACTCGGTGAACATCTACCAGAACGCCGATGGCAGCGTGTACCACGCCGGTATCGAAACCCACGACACCATCGAAGACATGCTGCGCTACGTGCACTTGTCGCCGGAGGAGTTGATGACTCACTACCGCGACAAGTGCGCCAGCGCCCGCATCAGCGCCGCCGAGCGTACCCAGTTCCTCGATGCGCTGCGCCTGGGGCTGACGCGTTCGTCGTATCTGTCTTCCTGATGGAGAGACAGCGCCAATAGCCGTCCCCTCAATGCCCACCGGGGCTGTCAGAAAACACACCGCACATCGCGGGTTTTTTCGGATAGTCCCGGAGGGCATTTTTGTTTACGCCACGGCTATTTCTTCACACCGGTGCATTTAATCGGTGATGTCCTTATTTCGTGTAGTCCCTTTCCTAACCTGTACTTGGCCCCTCTACTCGGCCATGGCGGTCGGCGAGAATCCCCGACCGCCCCTCCTGTAGAGAAACGCCGATGTCCGATCCAGCCTGCGAGCCAGCATTTCGTCTGGAGATAGCCGGTCTGCCCGAGCCCGTTGACGTGGTGGCCTTCACGGGTAGCGAAGCCATTAGCGAGCCCTTTGTCTATGAAGTGGAACTCCTGTTGCACGATGCGAGCCTGGACTTGGCGAGCCTGCTGTACCGCAACGTCTGGTTGAGTTTCGGGGCTCCAGGCCGGGGCATTCATGGGCAGCTCCATGAGTTGGTCCAACACCGTCATGGCGCCGGTTGCCGGGTGCGTATCGGGCCGAAGCTGGCCTGTCTGGCGCAGCGCTTCAGCCAGCGGGTGTTCAGTGCCCGCTCGGTGCCGCAGATCATTCGCCAGGTGCTCAAGGGCCATGGCATCAGCGGCCGCCGCCTGTGCCTGGACCTGAGCGGCGATTATCCACCGCAGGATTTCTGTACCCAGTATCGCGAATCGGACCTGCAGTTCCTCCAGCGCGTGTGCGCCCGGGCGGGTATCCACTTTCATTTCGAACACACGCGGGACGGGCATTGCCTGGTGTTCGCCGACAATCCCCACAGTTTTCCCCCTGCTGGTAAGGCGGTCTACGTGGACGACGGGCCGGTTGCCGCGGTGCGGACCTTCAGCGTGCACACCGATGTGTCGGGGCAGCAGGTCGCCCAGGGGCGCAGCGAACTGACGAACCTGCGGGGTGGCCAGGTGTTGACGTTGACGGACCATCCGTTTGCCGGTTGGAACCGGCGCTGGCTGTTGACGAAGGTCGAGCATCGCGTCCAGGCGGGTGTGTATGGCAACCATTTCAAGGCCATTCCCCGGGGCGTGCTGTTCGTGCCGGACAGCGTCCCGGCCAAACCACGCATGGTGAGCCGTCAACGCGGCTGGGTCGTGGCGGTGGACGAGCCGTCGGAGTTGGGAGCGGGGCGCGTGGCGGTGGAGTTCGACTGGGTCTATCAGGGCGAAGGTTCCAGCCCCAGTCATTGCTGGCTGCCCTTGGCGCCGGAGCTGGCTGCCGGCGGGGCGGCCGCCCTGTGTGACGGCACCGAGGTGCTGGTGAGCTTTATCGAAGGTGATCCGGATCGGCCGCTGATCAGTGCATTTCTGGGCGAGCCTGCCTCGGCAGCGGTTGCCGATGAGTCATCTTCAGGCGAAACACTTGGGCGGTCGGTTGTCGATCCGGTGCTGTTGTCGGCGATGCGGGAGGCCGAGCCGCTGGTCTTGTTGTGCCTGTTGCCCGAAGGCGGGCCTTTCAGCCCCTGCGGCCAACCGCTGTGCACCTGCCGCATGCTCATGGGACGCGGCGCGGGCGTTGCTCGATGAGCGCGGTCGTGCCTGGATCAACGCCGCAGTGGTTGCTGCTGGACGTACCGAGTGCGCCTGAGGCGGTGCGGCTGGTGCACGCGCAGTTCGCCGAGGCCCGGCGTTTTGCCCTGTTCGAAGGCACCGAGTTGCATGGGCTTCGCGAGCAGGGCCCGTTGTTGGTGGAGCTGCGCCAATCCCCCGCGCTGGTCAGCCTTTGTCACCTGGACCCGCGCGCCTGGCCGGGGTTGTTGTTGGCCTGCCCAAAGCCCGTCGGGCAATTGCTCACGCATCTGCGGCGCATGCTGACGGTGACATTGGGCCTGCATCACAAAGCCCTGTTGAATTACTACAACCCGCACACCGCCAGCTATTTCTTCGACGGTTGCGACTCCCATGAGCTCAGTTGCTGGCTGGGGCCGATCAGCCTGGCGCGCTGGTTCGGCGGCACGTGGGCCGACCGGGCGATCGGCAGCCAGGGCTGGCAACAACTGTCCAACCCTGGACTGCCGGTGGCGGCGTTGGAGAAAGAACACGGCCTCAGCGACCGACAACAGGGCCAGTTGCGACGATGCCTGTTGGAGCGCCACGCGTGGCAATGGTGCCGCTCCACCGGGCGTGATTACCGTCGGCTCTGGGAGGATTTGCAGCAGGGGCTGGCGTTGGGATTCACCGAGCGGACGGTGCTCGATGACTGGCTGTGGCTGCGCCTGCAATACCCCGATGCCCGGCCCATTCCGGGGCCGGAGGGAGGCTCGCAGCGCGAGCGTCTCGAACACCTGCGGCGGCGCTGGCAGGGTCGCCAGGATTGAAGGTTATGGGGCCGGCGCGCCGAGCCAACGGTCACGCCGCTGCAAGTGCCAGGCAAACGCACCGAGGGTCAGGCTGCGCAGGGCCATGAACAGCAGGAAGGTGATCCACAGCCCATGGTTGCCCAAACCCACCAGCATCCAGGCGATCGGCGACACGAGCAGTAGGGTCAAGAGCATGCCGTTGCGCATTTCCCGGGCGCGGGTGGCACCGATGAACAGGCCGTCGAGCAAGTAGCTCCAGACCGCGATCAGCGGCAAGGTCGCCAGGTAGGGCAGGTAGTCGTAAGCGGTGGCGCGCACGTCGGGAATGTCGGTCTGCATATCGATGAACAAGTGGCCGGCGAGCAGGAACAGCAGGGCAAAGCCGAGGCTTGCAATCAGTGACCAACCGCCGGCCACCACCAGCGAGCGGCGCAATGCCAGGCGGTCGCGGGCGCCAATGGCATGGCCGCACAGCGCTTCCACGGCGTGGGCCAGGCCGTCCAGGGCATGGGCGGTCAGCAGCAAGCCGTTGAGCAGCAAGGCATTGGCCGCCACGGTGGCGTCCCCCAGGCGCGCGCCTTGCACCGTGATCAGGAAAAACACCGCTTGCAGTGCCAGGCTGCGAATGAAGATGTCCCGGTTCACCGCCAGCAGCGGACGCCAGTTCTGCCACACGCCCAGGGCCGCCCAGGCCATCTGCCCGGGCCAGGCCCGCAGTGTCTTGCGAGCCAGGGCCAGGCCGACCAGCGCTCCGGTCCACTCGGCAATCACCGACGCCCGGGCCGAGCCGGTCACGCCCCAGTCCAGGCCGATCACGAACCAAAGATTCAGGGCGATGTTGACCAGGTTGGTCACCAACAGGATCGCCAACGGCGCCCGGGCATTCTGGGCGCCGAGGAACCAGCCCACCAGCGCATAGCTGGCCAGCGCCGCCGGCAAGCCGAAGAGCCGGGTGTGGAAGAAGTCGCGGGTCAACTGGTTGAGCTCGGCGGACGGCTGCATGAAATGCAACGCCACGTCGCTCAACGGCACGCCGACGGCACCGAGCAGCAGCGCCAGCCCCATCGCCAACAGCAGTCCTTGCAACAACACTTGTCGCAACGCCGCCCCGTCACCCCGCCCGGCGGCCTGGGCGGCGAACCCGGTGGTGCCCATGCGCAAGAAGCCCATGGCCCACGCCAACACCGTATACAAACTCGCCCCGACCGCCACGGCGCCCAACTGATGGGCATGGGGCAAATGGCCGATGACGGTGCTGTCCACCAACGCCACCAGCGGCACGGAGATGTTCGAGAGAATCATCGGCGCAGCCAGTGCCCAGACCCGGCGATGGGTCAGGCGGTCGCGCCAGTCGGTGATCAGGTTGGGCATGCGGGCTCCTTGATGGAGCGCGATTGTAGCGGGTTCTTGGATTGATCGTGCCCACGTCCCGCGTGGGAATGCCTCCATAAATCTGTGGGAGCAAGGCTTGCCCGCGATGAAGATGACGCGGTCTTTCAGGGAACCGAGGCGCCTGTATCGCGAGCAAGCTTTGCTCCCACAAGTGCTCTGGACCTAGTGGATGATCCAACTCAACAACCACAACCCCAGCACCAGCCAGATGATGCCCATGACGATCGAGGCCCGCATGAAGGCGCGGATGGCCGAGTACAGCAGCATCAGCCCGAGGATCAGCGCGATGATGCTGATGATCGAAGTGTCCATGCCCAAGGTGCGTGACAGCCCATCGACGAAATTGCCGCCGGCGTTGGCCAGGGTGTTGAAGAGGCCGCTGAGCAGGTCGACGATGAAACGGATTACCGAACCAAGCGCCTGGCCGAGCCATTCGAAAAAGCTTTCTACCTGCATATGTGCATCCTGATGGGAGGGAATCCGAACTGAGCCGTTGGCTCCTGATTGTAGGAGCTGTGGCGGCCGAGTTGGTTCGATTATGGGGCAAACCGTCGCTTCGTACCGAGACTCTTGCCTTCCCCGGTCATCCCCCTGAAGCTATGCGCATTCAGGAGAACCCGATGAACCTTGTTGAACTGACCGCACGCCTGCATGCCATTCGTGACCATAACGATTGGCGGCAATTCCACAGCCCGAAAAACCTCGCCATGGCCGCCAGTGTGGAAATGGCCGAACTGGTGGAGATTTTCCAGTGGCTGACCGAGGACCAGTCGCGCCAGTTGCCGGCGGACAAACTGGCCCACGCCGGGCAGGAAGTCGGTGACATCGTGTTGTACCTGTTGCTGCTTTGCAGCGAGCTGGGCCTGGACATGGACGCCGTGGTGCGCAGCAAGCTGGCCGACAGCGAACGGCGGTTCGGCCAATGAGCGACCGTCATTTCGATCAGCTCGCCACGCGCTTCGCGGAAAAAATCTACGGCGGGGCCAAGGGCGCCATCCGCCTGGCGGTGCTTCAGGCCGATCTGCTGGAAACCTTGCCGCAGCGTCCATTGCGTGTGCTGGACATCGGCGCTGGCCTGGGCCACATGTCGTTGTGGTTGGCCGAGCGCGGTCACCAGGTGACCCTGGCCGAGCCGGCCGAACCCATGCTCGAAGGCGCTCGCCAGCGTTTTGCCGAGGCCGGCCAGCAGGCCACGTTCATCCAGGCACCGTGGCAGGACCTGCTCGGCCAACTGACCGAACCTTACGACCTGGTGTTGTGTCACGCGGTGCTGGAGTGGCTGGCCGAGCCCCACGCGATCCTGCCGGTGCTGCATCAACTGACGGCGCCTGGCGGTTGGCTGTCCCTGGCGTTCTACAACCGCGACGCGTTGGTCTATCGCAATCTGCTCAAGGGGCATTTCCGCAAGTTGCGCAAAAATGACATGGCCGGCGAAAAACAGAGCCTGACGCCGCAACAACCCCTTGATCCGCGAGATTTGGCGGCGCAACTTGAAGGCCTGTGGCAGGTCGAAAGCCAGAGTGGCGTGCGGGTTTTCCATGACTACATGCCGGTGGAGTTCCAGGGCCGCGTGGAACTTGCGCAGTTGCTGGAAATGGAACTGGCCCACCGTCGCCATCCGGCGTTTGCCGGGTTGGGACGTTATCTGCACTGGATCTGCCGTCCCCTCTGATCCGCAAGTGCAATTGGAGCGCGAAATGAAAGGTCGTTCAGGGTTGTTGGTGCTGTGCCTGGGGCTGGTGGCCTGCCAGGGCAGCAACCCCTATGTCGCCACCTCCAATCCGTTGCCGCCGGCGCCACCGGAGGCCGCCACGGTATTCGACCGCAGCGCCTACCCGGCGCCGCCCCGTGATTACGGGCGCTATCGCAGCTGGGCCTGGCGCGACGGGCGCCTGCCGCCGGGCAC
The DNA here is from genome assembly GCF_014851795.1 of Pseudomonas sp. Pdm06. Classification (NCBI taxonomy): domain Bacteria; kingdom Pseudomonadati; phylum Pseudomonadota; class Gammaproteobacteria; order Pseudomonadales; family Pseudomonadaceae; genus Pseudomonas; species Pseudomonas sp. Pdm06. The sequence continues at coordinate 76,168 of NZ_JACVAH010000021.1, forward strand.
TGCCTGGGCGGATTCGGCCCAGGTGGCCGAAGCGGTGAGCAATGCCCTCGACCAGCGTGGCCTGCGGCCGCTGCATGACAACCGGCCCGCCGACCTGTTCGTCAGCGCCGACCTGCGCCTGGAGACCCGCGTGCGCCAGGTCCGGGATGATTATGATGCTGGCTATTACGGCGGCTATAACCGTTATGACCGCTACGGTCCGGGTTATGGCGTGTACCATCCGATGCCGATGGTGCGCACGTATCAGGAGCAAGTCGTGGTGGTTCGGGTGGACCTGTTCGATGCTCGCACCGGTCAGCCGGTGTGGAGCGCCAGCGCCGAGACCGGCCAGCGGGGCAGCCAGAGCGGACGCAGCGATGCCATTCGCGAGGCAGTGGAAAAAGCCATGTCGGCGTATCCCCCAAGTTGATTACGCAACGGAGAAAAACCATGTTTCGCCGTCTTGCTCTATTGGCCTTCACCCTGTTGCTGGGGGCTTGTGCCTCTAACCAAGTCAACCATGACTTCGACACCAGCCGAGACTTTGCGGCGTATCGCAGTTGGAGCTGGAAAGACCCGGCGCTGCAGTATCGCCCCGATGATCCACGCATCAAGAGCGACCTGACCGAACAGCGGATCCGCCAGGCGGTGGCCGATCAACTCGACCAGCGCGGCTTGCGCCCGGCTGCGGCGGGCGGGCGCGGCGATGTGCTGGTCCAGGCCTATTTGATCGTCGAGGACCGCCAGCAGCAGGTCACCACTAACTACGGCGGCGGTTGGGGTGGCCCGTGGAATGGCTACTGGGGTGGGCCGATGTACAACGAAACCCGCAACATCAGCTACAAAGTCGCCACTGTGCAGATCGACCTGCTCGACGGCAAGGACGGCAAGCTGGTGTGGCGTGGCAGTGATGAACAACTGCTCAGCAATTCCCCCAACCCGGCCGACCGCAACACCGCCGTGCGCGAGACGGTGGGGCGGATTCTGTCCAACTACCCGCCGCGCTGACCACGGCGAATTCAAGATGGGTGGAGGCTGACCCACCGCCATCGCGAGCAAGCTCGCTCCCACAGGGATTGGCGGTGGACTCGTCTCTATGAACACCCCGAAACAAACTGTGGGAGCGGGCTTGCTCGCGAAGACGGCGGCACATTCAACCTTGATGCAAGCTGACCCAGCGCCATCGCGAGCAAGCTCGCTCCCACAGGGGGTGACGGTGAATGCCATCGACCTGGCTCAGGTTGCCGGCCGCCACTCTCCCACCATATGTTCCAGTGCCCCGGTCCCCAGCAGTTGCAGTTGCCCACTGGAGCCCGCCGCGCTGGACAGCAGGGTCACTTCGCTGGGCAGGCGCACCGGTTTCTTGAAGGTCACCTCGATCTCGATGTTGGCCTCGGGCAGGTGGTCATCCAGCGCCGCCAGGGTCCTGGCCTTGTTCCACAAGCCATGGGCGATGGCGGTGGGGAAGCCGAACAGCCTGGCGCTGATACCGCTCAGGTGAATCGGGTTGTAGTCGCCGGAAACCTTGGCGTATTGCCGGCCGATGTCAGCCGGTGCGGTCCAGCGCGCGACTTCAATCAATGGCAGGCTGGCCTCAGGTGATTCGTCCACGAGCGCGCCGTCAAGCTGGACGCCTTTGCACAGCATCTGGCTCCGGGCCTCCCACAATGGCCCCAACTGATCATCGAGGCAGGTCACCAGGTCGAATACCGCGCCTTTGGGGTGGGCTTGCAGGTTCTCGACATGGACGCTGGCCCGCACCTGGCCGACCCCGCCCATGGGCCGCAATACGCGAATGCGGTTGCTCAAGTGGATCAACCCCAATAGCGGAAAGGGAAAGTCCCGCCCCGTGAGCAATTGCATCTGCAGGGCAAACGCCAGGACGTGGGGATAAGTCGGCGGCAGCAGTCCGTTATCGACGAAACCGCACACTTTGCGATAGGCCGCCAGCCGTTGCGGGTCGACCTGAAGCACCTGGCGCAGGCCTTCCTCGGGCAAGGTCGTTCCGGTGACCTTGCGCCGCGTCGCCGCTTTTGAATAGAGCCCGGACATGGATGGCGGGCTGCTGACCTCATGCCATTGGATCGTCATGGTCATGCTCCCAAAAGGCTTTGCCCGCATACCCGCAGGGCCTGCCCGGTCACGGCGCCCGTGCCCGGCTGCGCGAGCCAGGCCACGGCTTCGGCGACATCTTGAGGCAGACCGCCCTGGCCGAGGGAACTCATGCGCCGCCCGGCCTCGCGCAAGGCGAAGGGGATCTCGGCGGTCATGCGGGTTTCAATGAACCCCGGCGCCACGGCGTTGATGCTGATGCCCCGAGATTGCAGCAGCGGCGCCCAGGCCTGGGCCAGGCCGATCAGCCCGGCCTTGCTCGCCGCATAGTTGGTCTGCCCACGGTTGCCGGCAATGCCGCTGATGGAGGCCAGCAGGACGACCCGGCCATTGTCGCGCAGAGTACCGCTGTCGAGCAGGGCCTTGGTCAGCACTTGCGGGGCGTTGAGGTTGACGGCCAACACGGCGTCCCAGAATTCCGGGGTCATGTTGGCGAGGGTCTTGTCCCGGGTGATGCCAGCGTTGTGCACCACGATGTCGACGCCGTCGGGCAGGTGCTCGATCAACTGGGCGGCGGCATCTTCGGCGCAGATATCCAGCGTGACGCTGCGTCCGCTCAAACGCGCCGCCAGGGCGTCGAGGTCGGTCTTGGCCTGGGGGACGTCGAGCAGGATCACGTCTGCGCCATCGCGGGCCAGGGTTTCGGCGATGGAGGCGCCGATCCCGCGGGCCGCGCCAGTGACCAGCGCCTTGAGCCCCGTAAGCGGTCGGGTCCAGTCATGGACCTGGGTGTCACAGGCGTCGAGGCGAATGACCTGCCCGGAAATGAAGGCACTCTTGGGTGACAGGAAAAACCGCAGCGCACCTTCCAACTGCGCTTCGGCACCGTCGCCGACATACAGCAGTTGCAGCGTCCCGCCGTGGCGCAGCTCTTTGGCCAGGGAACGGCTGAAACCTTCCAACGCCCGCTGGGCACTGGCGGCGAACGGATCGCCAAGGCTTTGCGGCGCGCGCCCCAGGATGACGACATGGGCGCTGTGGTCGAGGTTCTTCATCAGCGGCTGGAAAAACTCCCGCAGCTGCTTGAGCTGGTCGGTCTGCACCAAATGGCTGGCGTCGTACACCACTGCCTTGATTTTCGGTCCGTGGCCGGGGATCCACTCGGTGGCCACGGTCGGTTCGCCGCCGTAGATGAAAATGGTGTCGGTCAGGCGCTTGGCGAACGTGCCGATCTGTTCGGTCAACGGCCCGCCGCCCAGCAGCAGGGCGCCTTCGATCGGCCGTAGCCGCCCGGCCTGCCAGCGTTCCAGGCGTACCGGCGATGGCAGGCCGAGGGACCCGACCATGCGCCGGCCAATGGGCGAATTGGCGAAGTCGATATAACGGTCAGACATGGAACACACTCCGGCTGATGAGGTTCCAAGTGTGGACCATGATTGGCAATCAGTCGTTCGATCGGCGAGATAAAGCCTAAGCTTGAGCGGGAGCGCGTTGTCCAGGGCACCGAACCCCTGTGGGAGCCAAGCTTGCTCGCGATGCAGACACCGCGTTTTTCAGGTAGGTCGCATCATCGCTCATCGCGAGCAAGCTCGGCTCCCACAGGGGACGGTTGAGTTTTCTTAGTGCATTAGACCTACAGGGGAGTTCTTCATGACACAACTACGCCGCGTCGCGATCATCGGTGGTAACCGCATTCCCTTCGCCCGCTCCAACGGGCCCTATGCCACCGCCAGCAACCAGGCGATGTTGACGGCCGCCCTCGAGGGGCTGATCGAACGCTACAACCTGCATGGCTTGCACATCGGCGAAGTGGCTGCCGGGGCGGTGCTCAAGCACTCCCGGGATACGAACCTGACCCGCGAATGCGTGCTCGGTTCGCGGCTGTCACCTATGACGCCGGCCTATGACGTACAGCAGGCCTGTGGCACCGGGCTGGAGACGGTGTTGCTGGTGGCCAACAAGATCGCCCTGGGCCAGATCGACAGCGCCATTGCCGGCGGCGTCGACACCACGTCGGATGCGCCAATCGCGGTCAATGAAGGGTTGCGCAGGATCTTGCTGCAAGCCAATCGCGCCAAGACCACCGCTGAGAAAATCAAAATATTCCTGCAATTGCGCCCCCAGCACCTGATGCCGGACTTGCCGCGCATCAACGAACCGCGCACCGGCCTGAGCATGGGCGAGCACTGTGAGTTGATGGCCCAGACCTGGCAGATCCCCCGGGAGGCCCAAGACCAGTTGGCCCTGGAAAGCCATCAGAAAATGGCCGCGTCCTACGCCGAAGGTTGGCAGAACGACTTGATGACCCCGTTTCTCGGCCTGACCCGGGACAACAACCTGCGCCCGGACCTGACCCTGGAGAAACTCGCCTCCCTCAAGCCGGCCTTCGAAAAAAGTGCCAAGGGCACGATGACGGCGGGCAACTCCACACCACTGACCGACGGCGCCTCGCTGGTACTGCTGGGCAGCGAAGAGTGGGCCAAGGCCCGGGGCCTGCCGATCCTGGCGTACCTGCGCGACGGTGAAACGGCGGCGGTGGATTTCGTCAATGGCGCCGAAGGGCTGCTGATGGCCCCGGTCTACGCCGTGCCGCGATTGCTGGCGCGCAACGGCCTGACCCTGCAGGACTTCGATTACTTCGAGATCCACGAAGCGTTCGCCGCCCAAGTGTTGTGCACGCTGAAGGCCTGGGAAGACCCGGACTATTGCAAGACCCGCCTGGGCCTCGATGCGCCGCTGGGGTCAATCGACCGCGGTCGGTTGAACGTGAAGGGCAGTTCCCTGGCCGCCGGGCATCCGTTTGCCGCCACGGGCGGGCGCATTGTCGCCAACCTCGCCAAGTTGCTGGATGCCGCCGGGCGAGGTCGCGGGTTGATTTCCATCTGCGCCGCCGCCGGCCAGGGTGTGACGGCGATTATCGAACGTTGACGAGGGTGCCCTCCTGGCGGGAGGCCAGTGCCTTGTGCTGGCTGGCGTAACGCTCGGCCAGGATCGAGCAGACGATCAACTGCAGCGGGTGGTAGATCATGATCGGCAACAGAATCAGCCCCAGGCCGGGATGGTTGCCGAAAATCAACGCCGCCATCGGCACCCCGGCGGCGAGGGATTTCTTGCTGGCGCAGAACACCGCGGCGACTTCATCGGCGCTGTTGAATTTCAGGGCGCGGGCGGTGCGGGTGGTCGCCCACAGGATGATTGCCAGCAGCACAGCACTGCCCACCACTGCGCTGAGCAACACGCCGTTGCCTTGCTGGCGCCAGATGCCGGACACCATGGAGTTGCAGAAGGCCGCGTAGACCAGCAGCAGGATCACCAGCTTGTCGATGACGCTGGTGTAGCGTTTGTACCGACCGAAAAAACCGGCCAGCCAACGCCGCAGGAACTGTCCCAGCACCAGCGGCAGCAGCAACATCACGCACAGGTCGAGCAAGGTTGAACCCAGGTCGATGCCTCCAGCGCCGCTGCCGACCACGAAACTGACCAGCAACGGTGTCAGGAAAATGCCCAGCACGCTGGACAGGCTCGCGTTGAGAATCGCCGCCGGCACGTTACCTTTTGCACTGCCAGTCAAGGCCACCGAGGAGGAAATCGTCGAGGGCAGGGCGCACAGGTAGAAGAACCCCAGCATCAGCAGCGCCGGCACATGGCTGCCCATCAGCCAGTTGCTGAGCAGCCAGAGCAACGGAAATACGCCAAAGGTGAAAGCCTGCACCATCACGTGCAGCCGGATGTTCTTCAGGCCGTGGCGGATCTGCTCGCCGGACAAGTTGACCCCGTGCAGGAAGAACACCACGAAGATGCCGATGTTGACCACCCATTCGGCATGCATGGCACCGCCCGTGGCACCAAAGGTGGGAAAGAAGTACGCCAGCAGCGTGGCGAGCACCATGCCGCACAGGAACCAGTCGGTCACCATGCGTTTGAGGTGTCTGAAGATATGCATAGGGCACCGCATGTTGTAAGAAAAGTCGACTTAGCCTAACGTCGTCCTTATCAGTCGTCTTGCGACATAAGGCCAATCAATGCCGCCTAACGGACACCAGCAGCTGGAACGACGTATCCCCGACCTGGCGCAATTGCCGAGGCCGCTGTACGCCCGTGTCGAAAGCTTGAACGCCGGTTCCTGGACGCAAGCCCATCGTCATGACTGGGTGCAATTTTCCTACGCCATCAGCGGCGTTCTCGGCGTACACACCGCCGCCGGCAGTTTCTTCGCCCCGCCACAACGGGGCATCTGGATCCCGGCCGACCTGGAACATCAGGTGGTGACCTCCACCCGGGCGGAAATGCGCAGCCTGTATGTCCATCGTCACGCCTGCCCCTGGGCCGATGAGCGCTGTCGGGTGCTGGAAGTCACGCCACTGGCCCGTGAGTTGATCAAGGTGTTCTGTCAGCTGCCGGTCGATTATCCCCAAGGCGATACCCAGGAAGAACGGCTGGTGCAGGTGTTGCTGGACCAGTTGGCGACGCTGCCGGAAGTGGGATTTTCCCTGCCGCTGCCGCGACATGCCCGCTTGCTGGCGCTGTGTAACGAATTGATCGAACAGCCTGAACAGAACGTCACCTTGCAAGCCTGGTCTGAACGTCTGGGCACGTCGGAAAAAACCCTGATGCGTCTGTTCCAGCGTGAGACCGGCCTGAGCTTTCGTGCCTGGCGCCAGCGCATGCGCTTGTTGTCGTCCCTGGGCTCCTTGGAGAAAGGGGACAGCGTCACCAGCGCCGCGTTGTCGTGTGGGTATGATTCAACGTCCGCATTCATTGCCGCGTTCAAGGGGATGTTCGGGTATACACCGGGGGAGTTGTTCAAGCATTGAGCCGGCGCACTTGCCTACGGCTGGCGGTGGACATGACTGTCAGCTCTTGTCGCAAATACCTGGGTATTCAGTTGCCAACGCCAGCGCCGGTCTCGGCTATGATTCGACGCCGTCGATTGATCCGGCACATTGTGTGCATCACAGGTTCATAGGTCGGCAACCCCTCCCCGTGGAGGAAGGATTGCCGTATAACGACTGTCATTCGCGTGTTTGGTAATAAAGGACCCACAATAAAAGCTGATGAAGACTCCAAAACGCATTGAACCCCTGATCGAGGACGGTCTGGTCGACGAGGTGCTGCGCCCACTCATGAGTGGTAAAGAAGCAGCTGTTTATGTGGTGCGCTGCGGCAACGAGCTACGTTGCGCGAAGGTCTACAAGGAGGCGAACAAGCGAAGTTTTCGTCAGGCGGCCGAGTATCAGGAAGGCCGCAAGGTGCGCAACAGCCGTCAGGCCCGGGCCATGGCCAAGGGCTCGAAGTTCGGGCGCAAGGAAACCGAGGACGCCTGGCAGAATGCTGAAGTGGCGGCATTGTTTCGCCTGGCAAGCGCGGGTGTGCGCGTGCCCAAGCCGTACGACTTCCTTGAAGGCGTGCTGCTGATGGAGCTGGTGGCCGACGAGTACGGCGATGCGGCGCCGCGCCTGAACGATGTGGTGCTGGAGCCGGACCAGGCCCGTGAATATCACGCCTATCTGATTTCCCAGATCGTGTTGATGCTGTGTACCGGTCTGGTGCACGGTGACCTGTCGGAGTTCAACGTGCTGCTGACGCCGACGGGGCCGGTGATCATCGACCTGCCGCAAGCCGTGGATGCCGCGGGTAACAACCATGCCTTCAGCATGCTGGAGCGGGACGTGGGCAACATGGCGTCCTACTTCGGCCGGTTTGCCCCGGAACTCAAGCGCACCAAGTACGCGAAGGAAATGTGGGCGCTGTACGAAGCGGGCACCCTGCACCCGGCCAGCGTGCTGACCGGCGAGTTCGACGAGCCGGAAGAACTGGCGGATGTCGGCGGGATCATGCGTGAAATCGAGGCCGCCCGCCTGGATGAAGAACGCCGTCAGGCCGTCCGCGCCGCCGACGATGCCCCACCCGGCAAGACCGAAGAACCACCGCCGCCGTGGATGCAATGATCGGCTGAACAGAAACCCGGCCTATGGCCGGGTTTTTTGTGGGTGCTGCAAAATCTCCTATCCACCGCAGGCCTCCCACATTGGTTTTTGGATGGTCCCGAGATTTAAGTCGCCGTTGATCCCTGTGGGAGCGAGCTTGCTCGCGATAGCGGTGGGGCAGCTTGCATCGTTGTTGAATGTGCCGCCGTCATCGCGAGCAAGTCGCTCCCACCGTTTTGCTTCGGCTGTTCACAGCATTGCTTCTTTGTGGGCATCAGTTCTTGCAACACCCCGACGCCAGTTCCTTGAGGATCGGGCAATCCGGACGGTGGTCGCCGTGGCAGTGCTCTACCAGGTCTTGCAAGGTGTCGCGCAGTTCGGCCAGTTCGCGGATTTTCTGGTTCAGCTCATCGATGTGTTGCCGGGCCAGGGCCTTGACGTCGGCGCTGGCGCGTTGGCGGTCTTGCCAGAGAGTGAGCAATTTGCCGACCTCTTCCAGGGAAAACCCCAAGTCGCGGGAGCGCTTGATGAACGCCAGGGTGTGCAGGTCATCGGCGCCGTAGACCCGGTAGCCGCTGTCGGTGCGATGGGCGGCCTTGAGCAGGCCGATGGATTCGTAATAGCGGATCATCTTCGCGCTCAGGCCGCTCTGGCGGGCCGCTTGGCCGATGTTCATCGCTTGTCCTCCAACTGCTTGGGTGTCCAGAACTTCAACAGTAACGCATTGCTCACCACGCTGACGCTCGACAGGGCCATGGCCGCGCCGGCCAGCACCGGGTTGAGCAAGCCGAACGCCGCCAGGGGGATGCCGATCAAGTTATAGACGAACGCCCAGAACAGATTCTGGCGGATCTTGGCGTAGGTCTTGCGGCTGATGTCCAGCGCCGCCGGTACCAGTCGCGGATCGCCGCGCATGAGGGTGATGCCCGCGGCATGCATCGCCACGTCGGTGCCACCGCCCATGGCGATGCCAATGTCGGCGGCGGCCAGGGCCGGGGCGTCGTTGATGCCGTCGCCGACCATCGCCACCACCGAGTGGCGCTTCAATTGTTGGACGATGGCGGATTTATCCGCTGGCAGTACCTCGGCATGGACATTGGAAATCTCCAGCGCCTGGGCCACCACCCGGGCGCTGCCTTGGTTGTCGCCGGTGAGCAGATGGCTGGCGATGTGCTGTTCATTCAAGGCCTGTACGGCGGCGAGAGCGCCGGGCTTGAGGGTGTCACCGAAGGCGAACAGGCCCAGCACCCGCGGCGTCGCGCCTTGTTCGAGCAGCCAGGACAACGTACGGCCTTCGGCTTCCCAAGCCTGTGCGGATTCGGCCAGCGTTCCGGGGTTCAGGCCCAGTTCGTCCAGCAGACGGCGATTGCCCAGGGCCAGGCGTTGCCCGGCGAGGCTGCCGGCAATGCCGCGTCCGGCCAGGGACTGGCTGTCGCTGACATCCGGCACATACAGGCCGCGCTCGGTGCAGGCGTCCAGTACGGCTTTGGCGAGCGGGTGTTCGCTGCCGCGCTGCAGTGCGCCGGCCATTTTCAGCAGCGCGTCTTCATCACCGTCCAGGGCGGTCAAGTGGGCGATACGCGGGGTGCCGGAGGTCAGGGTGCCGGTCTTGTCGAACACCACGGTCGTGACTTCATGGGCGCGTTCCAGGGCTTCGGCATCCTTGATCAGAATCCCGTGGCGCGCCGCCACGCCGGTGCCAGCCATGATCGCCGTGGGCGTCGCCAGGCCCAGGGCGCAGGGGCAGGCGATCACCAGCACGGCGACGGCGTTGATCAGCGCGGTTTCCAGTGGCGCACCGTACAGCCACCAACCGATGAGCGTCGCCAGGGCCAGTACCAGCACCACCGGTACGAAGACCTGGCTGACTTTATCCACCAGTTTCTGGATCGGTGCCTTGGCGGCCTGGGCGTCTTCCACCAGGCGAATGATGCGCGCCAGGACGGTTTCGGTGCCCAGGGCTTGCGTGCGGACCAGCAACCGGCCTTCGCCATTGATGGCGCCGCCGGTGACCTTGTCCCCGGGCTGCTTGGGCACCGGCAGGCTTTCGCCGCTGATCAGCGCTTCGTCGGCGTGGCTCTGGCCTTCCAGCACTTCGCCGTCCACCGGGAAGCGTTCGCCGGGCTTGACCAGCACCAGGTCATTCAAGCGCAGGGCGCTGATGGCAACGTCCCGCTCCTGGCCATCGATCACCTGGATCGCCCGTTCCGGGCGCAAGGCTTCGAGGGCGCGGATGGCGCTGGCGGTCTGGTGCTTGGCGCGGCTTTCCAGGTATTTACCGAGCAACACCAAGGCGATCACGACGGCCGAAGCCTCGAAATACAAGTGCGGCATGCTGCCGGGACGGGCGATCGCCCATTCATACAGGCTCAAGCCGTAGCCAGCGCTGGTGCCCAGGGCCACCAGCAGGTCCATGTTCCCGGCACCGGCCCGCACGGCCTTGAAGGCGGCGATGTAGAAACGCGCACCGAAGATGAACTGCACCGGCGTCGCCAGGGCGAACTGCACCCAGGCCGGGAGCATCCAATGCACGCCGAACGGCTGCAGCAACATGGGCAGCACCAACGGCACCGACAGCAGAATCGCCAGCACCAGGGACAGGCGTTCACGGTTCAGACGGTTGTTCTGCGTGTCGGCGACCTGCTCGGCCTGCCAGACCGTGGCGTCATAGCCGGCGCGCTTGACCGCATCGATCAGGGTTTGCGCATCCACCTGGCCGAGCAGTTCGAGGTGGGCCCGCTCGTTGGCCAGGTTGACGCTGACGCTGTTCACGCCGTCAACCTTGCCCAAGGCCCGTTCGACCCGGCCGACACAGGAGGCGCAGGTCATGCCTTCGATGTTCAGTTCCAGGGTGTGCACGGGAACGCTATAGCCTGCCTGTTCGACGGCCTGCTTCAAGGCCGGCAGGCTGCCTTCGGGGGCCTGGACACGCGCCAGTTCCGTCGCCAGGTTGACGCTGACGGCGCTGGCACCGGCGACTTTGCTCAAGGCTCGCTCGACCCGCCCGGCGCAGCTGGCGCAGGTCATGCCGGCAATGGGTAGATCGAATGTGGTGGATTCGGACATCGGTCACGCTCCCTGTAGTGAATGACTACAGGATCAACCTTGCCATGCTGGCAAGGTCAAGCGCCAATCCAAAAAGGGCTGCCGCTCCCTAATATGGGATCTGGCTCTGTGGGAGCAAGGCTTGCCCGCGATGAAAGCACTGCAGTCTCTTGAGTGACCGCGGCGCCTGGATCGCGGGCAAGCTTTGCTCCCACAAAGCTTGCCCACCGGGGCAAATGGCGTGTCAGTAACCGAGCCCAGCCTGTTTGAGGTACATACCTTGTTCATTCATGGCGATGCGGAACTTCAAGATGTCACCGGCCTTGAGGGTGATGTTCTGCGACCCTGGCGCGAGCATGCCCGGGTTGCAACCCGGCGCCTGTCCCGGCAGCAATTTCAGGCGCAAGGAAAACTGGCCCGGCGGCAGGTTGAACGAGGTGCTCTGCTCCTGGAACAGCCTGGCCGAGAGTTGATCCTGGATGTAGATGCCGATTTCGCAACTGGTCGCCACTTCCAGGCGCTCGCGGGAAATGATCAACACGCCATAGTCTTCGCCGACGGCCGAGGCCTGGGGCGCCACCGCTGAAAAACCGAGCATGCAAAACAGACTGAACGCTGACCAGCGCATGGCTGAACCTCCGGTGTGAAATCCTTGATGTGTGCAGCTTGGCTGACGGCGATGCCGATTGCCAGCCCGGCAGTTTTTGTCAGAACTTGACCTTGCCATGATGGCAAGCTTGAGACTGGCAGCAACCTCAATCCCAAGGAGTCATCTCATGCAAACATTCAATGTCCAGGGCATGTCCTGCGGTCACTGCGTCAAGGCCATCACCCAGGCTGTCCAGGCCAAGGATCCGGCGGCGGACGTGCAAGTCGACCTGGGTGCCAAGACTGTCCGGGTCCAGAGCTCATTGGCGGCCGATGCCGTGCTCGCGGTCATCAAGGAAGAAGGCTATGAGGTCAGCCCCGCCTGAAGTTTTTTAATCGTTAGCGACCTATCGGAATGTTCAAGAGCGCCCGGCACGGCTAGACTGTCGGGCTGTCGAACGACGCCTGAGCTGGACGCCCGATGAACCTTCGCACCATTCTGATTCTTGGCGCCTTGAGCGCTTTCGGTCCCTTGGCGATCGACTTCTACCTGCCCGCCTTTCCGGCGATGGCCACCGCCTTCGGTACTGACGAAAAACACATCCAGTTGACCCTGGCGGCCTATTTCCTCGGCTTGTCCATCGGGCAACTGGCCTATGGGCCGGTGGCGGATCGCTTCGGGCGGCGCATCCCGCTGCTGACGGGCGTCGGCTTGTTCACCCTGGCGTCCCTGGCCTGCGCCTATGCGCCGAACCTCGAATGGCTGATCGGTGCCCGCTTCGTCCAGGCCTTGGGCGGATGCGCCGGGATGGTGATTTCCCGGGCGGTGGTCAGCGACAAATGCGACGCGGTGGGTTCGGCCAAGGTGTTTTCACAACTGATGCTGGTGATGGGCCTGGCGCCGATTCTCGCGCCGATGCTGGGCGGGTTGTTGGTGAACCTGCATGGCTGGCAGTCAATTTTCATTGCCCTGACCGTGTTCAGTGCGCTGGCGTCGACGGCCGTGGCCCTGTGGCTGCCGGAAAGCCTGCCGGATCATGTCCCTCGGCAACCCTTGTCGGGCGCCTTGCGCCAGTACGGCCGGTTATTGACCGACGCGGTTTACCTCGGCCATGCGCTGACGGGGGGCATCGCTATCGCCGGGATGTTTGCCTACATCGCCGGTTCGCCTTTCGTCTTCATCAAGCTCTACGGTGTCCCGGCCGAACATTTCGGTTGGCTATTCGGCACCAACGCGGCGGGTTTCATCCTGGTCGCCCAGGTCAACGCCCGGCTGCTGTCCAAGCGCGGCCCGGCGTTCCTGCTGAGCCGCGCGGTATGGGTCTACCTGGGCGCGGGGCTGAGCCTGCTGGCCGTCAGTTCATTGCAACCTGCGCAATTGTGGCCGCTGCTGGTTCCACTGTTTATCTGTATCGCCAGCCTGGGTTGCATCCTGCCCAATGCCTCGGCCTGCGCCATGAACGGGCAGGGCGCCCGCGCCGGCAGTGCTTCGGCGATGCTGGGATGCCTGCAGTTTTCCGTCGCCGCCGGGGCAGCCGCGTTGGTGGCGGCGCTGCATAACGGCACCGCCGTGCCAATGGCGCTGGTCATCAGCCTTTGCGGGCTGTTGGTGGTGGGCGCGGCGATGCTGACTCGTCGCCTGCAAAATGCCCGGGCATTGGCCCAGGCCAGTCGCGAGGGCTGACTCAGCCGGCCGCGCGCTGCTGCTGTTCGGGAAAACGATGGGGCGCGAGGATCCGCGCTTGCAAGGTTGTGGCGAATGCCTGGGCTTCGGCCTCGGTACGGAAGGTGACGACGTGCTGGTCAAGACGCACTTGCCATTGGGATTTTGCCACTTCTTTTATCAGGATCTTCATTGCTGACCTCCTCACGAAAAGATTACGTTGCAAAGGCCTCGAGTGTAGACCCGAATACGATCGGAGTTGTGACAACGGTCAATTCTCGGACTGACGGTGCAGTCCCAGATCAATGCAACACCCGTGGCGAGGGAGCAAGCTCCCTCGCCACGGGTGAAGTATTTCAAGCTGCCGTTCGCTGCGGTCAGAAGCCTTCAAGCACAATCTTGCCCTTGGACTGGCCGCTTTCCAGCAAGGCATGGGCCCGGCGCAGGTTCTCGGCGTTGATGGTGCCGAAATGCTCGCCCACTGTGGTCTTCAGTGTACCGGCGTCGATCAGCGCGGCCACGCGGTTGAGCAGTTTGTGTTGTTCAAGCATGTCGGCCGTTTCGAACAGCGAGCGGGTGTACATGAATTCCCAATGCAACGACAGGCTCTTGCGCTTGAGCTTGGTCACGTCCAGCGCCTTGGGATCGTCGATCAGCGCCAGTTTGCCCTGGGGGGCGAGGGCTTCGACCAGTTGGTCCAGGTGCTGGTCGGTCTGGGTCAAGCTGGCGACGTGAGTCACCTGGGGCTGGCCTGCTTCCTTCAATGCTTCGCTCAAGGGGCGGCTGTGGTCGATCACCAGGTCGGCACCCAGGTTGCGCACCCATTCCTGGGTTTGCGCGCGGGACGCGGTGCCAATCACCTTCAGTCCGGTGAGTTGGCTGGCCAGTTGCGTCAGGATTGACCCCACGCCGCCGGCGGCACCGACGATCAACAGGCTCTGGCCCTGGTTGTCCTGGCCTTCCTGGATGTGCAGGCGCTCGAACAACAATTCCCAGGCGGTGATGGCCGTCAATGGCAGCGCTGCCGAGTCGGCGAAACCGAGGGTCTTGGGCATGTGGCCGACAATGCGTTCATCCACTACGTGCAATTCGCTGTTGCCACCGGCCCGGGCGATGGAACCGGCGTAGAACACCTTGTCCCCGGTTTTGAACAGCGTGACTTCGCTGCCCACCGCCTTGACCACGCCGGCCACGTCCCAGCCCAGCACCTTGGCGACGCCATCTTCGGGCTGGACGTTCTGGCGGACCTTGGTGTCCACCGGGTTGACCGAAATGGCCTTGACCTCCACCAGCAGGTCCCGGGGACCGGCGACCGGTTCCGGCAGCTCGATGTCCTGGAGCGATTGTGGGTCGGTGATGGGTAGCGAGTGGTAGTAGGCAATGGCTTTCATGAAGCGGCTCCGTGAGGTGAGTTTCGATGAAGTCCATGTTTAGCTATTTATAGTCGAGATAAAACCGGCTAAAACAACAGGCTCTTTCAATACTTTTTTGATAATGGGCGCGTGATGCTTCGCTTCGATGACTTGCAATTGTTTGTCCGGGCAGCAGACCTGGGCAGTCTTTCGGCCGCGGCCAGGGTCATGGACCTGTCGGCGGCGGTGGCCAGTGCCGCGTTGAAACGGATCGAGCAGCACCTCGGCGCCCGGCTGCTGGCCCGCTCCACCCGCAGCTTGCGCCTGACGGCCGAAGGCGAGGGTTTTCTCGAATATGCCCGGGCCGCCTTGAGCAGCCTTGACGAAGGCCGGCGGTTGTTGACCAGCGGCCAGGACCAGGTCAGCGGGGTGTTGCAGTTGTCCGCGCCGTCGGACCTGGGACGCAACCTGCTGTTGCCCTGGCTGGATGCGTTCCAGCGCGAGCATCCCGGGCTGACGGTGCGACTGCTACTGGGCGATCGCATCGCCGACCTGTTCAAGCAGCCGGTGGACATCGCCCTGCGTTATGGCGAGCCGGAAGATTCGAGCCTGGTGGCCTTGCCTGTCGCCCCGGACAACCATCGAGTGCTGTGCGCGTCACCGGATTATCTGGCTCGCCAGGGCGAACCTCATCAACTGGAACAACTGGCCCAACACAACTGCCTGTTGTACATGCTGGGCAGCCGGGTCCATGACCGATGGGCTTTTCATGACGGCAAGCGGGAGGTGAGCCTCACCGTCAGTGGCGACCGTTTCAGTGACGACGCCGACGTGGTGCGCCGCTGGGCGGTGGCGGGGGCCGGGATCGCCTATAAATCGTGGCTGGATGTGTCCACTGACGTGCTGGCCGGGCGTTTGAAAATCCTCTTGCCGCACCTGCAATGCGAACGCGCGCCCCTCAATCTGCTGTGTGCCCACCGGGCGCAATTGAGCAAACCGATCAAACTTCTGCGGGACATGCTCCAGGCTCGCTGCGGTGAGTTGACGACTCGATTTCCACTCCCGACGGGGGCCGGCCATTAGTCGCGCGCAAATAGAGACTTTTCCCTCATGAACAATCGCCTCCAAAGGTTTCCGGAGGACAGGAAAGCTCGATCGTCGCGCTTATACTAACGACCGCCTGCGCCAGAGCAGTAGACGAATGATTCAACAGGGAGTGAATACATGGAACATGCACCTTGCATCAGCCAGATCGCCACGCTGCTGGCTGACCCCAAGCGCAGCGCAATGATGTGGGCCTTGATGGACGGCACGGCCCGCCAGGCCGAAGAGCTGGCGTTGCTCGCCGGGTTGTCGCCGTCCTCGGCCAATGCGCATCTGGGACGCTTGTCCGCCGGCGGCCTGTTGAAAGTCGAAGCCCGGGGTCGCAAGCGGTTTTTCCGCCTGGCCGCGCCTGAAATCGGCGCGGCCGTCGAAGCGCTGGCCAGCGCGACCCTGGTCAGTACGCCCCGGCAGATTCCGGATGTCTTCAAGCGCCGGGCCATGCCGACCAAAGCCCCGTCGGCCCCCGCTTCGTTGATGCGGGCCAGGCTGTGCGACGATCACTTGGGGGGAACCCTGGCGGCCGATCTCTACCAGCGCCTGCTCGACGCAGGATGGATCGAGCAGTTCGAACAACGGGTGATCGTCACGCACAAGGGCGCCAATCAACTGGCCGAGCGTGGGCTGTTCATCCAGGCCCTGGCCCATCGCAACGCCCGTGTCGCCTGCCCTTGCCCGGACTGGAGCGAGCGTCGTCCGCATCTGGGTGGCGCGCTGGGGGCGGCGTTGCTGCAACTGTTCATGCAGTCGGGTTGGCTGACTTTGCCCAACGATTCGCGGGCCTTGCAGGTGACGACGCTCGGCCAGCAGGAAATCCACCGGTTCGCCCGGCAGGATGCCGTAGAGATGGCGTTCTAGGGAACTCGCCTGGCGCGTCGCTCAAGGCTGTCGACAGGTCGTATTCAGCAATAGCCGCCTGCAAGGTTCGCGCACACTCGGTCCGGGGGATTTTCGGATTGGGGAGGCAGCAGCATGGACACTCACGGTTACAGCGCGGCGGAACGCCTGGAGCGGTTGCCCATCAGCGGGTATCACCGGGTGATTTTCATCATCATCGCCCTGGCGTTTTTCTTCGACTCCATGGACCTGGCGATGATGACGTTCCTGCTGGGCTCGATCAAAGCCGAGTTCGGCCTGAGCACTGCCCAGGCCGGTCTGCTCGCCAGCTCCAGCTTCTTCGGCATGGTGCTGGGTGCGTCGCTGTCGGGCATGCTGGCCGATCGTTTCGGGCGCAAGCCGGTGTTCCAGTGGAGCATCGTGTTGTGGGGCATCGCCAGTTACCTGTGCTCCACCGCCCAGGACGTCGAGACCTTGACGCTGTTTCGTATCCTGCTGGGGATCGGCATGGGCATGGAGTTTCCGATTGCCCAGTCGATGCTCTCGGAGTTGATCCCGGCCAAGCGTCGAGGGCGCTACATCGCCTTGATGGACGGCTTCTGGCCGCTGGGTTTCGTGGCGGCGGGGGTGCTGTCGTATTTTCTGCTGCCGGTGATCGGCTGGCGCGACATCTTCCTGGTGCTGGCGGTGCCGGCGGTGTTTGTCCTGGCGATTCGCTTCTTCATTCCCGAGTCGCCGCGCTGGCTGGAGCAGGCCGGTCGGGGGGACGAAGCGGACGCGGTGCTCAAGCGAATCGAAGACAAGGTCCGGGCCTCACTGGGACGGCGTGAGCTGCCGGAGCCGATCCGCCTGCCGAGGGTCGAGAGCACACCGGGCAATTTCTTTTCGGCCCTGGCGCAGATTTGGTCGCCGCTGTATCGCCAGCGCACGATGATGATCTGGAGCGTCTGGTTCTTTGCCTTGCTCGGTTTTTATGGCCTGACGTCCTGGCTCAGCGCGTTGTTGCAGCAGTCGGGGTTCGCCGTGACTCAGTCGGTGTATTACACCGTGCTGATTTCCCTGGGCGGGATTCCCGGCTTCCTGATGGCGGCCTGGCTGGTGGAGCGTTGGGGGCGCAAGCCGGTGTGCATCATCACCTTGCTGGGCGGCGGGGTGATGGCGTTTCTGTATGGGCAGAGCGCGGTGTTTGGCGGCAACGTCGGCCTGTTGATCGGCACCGGGTTGCTGATGCAGTTTTTCCTGTTTGGCATGTGGGCGGTGCTCTACACCTACACGCCGGAGCTGTACCCAACCTCGGCGCGGGCCACGGGTTCGGGCTTTGCTTCGGCGGTGGGGCGTATCGGTTCGCTGCTCGGCCCGCTGGTGACCGGCCTGGTGTTTCCCATCACCGGCCAGGGCGGTGTATTCGCCCTGGGTGCGTTGTGCTTCGCCGTGGCGGCGGGAGTGGTCTGGGTGTTCGGGATGGAAACCCGGGGCAAGACGCTGGAGGAGTTGAGCGAAGCGACCGCTGCCGACTAAACACTACCCCCCCCCTGTGGGAGCGGGCAAGCCCGCTCCCACAGGGAATGATCGTGACGCCTAAGGTTTTACTAGCCGCGCATCCAGGCTGTTCTGTGCCAGGCACTTGGCCTGGTCCTGGGTCATGCCCAGGTGGGTGTGCAGGGCGTGGAAGTTTTCGGTGACGTAGCCGCCGAAGTAGGCCGGGTCATCGGAGTTCACCGTCACCTTCACACCGCGTTCGAGCATGTCGAGGATGTTGTGCTGCGACATGTCGTCGAACACGCACAGCTTGGTGTTGGACAGTGGGCATACGGTCAATGGAATCTGCTCGTCGATGATCCGCTGCATCAGTCGCTCATCTTCGATGGCTCGCACGCCATGGTCGATACGCTGGATCTTCAGCAGATCCAGGGCTTCCCAGATGTACTCGGGCGGGCCCTCTTCGCCGGCGTGGGCGACGGTCAGGAAGCCTTCGTTGCGCGCGCGGTCGAAGACTCGCTGGAACTTGCTCGGTGGATGGCCCATCTCCGAACTGTCCAGGCCCACGGCTACGAAGGCCTCGCGGAACGGCAGCGCCTGGTCGAGGGTTTTCTCGGCTTGTTCTTCACTCAGGTGGCGCAGGAAACTCAGGATCAGGCCGCTGGTGATGCCCAGTTGCTGCTCACCGTCCTTGAGGGCGGCGGCGATGCCGTTGAGCACCACTTCGAACGGGATGCCACGGTCTGTGTGGGTTTGCGGGTCGAAGAACGGTTCGGTGTGGATCACGTTCTGCGCCTTGCAGCGCAACAGGTAGGCCCAGGTCAGGTCGTAGAAATCCTGGGAGGTGCGCAGCACATCGGCACCCTGGTAATACAGGTCGAGGAATTCCTGGAGGTTGTTGAAGGCATAGGCCTTGCGCAGGGTGTCGACGTCGTTCCATGGCAGAGCGATCTTGTTGCGTTCGGCCAGGGCGAACAGCAGCTCGGGTTCCAGGGAGCCTTCCAGGTGCAGGTGCAGTTCAGCCTTGGGCAGGGCGTTCAGCCAGTCGTACATGGTCTTTTCTCATCAGCGAAGCGATGGCGGGCATTCTACAGGGGGCTGGCCGCCCTGTCGGGTAAAACCTGACCGGCTGATCCACTACACGGCGTGGGGCTCCCGTCGGTAAGCATAGGTGTCGGCGAAGCGCGAGAGCAGGAATTCGGCGCAGGTGGTGGTCGGGTACTTTGGCGGGTGGGCGTCATCCTGGCAACCGGGCAGGCATTGGATCAGCGTATCGGGGTGCGGCTCGGCAAAGAATGGCATCGAATAACGGTCCACTCCCAGCGGGCTGATCACCCGATGCGGCGTGGACAGGTAACGGTCGTTACTCCAGCGCGCCATCATGTCGCCGAGGTTGACCACGAAGGTACCGTCGATAGGCGGCGCGTCGATCCACAGGCCGTTGACGTTGCGCACTTGCAGGCCGCCGGCGGCGTCCTGGTAGAGCAGGGTGATGCAACCGTAATCGGTATGAGCGCCGGCACCTTGCTGTTCGGCGCAACTGGCGGCATCGCGGGGTGGGTAATGGATCAGGCGCAGCACGCTCACCGGCTCGTTGAAGCGCGTATCGAAAAAGTCCCGTTCGATGCCCAGGGCCAGGGTCATTGCCCGCAGCAGGGTTTGCGCAAGCGCCTGCATGTCACGGTAATGCTGCTCCATCAGGGTTGCCCAACCGCTCAGGTCGGGGTGTCGGTTGGGGCCGCGCAGGGGTTTTTCCGCCAGCACCTCGGGGTGATCGGCCGGCAAATGCAGGCCCATGTCGAAGGTTTCCTTCAGGTCGCTGGGCTTGGTCGGGTCCAGTTGTTCTGTGGCGACGGCGCCGTAGCCGCGATGGTGACGGGTCTGGGTGATGTCGATCTTGAGCTTTTCTTCGACGGGCAGGGCGAAGAAGCGCTGAGCATTGCCCAGCACCTCGGCGATGCGCGCCGGGCTGATGGGGTGGCCCTTGATGTAGAAAAAGCCCCACTGGCGGCAGGCGCGGTCGATTTGCCCGGCGACGGCTTGCCAGGCGTCGGGTTCATCGCCGTAGAGCGGGCTGATGTCGATGATGGGCAGGCTGTTCATGCGGCTGTCCTGAAATGGAATAGAGGCCCCATTGTGGGAGCGGGCTTGCTCGCGAAGACGGCGGTACATTCAGCATCAATGTTGACTGATGCTCCGCCTTCGCGAGCAAGCCCGCTCCCACATGGGATTGATGTTGGGCTTGAAGGCTATTTGGGAATCTCGGCCTTCATGCCTTCGACGTAATAATTCATCGACGCCAGTTCCGCGTTGGTGGCGCTCGCGCCCGCGGGGATTTTCTCGACGCCGGCCTGGTCCTTGATCGGGCCGGTGAACGGGTGGAAGGCGCCGCTCTCGATGTCGGCGATGATCTGCTCGGCTTCGCCCTTGACTGCTGCCGGCACGAGGTCGCTGATCGGCAGTTTTACCGTGCCTTCCTTCAGGCCGCCCCAGTAATCCTGGGATTTCCAGTTGTGGTCGAGCACGCTCTGGGTCGCCTGGATGTAATGCGGGCCCCAGTCGTTGACGATGGATGTCAGTACCGCCTTGGGACCGAAGTGGGCCATGTCCGAAGCGTAGCCCACCGCATAGACGCCACGTCGTTCGGCGGCCTGGATCGGCGCCGGGCTGTCGGTGTGCTGGAACACCACGTCCACGCCCTGGTCGATCAGCGCGTTGGCGGCGTCGGCTTCCTTGCCCGGATCGAACCAGGAGTTGACCCACACCACCTTGATCTCGGTACCGGGGTTGTATTTGTTCAGGGCCAGTTGGATGGCGTTGATGTCGCGGATGACTTCCGGGATCGGGAAGGAGGCGACGTAGCCGATCTTCTTGGTCTTGGTCATCTTGGCCGCGAGGAAACCGCCGACGTAGCGGCCTTCGTAGGTGCGGGCCAGGTACGTGCCCAGGTTCTTGTCCTGCTTGTAGCCGGTGGCGTGTTCGAAGATCACCTTGGGGAACTGCTTGGCGACTTTCAGCGTCGGGTTCATGTAGCCGAAGGAGGTGGTGAAGATCAGGTCGTATTTGTCCTTGGCCATGTTGCGGATCACCCGCTCGGCGTCGGCCCCCTCCGGTACGTTTTCTACGTAGTTGGTGGTGATCCTGTCGCCGAATTTCGCCGCCAGCTCCTTGCGCCCTTGCTCATGCTGATAGGTCCAGCCGTGGTCGCCGATCGGGCCGATGTAGACGAAGCCGACCTTCAGCGGGTCGGCGGCACTGGCATTCAGGCCGGCGCCCAGGCCGACGGCTGCGACGACGGCGCAAAGCAACTTCTTCAAGGGGCGTTTGTGCATGAACTCGAACTCCATTTTGTTGTGAGGTTGGCTGTACAGCACCAATGCAAAATGCTGACCAACAAGACAACAAATGTTCGACGTCTTGATGCCGCCATCGCGGGCAAGCCTTGCTCCCACAGGCATCGCGGCGCACTTGTGGGAGCAAGGCTTGCCCGCGATGAGGCCCTTGAGAACAATAAAGGTGCGCCCTGCCTGCAAACGCCACCCCCTGGTGCATCACACCGAACGAAACGTTCGCCGCCCCCTACAGTCAGTAACTCATGACCCCGCTCACAGTGACAGGCCCGCGATGCTCACGCTGATCAAGCAAGAAAAACTGCTGTTGCTGGCGCTGGTCGCCGCCTGTATGGCCTATCCGCTAGAGCACTGGTTGCTGGGCAGCGGGCAAGGGGTCGCGTTGATCGGCGGTCTGGTGCTGATCGGTTTCATCGTCGCCGCCTCCATGCGCGTGGCCCATCACGCCGAGCTGTTGGCGGAAAAGGTCGGTGATCCCTACGGCACGATGATCCTGACCCTGTCGGCGGTGCTGGTGGAAGTGGTGATCCTGGCGATCATGATGAGCAACGAAGCGTCGTCGACGTTGGTGCGGGACACGATCTACTCGGCGGTGATGCTCGACATCAACGGCATCCTCGGGCTGGCGGCGCTGATGGGCGGGATCAAGCATGGCGAGCAGGTCTACAACGACGATTCGGCGCGCACCTACAGCGTGATGATTCTCACGGCCATGGGCGTGTCGATGGTGGTGCCGGAGTTCATTCCCCAGCAGAACTGGAAAATGTATTCGGCATTTACTATCGGCGCGATGATCGTGCTGTACACCCTGTTCCTGCGCATGCAGGTCGGGCCCCACAGTTACTTCTTCAGCTACAGCTACCCGGAAAAACGCCGCAAGACAGAGCCGGTGGAAAACGAGCCGAAACCCATCAGCCTGACGTTTTCCATCGGTGCCCTGGTGTTTGGCGTGGTGGTGATCGGCGCCCTCGCCGAAGTCATGTCCAAGGCCATCGACCTGGGGCTGGAAGGCTCGGGCGCGCCGCCGGTGGTCACGGCGATCCTGGTGGCCGCGATTTCCGCCGCACCGGAAATCCTCACCGCCTTGCGCGCCGCCCTGGCGAACCGCATGCAGTCGGTGGTGAACATTGCATTGGGCGCTTCGCTGTCCACGGTGATCCTCACCGTGCCGGTGATGGAGGCCATGGCCCTCTACACCGGCCAGCCCTTCCAGATGGCCATGACCCCGGTGCAGACGGTGATGATCTTCATCACCCTGATCGTTAGCGCGATCAACCTCAATGATGGTGAAACCAATGCCATCGAAGGCATGACCCACTTTGTGTTGTTTGCGACGTTTATCATGTTGTCCTTGCTGGGCCTCTAGAAGAGCATTGCGGGCAAGCCTTGCTCCCACAGTGAATGGCGGGTGTTTATGAGGGCAGTCTTGCCGCGAGACCTGTGGGAGCAAGGCTTGCCCGCGATGGCGTCCGGTCAGGCGCCGGCGATCAATTCCCGCGCCGCCTGGCTGTGATCGGCAATCAGCCCCTTCAAGTCCAACCCCTCGACCTGCCCGTCGATCACTCGCCATTGCCCACCGATCATCACCCGATCCGCCCGGTCCGCACCGCACAGCAGCAGGGCCGAGATCGGGTCGTGGCTGCCGGAGAAACGCAGCTCATCGAGCTTGAACAGCGCCAGGTCGGCCTGCTTGCCCACGGCCAGTTCGCCGATATCGCTGCGCCCAAGCAGTTGCGCCGAGCCCCGGGTCGCCCAGCCCAGTACGCGTTCTGGCGTGATCGCTTGAGCGCCGTAGCGCAGGCGCTGGATGTACAGCGCCTGGCGGGTTTCGAGGATCATGTTCGAGGCATCGTTGGACGCCGAACCGTCTACCCCCAGGCCCACGGGAGCGCCGGCGGCGGTGAGCTCCAGGGTCGGGCAGATGCCCGAGGCCAGGCGCATGTTGGAACTGGGGCAATGGCAAATGCCGGTGCCGGCGGCGCCGAGACGAGCGATTTCATCCGGGTTGAAATGAATGCCGTGGGCCAGCCAGGTACGGGGGCCGAGCCAGCCGACGCTGTCCAGGTAATCCACGGTGCGCAGGCCGAAGCGTTGCAGGCAAAAGTCCTCTTCATCGAGGGTCTCGGCCAGGTGCGTGTGCAGGCGTACATCGAGTCGCTCCGCCAGCTCGGCGCTGGCTTGCATGATCTCGGGCGTGACCGAAAACGGTGAGCAGGGCGCCAGGGCAATCTGGATCCGGGCGCCGTCACCGCGCTCGTGGTACTCGGCGATCAAGCGCTGGCTGTCGGCGAGAATCACCTCGCCCTGCTGCACGGTCTGCTGCGGCGGCAAGCCTCCGTCGGCCTCGCCCAGGCTCATGGAACCGCGGGTCAGCATCGCGCGCATGCCCAGCTCACGGACACTTTGCACTTGCACGTCGATGGCCTGTTCCAGGCCTTGGGGAAACAGGTAATGGTGGTCGGCCGCCGTGGTGCAGCCCGACAGCAGCAATTCGGCCAAGGCCACTTTGCTCGCCAGGGCGAGTTTTTCCGGGGTCAGCCGCGCCCACACCGGATAGAGGGTCTTCAGCCACGGGAACAACGGCTGGTTCACCACCGGCGCCCAGGCGCGGGTCAGGGTCTGGTAGAAGTGATGATGGGTGTTGATCAACCCCGGCAGGATCACATGTTCGCGCGCGTCGAAGATGTGGTCGCAGGGCTGGGCGGGTTGTTGGCCGGCGCTCAGCAGTTCGACGATCACACCGTCCTGCAGGACGAGACCGCCACGGGCATCGAGGTCGTTGGCGGTGAAAATGGCCAGGGGATTTTTTAACCAGGTACGGGTCGCAGGCATGGTGGCCGGCTCCTCTGAAAGTGGGTTCAGGTTAGCCAGCTCAGTGATGCCCTGTCTGCTGATCCAGGGTCGCCCGTTGGGTGGGCGAGGGTGGAGTTTACTCAGGTTGCCGGGCGCAGATCCAGTGTCAGGCCGAGAACCCTGTGGGAGCGAGCTTGCTCGCGATAGCGGTAGATCAGTCGACATCCATGTTGGATGTGAGGCCGTCATCGCGAGCAAGCTCGCTCCCACAGAGGAAAGATGGGGTTACCAGGGAATCGTTTCGCCCTTGTAGTTGACGAAGTGATGCCCACCCTTGCCGGCGAAGGCATTGACCTGGTCGATCAACCCGCGGGTGCTGGTCTCGACATCGATGTCCGCCCCTTCACCGCCCATGTCGGTCTTGACCCAACCCGGGTGCAGCGACAGCACGGTCAATGCCTGCTCGCCCAGTTGGCTGACGAAGCTGTTGGTCATGGAGTTGAGCGCCGCCTTGCTGGCCTTGTACAGCGCCAGTTCCGGCGCGTCGGGCATGGTCACGCTGCCCAGCACCGAGCTCATGAACGCCAGCACGCCGCTGCCGTCGCGGATCTGGCCGACGAAGCGCTGGGCCAGGTTGATCGGTGCCACGGCGTTGGTGAAGAACAGTTGGCCGACTTCCGCCAGCGTCGCGCCGCCTGGGTTCTGGTTGTCCGGGCCTTTGACGCCGGCATTGACGAACAGCAGGTCGAAGGTCTCGCCCTTGAGCTGCTGGCTCAGGGTGATGACGGCTTGCTGGTCGTCCATGTCGAGTTTTTCAATGCGCACCGGGCCCAGCGCCTTCAAAGCTTCTGCGTTCTGCGGGTTGCGCACGGTGGCGGTCACGTTCCAGCCGTCGCTGAGCAGCGTCTTCACCAGACCGAGGCCCAGGCCCCGGGAGGCGCCGATGATCAATGCGTTTCTTGCCGAAGTCATGAGGGGCATCCTTGAAAGAAAAAGGTCACGGGTTTAATGGACAACGTTGCCCGAGCCGTTGTTTCAGCTCGTGGCGCAACGCGTCGAGTTCGGTCATGCGGGTTTCGATCAGGTTCAGTTTGTCTTGCAGCAATTGCGTTACCGCGCAGTCGGGGTCGGGAGCGTTCCACAGGGCGGCGACGCTGGCGCCGATCTCGCCCAGGGTAAAGCCCAGGCGCTGGGCGGTCTTGATATAGAGCACCAGTTGGACCACGTCGGCGGGGTAGTCGCGATAGCCATTGGCACTGCGCGTTGCCGCGATCAGGCCCCGCTGTTCGTAGAAGCGCAACGTGTCTCGACTGACGGCGCAGGCTTGGGCTAATTCACCGATACGCATGAACAACTCCGGAGGGCTTGACCTTGGAGCATACCCCAGGCTTTAGCCTTTTCGCTCCCCAATTATCTGGAGCAATGTGTATGTGGAGTTCGATGCAATATCGCCAGGTGGTGCGCGGCAGCGCCTGGTACGACCTTATCGTGTCGGCTGTGCTGGCCACGCCGTGGAGCTTTGCGGCGTTGCATGGTGTGTTGATGAGCCTGACTCAGCTATTTGACCTGCCTGGAGAACTGCCGCCGTTTGCGCCGGCACATATGCTGATGGTGAATTTGCTGGGCTCGATTGTCTGCGTGTGGGCGGTGCTGCGGATTCGTGATCCGCAACCGCTGTACGGACGGTATGACGCGGCGGGGCGGTTTCTGTTTGCGGCCTGGCAGTTGTATGCGCTGCTTCATGGGGCCAGTGCGGTGTTGTGGGTTTTCCTGTTTTTGGAGGTGGTGTGGGGTGTGGTTCAGGTGTTGCCTGTTCGGGCCTCATCGCGAGCAAGCTCGCTCCCACAGGGGGCCTGAGTCAAACCTGAACTCAGTGTTCACCTGGTCTAGTGTGAGAGCGAGCTTGCTCGCGATAGGTGCGCCGCGGTCTATCTCAATGCCCCGCCTGCCAAGGCTGCCCCAGTGACACCGGCGCATACAGCCGGGTGCGCACGGCATCCCGGGACAGCAGCACCAGCACCACGATGGTCGCGGCGTAGGGCAGCATTGCCAGCAGACTCGATGGAATCGCCAGCCCCAAGCCCTGGGCCACCAGGTGCAGGATGCTGGCGAGACCGAACAGGTAGGCACCCAACAGCAGGCGCCACACTCGCCAACTGGCGAATACCACCAGGGCCAGGGCGATCCAGCCACGGCCGGCGCTCATGTTCTCGGCCCACATCGGCGTGTAGGCCAACGATAGATAGGCGCCGGCCAACCCGGCCATGGCGCCGCCAAACAGCACCGCCAGGGTCCGCACCCGCAATACCGGCAGGCCCATGGCGCTGGCGGCATCCGGATTCTCGCCGACGGCCTGGATGATCAGTCCGGTGCGGCTTTTCATGATCACCCACGCCACCAGTGCAAACAATGCGAAGGACAGGTAAACCAGCAGATCCTGGGCAAACAGCATCCGTCCGACCAAGGGGATGTCGCTCAGGTAGGGAATGGCCAGCGGCTCGAATCCCGCCAGCGGTTTGCCGACCCAGGCCGCGCCGACAAAACTCGACAGGCCCACCCCGAAAATCGTCAGCGCCAGCCCGGTGGCCACCTGATTGGCGTTGAACACCAGCGCCACCAGCGCGAACAATGCCGACAACAGCATTCCGGCGGCCATCGCCAGCAGCACGCCGAGCCAGAGGTTGCCGCTGTTGAACGCGACGATAAAGCCGATCACCGCGCCGAACAGCATCATGCCTTCCTGGCCCAGGTTGAGGACGCCGCTTTTTTCGCAGACCAATTCACCCAGGGCCACCAGCAGCAGGGGTGTGCCGCAGCGGACCATGGCGTAGAAAATATTGCTCAACAGGTCGATATCCATCACAGGGCTCCTGCCTGTACCGCAGTGGTTCGGGCGCGCCGGGTCCAGCGCAGGTTCAGGCGTGGCCGGTAGAGGATCAGCACGTCGCAGGCCAACAGGAAAAACAGCATCATCCCCTGGAACAACTGGGTGATCGCCTGGGGCAGGTTCAACGACATCTGCGCGCTCTCGCCGCCGATGTACAGCAGCGCCATCAACAGGCTGGCAAACAGAATGCCGATGGGATTGAGCCGTCCCAGGAATGCCACGGTAATCGCCGCATAGCCGTAGCCCGGCGACACCTGTGGCACCAGTTGGCCGATCGGCCCGGTCACTTCGCAGACGCCGGCCAGCCCGGCCAGCGCACCGCTGATCAACAGCGCCAGCCACACCAGCGGCTTCTGGCGAAAGCCGGCGAAACCGGCGGCGCGGGCGTCGAGGCCCAGCACCTTGATCTGAAAACCGACGAAGCTTTTCTGCAGCAAGACCCACACCGCCACCAACGCCAGCAGGGCGAAATACAGCCCGGCATGGACCCGGCCATCCTCCAGCAGCAACGGCAGGCGACTGGCCTCGCCGAACATCGCCGACTCCGGGAAGTTGAAACCCGCCGGGTCTTTCAACGGCCCGTGAACGCAAAACAGCAGCAGGTTCAGGGCGATGTAATTGAGCATGATGCTGGTCAGGATTTCGTTGGCATTGAAACGCGTGCGCAGCCACGCCGTGAGTCCGGCCCAAGCCGCCCCTGCCAGGGTGCCGGTCAGCAGGATCAGCACCAATGCCCAGCGGCTTTGCACGCCGATGATGTTCACCGCCAAGGCACTGCCGGCCAGGGCGCCCAGCAGCAGTTGGCCTTCGGCGCCGATGTTCCAGATCCGCGCCTGATAGGCCACTGCCAGACCGAGGGCGCAGAGCAGGATCGGCAAGGTCTTGACCAGCCACTCGGACACGCCGTACAGGTCGCTGATCGGGGCGATCAACAGGGTGTACAGCGTTTGCAACGGGTCATGCCCCAGGGTGATGAACAGCAGCGAGCCGCAGCCCAGGGTCAACACGGCGGCCAGCAGCGGCGAGCACCAGAGCATCAGGCGCGATTGCTGGCCACGGGGTTCGAGAGAAAGCAGCATGTGGAACTCCGTTATACCGGCGCGGGGGCAGGGGATTGAGGGGCGTCGAACTGGCCGGCCATCCAGCCGCCGACGTCGCTGAGCCGGGTCTCGCCCGTGGGGCGCAAGGCCGACAGGCGCCCGCCGCACAAGGCGCCGAGGCGGTCGCTGATCTGGAACAGTTCGTCGAGGTCTTCGGAGATCACCAGAATGGCCGCGCCCGCATCGCGCAGGGCGATCAGGGCGCGATGGATGGTCGCCGCCGCCCCGACGTCCACGCCCCAGGTCGGGTGCGCGGCCACCAGCAGTTTTGGCTGTTGGAGGATTTCCCGGCCAAGAATGAATTTCTGCAAGTTGCCCCCCGAAAGACTGCGTGCCGGGGTTCGGGTGTCAGGTGTCTTCACGCCAAAGCGACGGATGATTTCCTCGGCCAGGTGTTCGACCTGACGGCGTCGAATCAGCCCATGACTGACCAGGCCCTGTTGGAAAGCGCTGAGCAAGGCGTTATCCGCCAGGCTCAATTGCGGCACGGCGCCGTGGCCCAGGCGTTCGGCGGGGACAAATGCCAGGCCGAGTCGACGACGGGCATCGGGGCGCAGGTGCGCGACGGGTTGACCGGCGAATCGGATCGTTTCGCCTTGCTGGCGGGGAAGCTGCGTTTCTCCGCTGAGCAACGCCAGCCATTCGTCCTGGCCGTTGCCCGCCACCCCGGCGATGCCAACGATTTCGCCGCTGCAGACTTCAAGATCAATGTCCCTCAGCGAGCAGCCGAACGGGTCCGGGTTGTGCCAGGACAGCTTGTTGATTTGCAGGAAGGCTTTGTCTGCGCTGGCCTTGGGGTAGTCTGTGATCAGCCCGGCCGCTTCGCCGACCATCAGTTGTGCCAGCTCCCGGTCCGAGCAATGCGCCGGGGTGCAATGCCCCGAAACCCGCCCGCCCCGCAGTACCGTGGCGCTGTGGCACAAGGCTCGCACCTCTCCGAGCTTGTGGCTGATAAACAAAATGCTGCAGCCCTCGCTCGCCAGGCGACGTAGGGTCACGAACAACTCTTCGGCTTCCACGGGCGTGAGCACCGAGGTCGGCTCATCAAGAATCAACAAGCGAATGTCCTGCATCAGGCAGCGAATGATCTCTACCCGCTGGCGCTCGCCAATCGACAGGCTGTGAACCAGCCGCTGCGGTTCCAGCGCCATGCCGTAGCGTCGGGACACTTCGCGAATCCGGGGTTCCAGCTGTGCTGGCGAACCGGCCGTAGCGCCCATTGCCAGGGCAATGTTCTGCGCAACGGTGAGGGTTTCGAATAGCGAGAAATGCTGGAACACCATGCCGATGCCCAGGCTGCGAGCCTGGGCCGGGTTACGCAGGTTGACGTGCTGGCCTTGCCAGATCACTTCACCCGAATCGGCAGGGGTGACGCCGTAGATAATCTTCATCAGGGTGCTTTTGCCCGCACCGTTTTCGCCGAGCAGGGCGTGGATTTCGCCGGGCTGGATGCTCAGGTCGATGGCGTCGTTGGCCAGGCAACCGGGGTAGCGTTTGCTGATCTTGCGCAGTTGCAGGCGCGCGATGGAGTCGGGGTTGGACATGGCAAGCTCGGGCCGATGGACAGGAATGCCTGTGGATAAAGCAATTTCCTGGCCATAAGGTCAGGAAAATACCTTGGGCCTGTCGGCAAGGCCTTCTGCGTATGGGCTGGAGACCTGCAACAGAAAATTCTGCACCGGGTTGGAGCGCGCACGTTTTACGCAGGCATCGGTTTGCCCTGAAATGGGTGGTTAAAAATTGAACAAGCGGCCGCGAGCCATGATCTTCTTGGGGCGGGAGGAGCCATGAACGGGTTATCCACAGGTTGCTCCACAGTTATTGTGCGCAAGCCGGAAACTCGGGCATAAGCACTGCGAGGCTTTCTTCTAAAGGTGATAAACCCCTGCAAGCATTTGTTTTGCAGATGGATTTGTCGATTGGGCAGGACTTTGGACGAAAAATGAGCAACCCTCTAAAACCCGCATGACAGAAGGGTTACAGAGGAATGTGCTCAGGTTATCCACAGTCGGGTGCACAGTGGATGTGGGCAAGTTGAACGATTGCGCGACGCTCTGAAAGGTCGCAAGCCGCGAACTCAACGCTCCAACAAGATCCGTCCACGGCTCAGGCCGGCCAGTTGCGCTTGCAAGGTTTCGATGTGAGCTTCACCCACGGCCAATTGCAGGTCTACGCCATTGGCGGTGAAGCGTTCTTCATTCACCAGCCCGCCACACTCGGCGACGCGCAGTTTCACCAGGGGCAGTTCGGCGAACCCGCAGCTACAGTGCAGCGGCACACGGCTGATCAGTTCGATTTTTTCGGCGTTTTGCAGGCATTTGTTCGCACCGCCGCCGTAAGCCCGGGCGAGCCCACCCGTGCCCAGTTGAATCCCGCCGTACCAGCGAATCACCAGCACCACGACTTGATCGCAGGCCTGGGCTTCGATCGCGGCCAGGATCGGCCGCCCGGCGGTGCCACCTGGTTCGCCATCGTCGTTGCTGCGGTATTGGTCGCCGAGTTTCCAGGCCCAGCAATTGTGCGTGGCATCCAGGTCGCTGTGCTGCTCGATGAACGCTTGGGCATCGGCGGGGCTTGTGATGGGCGCGGCGAAGGTGATGAAGCGGCTTTTGCGAATTTCTTCGCGGTACTCGCAAAAACCGGCAAGGGTAAAGGGCATGGCGATCTTAAAGAGTGGGTGTCAGGCCGCAGCCCTTGAGAATGATGCGGATCAGGTTGTCACCCGCGTCGATCATGTCTTGCTTGGTCAACTTGCTGCGACCGGTCACGCGACAGATCTGGGTGGCGAAGTCGGCGTAATGCTGGGTGCTGCCCCACAACAGGAAAATAAGGTGCACCGGATCGATCGGGTCCATCTTGCCGGCGTCGATCCAGGCCTGGAACACGGCCGCACGACCATTGAACCAGGCGCGATAATCCTGGTTGAAATACTCGGTCAGGCATTCGCCACCGCTGATCACTTCCATGGCAAACAACCGCGATGCCTGGGGTTGGCGACGAGAGAACTCCATTTTGGCGCGGATATAGCGGGTCAAGGCTTCGGCCGGATCATCCTCGGCGGTGAGGGTATTGAAGGTGCTGTCCCACAATTCGATGATGTTGCTCAGTACCGCTACGTACAAGCCGAGTTTATTGGTGAAGTAATAATGCAGGTTCGCCTTGGGCAGCCCAGCCTTGAGGGCGATGGCATTCATGCTGGTACCTTTGAACCCGTGGCGAGCGAATTCATCTTCGGCAGCCTTGAGGATCGTCTCTTCATTCTTTTGACGAATGCGACTGGTGGGCTTGCCACTGTGGGCTGGGACTTCAAAGGTCATGGGCGTTTCCGGGCTGGGTCTGTGGGCAAGCAAATGCGTTGATAGCGCACCGGCATCAATCCGACAAGTGCCATCACACTAAAACCCGGCTAAACATCTGTGGGAGCGAGCTTGCTCGCGATAGCGGTTGGTCAGTCAGCGGTAATGTGAATGATCTATCGCTATCGCGAGCAAGCTCGCTCCCACAAGGGGGCTGAGGAGATCAGCGGGTTGCCGCCAGGCTCTCGAGGAAACTCTCCAGCACCAGATGAGGCCGGCGACCCTTGCGCGTCACCGACGCCAGGCTCAGGTCATAGAACCGTGCCGCGGGTTTCAAGGCCCGCAACCGACCTTGCTGGACCCAGAGGTTGGCGTAGTGATCAGGCAGGTAACCGATGTAGCGCCCGGTGAGAATCAGGAACGCCATGCCTTCACGGTCCGATGCACTCGCGGTGCAATTGAGCGCCTGGTAGTGGGCCTGGATCTCGGCCGGCAGGCGGAACGTGGGGGCGATGGCATCCTGGCTGTTGAGGCGAGCGTCTTCAAGCTGTTGGTCATCGACATAAAACAGTGGATGCCCGACCGCGCAGTACAGCAGCGATCGTTCACTGTACAGCGGTTGATATTCCAGCCCTGACAGGGCACTGGCCTGGGGGACCACGCCGACATGCAAGCGCCCGTCGAGCACGCCTTGCTCGACCTCGTTGGGGGCGATCATGCGAATCTGGATCTGCACGTCGGGCCCGCGCTCTTTCAATTGCGCCAGGGCGTGGGTGATGCGCATGTGGGGCAGGGTGACCAGATTGTCGGTCAGGCCGATGGTCAACTCACCGCGCAAGTGCTGGTGCAGGCCGTTGACCTCAGTGCGAAAACTTTCCAGTGCGCTCAATAGCTGCAACGCCGATTGATACACCTCGCGCCCTTCCTCCGTCAGGGAAAACCCCGCGCGCCCGCGTTGGCACAGACGCAAACCGAGGCGCTGTTCGAGGTCGCTCATCTGCTGGCTGATGGCCGAGCGGCCGATGCCCAGCACGGTTTCCGCGGCGGAAAACCCACCACATTCCACGACGCTGCGAAAAATGCGCAGCAGGCGAATATCAAAGTCGCTGACCTGGGCCAGTGGATCGGGACGACGCGCGCTCATAGTTTAGTGATCCGCCGACTGAAGGTTACAAAAGTTGCATTTCATCGACTTTATCGCCGTGGCAACTTAGCTGCAAGAACGCTTTCGATTCCCTGTCGCTTATGACCTGCGAGGTTTTTGTCGATGAACATGCCCGAACACGCTGCCGGTTCCCTGGCCAGCCAGCTCAAGCTCGATGCCCACTGGATGCCCTACACCGCCAACCGCAATTTCCAGCGCGATCCGCGCCTGATCGTCGCCGCCGAAGGCAGTTGGTTGGTGGATGACAAGGGGCGCAAGGTGTACGACTCGCTGTCGGGGCTGTGGACATGCGGCGCCGGGCACACCCGCAAGGAAATCCAGGAAGCGGTCGCCAAGCAACTGGGCACCCTCGATTACTCGCCGGGGTTCCAGTACGGTCATCCGCTGTCGTTCCAGTTGGCGGAAAAAATCACCAGCCTGACCCCGGGCAATCTCAATCACGTGTTCTTCACCGATTCCGGCTCCGAGTGCGCCGATACCGCGGTGAAGATGGTCCGCGCCTACTGGCGTCTCAAGGGCCAGGCGACCAAGACCAAGATGATCGGCCGTGCCCGTGGTTATCACGGGGTGAACATCGCCGGTACCAGCCTCGGCGGCGTCAGCGGCAACCGCAAGTTGTTCGGCCAGGCGATGATGGATGTCGATCACTTGCCCCACACCTTGCTGGCCAGCAACGCCTATTCCCGTGGCATGCCGAAAGAGGGTGGCATCGCCTTGGCCGATGAGCTGCTGAAACTGATCGAACTGCACGATGCATCCAACATTGCCGCAGTGTTCGTCGAACCGATGGCGGGGTCGGCCGGGGTGCTGGTGCCACCTGAGGGGTACCTCAAGCGCCTGCGGGAAATCTGCGACCAGCACAGCATTCTCTTGGTGTTCGACGAAGTGATCACCGGTTTCGGTCGCACCGGTTCGATGTTCGGTGCCGACAGCTTTGGCGTGACCCCGGACCTGATGTGCATCGCCAAGCAAGTCACCAATGGCGCGATCCCCATGGGCGCGGTGATTGCCAGCAGCGAGATCTACCAGACGTTCATGAACCAGCCGACGCCTGAGTACGCGGTGGAGTTCCCCCACGGCTACACCTATTCGGCGCACCCGGTGGCTTGCGCGGCTGGCCTGGCGGCGCTGGACCTGCTGCAAAAGGAAAACCTGGTGCAGAGCGTGGCCGAGATCGCCCCGCATTTCGAGAATGCGCTGCACGGTTTGAAGGGCGCGAAGAACGTCATCGACATTCGCAACTATGGCCTGGCCGGCGCGATCCAGATCGCCGGGCGCGATGGCGATGCCATCGTGCGTCCGTTCGAGGCCGGCATGGCGTTGTGGAAAGCCGGGTTCTATGTGCGCTTCGGCGGCGACACCCTGCAGTTCGGGCCTACGTTCAACAGCAAGCCGCAGGACCTGGATCGCCTGTTCGACGCCGTCGGTGAAGTGCTGAACAAGCTCGACTGATGCGTCCTTCTCTATAGCTTTCGATAGCGGGCGTCCGGTCACGGGCGCCTGTTGATAATTCCGGAGTCCCCCATGAGCCTCATCCCGCATTTGATCAATGGCGAACTGCTGAACGACAGTACTCGCACCGCCGATGTGTTCAACCCGTCCACTGGCCAGGCCATCCATAAGGTGCCGTTGGCTGATCGCGCGACCATCCAGCAGGCTATCGACGCCGCCAAGGCGGCTTTCCCGGCCTGGCGCAATACTCCAGCGGCCAAGCGTGCACAGGTCATGTTCCGTTTCAAGCAATTGCTGGAGCAAAACGAGGCGCGTATCGCCCAGTTGATCAGCGAAGAACATGGCAAGACCTTGGAAGACGCGGCCGGTGAACTCAAGCGCGGCATCGAGAACGTCGAGTTTGCCTGTGCAGCGCCAGAAATCCTGAAAGGCGAATACAGCCGTAACGTAGGACCGAATATCGACGCCTGGTCAGACTTTCAACCCTTGGGCGTGGTGGCGGGCATCACACCGTTCAACTTCCCGGCGATGGTTCCGCTGTGGATGTATCCGCTGGCGATCGT
Organism: Pseudomonas sp. Pdm06; assembly: GCF_014851795.1. Taxonomy (NCBI): domain Bacteria; kingdom Pseudomonadati; phylum Pseudomonadota; class Gammaproteobacteria; order Pseudomonadales; family Pseudomonadaceae; genus Pseudomonas; species Pseudomonas sp. Pdm06. Next base: position 110,797 of record NZ_JACVAH010000021.1, read on the forward strand.
CTGCGGTAACTGCTTCATTCTCAAACCGTCCGAGCGCGACCCGAGTTCGACGTTGCTGATCGCCCAGTTGCTGTTGGAAGCCGGTTTGCCCAAGGGCGTCTTGAGCGTGGTCCATGGCGACAAGGCCGCAGTGGATGCGCTGATCGAAGCGCCGGAAGTGAAGGCGCTGAGTTTTGTCGGTTCGACGCCGATTGCCGAATACATCTATGCCGAGGGCACTCGACGTGGCAAACGTGTCCAGGCACTGGGTGGGGCGAAGAACCATGCGGTGCTGATGCCGGATGCCGACTTGGACAATGCCGTCAGCGCGCTGATGGGCGCGGCGTACGGTTCGTGCGGCGAGCGTTGCATGGCGATTTCGGTGGCGGTGTGTGTCGGCGACCAGGTGGCGGATGCACTGGTGTCCAAGCTGGTGCCGCAGATCAAGGCGCTGAAGATCGGCGCCGGCACGTCTTGCGGGCTGGACATGGGGCCGTTGGTGACCGGTCAGCACCGGGACAAGGTCAGTGGCTATATAGAAGAGGGTGTGACGGCGGGTGCTTCGCTGATTGTCGATGGTCGCGGCTTGAGTGTGGCTGGGCATGAGGAGGGCTTCTTCCTCGGTGGCTGCCTGTTCGATCGTGTGACCCCCGAGATGCGCATCTATAAGGAAGAGATCTTTGGGCCGGTGCTGTGCATCGTCCGGGTCAACAGCCTGGAGGAGGCGATGCAACTGATCAATGATCACGAGTATGGCAACGGCACCTGCATCTTCACCCGCGATGGCGAAGCGGCGCGGTTGTTCTGCGACGAGATCGAGGTTGGTATGGTGGGGGTCAACGTTCCATTGCCAGTGCCTGTGGCCTATCACAGCTTTGGCGGTTGGAAGCGTTCGCTGTTCGGCGACCTGCACGCCTATGGCCCGGACGGCGTACGTTTCTATACCCGCCGCAAGGCGATTACCCAGCGCTGGCCGCAGCGTGCTAGCCATGAGGCTTCACAGTTCGCGTTCCCCAGCTTGTAGTCAGTCAGTGAAGAGGCCGGCGCCCTTGGCGTCGGCCTCTGTATTTCCGGGACTTTTTGACTGATGTGACAGAATTGTGAAAATAGGTGTTGACGGCAAATTCTGGACGTCTATAATTCGCCCCACTTCCGGCGCAGTCGAAACGGAAAACTCCTTGAGATTCAACGAGTTAAGTAGGTTTCGAAGGTGCAGGGCTTCAGTTCATCGAAGTCTGGAAGGAGCAGATAGAGTGGTGTTGTTTGACTCTATATGCGGTTCGATCTTCTCGGTCGAAAGCGGTGAAAAAGAGGTGTTGACAGCAGCGAGTAACGCTGTAGAATTCGCCTCCCGCTAACGAGAGATCGGAAGCGCAAGTGGTTGAAGTTGATAAGGAAACTTTGAAAACTTCTTAAAATAACCGCTTGACAGATACACGGGGCGCTGTAGAATGCGCGCCTCGGTTGAGACGAAAGACTCAGCCAGCCGCTCTTTAACAACTGAATCAAGCAATTCGTGTGGGTGCTTGTGGAGTCAGACTGCTAGTCAACAGATTATCAGCATCACAAGTTACTCCGCGAGAAATCAAAGATGTAACCAACGATTGCTGAGC
>NZ_JACVAH010000022.1:0-109086 GCF_014851795.1 Pseudomonas sp. Pdm06
CTCTCGTTAGCGGGAGGCGAATTCTACAGCGTTACTCGCTGCTGTCAACACCTCTTTTTCACCGCTTTCGACCGAGAAGATCGAACCGCATATAGAGTCAAACAACACCACTCTATCTGCTCCTTCCAGACTTCGATGAACTGAAGCCCTGCACCTTCGAAACCTACTTAACTCGTTGAATCTCAAGGAGTTTTCCGTTTCGACCGCACCGGAAGTGGGGCGAATTATAGACGTCCAGAATTTGCCGTCAACCCTTAATTACGCTTTTGTTGCAGAAGGGACTTTCCTACCCAGCAAACGCGGGATTCGACGCATAACCGGCGGGACTCTCAGCATCAACAGTACAGCCCCGATAAAGGCGTATATCGACCACTCCTTCAAATCTGCCCGCACGATCCACAGCATATGCAGCAGCCCAAGCCCCAGAATCAGATACACCAGGCGATGCAATTTCTTCCAGCGCACGCCAAGTCGCCGCTGGCTGTAGCGATTGGATGTGACAGCCAGCGCCAGCAAGCCGAGAAACCCAAGCGCCCCAACAATAATGTAAGGCCGCTTGCTCAACTCGACGCCCAACTGCGACCAGTCGAACCCCAGTATGAACGCCGCATACCCGCTTAAATGCAGCACCACATAAGCAAAGCACCACAACCCCAACTGGCGCCTGACCGCAATCCACCCCGCCCACCCCGTCATTTTTTGCAACGGCGTCATGCTCAAGGTGATCAACAGCAAAATCAGCGTCCCCAACCCGAGCCGATCCACCAGCACCTTGCCCGGGTCGGGACCCAACGCACTCATCAAGGCCTCGTAAAGCCACAGCAACGGCCAGACTGCCGCGGCGATGAAGACGCTCATTCGCCAGACTGGAAAACGCATCAGTAGTCCTTCCTCAGATCCATCCCTGCATATAAAGAAGCGACCTCATCCTGATAGCCGTTGAACATCAGCGTATCGCGCACATTGGGACTGAACAGCCCGCTCGGCAAACGACGTTCACGTGCCTGGGTCCAGCGCGGGTGATCGACCGTTGGATTGACGTTGGCATAAAAGCCGTACTCGTCAGACGCAATGCTTTGCCAAGTGGTCTTTGGCTGCTCGCTCACCAGGCTGATGCGCACGATGGACTTCACACTTTTGAAACCGTACTTCCACGGAACTACCAAACGCAGCGGCGCGCCGTTCTGATTCGGCAACTCCCGCCCGTACATCCCAACCGCAAGGATGGCCAACGGGTTCATCGCCTCGTCCAATCGCAAGCCTTCCACATACGGCCAGTCGATCAATGCGAAACCGGAACGCTGCCCCGGCATGACTTTGGGGTCCTGCAAGGTTTCGAAGCGGATGTACTTGGCCTTGGAGGTCGGCTCGACCTGCTTGAGCAATGCCGAGATGGGAAAACCGATCCACGGAATGACCATCGACCAGGCCTCGACACAGCGCAGTCGATAAATCCGCTCTTCCAGCTGATAAGGCTTCATGAAGTCTTCCAACCCATAGCGCCCCGGCTTACCCACCTCCCCGTCCACTACCACGCTCCAGGGTTCGGTCTTCAAGGAGCCGGCATTGGCTGCCGGGTCCCCTTTGTCGGTCCCGAACTCATAGAAGTTGTTGTAATGGGTCGCGTCCTTGAACGGTGTGATGGACTCGTTCTTGACCGTAACCGCCTCCCATTGGACGGAGGGCAACTTCTCGGCAAACCAGGACGGCGCCTTGCCCGGCTCGACCTCGGCATAACGCGCCGCGTCGGCAGCGCTGGCCCATCGCGGCAAGCTGCTCACGGCGAGACCCGCCATGGTTGCACCGAGCATTTGACGACGGGATAGATAGAGGGATTCGGGCGTGACGTCCGATTCACGGCAGTCGGACGACTTGGGGATCTTGATCAGCATGACAACTCCGCAGTATTGGAGGGCAGATGCACCAATAGACTGCGGAGTATGGGGGAAATTACATTAAGGCAACGTTTAGCGTCGGCGAAGACGCAACAAGTATTGCACCGGGCCCGAAGCGGCATAGGCGAGGAATACCAGCAGCAGGATACGCGGCGGATCACTGAACACCACCGCGAATACCAGTACCACTGCCAAAATCGCAACGAATGGCACACGCCCCTTCAGATCCAGCTCCTTGAAGCTGTTGTACTTGATGTTGCTGACCATCAGCATCCCGGCCGCGGCAACCAGCAGCGCTACCAGGAACGACATTTTCGAACCCTGGATGCCGTAGTCGCTGAATGCCCAGACCACACCGGCCACCACACCCGCCGCGGCCGGACTGGCCAGGCCGATGAAGTAACGTTTGTCAGCCTTGCCGACCTGGGTGTTGAAACGAGCCAGGCGCAACGCCGCACCCGCCACATAGATGAAGGCAACCATCCAGCCGACCTTGCCCATGTCCCCCAGCGCCCAACCGAACGCCAGCAAGGCGGGAGCCACGCCAAAGGCGACCATGTCGGACAGTGAATCGTACTCGGCGCCGAACGCGCTCTGGGTATTGGTCATGCGGGCGACGCGCCCGTCCAGGCCATCGAGCACCATGGCGACGAAGATGGCAATGGCGGCGGAGGCGAAGTAACGGCTCGCCCCAGCGCTATCACCGGCGCTCAAGGCAGCCTGGGCACTCATGGAGCTGATGATGGAATAGAAACCGGCGAACAGGTTCGCGGTGGTGAACAGATTCGGCAGCAGATAGATGCCACGATGCCGGACCTTACGGCCTTCAGCGTCATGGCCTTCTTCGACGTGCTCATCGATGGGCAACAGGCTTTCGGCGTCAGGAGCCTGGTTTGGCTCGTCGGGACGTTCGCTCATGGGCAATACCTTGCAACGGTGTGAAAAAATTCGACAGATGTCTGGGACGACGGTTCGGCCGCAAACGATGCAGCTTTATACCAGAAGCCATCGCCCAAACGAAAAAACGCGGCCAAGGCCGCGTTTTTCGACTCAAGTTCGCGACTTAGTTCTTGGCTTTGTCGACGATCTTGTTGGCACCGATCCACGGCATCATCGAGCGCAGCTGCTCGCCGATGATTTCGATACCGTGGGCGGCGTTGTTGCGACGCTTGGCGGTCATCGAAGGATAGCCGGTGGCGCCTTCGCTGATGAACATCTTGGCGTATTCGCCGTCCTGAATACGTTTCAGGGCGTTGCGCATGGCCTGGCGGGACTCGGCGTTGATGACTTCCGGACCGGTCACGTACTCGCCGTATTCGGCGTTGTTGGAGATCGAGTAGTTCATGTTGGCGATACCGCCTTCGTACATGAGGTCAACGATCAGCTTCAGTTCGTGCAGGCACTCGAAGTAGGCCATTTCTGGCGCGTAGCCGGCTTCAACCAGGGTTTCGAAGCCGGCCTTGACCAGCTCGACGGTACCGCCACACAGAACGGCTTGCTCGCCGAACAGGTCGGTTTCGGTCTCGTCCTTGAAAGTGGTTTCGATGATGCCGGTACGACCGCCACCCACGCCAGCAGCGTAGGACAGGGCCACGTTCTTGGCGTTGCCGGACGCATCCTGGTAGATCGCGATCAGGTCAGGGATACCGCCGCCCTTCACAAACTCGGAACGCACGGTGTGGCCCGGGGCTTTCGGCGCGATCATGATCACGTCGAGGTCGGCACGTGGCACAACCTGGTTGTAGTGGATCGCGAAGCCGTGGGAGAAGGCCAGGGTGGCGCCTTTCTTGATATTCGGCTCGATTTCGTTCTTGTACAGCGCCGATTGGAACTCGTCCGGAGTCAGGATCATGACCAGGTCGGCTGCGGCAACGGCAGAAGCCACGTCGGTCACTTTCAGGCCGTGGGCCTCGGCCTTGGCAACGGTGGCCGAGCCTTTACGCAGGCCGACAGTCACGTCAACGCCGGAATCTTTCAGGTTGCACGCCTGGGCGTGACCTTGGGAACCGTAACCGATGATGGCGACTTTCTTGCCCTGGATGATCGACAGGTCGCAGTCTTTATCGTAGAAAACTTTCATGAATTTCCCCTATATCCGGCCATTCAGGCCATTCGCTAATTTGGTTTAGATGCTCAGTACTTTGTCGCCACGGGCAATCCCGGTGACGCCACTGCGTACGGTTTCCAGAATCGAGGCAGTACCGATCGATTGAATGAAGCTGTCGAGCTTGTCGCTGGTACCGGTCAACTGAACGGTATAGACGCTGGCGCTGACATCGACGATCTGCCCACGATAAATATCGGTAGTACGTTTGATCTCGGCGCGCTGGGCGCCGGTGGCCTTGACCTTGACCAGCATCAGTTCACGCTCGATGTGAGCGCTTTCCGACAGGTCCACCAGCTTGACCACCTCGATCAGCTTGTTCAGGTTCTTGGTGATCTGCTCGATGACTTCATCGTGCCCCACGGTAGTCAGCGTCAGACGCGACAGGGTCGGGTCTTCGGTTGGCGCCACGGTCAGGCTTTCAATGTTGTAGTTGCGCTGCGAGAACAGGCCTACAACACGAGACAGCGCACCCGGTTCGTTTTCCAGAAGCAAGGAAATAATGTGTCGCATGATTAGGTACGCTCCGTCTTGCTCAGCCACATATCGCGCATGGAGCCGTCTTTGATCTGCATCGGGTAGACGTGCTCGCTGGTGTCGACCGCAATATCGATCACCACCAGGCGATCCTTCATGGCGAACGCTTCCTCCATCTTCGACTTCAAATCCTTCGATTCGGTGATGCGCACGCCAACGTGACCGTAGGCCTCCGCCAGCTTGACGAAATCAGGCAGCGATTCCATGTAGGAGTGCGAGTGACGGCTGCCGTAGCTCATGTCCTGCCACTGGCGAACCATCCCCAACACACCGTTGTTCAGGATCACGATCTTCACCGGCAAACCGTATTGCAGGCAGGTGGACAGTTCCTGGATGTTCATCTGGATGCTGCCTTCGCCGGTAACGCAGGCGACATCGGCTTGCGGAAAGCTCAACTTGATACCCATGGCCGCCGGGAAACCGAAGCCCATGGTGCCCAGGCCACCGGAGTTGATCCAGCGGTTGGGTTTGTCGAACTTGTAGTACTGCGCAGCGAACATCTGGTGCTGACCCACGTCGGAGGTCACAAAGGCATCGCCCTTGGTCACTTCGCACAGGGTTTCGATCACGGTCTGCGGCTTGATCACACTGCCGTCGCCCTTGTCATAAGGGAACAGGCCGCGATCGCCGCGCCATTCATCGACCTGCTTCCACCAACTGGCCACGGACTCCTTGTTCGGAACCTCGCCGATTTCCTTGAGAATGGCGACCATTTCGGTCAGCACGCTCTCGACAGGACCGACGATCGGCACGTCTGCCTTGATGGTCTTGGAGATGGACGCCGGGTCGATGTCGATATGGATGATCTTGGCGTTCGGGCAGAACTTCGCCGGGCCGTTGATCACACGGTCATCGAAACGCGCGCCGACCGCCAGGATCACATCGGCGTGGTGCATCGCCAGGTTGGCGGTGTAGCTGCCGTGCATGCCGAGCATGCCGATGAACTGACGGTCGGTGCCTGGGAACGCACCCAGGCCCATCAGCGTATTGGTGACCGGCAGGTTGAGCATTTTTGCCAGTTCGGTCAGCGGCGCGGAGCCACCGCCGAGGATCACGCCACCCCCGGAGTACAACACAGGGCGCTTGGCCGCCAGCAGCATTTCGGCTGCCTTGCGGATCTGCCCGGAGTGACCACGGACCGCCGGGCTGTAGGAACGCAGCTTGGCTTTTTTCGGGAAGATGTATTCGAACTTCTCGGCCGGGTTGGTCATGTCTTTCGGGACATCGACCACGACCGGGCCCGGACGACCGGATTCAGCCAGGTAGAAAGCCTTCTTCATGACTTCCGGGATTTCCGACGCGTGCTTGATCATGAAGCTGTGCTTCACGATCGGCCGGGAGATACCGATCATGTCGGTTTCCTGGAACGCATCGGTGCCCACCATGGTGCTGGGCACCTGGCCGGAGATGATCACCATCGGGATGGAGTCCATGTACGCGGTGGCGATACCGGTGATGGCGTTCGTGGCGCCAGGACCGGAAGTCACCAGGACCACGCCGGCCTTGCCGGTAGCACGGGCATAACCATCAGCCATATGGGTGGCCGCCTGCTCGTGACGAACCAGGATGTGGGTCACTTCCGGTTCTTTGAACAGGGCATCGTAGACATGAAGAAGAGCACCACCGGGGTACCCGTAGATATATTTGACGCCTTCGTCACGCAAAAAGCGGACGAGCATCTCACCGCCAGATAAAAGCTCCACGTTGTTCACCTCTAAAACGCCAGAATACCGACCCACGAAAAGGGGACGGGTCTTAATAGGTTTACTTCTCGGCAGAGCATGAGCGACGGTGGTCGCCGACTACGTCAGCACTGACTGAGCAAGTATTGGGATCGTCCCAAGTGTTGCGGGCCTTTCCCACCCAGCGCGAGGTAACGCGTTGCGGGTGTAACAGGTCGGCGCGGATGTGCGCCTCATGATCTGCCGAGTGGGTCTGCTTCTGGCAGTCCCTCTACAGCGGACTTTGGATTCTTCTGTTTCGCCTCCTTCAAGTCAAGTCGTCTATGTGCTTTATTCGAAGTAAGCGCATGAGAACGCAAGAAAAAACCCTTAAACGGCAACTGTGTTAGCTTCAATTGCGCAACCCAAGACAAGGAAACAGCATGCGAATGATCTTCTTGACGGCCAGCCTGCTGGTTGGCCTGAGCCCGATATGCATGGCCGCCCAGGTCTACAAATGGGTGGATGCCCAAGGTGTCACCCACTTCGGCTCCCAGCCGCCCCAGGACGCAGAGGCCAGCACCGTGATCAAGTCCTCGCCATCCGTCGCCAAACCGCCCGCGCCGCCTTCCGGCGGCGTCATTGGCGACCAGAAGGCGATCGATAAAGAGGTCAAGAAACAGGTGGCCGAGCAGGAAGCCCAGCTCAAGGCATTTTGCGAGCAGGCCAGGACCAACCTGGCGCAGTTGCAGAACAACCCGCGGGTACGTGAGGACGTAGAAGGGGAAATGCGCCGCCTCAATGACGAAGAGCGGCGCCAGCGCATCGAGGAAACCCGCAAGCAGATCGATGAGCACTGCCAGTAACGTCGGTTAGCCGACGTTGCTGATCATCTGGTCGAACTGCGCCAACAGCCGCTGCAATCCCACGCCCTGCCCGGGTCGCTGGGCATAGACCATCTCGGCCATGGCCAGGATGCCCGAGGCGTTGGGCAGAGGCAGGTCGTTTTCCAGGATGGCTTTCATCCTGGGCAGGAAAATCCATTGCAGCCACTGCTCGAAATCCAGGGTATCGACCGCGAACGGCTCTACACTGGCCAGCGCCTCGGCCGAAGGCGATACCTCGCTCCACCAGCCCTGGACCCGCAGCTCCCGCTCGATCAGCAGCAACTGATCGGCGATTTGGGGAAAACGCGTATCCATCAGAGCGAAACCTTGGCCTTCTGACGGGCCAACGCCGCGCCAGCGGAGTCGCCTTGTCTCTCACGGGCCTGGGCGATCAATTCCCACAGGCTGGCCTGAAGTGCCGGGCGACCATTGGAGAATGTCAGGCCACGGCGAGCCAGTTGTTCGGCTTGCGGCGCATCGCCCTGGGCCATGCGCACCTGGGCCAGGCGATAAAGCACCTGCGGTTCGCGCGGCGCTACACGCTGGGCACGCTCCAGGCTGGAGGACGCACCGTTGAGGTCACCGCCAGCCTGTTGCTGTTGTGCCGTGGTCAGCAGGGCCAGCACTGGGCCGTCCAGTTGTTCATCGGCGGACAAACCACCGGAACTTGCCGACGGGACGCTGCTCGGCGTCGAAGGCATGCTGTAGCTGCCCTGATCGATCGGCGAAGTTTCGATAGGCCCTGGCGTGATCGGGCCCGGCGTGATCGGCGTGCTGCTGATCGGCGCCGAGGTTGTCGCACCACCGCCGGGCACCATCACGACGACACCGGTGTCGCCCTGCGGGATGGCCTGGACCTGGCCCTGCGCCGGCCGCTTCACCGTCGTTTGACGGAAACCGCCGTTGGCCGAAACCCGCTCGCTGTTGGACACAGCCGTGCCGGAGTCAACGACCGGAATCGAACCGCGTTGTACGGTAGAGCAACCACTGAGCAAAGCCACGGCCGTTACCGCTGGAATCAACCACTTGTTCACTTGAAACCCTCTTTGCTTAATTCATCCAGTCCTTGACCCAATCCATCACCGATTCGGCGGGATTCGTGCCGCCACAGGCTGCACCGGGTGGCGGTTCGCTGCCGCGAATATACGGCATCTGTACGGCACCCGGGCAATTGGCGTCGGAGCCTTGGCCAGTACGCGAATCGACCCAGGCCTGGACGATATTGTCCGGTTGCGGCATGTCCAGCGGCAAGGGGTCGGCCTTGCGCATGAAACTGGTCCAGACCTGCAACGCGCCAGTGGCGCCGGTGAACGGAGTCTTGCCGTTGTCATCACGTCCGAGCCAGACCACCGCCAACAAGTCCTGGCTGAAACCGGCGAACCAGCTGTCGCGCGAGTCGTTACTGGTCCCGGTCTTGCCCGCCAGGGTCAGGGTCCGGGGCAGCACGTTATAAACCGAACTGCCGGTGCCTTCACGCATGACCCGCTGCATCGCGCTCTGGATCAGATAAATGGAGGCCGGGTCGAAGCGCTGCTGGATCTGGAACGGATAACGCTTGAGCGGCTCGCCATCGGCGGTCAGCACGCTGCGGATCCCGCGCATCGGCGTATTGAAACCGCCGTTGGCCAGCGTCTGGTACATCGCCGCCACTTCTATCGGCGTCAGGCCACCAGCCCCCAGCAACATCGATGGGAAGGCCGGGAACTCGCGACTCACCCCCAGCCGCGCCAGGGTCTTGAGTACGTTCGGCACGCCGACTTCCAGCCCGAGGCGAGCCGTCGACAGGTTGTAGGAATGCGCCAACCCCTGATAGAGGAACACCGTGCCGTGGGAACGACGATCATAGTTCTGCGGTTTCCAGACCTGGCCGTCCGCGCCCTTGACCGAGAACGTCTCGTCCGACAGCCAACTGGTCAGCGTGTACTGGCTCGGTTTTTCCAAGGCAGTGAGGTACACCGCCGGCTTGATCAGCGAGCCAATCGGACGCACCGCATCCAGGGCCCGGTTGAAGCCGGCGAAACTGGCCTGGCGACTGCCGATCATGGCTTGGACTTCGCCGGTTTCCGGGTTGGTCACCACCATGGCCGCTTCGACTTCGTCGGCGCCCTTGCGTCCGCCCAGCCGTTTGAAGGTGTCCTCGACCGAGGCTTCGGCCTTCATCTGCAGAATCGGATCGAAACTGGTGAAGATGCGCAGGCCTTCTTCGGTCAAGTCTTCGTCGCGGTAGTCTTCCCGTAGCTGACGCTTGACCAGGTCCATGAAGCCGGGGAACGAACTGTCCGCCAGGCTGCCACGCTTGGTCACGCCCAACGGCATCTTTTTCGCGGCTTCAACTTGCTCGGCCGTCGCCACACCTTGTTGTTGCAGCAGGTCGAGCACCAGGTTGCGCCGCTCGAGGGCACGTTCCGGATTACGACGCGGGTTGTAGGAAGACGGTCCCTTGACCATGCCCACCAGCAACGCCACCTGATGCAGCTTGAGCTCGGACAGCGGCTGGCTGAAGAAGAACTGGCTGGCAAGGCCAAAACCGTGCACCGCCCGCTGGCCGTCCTGGCCGACGAAGACCTCGTTGAGGTACGCCTCCAGAATCTCCTGCTTGTCGTAGTGCAGCTCCAGCAACAGCGCCATCATCGCTTCGGTGAGCTTGCGAGTCAGGCTGCGCTCGTTGGTCAGGTAGAAGTTCTTGACCAACTGCTGGGTCAGAGTACTGCCGCCCTGGCGCATATGCCCCGAGGACGTGTTGACCCAGATGGCCCGGGCGATCGACTTGGGCGAGACGCCGAAGTGATGGTAGAAGTCGCGGTCTTCGACGGCGATCAGCGTGTCGAGCAGGAACGGCGGTACCTGGTCGATCTTGATCAGGATCCGGTCTTCGAGGTTCTTGGGGTACAGGCCACCAATGAGCAGCGGCTCAAGGCGCACCACCGACAGGCTCGCGTTGTTGGCGCCGGTCAGCGCTGCCACATAGTCACCGGAAAAACGCACCCGCACCGGTTGCGCCTGTTCCATGCCTTCATAGAACTGGAAACCACGGGTGTTGAGGTCGATGGTATTGCCATTGACCGAGGCCGCACCCGGACCATTGGCCACGCTTTCACGGCGATAACCCAAGGCATCGAGCTCGGTCAGGAAGTCGTCCTTGCTCAGCTTTTGTCCGACGAACAGCTCCAACGGCCGGGCATAGACCTTGGCCGGAATGGTCCAGCGCTTGCCGGAGAATTTCTCCTGGACCACGGCATCGAGATAGACCGCAAAACCGGCGAGCACGACGAGGCCCACCAGGCTGAGTTTAAGGGCCCAGCCCAGCCAGGGCCGCAGGCGACTGGCGGGTGGTTTCTTGGGGGTACGGGGGGATCGGGTACGAGTCATGGCGGCGGATTATACGCACTTTGCCGCGGTTCAACATGAGCCCGCCACGCGGTTTGCGTTAGCGCGGCTTGCCGCCATAATGACGGCCTTGAATTTTCCCAGACTCTGAAGGACCGCCCGTGAGCCAATCCCTGATCGCCGCCTTGCAAAACCCGGCCCTCTACCCGCATCCCGTCGAAGCGTTCCAGGTCATCGAAACCCACATTTCCTGGGTATTGCTCACCGGGCCATACGCCTACAAATTCAAAAAGCCGGTCAACTTCGGTTTCCTCGATTTCACCAGCCTCGAGGCGCGCCAGCATTTCTGCGGCGAAGAGTTGCGCCTGAACCAGCGCCTGACCCAAGACCTGTACCTGGACGTCCTGCCGATTACCGGTAGCGTCGAAGCGCCACAACTGGGTGGCGACGGCCCGGCCATCGAATACGCCCTGAAGATGCGTCAGTTCCCACAGAGCCAATTGCTCAGCACGTTGCAAGCCAACGGCGAACTGACCACCGCGCACATCGACGAGATGGCCGCCCAGATCGCCCAGTTCCACCTCTCCACGCCCAAGGTGCCCGCCGAAAACGACGCCGGTACTCCGCAAAGCGTGATGGCACCGGTGCTGCAGAACTTCGAACAGATCCGTCCATTCCTCAACGACAAGGCCGACCTGCTGCAACTCGAAGCGTTGCAAGCCTGGGCCGAAAGCAGTTTCGAACGCCTCAAGCCGCTGCTCACCCAGCGCAAGGCCGAAGGCTTCATCCGTGAATGCCACGGTGATATCCACCTGGGCAACGCCACCGTGATCGACGGCAAGGTGGTGATTTTCGACTGCATCGAATTCAACGAACCGTTCCGTTTCACCGACGTCTACGCCGACACCGGCTTCCTGGCGATGGACCTGGAGGACCGTGGTCTCAAGTCCCTGGCGCGGCGTTTCGTCAGCCAGTACCTGGAACTGACCGGCGACTACCAAGGCCTGGAGCTGCTGAACTTCTATAAAGCCTACCGCGCCCTCGTCCGGGCAAAAGTCGCGCTGTTCAGCATGCCGGCCGAAGCCGATCCGGTGCAGCGCGCCACCACCCTGCGCCAATACCGCAACTACGCCAACCTGGCCGAAAGCTACAGCACTATCCCTTCGCCTTTCCTGGCCATCACCCACGGTGTTTCGGCCGTAGGCAAAAGCCATGTCGCGATGCGCCTGGTAGAGGCACTGGGCGCCATTCGCCTGCGTTCGGACGTGGAGCGCAAACGCCTGTTCGGCCAGCAACAGGTCCCCAACGATCCACAAGCCGGCATCTATAGCAGCGACGCCAGCAGCGCCACCTACGCCCGCCTGCATGAAGTCGCCGCGGCGATCCTGCGCGCCGGATTCCCAGTAGTGATCGACGCCACCTACCTCAAACACGATCAGCGCGACGCCGCGGCAAAAGTCGCCGAGGCCACTGGCGCTCCGTTCCTGATCCTCGACTGCGACGCGCCGCAAGCGGTCATCGAAAGCCGGCTGGCACAGCGCCAGGCCGACCAACAAGACCCCTCCGATGCGAACCTGGCAGTCATCGCCGCACAACAGTCCAGCCGTGAAGCCCTGACCCCGGCGGAAATTCTCTGCAGCAAACGGGTCCAAACCAACGAAAGCGGTACGCTCGACGTCGTGGTCGCGCAGATCCGCCAGCGCCTGCCAGGCCTGTAGATCACTATTTCGGCCGTGAAGCGATGTCCGGCTTCACGGCCGCCAAATAGTGGCACTATACTGGCGCCATAAAACCATCAGGTGATATGAAATGAGCCTTCCCAAACTTCTCGGTACCCCGCTTTATGCCTTGCTGCGCAAAGATGATATCGCCGGGTTCAACAGCGAACGCCCACAAGGTCCGGTCGACATGCGCGGCGGCGATTTTCGAGGCCTTGATCTGCGGGAACTGAACGCGGACGACGTTGACTTCAGCGACGCCTACTTCCGCTCCGCCGATTTGCGCGGCATCGATTTTCGCAAGTCGTCACTGGAAGGCGCGAGCCTGGCCCATGCGCAGATATCCGGCGCGTACTTTCCGCCCGAACTGTCTGCGGATGAAATCTTGATGTCGATGAACTTCGGCACCCGGCTGCGCTACCGCACCCGCTGACAGTGCCTGAACCGCGCCGGCCAACGCACGGACCTGCCACGACCGAACAGACCTCCAGCGCCCCCGCTTGCGCTGGAGAATCCAGCCTTTTCCCTCCTCATCGTGCGTAATGCATTAGAAGCTTTTGCATCTAATCCCACCAAAGAATCACGCTTTTCCTACTGACCGCTACACTGCTCAGAAGCTTGCCCACTGCACCAGTCGGCCGTCGCAAGGAGGCTCGATGAATGATGAACTGCAACACCTGAAGAATCTGGGCAAGACATCGGCCCAGTGGCTGCACGCCGTGGGTATCCACAGCGCCTCTGATCTACGCCGGCTCGGGGCGGTGGACGCCTATCGCGCCGTGCGCACGCGCGGCTTCCGGGCGTCCAAAGTGTTGCTGTACGCCATCGAGGGGGCGTTGATGGATGTGCATTGGAACGACATTCCCGCTGAACGCAAGGAAGCCCTGAATAAACAACTGGACGCCATTTCGACGCGTCACAAAGCCTGATACCCCTTTCGTTTCCAGTGCGAACCCTGGCCGCGAGGTTATTTCGACGAATCGCAAAAACAATGTTTGACATGGTAATGAGAATCGCTATGATTACCACATCCAGTCGCGAGACTGGCCGATATTTGAACAGCCCTTGGTTCGGACTCTCAGATATCTCCTCATCAGGCTAATCACGGTTATTTGACCCGGCTCTTGCCGGGTCTTTTTTTGCCTGCGATATCACTTACCAACATGTTCACGCATCTGCGCACAATAATCCTGGGGCGGCATGACCGGGGTGTACCACACATAGTCCGCCATGGCCGACGTCACGTCACTGCCCTCCTCGGCCAACATCAGGACGATCGGTGCCTCGCCGGCGCCAAGGTCCAACGCATGCAGCGGCACTCCGACGTCTTTTCGCCCATGCCAGGCGCCTGCGAACAACAATGCCGGTGCCGGCGCTTGCAGCAGGCGTTCGGCCATGCGCCGGTCACGCTGTTGCTGCACGGCCAGCATCGGCGGCATTTGCGATTCCGGCAGCAAACCACAGTGGGATTCACGGATCTGCCCCAACAACGCGTCCTTCACCGTGGCGGCATTGGTGCGAGCGCCCATCAAGCTGGGCGCTTGCCGATAGAAACGCTGGATCTCGGCGGCGTCCAGATTGGCGGCCAGCAACGGATAGCGTTGCGCCAGGGCAAACTCGACGACGGGCCCATACAGGCTCCAATCCCAACCGGGGGACCAGGCCAACGCGTCGGGCAGGTCCTTGGGCAAGGCGGGCAGTTGGCGGACCGAATCAACGCGTGGCTGTTGGGAGGGGGTGAGCATTTCCAGCAACAGGCTGCCCTGGGCCCGCTGGCCGGCCAAGGCCTGGAGCAGCCATAGCTGCAGCGCGTGGTGGTCAGGATTGTCGTGCCGCTCCCCCACCACCACCCGAGGCGCCTTTGCCAGGCGTTCGACCAGCGCCTGGGGCGTCACGGCCTGGCCGTTGTGCAAATCACGGATCCGTCCGTCGAGCGGGGGCGGAGCGATGCTCTGGCACGCCGTCAGTACACTCAATGCCAGAATCAGGAGCAGGCGCACGTCCGTATCCTCCAGGGCGCCCTCAGCGGGCAATGATCAATGGATGCCCGCGCTCCGGATGGTCTTGCACCAGCACATCCAGGCCAAACACCGCCTTGAGCGGTTCCGGGCGCAGTACGTGCCGGGGCGTGTCCAGGGCCACCGGCCGACCGGACGCGAGCAGCAACAGGCGGTCACAGTAACGCGCCGCCAGGTTCAGGTCATGCAGGATAACCAGCACGGCAGCGCCGCGACCGGCGAATTCACGCACCGCCTGGAGAATGGTGTGCTGATGCAGCGGATCGAGCATCGAGGTTGGCTCATCCAGTAACAGGGTCTGCCCCGCTTCACCCGGCCACAACTGCGCCAACACCCGCGCCAGATGCACCCGCTGGCGTTCGCCGCCGGACAACGCCAGGTAACTGCGACCGTGCAGATGCGCGGCGTCTGCCGCTTGCAGCGCCGCGGCGACGATTTGCTCGTCGCGCAGCCGACCACTCTGATGCGGCAGGCGCCCCATGCCGACGACTTCCTCGACGCGAAAGGCAAAATCCAGGGTCGAGGACTGCGGCAAGACCGCCAGGCGACGGGCGCGCTCGGCACCCTGCCATTGGGCCAGTGGACGGTCTTCGAGCCAGACCTGCCCCCGGCTCGGCCGCAATTGGCCACACAGGCCCGCCAGCAAGGTACTTTTGCCCGCACCGTTGGGCCCGAGCACGCCGAGCACTTCGCCGGGGTTGAGCAGCAGATCGATGTCCGCCAGCACGGTGTTGCGGCCACGCTGAATGTGCAGGTCCTGTGCTCGCAACATCAGGCGCGCCCTCGTACCAATAGATAGAGGAAGAACGGCGCGCCGATGAAGGCCGTGACGATGCCGATCGGCAATTCAGCAGGGGCCAGCGCCAAGCGTGCCACCAGGTCGGCGAACAACAACAGGCTTGCCCCCGCCAGCACTGAAGCGGGCAGCAACACACGGTGGTCGGGGCCGGCCACCAGGCGCACCAGATGCGGCACCACCAGCCCGACGAAACCGATCATGCCCGCCGCCGCCACCGCCGCGCCAACCCCCAGGGCCGTACAAAACACCAGCTCACGCTTGAGGGCTTCGACGTTGACGCCCAAATGGGCTGCCTCCGACTCGCCCAGCAACAGCGCATTGAGCTCCCGGGCCCGGCGTGGCAGCCAGAGCGCCACGCCGGCGCTGACCAGCAACAGCGGCCACAACCTCGTGTAACTGGCGCCATTGAGACTGCCCAGGTTCCAGAACGTCAGGGTGCGCAGGGTCGCATCGTCCGCCAGGTAGGTGAACAGGCCGACGGCGGAACCGGACAGCGCGGTCAGGGCAATGCCGGCCAGGAGCATGGTCGCGACATGGGTCTGGCCATTGCGGCGGCCGAGGCGATAGACCAGCGCCGTAACGCCGAGCCCGCCAAGGAACGCACACAACGACAACACGTAAGGGCCGAAGGCTTCGGGCAACCCACCCAACGCCGAGCCACCGACAATGGCGACGGCTGCACCCAACGCCGCACCGCTGGACACGCCCACCAACCCCGGGTCTGCCAGCGGGTTACGGAACAACCCCTGCATCGCCACGCCGGACAACGCCAACACCCCGCCCACCGCCAAGCCCAGCAGGGTGCGCGGCAAACGGATCTGGCCGAGGATCAGTTCGGCCTGCTCCAGGCCATCGGCGGCCACCGGCAAGCCCAACAAGCGCAAAGCGGCGCGCAAGGTGTCCAGCAGCGGCAGGCTCACCGGCCCCAGGGCCAGGGACAGCCAGGTCGCCAGCAAACACAGCAGGCCCAAGCCGATAAATAAAGGGCGTGGCTTGACCAACGAAGTCATGGCGCCGCGGCCGGCTCAGCCGGATAAAAGCCTGCCGTCAGTTTCACCAGGCTTTGCGGCAACCGCGGGCCCAATCCGCCCACCAACAGCGTCGGGTCAAGCTCCATGATGCGCCCGTCCCTGGCGGCCCGGGTCGAGGAAAGAATCGGATTTTCCCTGAACAGCGCCGCACGGGCTTCTTCGCCACTCAAGGCACGGTCGGCGAAGACCAGCACTTCAGGATTCAGGCCGGCCAAGGTTTCCACAGAAAAAGACTTGTAATCGCTGTGGGTCGCCAGGTTGTGACCGCCGGCCTGCTGCAACAGCCAATCGGCAGCCGTGCCCTTGCCAGCGACCAGCGGCTTGCCACCGGAACTGCCGACCAACAGCAATACGCCGGGAGCCTTTTGCTTGCGCTGGGCCTCGGTCACCCGGGCATGCTGCTGGGTGAGCTGTTCCTGATAATGGTCGAACAACCGTGTCGCCTCGGCCTGCGCCCCCAACAATTGCCCCAGGTGCTGCAAGTTGCCCTGCAGGGTCGGCAGGTCTGGCGTGGCCGAGAACAATCCGACCTTTACGCCGGCGCTGCGGATTTGCGCCAGCACAGGTGGCGGCCCCATTTCCTCGGTACCCACCAGGATCTGCGGACGCAGGCTCAATACGCCCTCTGCGGACAGTTGTCGCTGATAGCCAATGCTGGGCAGGGCCCGCAAGGATTCAGGATGCTGGCTGGTGGTGTCCACGCCCACCAGTTTCGACTCACCCCCCAGCGCACTGACCCACTCGGACAAGGCGCCGCCGGCGCTGACCCAACGCTGCGGCGATTCAGCCGCGCTGGCCCCCTGGTTGACCAACAGAGCGACACAGAGCGCAACAACGCGGATGTTCAGGCGCATCGGGCAGCTTCCTCAAAGAAGTTTTTCGCAGGACCGGGCCGGGCCAAGTATCCTCAACCACCTGCGAAGGAGGCGCCATTTGATAATTGTTTTCATTTGACCGTCAAGCGTGGATCTTTTGCTACATGAAGCTCGCTCCCACAGACGCTCACTCCGACAGACATATAGAGACACACATGAAGTTTCTTTGTACCGCCGCCGAACTGCCCGACAACGGCAGTCGCGGTTTCGACCTCGATGGGCGCAAGGTGCTGGCCGTGCGACGCGCCGGCCAGGTATATGCCTATCTCAACCGCTGCCCGCACCGGGGCGTGCCGCTGGAATGGCAACCCGACCAGTTCCTCGACCCCAGCGCCAGCCTGATCCAGTGCGCCACTCACGGCGCGCTGTTCCTGATCGAGAGCGGTGAATGCGTGGCCGGCCCCTGCGCCGGTCAGTTCCTGGCCGCGCTAGACAGCCGGGAGGACGAGCAAGGCATCTGGGTCGAACGGTAGCGGTTCGAGCAACACTGGCAACGCACGGTCCACCCACATCTGCTCGGGCGTCAACGTCACTCCGTAGGCCAACACTTCCACCCCCGCCGCCACCGCATCACGCAGGGCTGCGGCGTATACCGGGTCGATCTCGTGTGCCGGGCGCACGGCCTCGATGCCACTCAGGTTCACGCAATACAGCTGCACCGCCCGCACACCTTCCCGGGCCAGGCCGGCGAGCTCCCTCAGGTGCTTGGCTCCGCGCAGCGTGACCGCATCGGGAAACGCCGCCACCTGGGTACCATCGAAACCCAACGTGACACTTTTGACTTCGACCCAGGCCGAGCCTTGGGCGTAGTCCAGGCGAAAATCGATGCGGCTGTTTTCCACGCCATAAGCCACTTCACGCTTGAGCCCGGTGAACCCGTTCAGCTCACTGATGACCCCGGCGCGCAAGGCTTCTTCGACCAAGGCGTTGGCCCTTGCGGTATTGATGCAGGCCAGCCGCCCTTGAGGGGTTTCGCCGATCTCCCAGGTGCCGGGCAACTTGCGCTTGGGGTCGCTGGAGCGACTGAACCAGACGCGCGCGCCTTCAGCCATGCAGTTGAGCATCGAACCGGTGTTGGGGCAGTGAATAGTGAGGAGTTCGCCGTGAATGGTCTCGATATCAGCGAGAAAACGCTTGTAACGTCGAATCAGACGACCTTCTTCCAACGCAGGGGAAAAACGCATCAGCCTTGCCAGCTCCGCAGTCCACGTTCAATTCGCGCCACCGCTTCCTGTAGCCGCGGCAAGCTCTGTGTATAGGCGAACCGCACATGGTGGCTGGCCTGATGACGACCGAAATCCAGACCCGGGGTGAAGGCCACGTGTTCGGTTTCCAGGAAATGCTGGCAGAACGCAAAGGCATCGCCGCCGAAGGTGCTGATATCGGCATAGAGGTAAAACGCCCCTTGCGGCTCCACCGCGATACCGAAGCCCAACTCCCGCAAGGCCGGCAGCAGAAAGTCGCGGCGCAGCGCGAACTCGGCCCGCCGCTGCTCGAAAATTTCGATGGTGGCGGGCTCGAAACAGGCCAGGGCGGCGTACTGGGCCATGCTCGGCGCACTGATGTAGAGGTTCTGCGCAAGTTTTTCCAGCTCGCCGATGGCCGCCGAAGGAGCCACCAACCAGCCCAGCCGCCAGCCGGTCATGCCGAAATACTTGGAAAAACTATTAAGGACAAAGGCGTCGTCGTCGACTTCCAGCACACTGGCGGCGTCGGTGCCATAGGTCAGGCCGTGATAGATCTCGTCCACCACCAGATGGCCGTTGTGGCCCTTGATGGCCTTGGACAACCCTGCCAGCTCGTCCCGGGTGAGAATCGTCCCGGTCGGGTTGGCTGGTGAGGCCACCAACGCACCGACGCTGTCCTGGTCCCAATGACGGTTCACCAGGTCCGGCGTCAATTGGTAGCGCACATCCGGCCCCACGGGCACCAGTTGTGCCGCGCCTTCCACCAGGCGCAGGAAATGACGGTTGCACGGATAGCCGGGGTCGGCCAACAGCCAATGCTTGCCCGGGTCCACCAGCAAGGCGCTGGTCAGCAGCAACGCGCCGGAACCGCCCGGCGTGATCATGATCCGTCGAGGATCGATGTCCACCCCGTAGCGCTGGCCATAGAAACCCGAGATGGCTTCGCGCAGCTCAGGAATCCCACGGGCCGCGGTGTAACGGGTCTTGCCCGCCGCCAGCGCGGCCTGGCCGGCCTGGATGATCGGTTCGGCGGTGGTGAAGTCCGGCTCGCCGATCTCCAGGTGGATGACGTCATGCCCGGCGGCTTGCAGTTCGTTGGCGCGAGCCAACAGCGCCATCACATGGAAAGGTTCGATGGCGCGGCTGCGCGCACTGTAGGGCTGAGCCATTGGCCTTCCTTCAAGGGAAAAAGAACCGATTCTACCCAACTCGGGAACAACTGCGGGAACACGCGCGAGACCAAAGCGGTCTGAGCCCTCGAATTGCAGGAAATGACTCCCGCGATTGGCCCAGGCTTGACTAGAATCAAGCATTGAGCAGGTTTACATACCCACCGAAGCGAACCCGGCCACACTTTACAGACCCCGGCCGCCGCAGGCTCGACAACCGGGAGTAGCGCGGCCCGATTTGATCTGGTAAGTTCGCCCGCTTGCAGCCGCAGGGCCGGCAGGTGTCGGTGATGGAGCAATCCTGCGTAGTGGATTACAAGAGTAGAGGCGGTCCATTCATGCCCACCCAAGCAAAGCAAAATCAAAATCAGTCGCTCAGCGGGTTTGAGCCTTACGTCCCGCAAGCTGGCGAAGAGTATATGGGCGCCCCCATGCGCGCGCACTTCACCAAGATCCTGAACAAGTGGAAACAGGACTTGATGCAGGAAGTCGACCGCACCGTGGATCACATGAAAGACGAAGCGGCCAACTTCCCCGACCCGGCCGACCGTGCCAGTCAGGAAGAAGAGTTCAGCCTCGAACTGCGCGCCCGTGACCGTGAGCGCAAGCTCATCAAGAAAATCGACAAGACCCTGCAACTGATCGAAGACGAAGAATACGGTTGGTGCGAGTCCTGCGGCATCGAGATCGGCATTCGTCGCCTTGAAGCCCGACCGACCGCCGACCTGTGCATCGACTGCAAGACCCTGGCGGAAATCAAGGAAAAACAGGTCGGCAAGTAATCGCCGGGGCTGTTACCGAAACGGAGCGTTCATACGCTCCGTTTTTTGTTTCCGATATTGTCTCCAAGCTTCGATGCCCCCCCTGTGGGAGCGAGCTTGCTCGCGATAGCAGTGGATCAGCCAACAGTGATGTGGCTGACAGGCCGCTATCGCGAGCAAGCTCGCTCCTACAAGGGGATATGTTTTGTTGTCGAGATTGCATGCCCACCGCCCAGACCCAGTAACATTCACCCTATGACTGCCTACATCGGACGCTTCGCCCCCACCCCCAGCGGCCACCTGCATTTCGGTTCTCTGGTCGCCGCACTGGCATCGTACCTGGATGCCCGGGCCGTGGACGGGCGCTGGTTGCTGCGCATGGAAGACCTCGACCCACCCCGGGAAGAACCGGGGGCGCAAGCGGCGATTCTCAAGGCGCTGGAAAGCTACGGGTTTGAATGGGACGGCGAAATGGTTCGCCAGAGCGAGCGCCATGACGCCTACGACCAAGTCATCGACCGGCTGTTCAGCCAAGGCCTGGCCTATGCCTGCACCTGTTCGCGCAAGCAACTGGAGGCGTACCAGGGCATTTATCCGGGCCTGTGCCGCAATGCCGGGCACGGCACCGAAGACGCCGCCATCCGCCTGCGCGTCCCCGAGCTTGAGTACCACTTCACCGACCGGGTCCAGGGCGAATTCCGCCAGCACCTGGGCCGTGAAGTCGGTGACTTCGTGATCCGCCGCCGCGACGGACTCCATGCCTATCAATTGGCCGTGGTCCTGGACGACGCCTGGCAAGGGGTGAGCGATATCGTGCGCGGCGCCGATCTTCTGGACTCCACGCCGCGCCAGCTCTACCTGCAAGAACTGCTCGGGTTGCCACAACCGCGTTACCTGCACGTGCCGTTGATCACCCAGCCCGACGGGCACAAGCTCGGCAAATCCTACCGTTCACCGCCACTGGCGGCCGACCAGGCCACACCGCTGCTGCTACGGGCGTTGCGCGCGCTGGGCCAGCAACCGGGCCTCGAGCTGGTCGACGCCAGCCCACGGGAACTGCTGGCCTGGGGCATTCGCCACTGGGACGCGGGCAAGATCCCGCGCACACTGAGCCTGCCCGAAGCGCAAATACGTTGACGGCCCTTGCAGCTTGGCGCCCATCCGTTACCATCGCCGCACGTTTTCGGGCACGCACATAAATTAGAGAGGCCGGGATGTATATCTATCGCTTGGTCCTGCTCCTGGTAGTGGGGATTTATTTGTTCTCCCCGGCCATCATGGATTGGTGGATCGATGCCACGGGTGCCTGGTATCGGCCGTATCTGCTCTGGCTGATCCTGATTGTCGTGACCTTCATCCTGCAGAGCCAAAAAGATGCCGATGAGCTTTAGCCTGACCCAGATGATCCTGATCAGCGCTGCCTACCTGGCGGTGCTGTTCGGCGTGGCCTGGATCAGCGAACGAGGCATGATTCCCCGGGCGATCATCCGCCACCCGCTGACCTACACCCTGTCGCTGGGTGTCTATGCCAGTGCGTGGGCGTTCTACGGCACGGTCGGGCTGGCCTATCAGTACGGCTATGGTTTCCTCTCCAGTTACCTCGGTGTATCGGGCGCGTTCCTGCTGGCGCCGGTGTTGCTCTACCCGATCCTGAAAATCACCCGCACCTACCAACTGTCCTCCCTGGCCGACCTGTTCGCCTTTCGCTTTCGCAGCACCTGGGCCGGCGCCCTGACCACGATCTTCATGCTGGTCGGGGTATTACCGTTGTTGGCCCTGCAAATACAGGCCGTGGCCGACTCCATCAGCATCCTGACCCGCGAGCCGGTGCAGCACCGGGTGGCGTTGAGTTTCTGCGTGCTGATCATCCTGTTCACGATTTTCTTCGGTTCCCGGCACATCGCCACGCGGGAGAAACACGAAGGCCTGGTGTTCGCGATCGCCTTCGAGTCGGTGATCAAGTTGATTGCCATCGGCGGCGTCGGTCTCTATGCCCTGTACGGCGTGTTCGACGGTCCGCAACAGCTGGAAGTGTGGCTGCTGCAGAACCAGACCGCCCTCGCCGCCTTGCACACGCCTTTGCAGGAAGGCCCGTGGCGCACGCTGTTGCTGGTGTTCTTCGCCTCGGCCATCGTGATGCCGCACATGTACCACATGACCTTTACCGAGAACCTCAACCCGCGCTCGTTGGTGAGCGCCAGTTGGGGCCTGCCGCTGTTCCTGCTGCTGATGAGCCTGGCGGTGCCGCTGATCCTCTGGGCCGGCTTGAAGCTGGGCGCCAGCACCAACCCGGAATATTTCACCCTGGGCATCGGCATCGCCGCCAACAGCAAGGCCCTGGCTTTGCTGGCCTACGTCGGCGGCCTGTCGGCGGCCAGCGGCCTGATCATCGTCACCACGCTGGCCTTGTCGGGGATGGCCCTCAACCACCTGGTGCTGCCGCTCTACCAGCCACCGGCCGAAGGCAACATCTACCGCTGGCTGAAATGGACCCGACGGGCGCTGATCGTCGCAATTATCATGGCCGGCTACGGTTTCTACCTGATGCTGGGCGACGGGCAGGACCTGGCCAACCTGGGCATCGTCGCCTTCGTCGCCACCTTGCAGTTCCTGCCCGGCGTGCTGTCGGTGCTGTATTGGCCGACCGCCAACCGCCGCGGCTTCATCGCCGGCCTGCTGGCGGGGATCCTGGTGTGGCTGGTGGCGATGCTGCTGCCGCTGATGGGCAACTTGCAGGGTTTCTATATTCCGCTGCTGAACATGATCTACGTGCTCGACGACACCAGTTGGCATATGGCGGCCATCGCCTCCCTGGCAGCGAACGTGCTGATGTTCACCCTGATCTCGCTGTTCACCAACGCCAGCAGCGAAGAGGCCAGCGCCGCCGAAGCCTGTGCGGTCGACAATGTTCGTCGTCCGCAGCGCCGTGAACTCCACGCCGCCTCGCCCCAGGAGTTCGCCACGCAACTGGCCAAGCCCCTGGGCGCCAAAGCCGCGCAAAAGGAAGTCGAACAGGCCCTGCGTGACCTTTACCTGCCCTTCGATGAACGCCGCCCGTATGCCTTGCGTCGCCTGCGGGACCGAATCGAGGCCAACCTGTCCGGCCTGATGGGTCCCAGCGTGGCCCAGGACATGGTCGAGACGTTCCTGCCCTACAAGGCCGGCGGCGAGAACTATGTCACCGAAGACATCCACTTCATCGAAAGCCGCCTCGAGGATTACCACTCGCGCCTCACCGGCCTGGCCGCCGAACTGGACGCCTTGCGCCGTTACCACCGCCAGACTCTGCAAGAACTGCCGATGGGCGTATGTTCCCTGGCCAAGGACCAGGAAATCCTGATGTGGAACAAGGCCATGGAAGAACTGACCGGGATCGCCGCCCAGCGCGTGGTCGGTTCCCGCCTGAGCACCCTGGGCGAGCCATGGAAAGGCTTGCTGCAAGGCTTCATCGACCTGCCTGACGAGCATCTGCACAAACAGCACCTGGCCCTCGACGGCCAGACCCGTTGGCTGAACCTGCACAAAGCGGCGATCGACGAGCCGTTGGCACCGGGCAACAGCGGCCTGGTGCTGCTGGTGGAAGACCTGACCGACACCCAGATGCTCGAAGACAAGCTGGTCCACTCCGAACGACTGGCAAGCATTGGCCGGCTGGCCGCCGGGGTGGCCCACGAAATCGGCAACCCGATCACCGGCATCGCCTGCCTGGCGCAGAACCTGCGCGAAGAGCGCGAGGACGATGGCGAGTTGACGGAAATCAGCGGCCAGATCCTCGAACAGACCAAGCGCGTGTCGCGCATCGTCCAGTCGCTGATGAGCTTCGCCCATGCCGGCGGTCACCAGCACAATGACGAGCCCGTCTGCCTGGCCGAAGTGGCCCAGGACGCCATTGGTCTACTGGCCCTCAACCGGCGCAATTTCGAGGTGCAATTCTTCAACCTGTGCGACCCGGACCATTGGGTCGATGGTGATCCCCAGCGGCTCGCCCAGGTGTTGATCAACCTGCTCTCCAACGCGCGGGACGCCTCACCGGCCGGCAGCGCGGTGCGGGTCAAGAGCGAAGCCTTCGAACACACGGTCGACCTGATCGTCGAAGACGAAGGCAGCGGTATCCCACAGAACATCATGGACCGATTGTTCGAACCCTTCTTCACCACCAAGGATCCTGGCGAAGGCACCGGTCTGGGCCTCGCACTGGTCTATTCCATCGTTGAAGAGCATTATGGACAAATCACCATCGACAGCCCGGCCGATGTTCAGAGCCAACGCGGCACCCGTATCCGGGTGACCTTGCCGCGTCATGTCGAAGCGACGTCCGCTGTGAACTGAGACCGTCGAGAGAATCGAATCAATGCCGCACATTTTGATCGTCGAAGACGAAACAATTATCCGCTCCGCCTTGCGCCGCCTGCTGGAACGCAACCAGTACCAGGTCAGCGAAGCCGGTTCAGTGCAGGAAGCACAAGAACGTTTCAGCATCCCCACGTTTGACCTGATTGTCAGCGACCTGCGCCTGCCTGGCGCCCCGGGGACCGAGCTGATCAAGCTCGGCCAGGGCACGCCGGTGCTGATCATGACCAGCTACGCCAGCCTGCGCTCGGCGGTCGACTCCATGAAAATGGGCGCGGTGGACTACATCGCCAAACCGTTCGACCACGACGAGATGCTCCAGGCCGTGGCCCGCATCCTGCGTGACCGACAGGCGGCGACCAGCAACCCGGCGGAACCCGTCGGCAAGGCCAGCGCCTCCGCGAAAGTCGGGGCCAGCAACCATAATGGCGAGATTGGCATCATCGGTTCCTGCCCGCCCATGCAGGACCTGTACAGCAAGATCCGCAAAGTGGCGCCGACCGACTCCAATGTCCTGGTCCAGGGCGAGTCCGGCACCGGCAAGGAGCTGGTGGCCCGCGCCCTGCACAACCTGTCGCGCCGAGCCAAGGCACCGATGATCTCGGTGAACTGCGCGGCAATTCCAGAGAGCCTGATCGAGTCCGAACTGTTCGGTCACGAGAAAGGTGCGTTCACTGGCGCCAGCGCCGGGCGTGCCGGGCTGGTGGAAGCGGCGGACGGCGGTACGTTGTTCCTCGATGAAATCGGCGAGCTGCCACTGGAGGCCCAGGCGCGGTTGCTGCGGGTACTTCAGGAAGGCGAGATCCGCCGGGTTGGCTCGGTGCAGTCGCAAAAGGTCGATGTCCGCCTGATCGCGGCCACCCACCGTGATCTCAAGAGCCTGGCGAAAATCGGCCAGTTTCGCGAAGACTTGTATTACCGCTTGCACGTGATCGCCTTGAAGCTCCCTGCCTTGCGCGAGCGTGGCGCGGACGTCAATGAAATCGCCCAGGCGTTTTTGGCCCGCCAGAGTGCGCGGGTCAACCGCACCGACCTCAAGTTCGCCCCGGACGCCGAACAGGCCATTCGTCATTACGCCTGGCCGGGTAACGTTCGGGAGCTGGAAAACGCGGTCGAGCGGGCGGTGATCCTGTGCGAGAGCCCGGAAATCTCTGCCGACCTGTTGGGCATCGACATCGAACTGAGTGACCTGGACGACGAAGAATTCATCGGCCTGGCCCCGCAACAGGGCGGCGCTGCCAACAACACCAGCCACGAACCCACCGAAGACCTGTCCCTGGAGGACTACTTCCAGCATTTCGTCCTCGAGCACCAGGACCACATGACCGAGACCGAACTGGCACGCAAGCTGGGCGTCAGCCGCAAGTGCCTGTGGGAACGGCGCCAGCGCCTGGGCATTCCACGGCGCAAGACCGGGGCGACCAGCGAAAGCTGAGGAAGTGTGGGAGCGGGCTTGCTCGCGAATGCGGCGTGTCAGGTAGCGTAAATTCGACTGACACACCGCATTCGCGAGCAAGCCCGCTCCCACAAGGGAAACCCGCTGCGTACACAGGGGATGTGAAAAAACTGTTACCCCAGTCTTTTTCACGTAACAGAAGCCGGGGTTTACGGTAACGAAACCCCGGCTTTTTTTCGCCTCGGGAAAATGGCTATAACCATAGAACCCCCGGTTTATCTGGGTTTCGCAAAAGTTGGCACGCACCCTGCTATAGCTTTGGTACAAGAACAATAACAAGCAATGCACAAGACAATAAAAATAAGACGAATCGACTCACGCACAATAAAAACAAGACGGCGAGAGGCGCAGCTAACTGATTCTTTTGGAGAGGCGTTGTATTTGGGGCTTGCCCCACAACCAGGCCGAGAACAATAAAAACTGTCTCAAGACAGGTGCCTGAACTGGTTGGATCGATTGATCACTGCAACACAGCGACCAAAGCAATCCGTTTGCTCTTGACTCCCGATTGGGAGGGTCACGAAGGGAAAACCTCGTGGCGCGGGCACTCAACAAAAACAAGAAGCCCGAAACCAATAATAAAAACAGAGCACGCAACTAATTCTGGGGGAGCTTCGGCTCCCCTTGTGGTTTCTGTCGTTCCGCCTCCCCCGCAGCCTACAAGCCTGTCGCCTGAAGCTTGCAGCTCAAACGCCTGCGTCCTACACCATCCCTCGACTAAATGCTAGAATCCCCGCCCATCATGCGGTCATTCTTCGTTTTTGGCCGAATATTCCTTCAAACAGTGCATCCCATGCTGAAGAAGCTGTTCCAGTCATTCCGTTCTCCCTTGCGTCGTACGCAACACATTCGCAGCACGCCTGAAGTGCTCAACAGCGGCCAGCATTCGCTGCAAAAGGCCCAGTTCAGCCGTTATGCGGTGAACATCGTCGAACGTTTGCAGAACGCCGGCTACCAGGCTTACCTGGTCGGTGGCTGCGTGCGCGACATGCTGCTCAACATCACCCCCAAGGATTTCGACGTCGCCACCAGCGCCACGCCGGAACAGATACGGGCCGAGTTTCGCAATGCGCGGATCATTGGCCGGCGCTTCAAGCTGGTCCATATCCACTTCGGCCGCGAGATCATCGAAGTGGCAACCTTCCGCGCCAATCATCCGCAAAACGATGAAGAGGAAGACAGCAACCAGTCTTCCCGCAACGAGAGCGGACGTATCCTGCGCGATAACGTCTACGGCACGTTGGAAGAAGACGCGCAACGCCGCGACTTCACCATCAACGCCCTGTATTACGATCCGGTCAGCGAACGCATCCTCGATTACGCCAACGGCGTACACGACATTCGCAATCGTCTGATCCGCCTGATCGGCGATCCGAAGCAGCGCTACCAGGAAGACCCGGTGCGGATGCTGCGAGCCGTGCGTTTCGCCGCCAAGCTGGATTTCGGCATCGAAAAACACAGCGCCGTGCCGATTCGCGAACTGGCGCCCATGCTGCGGGAAATCCCCTCGGCGCGCCTGTTCGAGGAAGTGCTCAAACTGTTCCTGTCAGGCAATGCGGCAGACACCTTCGAGATGCTGGTGGACCTGCAGCTGTTCGATCCGCTGTTCCCCGCCAGCGCCGAGGCCCTGGAGCACAACCCGACCTACACCCACACCTTGATCAGCGAAGCACTGATCAACACCGACCTGCGCATCAAGCAGAACAAGCCGGTGACACCGGCGTTCCTGTTCGCCGCCTTGCTCTGGCCTGCCCTGCCGGCCCGGGTGCTGCGCCTGCAAGACCGTGGCATGCCGCCGATCCCGGCGATGCAGGAAGCCGCCCACGAGCTGATCGCCGAACAGTGCCAGCGCATCGCCATTCCAAAACGTTTCACGATGCCGATCCGCGAGATCTGGGACATGCAGGAGCGCCTGCCACGGCGCAGCGGCAAACGTGCCGACCTGCTGCTGGACAACCCGCGTTTCCGCGCTGGCTACGATTTCCTGCTGCTGCGTGAAAGCGCGGGCGAGCAGACCGATGGCCTGGGCGAATGGTGGACCGATTACCAGGACGCCAACGACAGCGAGCGCCGCGATATGATTCGTGAGCTCAGCGGCAAGGATGACGGCGCCAGCGGCCCACGCAAGCGCCGCCGCAGCAGCGGTGCCAAGCGCAAGCGTGCCGGTGTACCGAGCGCATCGGGCGAGTAATCGATGGAACGCATCTACATCGGCATGGGCAGCAACCTGGCCGAACCCGCCGAACAATTGCGCAGTGCCGTCCAGGCGCTGGCGCAATTGCCCGATACCCAACTGGTGAGTGTCTCGGCGTTTTATCAAAGCGATTCCCTGCTACCCGGCCAGCCGCGCTACACCAATGCGGTGGCGGCGCTGGACAGCCACCTGGCACCGCTGGACCTGCTCGATGCGCTGCAAGCCATCGAAACCGGACAGGGTCGCGAACGCCTCGAACGCTGGGGGCCGCGCACCCTGGACCTGGACATCCTGCTGTTCGGCGAGCGCCTGATCGACGAGCCCCGCCTCAAGGTCCCCCACTACCACATGCAGGCCCGGGCCTTTGTCCTGTACCCACTGGCCGAACTGGCCCCCGCCGACCTGCGCCTGGCCGATGGGCGCTTGCTCAAGGACCTGCTTGCCGCGTGCCCGTTTGCCGGCCTGGAACGCCTGCCCTCCCACTGACGAAGACCATCCCCTGTGGGAACGAGCTTGCTCGCGATAGCGTCGGCACATCCAGCATCCGGGGTGACTGACACACCGCCATCGCGAGCAAGCTCGCTCCCACAGGTTTCGGGACCCGGCAGTCAGATCCGAAACACGCCTCCACGCTGAAACGCATCAGTAACCCCGGTAACACCCGCCGGTAACACATCCAATTGACTTCCCGATTGCTCCTCACGACTATAGGCGTCCCGCTGCCGCCAACGCGGCACTAAAGGGCGCAATCCAGGCCTTACAAGCACCACGCATAGAAGGTGCGCCTGTATAGATAACGAATCATGCGCGTTACTCGCAGTCATTCACGAGCGCCTAATGAGGACTTTTTCATGCCAGCTATTACCCTGACCACGCTGCAAGGTCTCAAGCAAAAAGGTGAAAAAATCACCATGCTGACCTGCTATGACGCAACCTTCGCCCATGCCTGCAATGAGGCCGGTGTCGAAGTGCTGCTGGTGGGCGATTCCCTCGGCATGGTGCTGCAAGGTCACGACAGCACGCTGCCGGTGACCACCGCCGAGATGGCCTACCATGTGGCCGCCGTCAAACGCGGTAACACCGATGCGCTGATCCTCGCCGACCTGCCGTTCATGGCCTACGCCACCCTCGAACAAACCATGACCAACAGCGCCATGCTGATGCAGGCCGGTGCCCACATGGTCAAGGTCGAAGGCGCGTTGTGGCTGGCCGATTCGATTCGGCTGCTGGCCGAGCGGGGCATTCCGGTGTGCGCGCACCTGGGCCTGACCCCCCAAGCGGTGAATATCCTCGGCGGCTACAAGGTCCAGGGCCGCAATGAAAACCAGGCGCGGCAGATGCGCGCCGATGCGATTGCGCTGGAGCAGGCGGGCGCGGCGATGCTGCTGCTCGAATGCGTACCCAGCGAGCTGGCTGAAGAAATCACCCAGGCGGTGAAGATCCCGGTGATCGGGATCGGCGCCGGCAACGCCACCGATGGCCAGGTGCTGGTGCTCCACGACATGCTCGGGCTGTCGATCACCGGTCGCGTGCCCAAGTTCGTGAAGAACTTCATGGCCGGGCAAACCTCCATCCAGGGCGCCTTGAGTACCTACGTCGCTGAAGTCAAGGCCGCGACGTTCCCGGGTGCCGAACACGGATTTTCTGCATGAACACCGTCAAAACCGTACGCGAACTGCGCGCCGCCGTGGCCCGTGCCCGTGGCGAAGGCAAACGCATCGCCTTCGTGCCGACCATGGGCAACCTGCACAGCGGTCATGTGGCGCTGGTCACCAAGGCCGCACAACGGGCCGACTTCGTGGTGGCGAGCATTTTCGTCAATCCGCTGCAATTCGGCGCCGGCGAAGACCTGGACAAATACCCCCGCACCCTGGCGGCCGACCAGGAAAAACTGCTCCAGGCCGGCTGCCATCTGCTGTTCGCCCCCAGCGTCGAAGAAATGTACCCCGACGGAATGACCGGACAGACCCGGGTCAGCGTCCCGCAATTGTCCGAAGGCTTGTGCGGCGCCAGCCGTCCAGGGCATTTCGAGGGTGTGGCGACGGTGGTCAGCAAGCTGTTCAACATGGTCCAGCCTGACCTGGCGGTGTTTGGCCAGAAAGACTTCCAGCAACTGGCGGTGATCCGCGCCCTGGTCCATGACTTGAACATGCCGATCCAGATCATCGGCGAGCCGACCGTCCGCGCCGAGGATGGCCTGGCGCTGTCGTCACGCAATGGCTTCCTCAGCCCGGATCAACGTGCCGTCGCGCCCGTGGTCTATCGCGTCCTGAGCCAGATCGCCGAGTCAATCAAACAGGGTCAGCGGGATTTCCCGGCGTTGATCGGCGAACAGCTCAAACAACTGGAAGCTGCCGGCCTGCGTCCCGATTACCTGGAAATCCGTCACGCCAAGACCCTGCGCCCGGCGTTGAGCGAGGACCGCGACCTGGTGATTCTGGTGGCCGCCTTCCTCGGTACCACGCGCCTGATCGACAACCTGCATCTGGACCTCGACACCCCCGCCTGAAACATCACAAAAACCCTGTGGGAGCGAGCTTGCTCGCGATAGCGATGCATCAGTCGACATCGATATCGGCTGACCTGACGCCATCGCGAGCAAGCTCGCTCCCACAGTGAGTCATCTGCGCTCCGTCTGTCGGCCCCTTCCCACCCCCGTTGTATAAAAAAGTACCGGGAACCGGTCAGACAAAGTCAAGACAGATTGCGACGCGAGGTTTACTGTAGTCGCCCTGCGTCTGACGATCATGTCGGTGCAGTGTCCGGATGCCCACCTCGAGCCGCGCCGGAATTTTTAGTGTACAAAAGGTCGTTCAAGTAAAAAGGAAACCCGCAGCGATGGCGTATTACCGAACCCCTCATGACGTGACCGCTCTGCCAGCCTGGCAAGCGCTGAATGACCACCGCAAAGCCATGCAGGATTTCAGCATGCGCGAAGCGTTCAATGCCGATCCGCAGCGTTTCACTCAATTCACCCTGTCGAGCTGCGGCCTGTTTCTCGACTACTCGAAAAACCTGATCAACGCCCAGACCCGCGACCTGCTGGTGGGCCTGGCCAACGAAGTCGACCTCAAGGGTGCGATCAAGTCGCTGTTCGAGGGCGAAATCGTCAACGCCTCGGAAAACCGCCCGGCCCTGCACACCGCCCTGCGTCGGCCGGTGGGCGACAAATTGTTGGTCAACGGCGTCAACGTGATGCCGGACGTGCATAAAGTGCTGAACCAGATCACTGACCTGGTCGGCCGCATTCACGACGGACTGTGGCGCGGCTACACCGAGAAGCCGATCACCGACGTGGTGAACATCGGCATCGGTGGTTCTTTCCTCGGCCCGGAACTGGTGTCTGAAGCGCTGTTGTCCTACGCGCAAAAAGGCGTTCGCTGCCACTATCTGGCGAACATCGACGGCAGCGAGTTCCATGAACTGACCATGAAGCTGCGCGCCGAGACCACGCTGTTCATCGTCTCGTCGAAATCCTTCAACACCCTCGAAACCCTGAAGAACGCCCAGGCCGCCCGCGCCTGGTACCTGGCCCAGGGTGGTTCCGAAGCGGAGCTGTATCGCCACTTCATCGCCGTGTCGAGCAACAACGCCGCCGCCGTGGCCTTCGGCATCCGTGAAGAGAACATCTTCCCGATGTGGGACTGGGTCGGCGGGCGTTACTCGCTGTGGTCGGCCATCGGCCTGCCGATCGCCCTGGCCATCGGCATGTCGAACTTCAAGGAATTGCTCTCCGGCGCCTATTCCATGGACCAGCACTTCCAGAGCGCCCCGTTCGAGCAGAACATGCCGGTGCTGCTGGCGCTGCTGGGCGTGTGGTACGGCAACTTCTGGGGTGCGCAGAGCCATGCGATCCTGCCGTACGACCACTACCTGCGTAACATCACCAAGCATTTGCAGCAATTGGACATGGAATCCAACGGCAAGAGCGTGCGCCAGGACGGGACCCCGGTGTCGACCGACACGGGCCCGGTGATCTGGGGCGGCGTCGGTTGCAACGGCCAGCACGCCTACCACCAGTTGCTGCACCAGGGCACCCAGTTGATCCCGGCCGACTTCATCGTGCCGATCGTCAGCTTCAACCCGGTTTCCGACCATCACCAGTGGCTGTACGCCAACTGCCTGTCCCAGAGCCAGGCGCTGATGCTGGGCAAGACCCGCGCCGAGGCCGAAGCCGAGCTGCGGGACAAGGGCGCCAGCGAAGAAGAGGTGCAGAAACTGGCTTCCCACAAGGTGATCCCGGGCAACCGTCCGAGCAACACCCTGGTGGTCGAACGCATCAGCCCACGGCGCCTCGGCGCACTGGTGGCGTTGTATGAGCACAAAGTGTTCGTGCAAAGCGTGGTCTGGGGCATCAACGCCTTCGACCAATGGGGCGTGGAACTGGGCAAGGAACTGGGCAAGGGCGTCTACAACCGCCTGGTGGGCAGCGAAGAAAACCCGGCCGAAGATGCCTCGACCCAGGGTTTGATCAACTACTTCCGCGGGCGTCACCGCGGCTGATCGTAGGTCGCACTCCAAGTACTGACCTTTGTGGGAGCGAGCTTGCTCGCGATGGCGGTGGATCAGTTGACACTCATGTTGACTGACACACCGCCATCGCGAGCAAGCTCGCTCCCACAGTTGTTTGTGCATGACTTGAACCCTCCCGCTACTCGGCGCATCTTTATGACTTGTCGCAAAAACAAGAATAAGGAACCGTCATGTTCGATATCAGCCAGTACCCCCACGCCGATGCCGTCCGCCGGGCTGCGCAACTGAGTCAGGACGAGTACAAGCGGCTCTACAAAGAATCCATCGAACACCCCAGCGCCTTCTGGGCCGAGCAGGCCACACGCTTTCTCGACTGGATGACGCCCTGGCAAACCGTCCAGCGCTATGACCTCAAGAACGGCGACGCGACCTGGTTCGCCGGCGGCAAGCTGAACGTCAGCGCCAATTGCATCGACCGTCACCTGGACACTCGTGGCGAACAGGTCGCGATCATCTGGGAAGGCGACAACCCCGCCGAATCGGCGCAAATCACCTACAAGAAACTGCACAACCATGTGTGCCGCCTGGCCAACGTGCTGAAAAGCCGCGGCGTGAAGAAAGGCGACCGGGTCTGCATCTACATGCCGATGATTCCCGAGGCCGCCTACGCCATGCTCGCCTGCACCCGCATCGGCGCGGTGCATTCGGTGGTGTTCGGTGGTTTTTCGCCGGACTCCCTGCGCGACCGGATTCTCGATGCCGATTGCCGCACCGTGATCACGGCTGACGAAGGCGTGCGTGGCGGGCGCTTCATACCGCTCAAGCGCAACGTCGACAAGGCCCTGGAAAGCTGCCCGAACGTCAGCACCGTGCTGGTGGTCGAGCGCACCCAGGGCGAGGTGGGCTGGGTTGAAGGCCGTGATCTCTGGTATCACCAGGCCATGCACGACATGAGCGACGACTGTCCACCCGAACCGATGGACGCCGAAGACCCGCTGTTCATCCTCTACACCTCCGGCAGTACCGGCAAACCCAAGGGCGTGCTGCACACCACGGGCGGTTACCTGCTGCAAGCGGCGATGACGTTCAAGTACGTGCTGGACTACCGCGACAACGAAGTGTTCTGGTGCACCGCCGACGTCGGTTGGGTCACCGGCCATAGCTACATCGTCTACGGCCCGCTGGCCAACGGCGCCACCACGCTGATCTTCGAGGGCGTGCCGAGCCACCCCAGCAGTTCGCGCTTCTGGCAGGTGATCGACAAGCATCAGGTCAACATCTTCTACACCGCACCGACCGCCCTGCGCGCGTTGATGCGTGAAGGGGCAGGACCGTTGCAGGAAACGTCCCGCAAAAGCCTGCGATTGCTCGGCAGCGTCGGTGAGCCGATCAACCCGGAGGCGTGGGAATGGTATTTCAACGTGGTAGGCGAACAGCGCTGCCCGATTGTCGATACCTGGTGGCAGACCGAAACCGGCGGCATCATGCTCAGCCCGTTGGTCAGCGCCCCACGGCTCAAACCGGGCTGCGCCACCCGGCCGATGTTCGGTGTGCAACCGGTCTTGCTGGATGAGGTGGGCAAGGAAATCAGCGGCGCCGGCAGTGGTGTACTGGCGATCAAATCCAGTTGGCCTGGGCAGATTCGCAGTGTCTATGGCGACCACCAACGCATGGTGGACACGTACTTCAAGCCCTATCCCGGCTATTACTTCACCGGCGACGGCGCGCGCCGCGACGAAGACGGCGATTACTGGATCACCGGGCGCATCGACGATGTGATCAACGTCTCCGGGCATCGCATTGGCACCGCCGAGGTGGAAAGCGCCCTGGTGCTGCACGACAACATCGCCGAAGCGGCCGTCGTCGGCTATCCCCACGACCTCAAGGGCCAGGGTATCTATGCCTTTGTCACGCCGATGAATGGTGTGGAAGCCAATGACGAGCTGAAGAAGGAATTGCTGGCCCACGTCAGCAAGGAAATCGGCAGCTTCGCCAAACCGGAACTGATCCAGTGGGCACCCGCGCTGCCCAAGACCCGTTCGGGCAAGATCATGCGGCGCATCCTGCGCAAGATCGCCTGCAACGAACTCGACAGCCTCGGCGACACCTCGACCCTGGCCGATCCGAGCGTGGTGGAGGGGCTGATCGACAAGCGCCTGAATCGCTGATGTTTCCTGTGGGAGCGAGCTTGCTCGCGATGGGGCCCTGTCAGTCTGCATCGATGTTGAATGCAAGACCACCATCGCGAGCAAGCTCGCTCCCACAGGGACCACGCCAGCCATAACTGCTAAACTCCCGCGCCTCATTTCTCTAAGGCGCGCCCGGCATGTCTTCCTTGAATCAGGCGCTGCGCGCCGCCCTCGACCAGCGTCAGGAGCTGCTCGGCCAACTGCATCAGCAAGGCACCGACTGCTATCGCCTGTTCCACGGCAGCCAGGAAGGCGCGCCCGGCCTGACCCTCGACCGCTACGGCCCGCAACTGCTGGTGCAGAGCTTCCATCAATCACTGGAGCGGGACGACCTGCTGCAACTGCACGGCATCGTCAACGAACGGCTGGGCCTGGAAACCCTGTTGGTCTACAACGACCGCGCCCGGGGCAATTCGCGCGTCGACCGCCAGGACACGGTCTATCAGGCTGACGAAGCCGCCCTGCAAGACCTGGTCGGGCATGAATGGGGCTTGAATTATCGCGTTCGCGGCCGCCATGCCGGGCAGGATCCACTGCTGTTTCTCGACCTGCGCAACGCCCGGGGCTGGGTCAAGGCACACAGCCGCGGCAAAAGCGTGTTGAACCTGTTCGCCTACACCTGCGGCGTCGGCCTGAGCGCAGCGGCCGGTGGCGCGCGGGAGGTGTGCAACCTGGACTTCGCCGAAGGCAACCTGGCGGTGGGCCGCGAAAACGGTCTGCTCAACCCCGATTTGCCGCCGATGGCGTTCGTGCAGTCGGATTACTTCCCGGCGATTCGCCAACTGGCCGGCCTGCCCATCAGCCAACGCCGTGGGCAAAAACTGCCCAGCTACGTGCGCCTGGAACAACGCCAGTACGACCTGGTGCTGCTCGATCCACCGGCCTGGGCCAAAAGTGCGTTCGGCACCGTCGACCTGTTGCGCGACTACCAAAGCCTGCTGAAGCCGGCATTGCTCACCACCGCCGACAATGGCGTGCTGATCTGCTGCAACAACCTGGCAAAAGTGTCCATGGACGACTGGCGCGATCAGGTCTTGCGTTGCGCGGAAAAAGCCGGTCGCCCGGTGCGCGAGTGGAGCGTGCTGACGCCCGGCAGCGATTTCCCTTCCCTGGACCGGCAGCCACCGCTCAAGACGTTGATCCTCCAGTTCTAGGCCCGCGTCGGAATTTTCACCGAGAAAACCAGACAATTCTCATAAATCACAGTGGCTTCGGAACCGTAAACGCATGCCATACTCCAAGGCACTCCGAATTCACATCAAGATGAAACCGCACATGCCCAAAGGATTGATCCGCGCTTTCGGCGCCCTGTTGACCGCACTGGCCCTCTACAGCCTGTTGGGTTTTCTGATTTTGCCAGGCATCGCCTTGCGCATCGCTAACCAGCAATTGGCCGCCCATGCGACAGTGCCGGCGCAGATCCAGCGTGTGGAACTCAATCCCTTCAGCCTTGAAGTGACCCTTTGGGGCCTGAATATCGGCGAACCAGGCAAGGAGCAGGTCGGCTTCGAACGGCTGTACGCCAATTTGCAACTCGACAGCTTGTGGTCCGGCGCCCTGCACCTGGTCGACATCGAGATGGACAAGCCCAAGACCGAAGTGGTGTTCGCCAAGGACGGCCAGTTAAACCTGCTAGGCCTGTTCAAGCTGCCGGCCAGCGAACCGACGCCCGCCGATCCCGAGGCCAAGCCGTTTCCCCTGCGGGTCGATCGAATCAAGTTGGCCGGCGGCTACGTGCATTTCCAGGACCTGCGGCCCAGTGAGCCCATCGAGTTTCTCTACGACACCCTCGATTTCGAGCTGAAGAACCTCAGCACCCTGCCCGACGACAATGCGGACATGACCCTGGTGGCCGCCGGCCCCGAAGGTGGACAGGTCGACTGGACCGGTAATTTCAGCCTCACACCGATTGCCTCCCAAGGTACGCTCAAAGTCACTGGCGGCCAGATGAAAGCCTGGTGGCCCTATGTGCGCGACGCCGTACCGCTTGTGCTGGAAAACGGTGTCCTGAACCTCAGTACCGACTACAAGCTCAACCTGGCCAAGGGCACCGAACTGCTGCTCAACAACGTCGCGCTCAGTGTCGCGCCCTTGGCCATCAAGGCCCCCGATGGCCGCCCACTGGTGAAACTCGAACGCCTGGATGTGAGCGAAACCACGGTGGACCTGGCCAAGCAGCAAGTGGTGGTCGGCAAGATCCGCAGCCAGAAGCTGGAAACCTGGGCCGCTCGCGAGGCGGACGGGCAACTGGACTGGCAGAAGCTCTTCGCCAGCCAACCAGCCAAACCGCAGGTCAAGGCGGAACCGGCATCCGCCCCGGCGGCGGCCGACTCGCCAAAACCTGAACCGACACCGCCCAGCAAACCGTGGCAAGTGATCTTGAAGGACGTGCAACTGCGCGACTACCAGGTGCACCTGGCCGACCGCCAGGCGCAGCCCGCCGTGGCCCTGGAGGTCGGCCCGCTGAACCTCGACCTGCAGAACTACGACACCCTCAACGGCTCGCCCTTTACCCTCAAGCTGGACACCGGGTTGGGCAAACAGGGCAAGATCCTGGCCGATGGCGAGGTCAACCTGAACCCGATCAGCGCCAGGCTCAAGGTCAAGACCCAGGACATCGACCTGCGCGTCGCCCAGTCGTATATCAACCCGTTCATTCGCCTGGAACTGCGCTCCGGGATGCTCGGCAGTGACCTGGCGGTCGACCTCAAGAGCACCGAGCCACTGGCATTCGCCGTCACCGGCCGCGCCCAGGTCGAGCAGTTGCACACCCTCGACACCCTCAAGACCCGCGACTTCCTCAAGTGGCAGCGTCTGGTGCTCGAAGGCCTCAATTATCAGCACGGTGACAGCCTGTCCATCGACAAGGTCAACCTGTTCCAGCCTTACGTGCGCTTCATGATCAACGACGACCGCACCACCAACGTCGATGACCTGCTGATCCCGCAACCGGCCGACAGCGGCACGAAGAGCACCGCGGCAAAACCGAAGTCCCAGGAAAAACCGCTGGGCATTCACATCGGCGGCATCGCCATCAACGACGGTTCGGCCAACTTCGCCGACTTCAGCCTGACGCCCAATTTCGCCACGGCCATTCAACAGCTCAATGGCCAGATCGGCACCATCGACAGCCGCCAGGCCCAACCGGCCAGCGTGGACGTCAAGGGCAAGGTCGACCGTTACGCGCCGGTCACCATCAAGGGGGCGGTAAACCCCTTCGATCCGATGGCCAGCCTCGACATCGCCACCAGTTTCAAACGGGTCGAGCTGACGACCCTGACGCCCTACTCCGGCAAGTTCGCCGGCTATCGCATCCGCAAGGGCCGGCTCAATCTCGACCTGCATTACCGAATCACCAAGGGCCAGCTCCAGGCGGAGAACAAGGTGGTGGTCGAACAATTGCAGTTGGGGGAAAAAGTCGACAGCCCGGACGCCGTGAGCCTGCCGTTGAAGCTGGCCATCGCCCTGCTCAAGGACTCCGAGGGCAAGATTTCCATCGAACTGCCGGTCAGTGGCAACCTCAACGATCCGCAGTTCAGCGTCATGCCGATCGTCTGGCAGACCCTGCGCAACCTGGTGGTCCGCGCGGCCCAGGCGCCATTCAAGCTCATCGGCGGGCTGGTGGCCGGGGGCGGCTCGGAAGACCTGGGCAGCGTGGCGTTTGCGCCGGGCTCCAGCGACCTGAGCAAGGACAACGAAAGCACGCTGCTCAAACTCTCCGAAGCCCTGGCCAAACGGCCGGAGCTGCGCCTGGAGATTGAAGGCACCGCGGCCGAAGGCAGCGACGGTCCATTGCTCGCCGCCCAGCGCCTGGAACGCGAATACCAGTACAACTACTACAAGATGCTGCAACGTCGGGGCGACAAAGTACCGGCCCAGGCCTCGCTGATACAGGTGCCCGAGGATGAAAAGCCCCCCCTGCTCGAAGGCATCTACCGCACGCGCCTCAAGACTCAGCCACCTGCCGAATGGACGCAACTGGATAAAAAGGCGCGCATCGAGAAACTGCGCGAAAGCGTGATCAAGTTCTGGAGCGGCAGCGACGTGCTATTGCGTCAACTGGGGCAGGAACGGGCCAGCAGCATCAAGGACTTCCTGGTGGACAAAGGCCAATTGGCCGACGACCGCGTGTATTTCATCGACGCCAGCCTCGGCCAGGCCGAAAGCGACGGTCGCGTAATCACTCCTCTGCACCTGGATGCTGAATGACATGAAGTGTGTGTACGGGCTCAGCCTGGGTCTATTGCTCGCCGCCGGCCAGGCCTCGGCTGCTGACACGCTGCGCTGCGGCAGCCAGTTGATCAGCGTCGGTGACCGCTCCAGCGAAGTGCTGCAAAAGTGCGGGCAGCCTGTGGCGCGGGATGACCTGGGCTATAAACGCAGTGTCAATCGCCGGGAAGAATACCCGGTGGAGGAATGGACCTACGGGCCCAACAGCGGCATGTATCAGTACCTGCGCTTCGAGGGGAATCGGCTGGTGCAGATCACCAGCAAGCGGGGGCGCTGAGCGGCCACTGCACAAAAAACGGCTTTTGTATTGATCGTGCCGGCGTCTTCGCGAGCAAGCCCGCTCCCACAGTAGACCGAGTTCGTTCAAGAAGAATGCGATCAAATGTGGGAGCGGGCTTGCTCGCGAAACAGGCGACTCGGTTTCTAAGGCGTGCCTCCTATACCGTCGCTGGTGCCTTTGTATCCCACAATAGAACAGGCCCCCGACACGAATGCCGGGGGCCTGTAATGGCCACGTCCCTGTGGCCTTTCGCATGAACTCCAAAGCAACGACAAGCGTATGACTCAGCCCGCTTGCCGCGCCCTCTCCCAGTCCAGGCGAGAAGTCTTAGCCTTACTCGGCTTTCAGGCCGTCAGCCGATACGGCCTTGACGCCTTTGATTTTCTTGGCGATTGCCACGGCGGTGGTTTTCTGGGCGTCGGTCACGGCAACAGTGGACGACAGCGACACAACGCCTTTGTTGGTTTCGACTTTGATGTCGGTACCTGGAATGCCTTTTTCGGTGACCAGGTCAGCTTTGACTTTGGTGGTGATCCAGGTATCGGAGGTGGCTTCCTTGGCCTCAGTCACTTCACCCGCAGCCAGCATCATTGGCGCCTGAGTTGCTTGAGTGGTCTCGGCGAATGCGCTAGCCATGGTCAGGGTCAGTGCGGTAGCAGCGGCGGCAGTGATAGCGAACTTCTTCATACGAGTAACTCCTGTTTTTCTCAGAAACTGCCGGAGGTGCATCCCGGCAGGGTTATCAGGAGTAGTGCGAAGGCTGTGCCAGTTTTGAAACATTTATAAACTGCTTATAAATCAATAGGTTAAGCGAAGCGGTAATTTTTGAAATCATGCAAAATGCATGACCCCGTGACTTTCTACATGCAAGTTGCGGGTTTCGCTCAGCTGCTAAGCACCTGAATTGCCGAACATTTCCAACGCGCATAAAAAAAGCCCCGGTGTTTAAGCGGGGCCGAGTCAACCGGGATGGGTTATGGATTCGCAGCACCGGTACAGCCAGTCGGCAAGAACTCCTGGGCAGCAGTAGAAGCACAGGTCCAGACACCTGCAGCCGAACGCGAGAGTGTAATCGTCCTCCCCTGGACGAGAGCTGGCGAATTCAGGAGAGCACATGCAATCGTGCCGGCTCCGGCCGCCGCCGTGCCTGTAATGGTGATTGTGCAGTTACTGGTAGGTGAGGTGATGCCCATGTTGGCGATCGTAGGGTCAACCCCTCGATTCATATTGTCCTCGTACGGCACCTTGAAGGCAGTGATTTCGGCCAACCCGGCCGTGGCCTTGGCTCGCGCTTGGTACCTGGAATATTGCGGCAACGCAAAGGTCGCCAGAATGCCAATGATCGCCACGACGATCAGCAGCTCGATCAGCGTAAAGCCCTTTTGCTTACTCATAGACATCTCCCATGCATGAGTCGAAATCTCATGACCTGAAATGGCCATTGCAGGGCACATGCCAACCCTGAAGCGCCATCGATAAAAGGGGTTGAACCCGCACAACGGCGACGTCCTACCTCAACAACCGCACTATCTGACGTTTTTTGTCACCCTGGCTCGCTGGTTTGGCGTCGATGCTTGACTAGGCTATAAGTCATGAACTGTCCGCCGCCGGAATCCCCATGAATGACATCGCCCTCAGCGGCCTGACCAAGCAATTGGTACTGGCTGAACTGCTCACCGAGCAAAGTGCGCAACAGGCGTATCAACAGGCCCAACGCAGTCGCATCCCCCTGGTCAGCTACCTGGTGCAGAACAAACTGGTCCAGAGCCGCCAGGTCGCGGAGATCGCCTCGGAGCATTTCGGCGTCGCCCTGCTGGACCTCAACAGCCTGGACAAGGAAACCCAGCCCACGGGCCTGGTCAGCGAAAAACTGGTGCGCCAACATCACGTCCTGCCGCTGTGGCGCCGCGGCAACAAGTTGTTCGTGGGCATCTCCGACCCCACCAATCACCAAGCCATCAATGACATTCAATTCAGTACCGGCCTGACCACCGAAGCCATCCTGGTAGAGGACGACAAGCTAAGCGACGCCATCGAAAAATTTTTCGAATCCAATAGCACGGGCCTGGAAGGCATGGGCGATGTCGACCTGGACGGTCTGGACATCGAATCGATCGACGATTCCAAGCAGGACTCCATCGGCGGCCAGGACACCGACGACGCGCCCGTGGTGCGTTTCGTCAACAAGATGCTGCTGGACGCGATCAAGGGCGGCTCTTCCGACCTGCACTTCGAGCCTTACGAAAAAATCTACCGGGTGCGGGTGCGCACCGACGGCATGCTGCGGGAAGTGGCCCGGCCGCCGATCCAACTGGCGACCCGTATCGCCGCCCGCCTGAAAGTCATGGCCAGCCTCGATATTTCCGAACGGCGCAAACCCCAGGACGGCCGGCTGAAAATGCGCCTGTCGAAAACCAAGTCCATCGACTTCCGGGTCAACACCCTGCCGACGCTCTGGGGCGAAAAAGTGGTGATCCGGATCCTCGACCCCTCCAGTGCGCAGATGGGCATCGATGCCCTGGGCTACGAACCGGATCAGAAAGACCTGTACATGGCCGCCCTCAAACAGCCACAAGGGCTGATCCTGGTCACCGGCCCGACCGGCTCGGGCAAGACCGTGTCGCTGTACACCGGGCTGAATATCCTCAATACCGTGGACATCAATATTTCCACCGCCGAAGACCCGGTGGAGATCAACATGGAAGGCATCAACCAGGTCAACGTGAACCCGCGCCAGGGGCTGGACTTCGCCCAGGCCCTGCGCTCATTCCTGCGCCAGGACCCGGACGTGATCATGGTCGGCGAGATCCGCGACCTGGAAACCGCCGAAATCGCCATCAAGGCCGCCCAGACCGGGCACCTGGTGCTCTCCACACTGCACACCAACAGCGCCGCCGAAACCCTGATCCGCTTGCAGAACATGGGCATTCCAGGGTTCAACATCGCCACCGCCGTGCACCTGATCATCGCCCAACGGTTGGCGCGCAAGCTCTGCGCCCACTGCAAGAAAGCCATCGAGATTCCCGAGGAAACTCTGCTCAAGGAAGGTTTCCCCCGGGAACGCATCGGCACATTCACGATCTATGAGCCGGTCGGTTGCCAACAGTGCAACCTCGGTTACAAAGGGCGCGTGGGGGTTTACGAAGTGGTCAAGAACACGCCCGAGCTGCAACGGTTGATCATGGCCGAGGGCAACTCGCTGGAAATCGATCTGCAAATGCGCAAGGACGGCTTCAATGACCTGCGCACATCGGGGCTGCTCAAAGTGATGCAGGGCGTCACCAGCCTCGAGGAAATCAACCGGGTCACCAAGGATTGAGCATGGCGGTCAAGGCAGTAAAAACCGACGTCTATACGTGGGAAGGCAAAGACCGCAAAGGCGCGAAAATGACCGGAGAACTGACGGGGCAGAGCCCGGCCCTGGTCAAGGCACAACTGCGCAAACAAGGCATCAACCCGGAGAAGGTGCGCAAGAAATCCACCTCGATATTCAGCAAGGGCAAGCGCATCAAGCCGCTGGACATCGCCCTCTTCACCCGCCAGATGGCAACGATGCTCAAGGCTGGGGTGCCGCTGTTGCAGGCGTTCGACATCATCGGCGAAGGCTTCGACAACGCCAACATGCGCAAGCTGGTGGACCAGGTGAAGCAGGAAGTCGCCGCCGGCAACAGCTTCGCCGCCTCGCTGCGCAAATGCCCGCAGTACTTC
The DNA here is from genome assembly GCF_014851795.1 of Pseudomonas sp. Pdm06. Classification (NCBI taxonomy): domain Bacteria; kingdom Pseudomonadati; phylum Pseudomonadota; class Gammaproteobacteria; order Pseudomonadales; family Pseudomonadaceae; genus Pseudomonas; species Pseudomonas sp. Pdm06. The sequence continues at coordinate 42,850 of NZ_JACVAH010000022.1, forward strand.
GACGATTTGTACTGCAATCTGGTGGATGCCGGTGAACAGGCCGGTGCCCTGGATACGCTGCTGGATCGGGTCGCGACCTACAAGGAAAAGAGCGAAGCGCTCAAGGCCAAGATCAAGAAAGCCATGACCTACCCGACGGCGGTGATACTCGTCGCTGCGGTGGTCACCGGCATCCTGCTGGTCAAGGTGGTGCCTCAGTTCGAATCGGTCTTTTCAGGGTTCGGCGCACAGCTACCGGCCTTCACGGTAATGGTCATCGGCCTGTCGGAATTCTTGCAGGATTGGTGGTGGGTGGTGCTTGGCGGGCTTGTGGGGACATTTTTTGGCGTGAAATACGCCCTCAGGCGTTCCGAGCGCTTTCGTGACTGGCGCGATAAATGGCTACTCAAACTACCGCTAATAGGCGCCTTGATGTACAAGTCCGCCGTGGCCCGCTACGCCCGCACGCTCTCGACGACATTCGCCGCCGGCGTGCCGCTGGTCGAAGCCCTCGACTCGGTATCGGGCGCCACCGGCAACGTGGTGTTCAAGCGCGCTGTGCAGCGCATCCGCCAGGACGTCTCCACTGGCATGCAGTTGAATTTTTCCATGCGCGCGTCAGGGATCTTTCCGAACCTGGCCATCCAGATGACCGCCATCGGCGAGGAATCCGGCGCGCTGGACGACATGCTCGACAAAGTGGCGAGTTTTTATGAGGCCGAAGTGGACAATCTGGTGGACAACCTCACCAGCCTGATGGAACCCTTCATCATGGTGATCCTGGGGGTCGTCGTGGGTGGCCTGGTGGTCGCCATGTACCTGCCCATCTTTCAACTCGGCTCTGCGATCTGACATGCCCCTGAGCGAATTTCTCGTGCTGTATCCCGTGGCTTTCGTGCTTGTTGCGGCATTGCTCGGCCTGATCGTCGGCAGCTTCCTCAACGTGGTGGTGTGGCGCCTGCCGAAGATGCTCAACCGCGAATGGCGCCTGCAAGCCCACGACCTGTTGGGCCTGCCGGCCGAAACCCCGGGCCCGGTCTACAACCTCATGCTGCCCCATTCCCAATGCCCGCACTGCGGCCATCGCATCCGCGCCTGGGAGAACATTCCGCTGTTGAGCTACCTGATGCTGCGTGGCCGCTGTTCGAGCTGCGCCGCGCCCATCGGCAAGCGTTACCCCCTGACCGAAGTGGCCTGCGGCGCATTGTCGGCGTTCGTCGCCTGGCATTTCGGCTTTGGCTGGCACGCCGCGATGGTGATGGTGTTGACCTGGGGCCTGCTGGCCATGAGCCTGATCGACGCCGAGCATCAACTGCTGCCCGATAGCTTGGTGTTGCCGTTGTTGTGGCTGGGCTTGATCGTCAACAGCTTCGGGCTGTTCGTTTCCCTGGACCAGGCGATGTGGGGCGCGGTGGCCGGCTACCTGGCGCTGTGGTCGGTATTCTGGGTGTTCAAGCTGATCACCGGCAAGGAAGGCATGGGCTACGGGGATTTCAAGCTGCTGGCAATGCTGGGCGCCTGGGGCGGCTGGCAGGTCCTGCCGCTGACGCTGCTGTTGTCGTCGCTGGTGGGCGCCGTTATCGGGGTCATTGTGCTGCGCTTGCGTGATGCGCCCGAGTCGACGCAGATCCCCTTCGGACCTTATCTGGCCATTGCCGGCTGGATTGCCTTGCTCTGGGGTGGTCAAATAACCGACTTCTATTGGCAGTCTGTCGGTTTCTAATGAATACCCCTCTGGAAAAACCCTGGATTCTCGGCCTGACCGGTGGCATCGGCAGCGGCAAGAGCGCGGCGGCCCAGCATTTCATCGATCTGGGTGTGCACGTCATCGACGCCGATCATGCGGCACGCTGGGTGGTCGAACCCGGGCGCCCGGCGCTGGCGAAAATCGCCGAGCACTTCGGACCTGGCGTATTGCAGGCCGACGGCGCCCTGGACCGGGCGGCGCTGCGCAAGCTGATTTTCGAGCATGCCGATGAACGCCGCTGGCTCGAAGCACTGCTGCATCCGCTGATCGCCGAGGAAATCGCCCACCACCTGGCTCAGGCACAATCGTCCTACGCGATCCTGGTGTCGCCGCTGCTGATCGAGTCAGGGCAGTACGCCATGACCCAGCGGATCCTGGTGATCGATGCGCCGGAACAACTGCAGATCGAACGTACGTTGCAGCGCGACCAGACCAGCGAACAGCAGGTCCAGGCGATCCTCAAGGCCCAATCCAGCCGCCAGGATCGCCTGAGCCATGCCGACGACGTGGTGGTCAATGATCGCGACCTCGCCTGGCTGCACAGCGAGGTCGAGCGCCTGCATCACTTTTACCTTACTTTGCGTGGAGGCCACTCATGAGCCAAACCCCAACCGTTGATTGCCCAACCTGTGGCGCCCCTGTGGAATGGAGCCCGCAGAGCACATTCCGGCCGTTCTGTTCTGATCGCTGCAAACTGATCGACCTCGGCGCCTGGGCGTCGGAAGAACACAAGATCCCGGTCAGTCCCGACGCCGAGGATGAGCTGTTCAGCGAAGATTTCGAGCCTCGCTCACATCACTAAGGCCGCATGAAACCGTAGTCCTGTTCGTCGTCGAGGTTTTCCGCCAGGAAACTCAACTCGTCGGCCAGGTCTTCAGCGCTGCGCACTGTCTTGCTCTGCTGCACGATCGCGCTGAGCAAGGCACGCAGGCTCAAGCCCGGGTCGAAACCGATCTCCATCGCGGCATCGTGGCTACGCCTGATCTCTTGCCTGGCCCACTCATAAACACTCATGGTTGTACTCCTGGAAGTTTTCCAGAGCATGCAGGGCGTGCGGTGGGGCAGCCTTGACGTGAATCAAGGCTTGTCATCATCGTTCCACGGTGCCGACAGGTAGCGCGTGCGGTTGAAGGTTTCCAGCCATTCGGGGCTGAACACCACCAACGCACTGATCACCATGCCGTTGATGAACGCTTCGGGAAAAATGATCAGCCAGAGGTAGCCGATGAAGTCCTCCAGCCAGTAAGGCATGGCAAACAGGCCGTCGTACCAGAGCAAACCGAGCCCCAGCAGCAGGCAGGCCAATGCCGAAAGCGCGGCAGCCAGGAACCCCGAACAGAAGATATACACAAACAGGTTACGCGGCTGGGCGCGCTCCACCAGGATTGCGCAACATTCGGTGATCAGCACCGGCAGCAGGATCAGCAGCGCACCGTTGACTCCGACCGCCGCCATGTCCTGACGCCCCAGCAGCACCAGCGCCATCTGCGCACACAGGCCACCCAGGATCGCCAATGGCCAGTCCAGCAGCAGCGTCACGGCGGTCATGCCGATGAAATGGTACGAGACACCCGTATCGAAATCCCGTCGCACCAGCCACAGCATGAACAACGCCAGCACCGTGCCGAACAGCAGATGCTGGCGACGGCAGTCCGTGAACAGCTCGACCCACGGTGCCCGCGCCACAGCCCAGGCCAACACCGGCACATAAACCAGCCAACCGACCGCCAGGGTTTGCGGTGATAGCAGTTCAGCACCGATCATGGACTACTCCTTTCGCTTGCCCTTGTCTCAAACAGGGGTTACTTCAAACCAGCAGTCTACACCCCCACCCATAACGTCCATTAATCCACGCAACGCTTTCAGCTTGTCGCAATTGAACGCTAAGCTTGGGCTCATGGATGATTCCGATTATTTACGCCTGCTGACCATCGCGGCCGAGCAAGCCAACGCCTTTCTCTCCAATGCCCGCAAATGGGAGCGTGAGCGTTGGGTCTGCCAGCGTCTGCTGCAAGGGCTGAACGTGCCTTATCGCGCCGACGAGTTCGCCCCGGCTGGCGAGCCACCGGACGTGCTGTTTCGGGATGCCAATTTCGAGGTGTTTTTCGTGCTCGACGAGGGCCGCCGTCTCAATGACGAATGGCGCGATGAACTGCAACGTCGCCGCAGCGCCTTTTCCCTGAGCCAACTGGTGCGCCGCGAGGCCAAGCCCCGGCGAATCCCGGCCAATGAATTCCTGATGCGCCTGGCCCCGACCCTGCGCAAGAAAGCCCACAACTACACCGAGCGCGGCATGGACCTGGGCGACCTGGACATCATCGCCTTCGCCAGCCTCAAGCGCGAAGTGTTGGACCTCAACAGTCACTTTCCACCGCCGACCGAATACCTGCGCCAGGGCTGGCGATCGCTGTCGCTGGTGGGGCCGACGTTTGCCCGGGTGCTGTTCGCCCACCCCGACGCGCCGGACTTTTTGCGAGGCAACCTGGGGCGCAGCATCGTGTTCGACGTCGGGATCAGCCTGTGAGCCCATTGCAGGAACTGATCGCCGCCGTGCCGCAGCAGGGCCGCGTACGCTGGATTGGCGTGCGCCCCCAGGGTCACGCGCCGATGATCGAACTGGACGCCGTGGAGGCCCGCCTGGAAGCCGGACTGACCGGCGATCATGCCCGCCCCGGTGTGCGCAATGCGCGACAAGTGACGTTGATCCAATGGGAGCACCTGGCCGTGATCGGCTCGCTGATGGGCCGCCCCGAGGACCAGCCGGTGCTGCCACAGGAGCTGCGACGCAATATAGTGGTCAGCGGCATCAATCTGTTCAGCCTCAAGGGCCGGCGCTTTCGCATCGGCCAAGCCATCTTCGAAACCACCGGCTGGTGCCAGCCTTGCGCCCGATTGGAGCGCAACCTCGGCGAAGGTACATTCCAGGCCGTACGCGGCCATGGCGGAATCACCGCCCGGGTGTTAAAAAGTGGAATCATTCGCCTGGACGACAGCCTGAGCGTCGAACCTGTGCCGGCGAGCGGCTACGCTGCTTTCAATGCCGGCTAGCCGGACGCTGTAACGCCTTCACCTTTCGCAACGTCTACCTGACGAGGCCTTTATGACCAGCCGCCTGAACCCAGATGACCAGAAGCATGTCGAAGAGTACCTGCAACTGTCCCAGCACCGAGTCGAGCGCCGGCCTTTCCGGCCGTGGATGCTCCTGGTGGTGGTACTGGCCATCACGATTGGCCTGGGCCTGTTGAGCCGACTGATCAGTTACCTGACGCTATGAGCCGCTTGGCGCTCGCTCGGGTAACGGCACCGAATTCCTTTAGCCTTGCGAGATATCCCCATGACTCATCGTATTATCATCGTTGGCGGCGGCGCCGGCGGTCTGGAGTTGGCTACCCGTCTGGGTAAGACTCTGGGCAAGCGTGGTACGGCCAGTGTGATGCTGGTCGACGCGAACCTGACCCACATCTGGAAACCCCTGCTGCATGAAGTGGCTGCCGGCTCCCTGAACTCTTCCGAAGACGAACTCAATTACGTTGCCCAGGCAAAATGGAACCATTTCGAGTTCCAGCTTGGGCGCATGAGCGGCCTGGACCGGGAGCGCAAGAGAATCCAGCTGGCCGCCACCTATGACGAGGCGGGCGTCGAGCTGTTGCCGGCTCGGGAATTGGGCTACGACAGCCTGGTGATTGCCGTCGGCAGCACCACCAATGACTTCGGCACCGAAGGCGCGGCGCAGCACTGCCTGTTCCTCGACACGCGCAAGCAGGCCGAGCGCTTCCATCAGCAATTGCTCCACCACTATCTGCGTGCCCACGCCGGACAGACCGATATTGTCGAACGCATCAGCGTCGCCATCGTCGGCGCCGGTGCGACCGGTGTCGAACTGGCGGCCGAGCTGCATAATGCCGCTCACGAACTGCACGCCTATGGCCTGGACCGGATCAAGCCGGAGAACATGCACATCACCCTGATCGAGGCGGGTCCACGGGTCTTGCCAGCGCTGCCGGAGCGTATCGGCGGACCGGTGCACAAGACCCTGGAGAAACTCGGGGTCAACGTCATGACCAACGCTTCCGTCAGCCAAGTGACCGCCGACAGCCTGATTACCGCGGACGGCCAGGTAATCGACGCGAGCCTGAAAGTCTGGGCCGCCGGGATTCGCGCACCGGACTTCCTCAAGGACATCGACGGACTGGAGACCAACCGGATCAACCAGTTGCAAGTGCTGCCGACGCTGCAGACCACTCGCGACGAGAACATCTTCGCCTTCGGCGATTGCGCCGCCTGCCCGCAACCCGGCAGCGATCGCAATGTTCCGCCCCGCGCCCAGGCCGCGCACCAACAGGCCTCGCTGCTGGCCAAATCCCTGAAGCTGCGAATCGAAGGCAAGGCCCTGCCCGACTACAAATACACCGACTACGGCTCGCTGATTTCGCTGTCGCGGTTCTCGGCGGTGGGCAACCTGATGGGCAACCTGACCGGCAGCGTAATGCTCGAAGGCTGGTTGGCGCGGATGTTCTACGTCTCGCTGTACCGCATGCACCAGATGGCGCTGTACGGGATGTTCCGCACGGCCATGCTGATGCTGGGCAGCAAGATCGGGCGCGGGACCGAGCCTAGGCTGAAGTTGCACTGAGGCCTGACTGACGATTGCGCTGGATCAGCAATATCGAGGCTGAATGATCCATCGCCATCGCGAGCAAGCTCGCTCCCACAGTTGATCGCGGTCATCCTGTGGGAGCGAGCTTGCTCGCGATGAGGGCGGCACAGCCAGTGCTTAACCCTCAATCAAACCTGAAACCGCTGCACCATCGTGCGCAGCGAATTCGCCAGTTGCGACAACTCATGGCTGGAGGCACTGGTCTGGTCCGCACCGGAGGCCGAGCGCACCGACAAATCACGAATGTTCACCAGGTTGCGATCCACCTCGCGGGCCACTTGCGCCTGTTCTTCGGCGGCGCTGGCGATGACCAGGTTGCGTTCGTGGATTTCATTGACCGAGGCCGTGATGGTCTGCAGCGCATCCCCTGCCCGCTCCGCCATGGCCAGGGTGCTGGCGGCGCGACTGGAACTGGCCTGCATGGAATCGAGTGCCTGGGTGGCACCGCTGCGCATGCCCTGGACCATTTGCTCGATTTCCTGGGTCGATTGCTGCGTGCGATAAGCCAGCGCCCGGACTTCGTCCGCCACCACCGCAAACCCACGTCCGCTCTCACCCGCCCGGGCCGCTTCAATGGCGGCGTTGAGGGCCAGCAGGTTGGTCTGCTCGGCGATGGCGCGGATCACGTCCAGCACCTTGCCGATATCCTGCGATTGGTTGGCCAACGATTGCACCAGCCCACCCGTCACCTGCACATCGCTGGCAAGGGCGCCGATGGCATCGACCGTGTCGCTGACCCGCTGCTGCCCCAGGGACGCCGATTCACTGGACTGACGCGTGGCATCGGAGGTGGAAACCGCATTGCGCGCGACCTCTTCCACGGCCGTGGTCATTTCAGTGACCGCCGTGGCAGCTTGTTCAATTTCGTTATTCTGTTGTTGCAGGCTGTGGGTGCTGTCGAGCGTGACGGCGTTCAGCTCATCAGCGGCGGTGGCCAGCTGTGCAGCCGAGCCGCTGATGCCCTGCAGGGTTTCCCGCAGGTTCTGCTGCATGGTCGCCAGCGCCTTGAGCAAGCGGCTCACTTCGTCGTTGCCATGGGTCTCGATCGGTCGGGTCAGGTCGCCTCGGGCCACGCTCTCAGCGGCATTCAGCGCCTCGCCCAAGGGTTTGACGATACTGCGGGTGAGCAGCATGGCCAGCACGACCGTGGCCAGGGCCGCGAGCACCACGAACAAGCTGACGATCATCCGGGAGTTGGCGTAGTGCTCCTGGGACTTCTGGCTCTCGATGGACACCTGTTTGGAGAACAACTCCGCCAAGTCATTGAGCTGCTTGCCGGATCCGTCCACCACGGTCTTCATGTCCACCAGCAACAGCTTGATCAGCTCGTCCCGACGCCCCTGCTCCGCCAGGGTGAAGGATTGCGCGATACCGGTACGGTAAGCGGCAAAGGTCTGCTTGAACTGGTCATAGAGGGCCTTGCCTTCAGGCGTGACGACAAGTTTTTCGTAGGCAGCGATTTTTTCGCCCAGTTCTTTGTCACGGGTGTCCATTTGTCCGCGGTACACCGGGATATTCTTCGGGTCCTGGTCCAGGGCCATGCGCAGGGAAATCGTGCGGATACGCAGCATCCACTCGCGAATCTCATCACCTCCACGGATGCTGGGCAGCCATTGGGTTTCCACGGCGACTTCACTGTCACGGATGCTCGACATCTGCCCCAGCGCGAATACCCCGAGCAACGCCACCAGCAAAGCAATCAAGGCAAAACCCAACGCGGCACGCGGGGCAATATTCAACTGACGAAGAACCATAAAGGGTGCCTTTTCTTATTGTTGGCCTGAGGTGGGGCCACGCCCCTGTCGCTGGGTTATCGGCAGGTCGTACGACGACTTAAGTCAGTCCACTTTATTACGGGCAAAAAAAATCCCCGTATCTTTCGATACGAGGATTTTCAATATGGTCGGGGTAAGGGGATTCGAACTCCTGACATCCTGCTCCCAAAGCAGGCGCGCTACCGGACTGCGCTATACCCCGGTAAAAAAAAGGCGACCTTCGCAAGTCGCCTTCTCGATCAGCGCTTTTGGCCTCTGATCTTAAGATTCGATTCCAGCGAACTGGTTTCAAAAATGGTGGGTCGTGTGGGATTCGAACCTACGACCAATTGGTTAAAAGCCAACTGCTCTACCAACTGAGCTAACGACCCAAATATGGTCGGGGTAAGGGGATTCGAACTCCTGACATCCTGCTCCCAAAGCAGGCGCGCTACCGGACTGCGCTATACCCCGATTGAAATGGCTCCGTGACCAGGACTCGAACCTGGGACCCAATGATTAACAGTCATTTGCTCTACCGACTGAGCTATCACGGAACTGATATTTCAAGCTACAACGTTGAAGCTAGCTTCAACCTCTTCTACCCTTACGCATCGCTGCGTTCGTGTGTCTGAGGCGCGCTATTCTACAATCTTCAAAACCTCTGTCAACCCCTTAAATTGCTTTCAAGACAATGATTTGCAACTTATTTTGGATTCCTTCTCAGTGAGAAGTCGCCCTTGGGGTGACGTACTGCGGGGCGCACTTTACAAGCCTTTTCCTTTGAGTTCAACGGCCTGATGAAAAAAATGGCCTTGCAAGGCAAGGCCATTTCCTTCGTCGGCAGAGCCGGCCTTCAGTTGAAGACGATTTCGTCGTTCTCCACCGTACCGGTCACGGTTTCGCCCGGCATGAAGCGACCAGATAGAATCAACTGCGCCAGCGGGTTTTCGATCCAGCGCTGGATCGCTCGTTTGAGCGGCCGCGCGCCATAGACCGGGTCGTAACCCACCGCAATCAGCTTGTCCAAGGCCTCGTCGCTCAATTGCAGCTTGAGCTCGCGCTCGGTGAGACGGCTGCGCAGACGACCCAATTGGATCTCGGTAATGCCGGCAATCTGATCCCGGGCCAACGGCTCGAAGATCACCACCTCGTCGACCCGGTTGATGAATTCCGGGCGGAAGTGGGTAGAGATCGCATCCATCACCGCTGCGCGCTGCGCCTCACGGTCGCCCACCAACTCCTGGATCTGTGTCGAGCCCAGGTTGGAGGTCATCACGATCACCGTGTTGCGGAAGTCCACCGTACGTCCGTGGCTGTCGGTCAGGCGACCATCCTCCAGCACTTGCAGCAGGATATTGAACACATCCGGGTGCGCCTTCTCGACCTCATCGAGCAGGATCACCGAGTACGGCTTGCGACGCACAGCCTCGGTCAGGTAACCGCCCTCTTCATAGCCGACATAACCCGGTGGCGCACCGATCAGCCGTGCCACGGAATGCTTCTCCATGAACTCGGACATGTCGATGCGCACCATGGCCTCTTCCGTGTCGAAGAGGAACTCGGCCAGCGCCTTGCACAGCTCGGTTTTACCGACGCCGGTCGGGCCGAGGAACATGAACGAGCCACTTGGACGATTAGGGTCCGACAACCCGGCGCGGGACCGGCGCACAGCGTTGGAGACCGCAACTACCGCTTCTTCCTGGCCAATCACGCGCTGGTGCAGCAGGCTTTCCATCTTCAGCAGCTTGTCGCGCTCGCCCTCGAGCATTTTCGAGACCGGAATGCCGGTCCACTTGGACACCACCTCGGCGATTTCTTCCTCGGTGACCTTGCTGCGCAGCAACTGGTTTTCGCTCTTGCCGTGCTGGTCGACCATCTGCAGGCTGCGCTCCAGGTCCGGGATCACCCCGTACTGCAGCTCGGCCATGCGGTTGAGGTCGCCTTTGCGGCGAGCCGCTTCCAGTTCCTGGCGGGACTGTTCGATCTTTTGCTGGATCTGCGCCGAACCCTGGACCTCGGCTTTCTCCGAGTTCCAGATTTCCTCGAGGTCGGAATACTCACGCTCGTGACGAACGATTTCTTCCTGCAACCTTTCCAGACGTTTCTTCGCCGCTTCGTCGCTTTCTTTCTTCAGGGCCTGGGACTCGACCTTGAGCTGGATCAGGCGCCGCTCCAGGCGATCCAGCACTTCCGGCTTGGAGTCGATCTCCATGCGGATGCGGCTGGCCGCCTCGTCGATCAGGTCGATGGCCTTGTCCGGCAATTGACGGTCGGTGATGTAGCGGTGGCTGAGCTTGGCCGCGGCGATGATCGCGCCGTCGGTGATCGCCACCTTGTGGTGAACTTCATAGCGTTCTTTAAGGCCGCGCAGGATGGCGATGGTGTCTTCTTCGCTCGGTTCCTCCACCAGCACTTTCTGGAAGCGCCGCTCCAGCGCCGCATCCTTCTCTATATATTGGCGGTACTCGTTGAGCGTGGTCGCGCCGACGCAGTGCAACTCGCCCCGGGCCAACGCAGGCTTGAGCATGTTGCCGGCATCCATCGAACCCTCGCCTTTGCCCGCACCGACCATGGTGTGCAGTTCGTCGATGAACAGGATGATCTGCCCTTCCTGCTTGGACAGTTCATTGAGCAAAGCCTTGAGCCGCTCTTCGAACTCGCCACGGTACTTGGCACCGGCGATCAAGGCCCCCATGTCCAGGGACAACAGGCGCTTGCCCTTGAGGCCGTCCGGCACTTCGCCGTTGATGATGCGCTGGGCCAGGCCCTCGGCGATGGCGGTTTTACCCACGCCTGGCTCACCGATCAGCACCGGGTTGTTCTTGGTGCGGCGTTGCAGCACCTGGATCGTGCGGCGGATTTCATCGTCGCGACCGATCACCGGGTCTAGCTTGCCTTCCTCGGCGCGCTTGGTCAGGTCGACGGTGTATTTGTCCAGCGCCTGGCGTGACTCCTCGTGATTGGCGTCGTTGACCGCTTCGCCGCCACGCAGGTTGTTGATGGCATTTTCCAATGCTTTCTTGCTCACCCCTTGGCCGAGCAGCAGCTTGCCGAGCTTGCTGTTCTCGTCCATGGCGGCGAGCAGCACCAATTCGCTGGAAATGAACTGATCGCCCTTTTGCTGGGCCAGGCGGTCGGCCTGGTTGAGCAGCCGCGCCAGATCCTGGGACATGTTCACGTCACCGGTCGGATTCTGGATCTTGGGTAACTGGTCGAGCTCCTTGGCCAGTTCTTTGCGCAGGCTGTTGACGTCAAAGCCGACCTGCATCAACAGGGGCTTGATGGAGCCGCCCTGCTGTTCGAGCATGGCCTGCATCAAATGCGCCGGTTCGATACCGGGATGGTCCAGGCCGACGGCCAGGGACTGGGCATCGGACAGGGCCAATTGTAATTTGCTGGTTAAACGATCAATACGCATGGGTCACCTTCCTTTTGAGCAGGCCGGACCTAAACACATCCTGAATGAAGAAACCTGCCAGATACCCTTATAGATGTGGTCGATTCTGGAAGTTTCAAGCAGCGCAGCCTTGATGCAGATCAGGGAAGTCTAGCGTTCGATCCAGATCAGCGAGGCAAAGCGACCGGTGCGCGGGTTGCGCCGGTAGGAGAAGAAACGCGGGTCGTTCACGGTGCAGAGGCCACCGCCGTACACCGCGGTGATACCGCGCGCCGCCAGCCGCAAGCGGGCCAACTGATAGATGTCGGCGAGGAACTTGCCGGCATTGGGGCTCGCGGCAAAGGCTTTTACCGCTTCAGGCAGTTGCGCGATGAAGGCTTCACGCACTTCCGGCCCGACTTCGAACGCTTGCGGCCCGATGGCCGGGCCGAGCCAGGCCAGGATTTCATTCGCGGGCACGGCAAGGCTGTCGAGGGTGGCTTCCAGCACACCGTTCGCCAGCCCACGCCAACCGGCATGGGCCGCCGCGACGCGGGTGCCGGCACGGTTGCAGAACAACACCGGCAGGCAATCGGCGGTCATCGCCGTGCAAGCGATACCCGGCGTGGCGGTCCAACTGGCATCGGCGGTCGCCACCTGGGTCGGGTCAGCCTCGACCACGGCAATGCCGTGGACCTGCTGCAGCCAGGCCGGAGTGATGAGGAATTGATCGATGAGACGACGGCGGTTTTCGGCGACGGCCGTGGGGTCGTCGCCCACATGGTCGCCCAGGTTGAGGCTGTCGAACGGCGCCAGGCTGACGCCGCCCTCGCGGGTGGTGACGCAGGCCTTGACCCGGGCCGGCGCGGGCCAGTCGGGTGTCAGCCAGGCACTCATCCGATGAACGCCTCGCGGTCCTGCTTGAGCAACGTCAGCAGCCAGACGAAATCATCCGGCAGCGGCGATTCCCAACTCATGCGTTTGCCGGTCGTCGGATGATCAAGCTCCAGGAAACGCGCGTGCAGTGCCTGGCGCGGGAAATTCTTCAGCGATTCGACCATGGTCTGGCTGGCGGCTGGCGGAATGCGGAAACGACCGCCATAAGCCGGGTCGCCCACCAACGGGAAGTTGATGTGGGCCATGTGCACCCGGATCTGGTGGGTACGACCGGTTTCCAGCTTGACCCGCACGTGGGTGTGGGAACGGAAACGCTCCAGCACACGATAGTGGCTGACCGCCTGCTTGCCACCTTCCATCACCGCCATGCGCTGGCGCTGCTGGCCGTGACGACCGATCGGGGCGTTGATCTTGCCACCGGCGGTGACGACCCCGATCACGATGCATTCATAGATGCGGCTGACACTGCGGCTTTGCAGCTGTGTGACCAGCTGTGTCTGCGCCTGGATGGTCTTGGCCACCACCATCAGGCCGGTGGTGTCCTTGTCCAGGCGATGGACGATGCCGGCACGGGGCACATTGACGATGTCCGGTACGTGGTGCAGCAAGGCGTTGAGCAGCGTGCCGTCGGCATGACCGGCCGCCGGGTGCACCACCAGGCCCGCAGGTTTGTTGATCACCAGGATGTCATCGTCTTCATAGACGATGTCCAGGGCAATGTCCTGGGCGACCCATTCTCCCTGGGCCTCCTGCTCGGCAGTCAGTTCGAGGATGGCACCGCCATGGACGATGTCGCGCGGACGAATCACCGCCCCATCCACAGTCAGGCGGCCGTCCTTGATCCAGGCGGAAAGGCGCGAGCGAGAGTGCTCGGCAAAGAGTTGTGCGGCGACTTGATCGAGGCGTTGGCCGCCCAATTCGGACGGCACCTCTGCGCGAAGTTCTATTTTATCGGACATGCTCGGACTGGGCGTCGGCACAGCCTTTGGTTTCGGCTGCGCGCTTGTGGTTAAATACGGCGTCTTTTGCCCCGAGGCTTTCAACGGGGCGCTCATCATAACAGGACGGCCCCGCCCAAGACAGCGGCCGTCATAGGGACGCAAGCCGCCATGCAAGTGAAACACCTGCTGCTGATCGCCATCCTCGCATTGACTGCTGCTTGCTCGTCGAAGGAAGTCGTAGACGAAAACCTGAGCGAAGTCGAACTGTACCAACAGGCGCAGAACGACCTGGATAACAACAGCTATACCAGCGCCACCGCCAAGCTGAAGGCGCTGGAGTCGCGGTATCCGTTCGGGCGCTACGCCGATCAGGCCCAATTGGAGCTGATCTACGCCAACTACAAGAACGCCGAGCCGGAAGCCGCCAAATCCGCCGCCGAGCGCTTCATTCGTCTGCACCCGCAGCACCCGAACGTCGATTACGCCTATTACCTCAAGGGCCTGACCTCCTTCGACCAGGACGTCGGCCTGCTGGCGCGCTTCCTGCCGCTGGACATGACCAAGCGTGACCCGGGCGCCGCGCGCGACTCCTACAACGAGTTCGCCCAGCTGACCAGCCGCTTCCCCAACAGCCGCTACTCGCCGGACGCCAAGCAGCGCATGATCTACCTGCGCAACCTGCTGGCCTCCTACGAAATCCACGTGGCCGACTACTACCTGACCCGTCAGGCCTACGTCGCCGCCGCCAACCGTGGCCGCTACGTGGTGGAAAACTTCCAGGAAACCCCTTCGGTGGGTGATGGCCTGGCGGTGATGACCGAAGCCTACCAGCGCCTGCACCTGGACGACCTGGCGGCCACCAGCCTGGAAACCCTCAAGTTGAACTACCCGGATCACCCGTCGCTGGTCGATGGCCAGTTCACCCCACGGGTCGACGAAGCGGACAACCGCTCGTGGCTGAGCAAGGCGACCCTGGGCCTGATCGAGTCCCGTCCACCGCTTCCGCCGGGCGAAACCCGCGCCAACCAGGACGTACAGCGTCAGTTCCAGGATGCCAAGGAAGCCATCCCGAACGAACTCAAGCCCAAGGATGAAAATGGCGACGTGATCGAAGAAGAAGAGCCCGAGAACGAGTCCAGCGACCGTTCCTGGTTCAGCTACATGACCTTCGGCGTGTTCGACTGAGGCCAAGGCATCAGTAAAAAGGGAGACCCAGCGGTCTCCCTTTTTTGTGCCTGGGTTTTATTGCGCTGTGCGCCGTTCCAGTCCTTGGCTAAACTGCCTGATCACTCGCCAGAAAGCCGCCTATCATGCTTCGTTTATTGATCTTGTTCGCTGTCGTTGCCGCCGCCATATGGATCTTTCGCGGGGTGAAAAGCGGCCCTCGCGCATCGCGCTCCACCCAGGAACAGGACGCACCGCCCATGGTGCGCTGCGCCCACTGCGGCGTACACCTGCCCCGTGACCGGGCGCTGGCCCTCGAACAACAATGGTATTGCAGCCAGGCTCACCTCGAGCAAGGCCCGGGCAATCGTGAGCGCTGAGGCCTCAAGCCCACGCGTCAAACAGACGCAGCGCCTGCTGCGCCTCTATCACCTGTACCGCCTGAGTATCGGCATCACCCTGGTGCTGCTGATCTCCAGCAACATGGACAACCGCCTGCTGGAGTTCGCCAACGACGACCTGCTGCGCAGCGGCAGTTGGTTGTACCTGGTGCTGAACATCCTGCTGGTGGTGTTCCTTGAGAACACGCGTCGCCCTGCCCGGCTGTTCGGCCTGGCCCTCACCGACGTGCTGTTGCTTTCGTGGCTGTTTTTCGCCGCCGGCGGCGTGCCCAGTGCCATCGGCAACCTGCTCATTGTCTCGGTGGCCATCGGCAACACGCTGCTGCGAGGCCGGATCGGCCTGTTGATCGCGGCCGTTGCCACCCTCGGCATCGTCGGTTCGAGCTTCTTT
This sequence comes from Pseudomonas sp. Pdm06, assembly GCF_014851795.1. Lineage (NCBI taxonomy): Bacteria > Pseudomonadati > Pseudomonadota > Gammaproteobacteria > Pseudomonadales > Pseudomonadaceae > Pseudomonas > Pseudomonas sp. Pdm06. The sequence continues at coordinate 58,160 of NZ_JACVAH010000022.1, forward strand.
CTTGGCTTGAGCGACTCGAACCGCCCCAGCAGTTATTTGCAGGCCGGCACCCTCGGGGCACTGTGCTTTGCCGCCGCGCTGCTGGTGCAAGGCCTGACCCGACGCTTGGAAGCCAGCGAAACCCTGGCCGAGCAACGGGCCAGCGAAGTGATCGGCCTGGAAGCGCTCAACGCCCTGATCCTGCAACGCATGCGCACTGGCATCCTGGTGCTTGACCGTGAGCGCCGGGTGCAGCTGGCCAACGAGAGCGCGCTGAACCTGCTGGGCATGCACGATCTGGTCGGCCAGCCGCTCGACGATTACTCCACTGCTCTGGTCGAACGCCTGCAATTGTGGCGAAACAACCCCAGCCTGCGCCCTTCCAGCCTGACCGTTACCGGCACGGGCCTGACCCTGCAACCGAGTTTCATCGCCCTGGGGCATCACGATCAGCAGCAGATCCTGGTGTTCCTTGAAGACCTGGCCCAGGTTGCCCAGCAGGCCCAGCAGTTGAAACTCGCGTCCCTCGGGCGCCTCACCGCCGGTATCGCCCATGAAATCCGCAACCCCTTGGGCGCTATCAGTCACGCGGCGCAATTGCTGCGCGAATCCGAGGAACTGAACGACGCGGATCGGCGTCTGACGCAGATTATTCAAGATCACTCCCAACGAATGAATCGCGTCATTGAAAATGTTCTACAGCTGTCTCGCCGCCAACAAACCACACCCCAGCGCCTCGACCTGCGCACCTGGCTCGACCAATTCGTCCGGCAGGCTCGCGAAAGCATGGCCGAACACCAGCAATTGCACCTGAGCATCGACCCGGGGGACTACACCACGCTGATGGACCCCGACCAGCTCACCCAGGTACTCGACAACCTGCTGCGCAACGCCTGGCGCCACAGCGCAATGGTCCATGAACAGGCCGAGGCCTGGTTGAAACTGTTCATCGACCCCCACAGCCAGCTGTCGACACTGGACATCATCGACAACGGCCCCGGTGTAACGCCCGAGCAGCAGGCGCATTTGTTCGAACCCTTCTTTACCACCAGTAGCCAGGGCACCGGCCTTGGGCTCTATCTGTCCCGTGAGCTGTGCGAAAGCAATCAAGCCCGCCTAGACTTCAAACCACGCCAAGGCGGCGGTTGCTTTCGCATCACCTTTGCTCACGGACGGAAACAGCTTTGAATAATCGCTCACGGCAACGAATCCTGATCGTCGATGACGAACCGGACATCCGCGAACTCCTGGACATCACCCTGGGCCGGATGAAACTCGACACCCGCAGCGCCAAGAACCTTGCCGAGGCCCAAACCCTGCTGACGGGGGATGCCTTCGACCTGTGCCTGACCGACATGCGCCTGCCCGATGGCACCGGCCTGGAACTGGTGCAGCACATCCAGCAACGTTATCCACAGCTTCCCGTAGCGATGATCACCGCCTATGGCAGCCTGGAAACCGCCATCGACGCTCTCAAGGCCGGCGCTTTCGATTTCCTGACCAAACCGGTCGACTTGGGCCGGCTGCGGGAACTGGTCACCAGTGCCCTGCGCCTGCAGCCGGGCGCCACACCGACCAACACCATCGAGCGCTGCCTGCTGGGCGACTCACCGCCAATGCGCAACGTGCGCAAACAGATCGAAAAACTCGCCCGCAGCCAGGCACCGGTGTACATCAGTGGAGAATCAGGCTGTGGCAAGGAACTGGTCGCCCGGCTGATCCACGAACAAGGCCCCCGTGCCAACCAGAGCTTTGTGCCGGTCAACTGTGGGGCGATTCCCACGGAACTGATGGAAAGCGAGTTCTTTGGCCACCGCAAAGGCAGCTTCAGCGGCGCCATCGAAGACAAGCCCGGACTGTTCCAGGCTGCCCATGGCGGGACCTTGTTCCTCGATGAAGTGGCTGACCTGCCCCTGGCGATGCAGGTCAAGCTGTTGCGAGCCATCCAGGAAAAGGCCGTGCGCGCCGTGGGCGGCCAGCAGGAAGAAGTGGTGGATGTGCGAATCCTCTGTGCCACCCACAAGGACCTGGACGGCGAAGTGGCCGCCGGGCGCTTTCGTCAGGATCTGTATTACCGGCTGAATGTCATCGAATTGCGCGTCCCGCCCTTGCGCGAACGCCGCGAAGACATCGAACCGCTGGCCAATCACATGCTTCAGCGGCTGGCCAGCAGCACCGGCAGCCCGGCGGCCAAGCTACATCCACAAGCCCTGGAAGCCCTGCAAAACTACCGTTTCCCGGGCAATGTGCGGGAGCTGGAGAACATGCTCGAACGGGCCTACACCCTGTGCGAACAACAGCTGATCGAAGCCGACGACCTGCGCCTGGCCGAGGGCAATGCCAGCTCTGAGGCGGGCAACCCCGACTTGATGCAGGTCGACAACTTGGAAGACTACCTCGAAGACGTCGAACGTAAACTCATCCTCCAAGCCCTGGAGGAAACCCGCTGGAACCGCACGGCTGCGGCGCAACGGCTGAAGTTGTCGTTTCGGTCGATGCGGTATCGGTTGAAGAAGTTGGGGCTGGATTAAAGCGCGGTCCTCAAGCCCCTACTTAACCTGTGGCGAGGGCGCTTGCTCCCGCTGGGCTGCGAAGCGGCCCCCGACCTGACACCTTGGTGTATCAGGTTGATCGAGGCGCTGCTTTTGGGGCTGCTGCGCAACCCAGCGGGAGCAAGCGCCCTCGCCACAGCTCTCTAGCCCTCCGGCACGGGTACCCGCTCGTCCAGCACACGATTGGCCAATAATTCGCTCAGCTCAATCAACTGCTGTACCCCCAAGGCAACATGCCGTCGCGAGCCTTCAAGTTCGAAGGCCAGGTCGCTGATCGTTGCGTTGGCGGAGGCCAGGGTTTCGCTGAGGTTGGCGAGGAGACATTCGGTGTCGATGCCGTCCACGACGGTGAATAGCTGGTTTGAGGTGGGTTTCTTTTTGGCTTCGGGCTTTGGGCCAAGGTAATAGTCGAGGGCGCGTTTGGCGGCTTCATCAAGCCCTTTTGGGTTAAGGCTGGAGTCAGGAGAAGCGTTATTGGTTTCTGAAGGTGGTAGGGGTTTGTCACTCATTGCGGTACTCCAAAGAGGGAATGGATTACCAAGTTTTTCGGGCCGCGACGCCCGGACGCTGAATTGGCAGCGACCGGGAAAGGTTAGCCAGAGTTCTTCCCACCCGGCAACCGCCAGAACTCGTCGGAAAATTCTTTTTGAATCAAATTTTTGTCCGACCATTCCCACAAAAGCCTGGTTGACTGTGAGGGTGGTGTGTATATCCGTTTCTGCGGTTACGGCCGCTGGCGGTTCCGCCCTTACGGCGGCTCACTTTTGAGAAGCGCAAAAGTAAGCAAAACGCTACATGCCCCCCACCACTTGGCACCTCGCTTTGGCTCGGTGTGCCCTCACTCCGGCATTACTCCGTGGGCCCGCCGCGAAGGGCCATCCATGGCCCAGCGCGGCTATCCCGGCATCCATGCCGGGATGCCCACTACGCAATACCTGCGTTCGGCCATCGTGGTTAACGGGGCTCCGAGATCAACGTCCACCGCGAGGCGGCCTGATAGCCGACCTGGTTCTGGGTGATCGCGTTTCTCCTGTGGGAGCGGGCTTGCTCGCGAAGAGGCCGGAGCATTCAACATATTCATCGACTGTGCCATCGCCTTCGCGAGCAAGCTCGCACACATTGGGTCGGTGACGATCTACAGATTTTCGGCCACTGCAAATCCCTCTGGGAGCAAAGCTTGCTCGCGATGGCGGTGGATCAGCTTGCATCAGCGTTGGATGTACCATCGCCTTCGCGAGCAAGCTCGCTCCCACACTGGATCGGGAACGATCTACAGATTTGCGGCCACTGCAAATCCCTCTGGGAGCAAAGCTTGCTCGCGATGGCGGTGGATCAGCTTGCATCAGCGTTGGATGTACCATCGCCTTCGCGAGCAAGCTCGCTCCCACACGGGATCGGGAACGATCTACAGATTTGCGGCCACTGCAAATCCCTGTGGGAGCAAAGCTTGCTCGCGATGGCGGTGGATCAGCTTGCATCAGCGTTGGATGTACCGCCGTCTTCGCGAGCAAGCTTTGCTCCCACAGATCTGACAGGTGTACGAGCGGGAGAGCCAGGCCGGCTGTCAGGCCGCCTCGCTTTTGATCTTGATCTTGATCTTGATCTGGGGCGCCCCGTTAACCACGCTGGCCGAACGCAGGCATTGTGGAGTGGGCATCCCGGCATGGATGCCGGGATAGCCGCGCTGGGCCATGGATGGCCCTTCGCGGCGGCCCACGGAGCAATGCCTGCGTTCGGGCATGCCGAGCCTAGGCGAGGTGCCGAGTGGTGGGGCTAAAGCGTTTTGCTTACTTTTGCGCTTCTCAAAAGTGAGCCGCCGTCAGGGCGGAACCCTAAGTGGCCGTTACCGCAGGAATGGATATGTACTCGGCCAACAAAACCCCGGCCGGCTTTAAGGCCGCCTCGTCACTAAAACTCCCAAGCCAAAGCCGGACCTTACAAGCGCCCAGCCGGCGCATACGGCACAGGATCGATCACCGGCTCACGCCCCAACATCAGATCCGTAAACAACTGACACGACGCCGGCGCCAACACCAGTCCATTACGATAATGCCCACAGTTCAACCACAACCCAGCAACCCCCGGCACCTCGCCGATATAGGGAACACCTTCAGGCGAGCCAGGCCGCAACCCGGCCCAATGCCCCACCACCTCTGCACCCGCCAGCGCCGGAATCAGTTGCTGCGCCGAAGTCTTCAGGCTCTCCAACGCAACCTCGGTCGGGGTCTTGTCGAAACCTTCACGCTCCAGCGTACTGCCAACCAGAATGTGCCCATCACGACGCGGGATCGCATAACGCCCCTTGGCCAGCACCATACTCGACAAAAAGTCCGACGCGCATTTGTACAGAATCATCTGGCCCTTGACCGGCTCGACCGGCAACTTCAGCCCCAGCGTCTTGAGCAGTTCACCACTCCAGGCTCCCGCCGCCAGCACCACCTGATCGCCACGCATCGGTCCCGCCGAACTGTCCACCCCCACGACACGCCCGCCATCGCGGATGAACCCGCTGACCTCGCAATGTTCATGAAGCGTGACATTGGGCAACGCCTGCAACGCCGCCTTGAGGGATTTCACCAGCCGAGGGTTACGCACGTTGGCCACGCCAGCCATGTAGATCGCCCGGGAAAAACCCGCACCCAGCACCGGCACGGCGTCGTGGACCGTCGAGATATCCACAGCCCGCAGCGGGCGCCCTTCCCGCTCGGCCCAGGCCAGCGCTTCGTCCTGGTCGTCCAGGTCCAGCCAATACAGCCCGGTCACGTGCACTTGAGGATCGATCCCGGTGGCCGCGAACAAACGCTCACCCAGCTGTGGATAAAAATCCTGCGACCAATGGGCCAGCGCCGTGACCGCCGGGCTGTAGCGCCACGGGTACAACGGCGAAACGATGCCGCCGCCGGCCCAGGACGATTCCTGGCCGACATTGGAGCGGTCCAGCAGCACCACACGTTGCCCTTCGGACGCCAGATTGAACGCCGTCAGCAGGCCAATGACTCCGCCACCGACGATCACCACTTGCTGTTGCCTGGTCATGTTCTGATTCGACTCACTAAAACAAAGGGCGCAAAAGCGCGCCCGGATGAAAGAAACTCAGCGCCCCCAACAATCCTTGGTGGTCAGCCCCGCAGTGGCGTTGAGCATGCTGCGTACGCCGGTATTGTTGAGGGTGAAATCACCGCACTTGTCCGTGGCCATGGACGAACCGCTCTTGCGTACGGCGGTCAGGGTGAAACTCTGGTCCGCCAGCGTCTGGGTAATGGTGTAGAAATCGTTGCCGCTGCTCAGCCCGGTTGCATTGGTGTAGACGTTGTTCTTCGAGTAGTAGCGCTCGAGAATCTGCGCCTGCTCGGATAAGAGCCCGGCAATTTCAGTGCGTCGGCCCTTCTTCATGTATTCGGTCAGGCTCGGATAGCCGACGGTGATCACAATACCGATGATCGCGATCACGATCATGATTTCGATCAAGGTGAAACCCCGGTTGGATCTGCGCATGCCTTGCCCTCATTGTATTTGCCGCCACATGATGCGGCGGCTGCCGCCGACGGTTTTGCCCAGCAGGTCAGTGATACCGCCACTGGAATCGTTCACGATCATATTGGTGGCCCCATTGGCGCTGACGACGGCGCTCAGGGTCGGAATACCGCCGGTGAACACCACGCCGGCGGAAATCGTATCGAGGCTGGTGAGCGAACCATCGTTGTTGGTATCGAGTACCGCATAGTTGAGCATCTTACCGTTGAATGCATCCAATTCGATCAGTTTGCCGGTACCGAAGCTGGCGCAAGGGTCGGTGGTGTCTACGGCGGCAGTGGTAAAGATCACGCGCCCGAGCACCAGGTTGGCCGGGTTGATGACCCGCTCCCCAGTCAGCACATTGTTGTACACCAAAGGCAGGTACCAGCCCTTCTTCGCAGGGTACGTCACGTCGGTCTGGCTGGTGGTCACGAACTGCCCGGTGCTGCCTGAAAACACCCCAGTGATCGACTGGGCCTGCAGGCTCGAGACGGTGATTTGCCCCCCGCCGCCAGTGGCGTCCCAGATCGAATAGAACGCTTGCAGATCCTTGTTCAGCTTGTCTGCCGCTTCGTTGAACTTACCGGTACCGAAAAAAACCTGGGTGCCGCCCTGGGGATTGTCTGCCAGCAGAGGCTGCACGGTGATCGGCTGGGTCGCGCCGCCGGGGGCGGTGAACAACGGCTGGCCGGCGAACGCCAGGCCCCATGCGGTGGGCGAGGTGCCGCTGAGGTCGAACTTCCACATCCGCCCCTTCAAGTCACCACCATACGCGGCCTGCACCACATTCTGGGAGTTGACCCGCAACTTGACTGACGACAGGCCGTTATCGGTCTCACTGCTGTTGATGACGATTTTGCGGATCAGCGAACCGTCACGGATATCCACGACGTACAACGCCGCCACGCCGCTGGTGCTGCCATAGCCGTTGGCGATGAACGCCGCCCAGCGACCGTCCGCCAGGCGCGCGACTTCGGGGCGTGCGTAGGCGTAGCCCAGGTCATTGAAGGCGTTGGCGGTGTTGGCAACGGTTGGCGCGCTGATTTCCCACAGCGCCCGAAACGCGTTGCCCGCCGCCGCATCGAACAACTGCACCGCGAAAAACGTCTTGCCGCCGGCACCCGTGCCGCCCAGGGCCACGGTCTTCCAGGCGCTCCCCGATTGCACGTCGTATACACCGACCTGTCCATCCACCAGGAACTTGTGGCTCACGCCGTTGATGTAGCTGGTGTCGGCGATGTCCTGCAACGAGGGCAGCACGTTCGAAGGCATGTAGGCGTAACGCCGCGTGCCGTTTGCACTGTTGATGACACTGAAAAAACCATCGTTGCCGTTCACCACCAGGCTGGCGCTCATGTTCGTCGCCTTGGTCGCCAGGTAGGTGCTATAGCTGGTGTCGTTGAGCAGGTCCGCAGCGGTCTGGTCATTGGGCGATGCCAGCACCAACGGCGAGTTGATGATGTCCCCCAGCAACGCGCTGCGCACCTTCAGGCCGGTTTTATTGACGCCCTTGCTCCACTCCACCAGGTCATTGCCGGTGATCCCCGTGGGCAGGTTCTGGCTGAGGCTGGTTTGCTGGGCCGGCGAAAAGTTGCCGTAGGCCAGGGTCACCGGCACGTTGGTCGCGGTGTTCCAGGACTGATAGATCGGAGCGGTGGCGCCGGGCACGATGGCGGTATCGGTGGTCCATTGCACCGCGGCTGTGTTGACCGTGCCCGCCGAGGTAAAGCCAAACGCCCGGATGGTGCCGCGCCAGTCCTTGGGGTCATACGTGGTCTGGTAGTAGCTGGAGGTGCTCGACAATGTGGCGGCGTTGGTGGTGCCGCCGCCCCCGGAGCCAGCCTTGGAAGTGATGTCGCTCAGGGCAGAGGCCAACGCCGAGTTCAGGCCTTCGCTGTCGGTCGCCTGGTAATACTTGCCGGCACCATAGCGGGCGGCGTCTGACAACATCGGGTTGGCGGCGGTAAAACCTACGGTATAGGTATTGAGGTATTGCCGGGGAAAATCCGTGGCGTTCCAGCTCTTGCCGGTGGCGTCGGTGCCGGTGGAGCGCATGTCGATGTCGAAGGCGAACTTGGCGATGTCGTCCAGGTACAGCGTGTCGCCCTCGCCATCACCATTGAGATCATCGCCATCGTTATTGATGCCATCCCAATTCGGCAACCGGGCCAAGCCCAGCGAGTCGTTGGTGGGAAACGTCCGGTCATAGGTGGGCAAGCCGTCGGTGATCACCACGCCGAAATTCTTCTGGCAACGGTACTGGATCGGGCTGGTGTAGGTGGCAGGCGTGCTGTTGTGGTACGGCGCCATGCCCCTGAAGTAGCGGGTGACCTCGTAGTAGCTCTCGGCCAACGGGGTATTGGCCACCGCACCCAGGCCGTTGATGGCGTTGATCAGCGCGTTGTAGTTGCTGTTGGCTTGGGTCTGGGTCACGCTGCCGCTGACCGGTGACAGATCGCTGATGGCGCGCGCGATATATCCCCCGGGGCCGGAGTTACTGCTGTTCGGCGGGTTGAAGGTAGCAAGGCCGATACGTAGGGCGCGGTTGCTGGCGACCAAGTCGTTGGAAACGTCCCGCGCCACGTTGATACGGTAGTCGGTGGGGATGGAGCCGGTGGTGAAGTCCCGGTTCGAGCCATTGGCGAGGGTCAACAGGTACGCCAGGTATTTGGTGGTATAGCGCGTGTTGCCGTCACCCACCGGGTCTGGCAATCGCAGGCAAACACGTGACAGGACGCCCCGGTAAAAGCCATACCAGCCATTGGAGCAACCACCACGGAACAGACTTGCCAGCAAGACGTTGCCATCGTCTGGATCGAGAGATGTTCCACCGAAGCAGCTGTTGCTGGAATTGCAATTGAGAACCGCCGGCCGCGAGACATTGGGATCAAACCCCGCCGCCCAGATAATGTTGTTCATGCTCCCCGAATCATCGATCAGCAGCATCACGTTCGGCGTGACGGCCGCCGCACTCAGCAACGGCGAATCCGAAGGCGTGAACGCATAGGCCGGCGCCGCCAGGTAAAGGCTGAGCAACGCCCCCCACAGCACCTGCCTCCAACTAGCGCGCACCTCAGTACTTCGCATAAATGCTCTCCACCACGCTGCGCTGGTTATTCCCCACCACCGCCACCGCCGTGATCCGGTACAGCGTCGCCGACGTATTGACCGGCACGTTGACCGCCGTGAGCGTCGTGCCGATGTTCTGCACACCATAAAACCCACCGGCGGCGGCAACCCAGAGCACCCCCGACGACGAATTGCGCCCTGCCCCCGTCAGCGTCGCCGACTCGGCCGGCGGCGCGCACTGGGTCGTGGTGGTACACACCGGCAATGAATAGGTTTCGACCTGCACCGCGCTTTCCCCCACCCTCAGCGCCGCCTCGGCCACCTGGAACGATTGGTTGCGCTGCATGACGCTGCTGGTCATTTTTTCCTGGAGGGTGGCGCTCTGCATCGATGACAGACCGATCAGCGTCAGCAGCAACAGGAAAACCAGGCTGACCAGCAATGCCATGCCCCGCTGGCGGTGCGCCTGCCCCATCGAAGTCATCTCCTTCATAGCAACCGGTTGCGCAAGGCGGCAACCACGTTGAAGGTCTGCTCGCGCACTGCGTTCCTCGGATCAAAAAGTGTCAGGGTCAGGCGCACGCTGCGGATCAGTGCCGGGTCCGCCGGATTGCTGGTATAGCTCGACGCCGCGATGTCCGTCGCGCTACCGGCCACGCCGAACGTCACGTCGAACGCTCGCACGTTGTCCACCAGCACCGACAAGGTCGGGTTACCGGCGCCGCTGCCCAGCAGCAATTGGTTGTTGTTGAAGCTGTAGATCAGTCGGCGGATCGGGAAGGCCAACTGCCCCGCCGCCGGTAGCCGTGCGTTGGTATAGGCCGTCGCCGAGGTGCGGCAATCGGAGACGACGGTCCAGGTTGGAGCGCTACCGCCACTCCCTACGTCGGCGGTAACCAGGGTCAATCTGCGGTTGGCGTTATCCCAGCGGATCGGGGTGATCTGGCTGGCATTGAAGTCATTGGCCGTGGAAGCATCGGTAATGGTCCCCAGGCAACCGAACATGCCCACCATGCGAATCTCCTGGACCATTTTACTCAGGACGAACCGGGCGTCCTCCTGCATCACCGCCGCCGCACTTTGGCTGATGTAGGTGTTCTTGGCGGCGATGAAAATCTGCACGACACCCAGGATGACGATCAGGCTGAGCACCAGGGCAATCATCAATTCAATCAGGCCGAATCCCCGGCAACGCCTGTTCATGGCGGCGTCCCCGGCGGATCGACAGCGACCCGGCTGGTCAGCACGAAGCTGCGCCGCGCCTCGGCCGCGTTGGTGGTGTTGGCGGCCCGGGCGTCGTCCCAGGCAATGGTGATGGTGTAGACCCGCTGGTTCAGGGCAATGGTACCGGTGGCCGTGGCACCGCCGAAGGCGATGATGTTGGTCTTGAAATCGTAGAGGTCCTGGTCCCGGGCCACGTTGAGGTTCGGCGAGCTGGGCGGTGTGACGGTGTAGTCGGCACCGGAGTTGGCGCGAATGCGGTCCAGCAGGTCGTAGGCAATGAAGCTGGCCTGGCTCGTCATGCGCGAACTGTCGGTGTACTTGAGCGCGTTGAGCTGGATCATCGCCGCCCCCAGCAAGCCAACACCGAGAATCAGCACCGCCACCAGCACCTCGATCAGCGTCATGCCCTCCTGTGCCCTTTTACTGCAATCCTTCATCCGCAACTTCCACCCGATACGATTCTTCCATTAAGGCAGACACTCAGCGTCCTGCTCTGCGCCCCTCGTACATAATTGAAACTCACCGGCGTGGCCGGTGCCGATAACCCGCCGAGGTTGTTGAAATCGATGTTGTTCACCGTTGAGGTTAGCGTCAGAGTCGCGCCACTGCTCATCGCTGGAACAACCCGCAATACATTGGCCGGCGTGCCAGTACTGTCATACACCGTCAGTTCGCCGCTCCAGACGCTGCCCTCGGCCGTGGGGCGGATGCGCGTGGTGATGCCACGGTCGATCGCCTCCAGCCGGGCAAAGTTCAGCGCCCGGCGCAAGTCGTCAACCTCAGTGTCGGCCTTGGTGCTCTGCAGCGAGCCGGTGAATGACGGCACCGCCATGGTAATCAGGATCAGCAGTACGCCAAGGGCCACCAGCACCTCGATCAGCGTGAAACCTTTTGTACGAAGATCCATCGGTGCCCTCCGTTGCCGTCGGCTATACCTGCTTCTACACGCTAGAACAAACCACCGCCTGTGGCGAGGGAGCTTGCTCCCGCTCGGGCGCGTAGCGACCGCTATTTTGGGGCTGCTGCGCAGCCCAGCGGGGGCAAGCTCCCTCGCCACAGCATGCTTGCTGCCACATTGAGAGCTTGCACTATCGCACCGCTTCACATTCTCCAGGGAGGAGATGTCATGTACCAACAGGGCTTCAGCCTGATCGAACTGCTCATGGGACTGGCAATTGCCGCAATTGTTCTGCCGTGGGCCAACGCGGGCTACAAAGAACTGATCGAGTCCATCGAGCGCAAGGACACTGCGCAGTTGCTGATCAGCGGGTTACGCAGTGCGCGCAGCGAGGCCATCACGCGCAACCGGACGGTCGTGCTCAGGGGGATAGACAACGATTGGGGCCGGGGCTGGCGCATCACCCTGGACGATAAGGAGAAGACCGTGCTGATGGAGCGCAGCGCCAGCGCCCGGGTGGTCGGCAACCAGCCGGTCAAACGCCGGGTGAGGTTCGGCAGCCAAGGGGAAGCCCTGCACTCCAGTGGCGCATTCCAGGCAGGCACGCTGCATGTCTGCGCCAAACGCGGGCCGGTCAGCCATCATCAAGTGATACTGGCGCCTTCCGGTCGCGTGCGCCTGGAAAGCGTCGAAGCCAAACAGGCGCTGTGCGAAAAAGGACTTAAAGCAGGGAGCGCACGCGCAGCTCTTTCGGCATCGAGAACGTGATGTTCTCCTCGCGACCGGCCAGTTCATCGGCACCGGTGGCGCCCCAAGCCTGCAATTGCTGGATCACGCCACGCACCAGGACTTCCGGGGCGGAAGCACCGGCGGTGATGCCGATACGCTCGATGCCCTCGAACCAGCTGCGTTGCATGTCCTCGGCACCGTCGATCAGGTAAGCGGGCGTGGACATGCGCTCGGCCAGCTCGCGCAAGCGGTTGGAGTTGGAACTGTTCGGGCTGCCGACCACCAGCACCACATCGCATTCATTGGCCAGTTGCTTGACCGCATCCTGACGGTTCTGGGTGGCGTAGCAGATGTCATCCTTGCGCGGGCCGCCGATGGCCGGAAAGCGCGCGCGCAGGGCGTCGATCACCCGGCTGGTGTCGTCCATGGACAGGGTCGTCTGGGTCACGAAAGCCAGGCTATCGGGGTTGCGTACTTGCAAGGCCGCAACGTCATCCTCGTCTTCGACCAGGTAGATCGCACCGCCGTTGCTGGCATCGTATTGGCCCATGGTGCCTTCGACTTCCGGGTGGCCTTCATGGCCGATCAGGATGCACTCGCGACCGTCACGGCTGTAGCGCGCCACTTCGATATGCACCTTGGTCACCAATGGGCACGTCGCGTCGAACACCTTCAGGCCCCGGCCGGCGGCTTCGCTGCGCACGGCCTGGGAAACCCCGTGGGCACTGAAGATCACGATGACGTCGTCCGGCACCTGGTCCAGTTCCTCGACGAAAATGGCTCCGCGGCTGCGCAGGTCTTCGACGACGAATTTGTTGTGGACCACTTCGTGGCGCACGTAGATCGGCGGCCCGAAGACTTCCAGGGCGCGGTTGACGATTTCTATCGCCCGGTCCACACCGGCGCAGAAGCCACGGGGGTTGGCGAGTTTGATTTGCATGCTGTGCCTCGTGTCTGTGGGAGCGAGCCTGCTCGCGATGCGGTGGATCAGTCAACTCGACGGTGGCTGTGGCTCAGCTATCGCGAGCAGGCTCGCTCCCACAGGTAATGTGGGGGCGGTCATTGCCGTTAAATTTCAGAGCGCCTTGACGTCGAGGATTTCCACTTCGAAGTTCAAGGTCTTGCCCGCCAGCGGATGGTTGAAGTCCACGGTCACCTGGGCGTCATCGAACGCCTTCACCACACCCGGCAGCTCGGTATTGGCCGCGTCGTTGAAGATCACCAGCAGGCCCTCGGACAGCTCCATGTCCTGGAACTGGGAGCGTGGCATGGTCTGCACGTTTTGCGGGTTGGGCTGACCAAAGGCGTTTTCCGGTGGCACGACCACGGTGCGCTTGTCGCCGGCCTTGAAACCGAGGATCGCCGCTTCGAAGCCTGGCAGCAGGTTGCCGTCACCGACCTTGAACACCGCCGGGGCCTTGTCGAAGGTGCTGTCGACGGTGTCGCCGTTTTCCAGGTGCAGGGCGAAGTGAAGCTTCACTTCGGTGTTTTGAGCGATACGCTGCTCAGTCATGGACGGCTTCTCCGGTTTTCTTGCTCTTGAACATGTCCAGGGCGAGCATCACGGCGCCCACGCTGATGGCACTGTCGGCAAAGTTGAACGCCGGGAAATACCAGCGGTTCTGCCAATGCACCAGGATGAAATCGATGACGTGGCCCAGGGCGATGCGGTCATAGAGATTGCCCAACGCACCACCCAGCACCAAGGCCAGCGCCACGGCCAGCCAGGTCTCATTGCGCCCCAGGCGCTTGAGCCAGACCACCAGCACGGCACTGACCACGACGGCAATCAGGGCGAACAGCCAGCGCTGCCAGCCGGAACTGTCGGCCAGGAAACTGAACGCCGCCCCGGTGTTGTAGGCCAGGGTCCAGCTGAAGTAATCCGGGATGATCACGATCTGCTGGTACAGGGTCAACGAGCTTTCAAAGTAGAACTTGCTGGCCTGGTCGATGACCAGTACCAGCACGCTCAACCAGAGCCAGCCCAGCCGTCCGAAACGGCCCGCTGCGTTAGGCGCCACATTAGGCATAGTGGCGAACCTCGCCAGCACCGCTGATGTTGTCGACGCAACGACCGCAGATTTCCGGATGCTCCGGGTTCACGCCGACGTCTTCGCGGCAGTGCCAGCAGCGGGCGCACTTGGTGTGGTTCGACTTGACGATTTTCAGCTTCAGGCCGCTGACTTCGGTGGTCACCGCATCGGCCGGGGCCTGCACGAAAGGTGCAACGCTGGCGGTGGAGGTGATCAGCACGAAGCGCAGTTCGTTGCCCAACTTGGCCAGGTCGGCGCCCAGGGCCTCTTCGGCGTAGAGGGTGACTTCGGCCTGCAGGTTGCCGCCGACGGCCTTGGCCGCCCGCTGGATCTCCATTTCCTTGTTGACCGCAGCCTTGACCGCCATGACGCGGTCCCAATACGCACGGTCCAGCTCGAAGCCTTGCGGCAGTTCGGTCAGGCCTTCGTACCAAGTGTTGAGCATCACCGACTCGTTGCGCTCGCCCGGCAGGTATTGCCACAGCTCATCGGCGGTGAACGCCAGGATCGGCGCGATCCAGCGCACCAGGGCCTCGCTGATGTGGAACAGCGCGGTCTGGCACGAACGGCGCGCCTTGCTGTTGGCGCCGGTGGTGTACTGGCGGTCCTTGATGATGTCGAGGTAGAAACCACCGAGCTCCTGCACGCAGAAGTTGTGGATCTTGGAGTAGACGTTCCAGAAGCGGTATTCGCCGTAGTGCTCCTGCAATTCGCGTTGCAGCAACAGGGTACGGTCCACGGCCCAACGGTCCAGCGCGAGCATTTCTTCGGCCGGCAGCAGGTCGGTGGCCGGGTTGAAGCCGGTCAGGTTGGAAAGCAGGAAGCGAGCGGTGTTACGGATCCGCCGGTAGGCGTCCGCGCTGCGCTGCAGGATCTGCTCGGAAACGGCCATCTCGCCGGAATAGTCGGTGGAGGCCACCCACAGGCGCATGATGTCGGCGCCCAGGGTGTCGTTGACCTTCTGCGGCGCGATCACGTTGCCCAGGGACTTGGACATCTTGCGGCCGGACTCGTCGACGGTGAAGCCGTGGGTCAGCAGCTCGCGATACGGCGCGTGGTTGTCGATGGCGCAACCGGTCAGCAGCGACGAGTGGAACCAGCCACGGTGCTGGTCGGAGCCTTCCAGGTACAGGTCGGCGCGCGGGCCGCTCTCGTGGCCCATCGGGTGCGAACCGCGCAGCACGTGCCAATGGGTGGTGCCGGAGTCGAACCAGACGTCCAGGGTGTCGCTGATCTTGTCGTACAGCGGTGCTTCGTCACCCAACAGCTCAGCGGCATCGAGCTTGAACCAGGCTTCGATGCCTTCGGCTTCGACGCGCTTGGCCACGACTTCCATCAATTCGACGGTGCGCGGGTGCAACTCGCCGCTTTCCTTGTTCAGGAAGAACGGGATCGGCACGCCCCAGTTGCGCTGGCGGGAGATGCACCAGTCCGGACGATTGGCGATCATCGAGTGCAGGCGCGCCTGGCCCCAGGCCGGTACGAACTGGGTCTCTTCGATGGCCTTGAGCGAACGCTGGCGCAGGGTGTCGCCGCTGGTGGGCTGCTTGTCCATGCCGATGAACCACTGCGCGGTGGCGCGGTAGATCAGCGGGGTCTTGTGGCGCCAGCAGTGCATGTAGCTGTGTTCGATGACGGTGGTGTGCAGCAGCGCGCCAACTTCGCTCAGCTTATCGACGATGGCCGGGTTGGCTTTCCAGATGAACTGGCCGCCGAAGAACTCCAGCGACGACGCGTACACGCCATTGCTCTGCACCGGGTTGAGGATGTCGTCGTTGACCATGCCGTACTTCTTGCAGGTCACGAAGTCGTCGACGCCATAGGCTGGCGCGGAGTGAACCACGCCAGTGCCTGCGCCCAGTTCCACGTAGTCGGCCAGGTACACCGGCGACAGGCGGTCATAGAACGGATGACGGAAATTGATCAGTTCCAGCGCCGAACCCGGGGCGGTGGCGACCACCGAACCTTCGAGGTTGTAGCGGGCCAGGCAGGCTTCGACCAGTTCTTCGGCCAGCACCAGCAGCTTGTCGCCAACGTCGACCAGGGCGTAGGTGAATTCCGGGTGGACGTTCAGCGCCTGGTTGGCCGGGATGGTCCACGGGGTGGTGGTCCAGATCACGATCGACGCCGGCTTGGCCAGCTTGCCCAGGCCGAACGCGGTGGCGAGCTTGTCTTCATCGGCGATCGGGAACGCGACGTCGATGGTCGAGGACTTCTTGTTCTCGTACTCGACTTCCGCCTCGGCCAGGGCCGAACCGCAATCGAAGCACCAGTTCACTGGCTTGAGGCCCTTGAACACGAAACCACCCTCGACGATTTTCGCCAGGGCACGGATTTCGCCGGCTTCGTTCTTGAAGTCCATGGTCTTGTACGGGTTGGCAAAGTCGCCCAGCACGCCGAGGCGAATGAATTCGGACTTCTGCCCTTCGATCTGCTCGGTGGCGTAGGCACGGCACAGCTCGCGGGTCTTGTCCGCGCCCAGGTTCTTGCCGTGGGTCACTTCGACCTTGTGCTCGATCGGCAGGCCATGGCAGTCCCAGCCCGGGACATACGGCGCATCAAAACCCGACAGGGTCTTGGAGCGGATGATCATGTCCTTGAGAATCTTGTTCAGCGCGTGACCGATGTGGATGGTGCCGTTGGCGTACGGAGGGCCGTCGTGCAGGACGAACTTCGGACGATCCTTGCCAATTTCGCGCAACTTTCCGTACAGGCCAATGCTGTCCCAACGCTGCAGAATCTGTGGTTCGCGCTGAGGCAGGCCGGCCTTCATTGGGAAGGCGGTGTCCGGAAGGTTTAGCGTGGCTTTATAGTCGGTCATTTAAGGCTCTTCATTAGCGATTGGCGCTGGTTGCGACAAGGGCACGGGCGGCGGCGATATCTGCATGGATCGCCGTCTTGAGCGCCTCCAGAGAGGCAAAACGCTGCTCTTCACGCAGCTTATGGTGGAAAACCACCGTCAAACGCCGGTCATACAGATCGCCGGCAAAATCCAGAACATGTACTTCAAGATGGGCCTTGCCATCGCCCTGGACCGTGGGGCGCACGCCGATGTTGGCGACGCCGGGCCAGGTCTTGCCGTCGATCTCGACACTCACCAGGAACACCCCGGTCAGCGGCACACGACGACGCTTGAGCTGCACGTTGGCCGTCGGCGTGCCCAATTGGCGCGCCAACTTCTGCCCGTGCAGGATCCGCCCGGCAATCCGGTACGGCCGGCCGAGCAAGCGCTCGGCCAATTCGAAGTCGGCCGCCGCCAGGGCATTGCGGACCTGGGTGCTGCTGACGCGCAAGCCATCCATCTCGACGGTCTGCGCCGCTTCGACGGTGAAACCCTGGGCGATACCGGCCTGTTGCAGGTAATCGAAATCCCCGGACCGATCACAGCCGAAACGGAAATCATCGCCGACTTCCAGATGCTTCACATCGAGACCGCCAACCAGGATGGTATCGACGAATTCGGCGGCACTGAGCTTGCTCAGGCGCTGGTTGAAGGCCAGGCACAGGACCCGGTCGACACCTTCGGCGGCCAGCAGTTGCAGTTTGTCCCGCAACCGGGCCAGACGGGCCGGGGCGGTGTCCGGGGCGAAAAACTCCCGGGGCTGCGGCTCGAAAATCACCACGCAGCTGGGCACGCCCAACTCCAGCGCACGCTCGCGCAGTCGCGCCAGGATAGCCTGGTGGCCACGGTGAACACCGTCAAAGTTGCCAATAGTGGCGACACAGCCCCGATGCTGGGGGCGCAGGTTGTGGAGGCCTCGAACCAGCTGCATAACGCGCTTCTTGCTCATAAAGTGGCCGATTATAACCACACCCGGCGGCCGACGACAGGCAACACCGCACGCCAAAGTGATCGAACCGACAAAACCACTGCCCGGCCCGGGATTATCGAGGGCTCGCCCTCAGCTCAAGGCCTTGCGATTGAAGTCGCGCAGGCGGAACCCCATCAGCAGCAACATGCCGAAATACGCCACCACACCGGCAACCACCAGCACACCCAGACGCAGGAAACGCGCGAGCATCTGCCCCTCGCCCCAGGCCGGCATGAAATGCATCGCCCCCAGCAGGACCGCCGACATCACGGCCACGGCCACCAGCAGCTTGAGGCCGAACTTGCCCCAGCCCGGCTGTGGCTGATACATCTTTTGCTTGCGCAGTTGATAAAACAGCAGCCCGGCGTTGAGGCAAGCGCCGGCACTGATCGCCAGGGCCAGGCCGGCATGAGCCAACGGACCGATCAGCAACAGGTTGAACAACTGGGTCATCACCAGGGTGAAAATGGCGATCTTCACCGGCGTGCGGATGTTCTGCTGGGCGTAGAACCCTGGTGCCAGCACCTTGATCACGATGATCCCGAGCAAGCCCACCGAGTAAGCGATCAGCGCACGCTGGGTCATCAAGGCGTCGAACGCATTGAACTGGCCGTACTGGAACAACGAGACGGTCAACGGCTCGGCCAGGATCCCCAGCGCCAGGGAACATGGCAGCACCAGCACAAAGCACAGGCGCAGGCCCCAATCGAGAATTCGCGAGTATTCGTGGCGGTCCTGGCTGGCGTAGGTCTTGGCCAGGGTGGGCAGCAGGATCGTGCCCAGGGCCACGCCCAGCACGCCGGACGGCAACTCCATCAGGCGGTCGGCGTAGTACATCCACGACACCGAGCCGGCCACCAGGAACGAGGCAAAGATGGTGTTGATGATCAGGGAAATCTGGCTCACCGACACCCCCAGGATCGCCGGCAGCATCTGCTTCATCACCCGCCACACGCCGCTGTCGCGCAGGTTCAGCCGCGGCAGCACCAGCATGCCGATCTTTTTCAGATGCGGCAGTTGATAGAGCAGTTGCGCCAGGCCACCCACCAGCACCGCCCAGCCCAGGGCCATCACCGGTGGGTCGAAGTACGGCGTCAGGAACACGGCGAAGACGATCATGCTGACGTTGAGCAGGGTCGGCACAAAGGCCGGCACGGAAAAGCGGTTCCAGGTATTGAGGATCGCCCCGGCCAGGGACGACAGGGAAATCAGCAATATATAAGGAAAGGTCACCCGCAGCAGGTCCGCGGTGAGCTGGAATTTTTCCGGGGTGTCGGTGAAGCCCGGCGCCGTGGCCCAGATCACCCAGGGCGCGGCGAGCATGCCGGCGGCCGTGACCAGCGCCAGCACCAAGGTCAGCAGGCCGGTGACGTAGGCAATGAATGTGCGGGTTGCCTCATCGCCTTTCTGGCTTTTATATTCCGCCAGGATCGGCACGAAGGCCTGGGAGAACGCCCCCTCGGCGAAGATCCGCCGCAGCAGGTTGGGCAGCTTGAAGGCGATGAAGAAGGCGTCCGTCGCCATCCCGGCGCCGAATATCCGTGCGATCAGCGTATCGCGAACGAACCCCAGGATGCGGGAAAGCATCGTGATAGAGCTGACAGCGGCCAACGATTTGAGCAGATTCATGAAAAGAGTTTTTGCCTGTCGATAAACAGCAGGCGAACAACGCGCCCACTTGTGCGATACTCCGCGCCGCTAAACAGTGCAGAGCCAAAGCCCGCGAGTTTACAGGTCGCACGCCGGAAAGAAATCCTTCGGTGCGCAGCACCTGCCATTCAGCGGAACGCGTCACCCGCCCTTGACAAGACTTCAACTCATCGGCATGATTCGCGGCCTATTTTGTTTGCTATTTCCCAAAAAGTCTTTCGAGGAGCTCGACGGTGGCCAACACACCTTCCGCCAAAAAACGTGCAAAACAGGCTGAGAAGCGTCGCAGCCACAACGCCAGCCTGCGTTCCATGGTCCGTACCTACATCAAGAACGTAGTCAAGGCCATCGACGCAAAAGACGCTGAAAAAGCTCAAGCTGCTTACGTTCTGGCTGTGCCAGTTATCGACCGTATGGCCGATAAAGGCATCATCCACAAGAACAAGGCTGCTCGCCATAAGAGCCGCCTGAATGGCCACGTAAAGGCCCTGAACGTTGCCGCTGCTGCCTAAGCGACACGCTCATTAAAAAACCGACCTCAGGGTCGGTTTTTTATTGCCCGGGATTTAACAGGCACCGCACAAACAATGTGGGGGCAGCCCCCTGTGGGAGCAAGGCTTGCCCGCGACAGCATCGCCTCAGCATTAAGATAGACCGAGGCGCCTGCATCGCGGGCAAGCCTTGCTCCCACACAACTCACAATGAGCGTGCCCGAACTATTGAGTACGAGCCCACGGCAAGATCGGGATAGCCGTCACCGCATTCTGCGGGCTGCCCTCGATCACGCGGTCGCTGTAGACCAGGTACACCAGCGTATTGCGCTTCTTGTCGAGAAAGCGCACCACTTGCATGGTCTTGAACACCAGGGAAGTACGCTCCTTGAACACTTCCTCGCCATCCTTGAGCTCACCCTTGAAGTTGATGGGCCCGACCTGGCGACAGGCGATGGACGCTTCGGCGCGATCCTCGGCAAGGCCCAGGCCACCCTTCACACCGCCGGTCTTGGCCCGCGACAGGTAACAGGTCACGCCATCCACCTTGGGATCATCGAATGCCTCGACCACAATCCGGTCGTTCGGCCCGACAAACTTGAACACCGTCGACACCTGGCCAATTTCCTCGGCCGACGCCAACAGCGGCACCGCCAGCAGCAAGCCGATCAATCCTTTTGCCAAACCCATGATTTTTCCTTAGACGAGGATCAGGTTGTCACGGTGGACCAGCTCAGGCTCCGCCATGTAACCCAACAGACCGACAATCGCATCAGACGATTGACCGATGATTTTCTGCGCTTCCAGGGCGCTGTAGTTGGCCAGGCCACGGGCGATCTCGCGACCGTCCGGCGCCACGCACACGACCATTTCGCCGCGACGGAAACTGCCCTGGACCAGCTTCACACCCACCGGCAGCAGGCTTTTGTTGCCCTGGGACAACGCCGTCACGGCGCCCGCATCCAGCACCAGGGTGCCACGGGTTTGCAGGTGCCCGGCCAGCCATTGCTTGCGCGCCGCCAGCATGCCGCGCTCAGGGGACAGCAAAGTGCCGATGCGCTCGCCCGCCTTCAGACGATCCAGCACCCGCTCCAGCCGACCGCCGACAATGATAGTGTGAGCCCCGGAGCGCGCCGCCAGACGCGCCGCACGCAGCTTGGTCTGCATGCCGCCGCGCCCCAGCGCACCGCCCGTGCCGCCCGCCACCGCGTCCAGCGCCGGGTCGTCGGCACGGGCTTCGTAGATCAGCTTGGCATCGGGGTTATTGCGCGGATCGGCGTCGAACATGCCGTCGCGATCCGTGAGGATCACCAACAGGTCCGCCTCCACCAGGTTCGCCACCAGCGCGGCCAGGGTGTCGTTATCGCCGAAACGGATCTCGTCGGTGACCACCGTGTCGTTCTCGTTGATCACCGGGATGACCTTCAGCTCCACCAGCGCCCGCAAGGTACTGCGGGCATTGAGGTAGCGCTTGCGGTCGGACAGGTCGTCATGGGTCAGCAGAATCTGCGCCGTATGGCGACCGTGCTCGGCAAAGCTCGACTCCCAAGCCTGCACCAGGCCCATCTGGCCAATGGCGGCGGCCGCCTGCAGTTCATGCATCGCGCTGGGTCGCGACGTCCAGCCCAAACGGCTCATACCGGCTGCCACAGCCCCCGAAGAGACCAACACCAACTCGACGCCAGCCTCATGCAGGGCCACCATCTGCTCGACCCACACCGCCATTGCCTGGCGATCCAGCCCCTTGCCATCCGCCGTCAGCAGTGCGCTACCGATCTTCACGACCCAGCGCCGCGCACCCGTCACCTTGCTCCGCATCATCTTCAACCTTTGCCAGCGAACGGCGCGACCCAGCGCCGCCCATGGGATTATTCGTATTTGCGTTTTACAGATACCAAAACGCCGCTCGAATGAGCGGCGCCTTGGGAACCGGCTTGCCGGCGATGATAACACTGCGCTGAAACACTTGAACCAGTGGGAGCGAGCTTGCTCGCGATAGCGGCGTGCCAGCTAACAACTATGCCAACTGACAGACCGCTTTCGCGAGCAAGCTCGCTCCCACAGGTTCTGGCTCAACTGAGTGGTATCACCACAAGATCAGTCGCGAACGTAGATGATTTCCGGACCGTCTTCGTCATCCACATCTTCTTCGTCCCAATCGTCGTCACCGATGTCATGAACCGACTTGACGCCACTGCGACGCAGGGCGCGCTGGTCGTCCAGCGCCTGCAACTGGGCACGGGCCTCGTCTTCGATACGCTGGTCGAGCTCGGCCAGTTCTTCCTTGTAGGCCGGATCGTTGGCCAGGCGGTCGGCGCGATCTTCCAGGTAACGCATGATGTCGTGGCACAGGCGCTCGGTGCCTTCTTTGGCGATGGCCGAGATCACATAGACCGGACCTTCCCACTCCAGGCGGTCGACGATTTCCTTGACCCGCTCTTCGTGCTCTTCTTCGAGGATCTGGTCGCACTTGTTCAGCACCAGCCAACGATCACGCTCGGCCAGGGCCGGACTGAACTTGGTCAGCTCGTTGACGATGACTTCGGCAGCATCGGCGGCATCGGTTTCATCCAGCGGCGCCATGTCGACGAGGTGCAGCAACAGACGGGTACGGGACAAGTGCTTGAGGAAACGAATCCCCAGGCCCGCGCCCTCGGAAGCCCCTTCGATCAGCCCTGGAATGTCGGCGATCACGAAACTCTTCCAACGGTCGACGCTGACCACGCCCAGGTTCGGCACCAGGGTGGTGAACGGGTAATCGGCCACTTTCGGCTTGGCCGCCGACACCGAGCGAATGAAAGTACTTTTACCGGCGTTCGGCAGGCCCAGCAGGCCCACGTCGGCCAACACTTTCATTTCCAGCTTCAGATCACGCTGCTCGCCGGGCTTGCCTGGCGTGGTCTGGCGCGGCGCACGGTTGGTGCTGGACTTGAAACGGGTGTTGCCCAGGCCGTGCCAGCCGCCATGGGCGACCAGCAGACGCTGGCCAGCCTTGGTCAGGTCGCCAATCACTTCCTGGGTGGCCGAATCGATCACCGTGGTGCCGACTGGCACGCGCAGGATCAGGTCTTCGCCCTTCTTGCCGGTGCAGTCGGTGCTGCCGCCGTTGGAGCCACGCTCGGCATCGAAGTGCCGGGTGTAACGGTAGTCCACCAGGGTGTTGAGGTTTTCGTCGGCGAGCATGTAGATCGAGCCGCCGTCCCCCCCATCACCGCCGTTCGGGCCACCGTTTTCAATGAATTTTTCCCGACGGAAACTCATGCAACCATTGCCGCCGTCGCCGGCCTTCACTCGAATCGATACTTCATCAACAAACTTCATGACACACGCCTCTCGCCATACGGACGAGCCAAAAAAACAAGACATAAGACTCTTGCAAAAATGAGCGCAGCGACCTGATGACACGCCCCAACCGCAGCGCCGACAGCCCATACAAACAGTTTTGCAAGAGACTCACCCCACAAACGAAAAAGCCCCGTCGCAAGACAGGGCTTTTCCAGCGGTCTCGCAATTAAGCTGCGATAACGCTTACGTAACGACGACCGAAGGCGCCTTTTACTTCGAACTTGATCACACCTTCGACTTTAGCGAAGAGGGTGTGATCTTTACCCATGCCCACGCCGTAGCCAGCGTGGAATTGGGTGCCGCGCTGACGCACGATGATGTTGCCTGCTTTGATAGCCTGGCCGCCATACATCTTCACGCCAAGGCGTTTGGCTTCTGAGTCGCGACCGTTACGGGTACTACCACCAGCTTTTTTGTGTGCCATGAGTTCAATTCTCCTAGTGAGGAATTAGGCTGAAATTAAGCCTGAATACCGGTGATTTTGATCTCGGTGTACCACTGGCGGTGGCCCATGCGCTTCATGTGGTGCTTACGACGACGGAACTTGATGATGCGGACTTTATCGTGACGACCTTGGGAGATCACTTCAGCCACAACGGTAGCGCCAGCAACGACTGGAGCGCCGATATTCACGTCATCGCCATTGGCGACCAACAGAACGCGATCAAAAGTCACGGATTCGCCGGTAGCGATTTCCAGTTTTTCGATCTTCAGGTATTCACCTGGGGCGACCTTGTATTGCTTGCCACCAGTAACAATTACTGCGTACGACATGGTATTTCTCCGATAATCCTGCTCACCCAGCGCTTTATAAGAAGAGGTATTGGCTGGCATGGCTGCATGGGCTGGAAGGCCCGGATGCAATTGCGTAAGGCAGGTGCTGCCCAGGAAGTTCAGGGTGCGCGATTGTACGCAAGCCACGAGAGCCTTGCAAGTAGCCGTCTATCGCGCCTTGACACCTGCGGACGTGGGTCCTAGCATGCCGCGCAACCCTTCTGGAGCACCTGTCGCTGATGCAACCCCAAGCTTTCTACCGCGCGGTGGCGGACGATTTTAGCGCCGTCGACGGCATCATCAAGAAGCAGCTGACTTCCCGCGTGCCTCTGGTATCGAAAATCGGCGACTACATCACTTCGGCGGGTGGTAAACGCCTGCGTCCTTTATTGGTGCTGCTGTGCGGCAAGGCCCTGGGTCGCGAAGGCGACGACATGCGCCTGCTGGCCGCTACCATCGAATTCCTGCACACCGCGACCCTGCTGCACGACGACGTGGTCGACATGTCGGGCATGCGCCGTGGCCGTTCGACCGCCAACGCCATGTGGGGCAACGCCCCGAGCGTGCTGGTGGGCGACTTCCTGTATTCGCGCTCGTTCGAAATGATGGTCGAGCTGGGCTCGATGCCGGTGATGAAGATCCTGTCCCAGGCCACGCGCATCATCGCCGAAGGCGAAGTGCTGCAGTTGTCCAAGGTACGCGATGCCAGCACCACGGAAGAGACCTACATGGAAGTCATCCGCGGCAAGACCGCGATGCTCTTCGAAGCCTCGACCCACAGCGCCGCTGCCCTGGCCGGTGCCAGTACCGAGCAGAGCGAAGCGTTGCGCACCTTTGGCGACCACCTGGGCGTGGCCTTCCAGTTGGTGGACGACCTGCTCGACTACAAGGGCGACGCCGAGACCCTGGGCAAGAACGTCGGTGACGACCTGGCCGAAGGCAAGCCGACCCTGCCGCTGATCTACACCATGCGCGAAGGCACGCCAGAGCAGGCGGCGCTGGTACGCCAGGCGATCCAGAAAGGCGGGATCGAAGACCTGGAAAGCATCCGTATCGCGGTCGAAGCCTCCGGCTCGCTGGAGTACACCGCGAAACTGGCCCGGGACTACGTCGCCCGCGCGATCAAATGCCTCGACGCCCTGCCGCCCAGCGAATACCGCGATGCCCTGGTGGAACTGAGCGAATTTGCGGTGGCTCGTACCCACTGATTGCATGAAAACCTGTGGGAGCGAGCAAGCTCGCTCCCACAGGGGGATTTCACCGCCCTGCCCTTTGCGGCCTAAAACCCTATATAATGTGCGCCCTTTTGCCCTCCTGATACCCAAGGAACCTTAGTGAGCACGTTGCCTCCCTGCCCGAAATGCAATTCCGAATACACCTACGAAGACGGCACCCAGCTGGTCTGCCCGGAGTGTGCCCACGAATGGTCCGCCAGCGGCGAAGCTGAAGCGGCGTCCGACGACACCGTGAAGAAAGATTCGGTCGGCAATGTCTTGCAGGACGGCGACACCATCACCGTGATCAAGGACCTCAAGGTCAAGGGCACCTCGCTGGTGGTCAAGGTCGGCACCAAGGTCAAGAACATCCGCCTGTGCGAAGGCGACCACGATATCGATTGCAAGATCGACGGCATCGGCCCGATGAAACTCAAATCCGAGTTCGTCAGAAAAGTCTGATTCGGCTGTATTCCATCCCATGCCCCGCGTGTGGGATGGAGCTGCACCCTCCCCGCTTCAGCCCCATTTCTCGGGCCTTAGCCAAGTGCCAACCGCCTTGAGCTGGCACAACCCATCGTCAGAAAAACAATCGCAACGCCAATAGAGACTTGCTATTTAGCGAATAAGAATTATTCTCATCGAACCCATCAAGGAGATGAGAACCATGACTTATTTGATCGATGCCTGGCTGGACCGCCCACACCCCTACCTCAGGATCCTGCATCGGGAAACCGGGGAAGTCTGTGCGGTGCTTGAAGAAGAAGCCTTGAACGAGCTGCAGGACCAAGGAGACCTGGACCTCAACAGCCTCAATTCCAGTGAGCCGCTGGTGCTCAAGGAGCTGGTGCGCAATCTGTTCCTGTTCTGCTATGCCCGGGCGTTGCGCCCTACGGGTGATTTCAGCGGCAGGTTTCACGGATGAGCAAAAATAACCTGTGGGAGCGAGCTTGCTCGCGATGGCGGTGTGTCAGCAACGAGCATGTCGACTGACTGTCCGCTTTCGCGAGCAAGCTCGCTCCCACAGTTTTTTGTCCGGCGGTAAAACCGGACAGGGTCTTACAGCACGTCCAGCAACTCGACGTCGAACACCAGCACGCTGTGCGGCGGGATGCTGCCAACGCCTTGAGCGCCGTAAGCCAGTTCGCTCGGCACGTACAGGCGCCATTTGCTGCCGGCATTCATCAGTTGCAGCGCTTCGGTCCAGCCTGGGATCACGCCGCCTACCGGGAATTCGGCTGGCTGGCCACGATCGTAGGAGCTGTCGAACACAGTGCCGTCGATCAGGGTGCCGTGGTAGTGGGTACGCACCTGGTCTTCACGGGTCGGCTTGGCGCCTTCACCCTGGGTCAGCACTTCGAACTGCAGGCCGGAAGCCAGGGTGGTGATGCCTTCACGCTTGGCGTTTTCCGCCAGGAACGCACGGCCTTCACCCGCAGCGGCTTCAGCCTTGGCGGCTGCTTCGGCTTGCATGATTTCACGAATGACCTTGAAGCTGGCGGACATCTCGTCCTGGCCCACGCGGCTTGGCTTGCCGGCGAACGCGTCGGTCAGGCCGGCCAGGATGGCATCCAGGCTGACACCCGGTGGCGGGTTGTCGCGCAGTTGGTCGCCCAACTGACGGCCAATGCCGTAGCTGACGCGGGTTTCGTCGGTGGACAGGTTAACTTCGGACATGATGCTGCTCCGCTGTGCGGACGGCTCGAGAGTTGCCGTGCGTGACACAGCGCCTCCCGGAGCGCCCGGAACCAAAAGGGCGAGCAGACTAGCACAGATGCCACGGCGGGTGACGAGCCCTCACGTCAAAGCAATCCGCCAGAAACGACAACGCCCGCCTGCAGTTCGCCAGGCGGGCGTTGCGCCAGCGCGAGGAACGGGCCTCAGTGCTTGGTCAGTTTGTCCAGGTACCCCATGGCAAAGGCCGAGACCACGAAGGTCATGTGGATGATCACGTACCACATCAGGTGCTCGGGATCGACGTTCTTGGCGTCCATGAAAATGCGCAGCAGGTGGATGGAGGAAATGGCCACGATCGAGGCAGCGACTTTCATCTTCAGCGATGAAGAGTCCATGGTGCCCAGCCAGTTGAGCTTTTCCTTGTCGGAGTCGATGTCCAATTGTGAAACGAAGTTCTCGTAGCCGGAAATCATCACCATCACCAGCAGGCCGCCCACCAGCGCCATGTCGATCAGCGACAGCAGCACCAGGATCAGCTCGGACTCGGCCATGGCGAACACATTGGGGATGATGTGAAAGACTTCCTGGAAGAATTTCAGCGCCAAGGCCAGCAAGCCCAGGGACAGCCCGAAATAGATCGGCGCCAGCAGCCAACGGGAGGCGTACATTGCATTTTCGATAAAGCGTTCCATTGAGTCTCACACCTGGGCTGAAAAATCGCGGCGAGTATATCAGCCACGACCTGCCCCACAAATGCCGGGGCCATCCCTGGTCCCTGCTCTTGTGTCAAAATTTTTCTGCGAGTGCCCGTGCGGCGATGGCCTTCAATGCAGCGGACGAAACTCGAAGCCGCCGACATTGCGACAACGGCCTCCATTGATTTCACGCAGTTGGGCCTGCATGTGCAAGGACCAGATCTGCGGGTCGTCGGCCAGCTCATAGCCGTGCAAGGTCAGGCTCTGCACAATGGTATCGAGGATGGATTCGGCGGCAGTCGGGCCGGGAAATGGCCCCTGGGCCTTGATGGCGGAGGGTTGTTCGCCAGCCATTCCGGCGGCGAAGAGCAAGGTCCACATACCGGTATCTCCCGCCAGGGGGCGGATGGCGCATTCGATACGGGTGACAAGGCCCAGGCATTGACGAGTGAGGCAAAGGTTGCGCGACATGGCGGCGCCCCTCGGTAGATCCGGTATTCAGTCTCGGGAAGAGGCTGTTTCGATCCAATGATGACTCTCGTTATCCTTGAGCTGAGGATAGAAGAAAAGTTCCGGCCCCACGGGTTTTCGAGACCGGAATACGCCGAGCGGTCATAGTGTGAATATTGACGCCAAAGTGGCGTCACTTTTGAAACTTAATCCACAAAACATTGATTGTGAGAGCAAGCCTGTGGGAGCAAAGCTTGCTCGCGATGAGGTTGCCACATGCAACACTTCTGCTGACTGGACAAATGCTATCGCGAGCAAGCTTTGCTCCCACAAGCCCGCTCCCACAGGGCTTATCGGCGATCAAGAGAACATCAAGCCGGCTTGGCCTCCGCCAAGGCCTGCTGCGCCAGTTCCTTTTCCGCTTCCTTGATGTCGTCTTCGCTGATCATTTCCGCGATCACCCGCAGCCGCTCCACCACCCTGGCGTTGACGCTGCCCTCCGGGAACTCGCCGTTTTCATCCGGCTCACCGGCAGGCTCGCCCACCAGCAGGCTCAAGGCTTCGTCGGCCTGACGCACCGCATAGACGTGGAACTGCCCGGCGCGCACGGCGGCCAGCACTTTCTCGTCGAGCATCAGCGTCGCGACGTTGGCCTGGGGAATGATCGCCCCCTGCTCACCGGTCAACCCTCGGGCTTCGCAGAGGCGGAAGAAGCCTTCGATCTTCTCGTTGACCCCACCCACCGCCTGCACTTCACCGAACTGGTTGATCGAGCCGGTGATGGCGAAGCACTGCTTCAGCGGCGTCTTCGACAGGGCCGAGATCAGCGTACACGCCTCGCCCAGGGACGCGCTGTCGCCGTCCACGTAACCGTAGGATTGCTCCAGGGCGATGCTGGCCGAGATCGCCAGCGGGAATTCCTGGGCATAACGGCTGCCCAGGTAACCGGTGAGGATCATCACGCCCTTGGAGTGGATCGGTTGGCCAAGGTTGACCTCCCGCTCGATGTCGACGATGCCGCTACCGCCCGGGTACACCGTGGCGGAAATCCGCGCCGGCACGCCAAACGCCGAATCGCCGACCTCCAGCACCGTCAGCCCGTTGCATTTGCCCACGGCCGCGCCCGCGGTGTCGATCAGGATGATCCCCGCCAACATGTCGTCGAGGATCCGCGCCGAGACGCGTCCGGTACGGGTGGCCTTGGCCTTGAGGGCACGTTCGATATGGCCGGCATCGGTCATCTCGTCACCGGCCAGCTGGCGGATGAAGTCCGCCTCGCTGACCAGTTGGAACAGGTCGCCGATGCGCGCCGACAAGCGCCCCTGGTGCTCGGCCAGCCGGGCACTGTAGGTCGCCAGGCGCGCCACCGCATCGGCGGTCAGCGGCGCCATGCCTTCTTCCGAAGTGCGGGTCTTGAGCAACTGGGCGAACTGCTCCAGGCTCTCGTCGCCCATCGGGATGTCTTCGTCGAAATCCACCAACACGCGAAACATTTCCTGGAAGTCCGGATCCAGGTCCTGCAAGGCGTAATAGAGCTGACGGGCGCCGATGATCACGACCTTGACCTGCAACGGGATGTGCTGCGGCGTCAGGGTCACCGTGGCCAACCGTCCCAGCTCCCCCAGGGGTGACTCCATCTTCAGCTTGCGCGATTGCAGGGCGCGCTTGAGCGCATCCCATACGAACGGCTCGCCAAGCATTTTTTCCGCTTCAAGGATCAGGAAACCGCCATTGGCCCGGTGCAAGGCACCCGGACGCAGCTGTCGGTACGTGGTGTAGAGCGCGCCCTGGTCGGTGCTGTATTCAATCCGGCCGAACAGGTTGTCGTAGGTCGGGTGCGGCTCGAACACCACCGGCGCGCCACCGCTGGACGGATGCCCGACCACCAGGCTTGGCGCGTACTGCTCTTCCAGCAGCTTGCGGGCGATGGCGTCGCTCTTGCTGTCGTCCACCAGTTGCTCGACCACGGTCTTGAGCAGATAGACCTGCATCGCTTGCAGGTAGCCACAGACCGCGGCGTTCTCCGCGTACTTTTCCGACAGCGGCGCCAGCAGCGGTTGCAGGGCCAGGGTGATGGTTTCTTCGTTGAGCTGGCGCAACTGGTTGCTGGACTCGCGCTTCCATTGCGGCAGGCTGGCGAGCTCTTCGTTCAAGCGCTCTTCCAGGCCGGAGATGTCCTCGTGGAAACGCTCGCGCTCGGCCTCCGGCAACTGGGCGAATTCCGCCTCGTCCAGGGCCTTGCCTTCGCTCATCGGCGTGAAGGCGATGTTGCTGCTGTCACGGTACAGCGCGACATCCTTCTCCAGCGCCAGGCGCTCGATCACATCCAGGGCCCGGTCGTAGCGCTGGTTGAAAGCGCGGTCGATGGCGCTTTTTTTCTGCTGGTAGGACGGATGCTCGAACACCGCCGGAAAGGTCGCCAGCAGGTTGTCGATCAAGCCGTTGATGTCACCGATGAACGCACCGGCCGTGCCGGACGGCAGCTCCAGGGCACGGGGTTCGCGGGGCTCATCGAAATTATTGACGTAGACCCAGTCCGCCGGGGTCTGCAGGCGCTTGCCTTCGGCCTTGAGGTAGCGTTTGACGAAGGAAAACCGGCCGGTGCCGGGCTCGCCCATGACAAATACGTTGTAACCGGGGCGCGGCATGGCCACGCCGAACTGCAAGGCTTCGACCGCACGTTCCTGGCCAAGCACACCGCGAAAGGGCTCCAGATCATTGGTGGTAGAGAAGCTGAACTGTTCAGCGGAAAACGGACGGGTCAGCGCTTCGGGCGCTAGACGCAAGCTGGCAGCAACAGGATCAGGCATCGGGCTTCCTTACATCAGGCGGGGCAGATAGCGGCATTCTGGCGCTGCCTGCACCTGACTGGCAAGGAGCGCCTCAGACCAAAGCATAGTCAATGGGAAAACCCCGGGCGGGGCCCCGTAAACAGAGGATCCCCAGTAATGTTTTTGCAAAATGTCACGGAACCCTGGGATCGTGCCTAAACTCCAAAGTGCGCGGCTGGAACAATAACCGGCCCACTGGCAGCTGTAGGGGCCAGACCCTGTCCATTGGTATGCACATAAAGAGAACATAGCTATGAAACGGATTCTTCTCGGTACTCTCTTCACCGCTGTATCCCTCAACGCCATGGCTCAGGCGCCGGGCGGCCCGGATTGCGGCTGGGGCAACATGCTGTTCGAAGGTCAGCGTGGCACTCCGGCACACTTCCTGGCATCCACCACCAACGGCACTTCCGGTAACGCCACCTTCGGCATGACCTCCGGCACCAACGGCTGCTCGACCAACGCGGCACTGACCTACGGTGGCAAGTCCTGGCTGGCCATGAATGGCATGATGAACGAGCTGTCCGAAGACATGGCCAAGGGTCAGGGCGAAGCGCTGACCACCTATGCCGTGGTACTGGGCGTGGCGCCGGAAGATCGCGCACACTTCTCCGCCGTTACCCACGAGCACTTCCAGCAGATCTTCAGCAAGGCTGACGTGACCGCAGAAGATGTGCATACCAACACCCTGGCCGTACTGAAAAGCGACCCTCGCCTGGCCAAGTACGCCACTCAAGCTTAAGCTCGGCAGCACTCGCTCCTCTCGGGGAGCGGGTTTTCTTTTTGGGGCCCCATCGGTCTTTATTTTTTCGACTTTCCAAGTAGCCAACTATGCTCAAACGCCTTGCCTGGCTGGCGCTCTGTGTGTGCGCCCCGCTGTCCGCCGCGCCTCATATCGACCCTCAACGTTTGCAGCAACTGGCTAATGACCTCTTCTGGATCTCCCTGGGCCACTACGAAACCGCCAAATTGGGTGGCTGGCGCAGCTATATCAGCGACAAAAAATTCTTCCTCGCCCCCGATGGCAACGAACACCCTGACCGTGAACTGACCGCCACGCTGCAAGCCCTGTATGGCCCGGCCAGCGCCGGCCAGCAACATGCCCAGTGCGTGTACCCGGCGCGCACCCGCTGGCTGAAGGCGCAGCTCAGCCTGACAGACCTGCCGGCGGTCAACTGCAGCGACTTCACCCAGTGGTTCAAGGACGTGTCGCCCCACAGTGCGGTGATGATTTTCCCCGCCGCGTACCTCAACAGTCCGTCCTCGATGTTCGGCCACACCCTGTTGCGCATCGACCAGGCCGATGTGCAAAGCGACAAGACCGCCCTGCTCAGCTACGCGATCAACTTTGGCGCCTACATCGAAGGCTCGGACAACAGCATCCTCTATGCCTGGAAGGGCCTGATGGGGGGCTATCCCGGCCTGTTCGCCCTGGTGCCGTACCAGGAAAAACTCTCCGAGTACCGTAGCCTGGAGAACCGCGACCTATGGGAATACCGCCTCAACCTGAGCCAGGCGGAAACCGAGCGCATGGTCGAGCACGTCTGGGAACTCAAGCAGATCCAGTTCGACTATTTCTTTTTCGACGAAAACTGTTCCTATCGCCTGCTCGAATTACTGCAAGTGGCCCGTCCCAGCCTGCGCCTGACCGAACAATTCCCGCTGACGGCGATTCCCACCGACACCGTCAAGGCGGTGAAAGAAGCCGGCCTGGTGGAAAGCATCCAGTATCGGCCGTCCCGCGAACGGGAACTGCTCAGCCGCGCCGAACCGCTCAGCGATGACGAACAACAGTGGGTGCTGAACGTCAGCGCCGATCAGCAGCAACTGCAAGCACCGGCATTCAAGGCGCTGCCCCGCGAACGCCAGGCACTGATCATCGACGCGGCGTATCGCCTGGAACGCTATCGCGCCAACGGCCAGGAACGCGATCCGCAACGGGCCCAGCGCAGCTTCGAGCTGTTGCGGGCGATCAACCAGAACCCCGCACCGGAACTCGACATCCCGCAACCGGGCCTGCCCGAGGATGGCCATGAATCCCGCACCTGGCAGGCCGGCCTCGGCACGCGGGGCGACCGGGCGTTCGGTGAATACGGCTTGCGCATGGCCTATCACGACCTCAACGACAATGCCGAAAGTTTCCCGCTGGGGGCACAGATCGAAATCCTGCAATTGAAACTGCGCCAGTACGAAGGCAATGACTGGCAGGTGCAGCAACTGGATCTGGCGACCATTCGCTCCTTGACCCCACGCAACGAGCTGCTGCAACCGCTGTCCTGGCAGGTGACCGGCGGCCTGGAGCGGGTGCCGGGCAAACACGACGATGAAACCTTGGTCAGCCACGTCAACGGCGGGGCCGGTGGCACCTGGGCGCTGGGCGAAGATGTGTTGGGCTTTGCCCTGGGCACGGTGCGGGTCGAGCACAACAACGATTTCGCCCAGCTCATCGCCCCGGCCGCCGGCTTCAACAGTGGCGTGCTGTGGAAAAACCCGCTGGGCAACTTGAGCCTGGAAGCCAAGGGCGACTATTTCGTCAACGGCGAAGTGCGTCGTAGCCTGAGCCTCAACCAGCAGTGGGAACTGTCCCGCAACCTCGGCCTGCGCTTGAGTGCCCAGCGGGAGTTCAGCCACCTGGCTTCGCCGGAGAACGAGGTGATGCTCGAGGTGAAGTGGTATCACTATTGACCGGGACCGCTCTGCACGCGCACAGAGACGAACGGATTAATCACAGGGCTTTCACATCGGCCTGACGAATTCGCTTCTAAACTTCTCGTATAAGTGGATACGGCAGGAAGGCTCAAATGAGGCGCGCGGCAGTGGTACTGGGTATGTTGATGTTGCTCAGTGGCTGTGAAACCACTCATGAAGACCTGATCGCCCGGGGTTATCCACCGGCGTTCGCCGACGGCTACGACGACGGTTGCAGCAGTGGTCGGCAAGCGGCGGGGGTGATTACCGGCCAGTTCAGGAAAGACGTGCCACGGTACCTCAAGGATCCGCGCTACGCCGAAGGCTGGAGCGATGGTTTCCGGCAGTGCCAGGCGATGCGCGAAAGCGAGGAGCGCAATGCCTACCGCGATCGTCATTGGGATGACCACGAACGTGCCTGGCAACAAGAAAAGGACCGGGACGCCGCCCGGGCTTATCGCTCGCCGTGAGTCGCGCATGGACATTCGTCGAAACCAAAAGCCTGCGACCATGGACCAAACTCCAATAGAGGAGAACACCATGAGCCGCGCTTTCGTCAACGAAGACAACGCCGCTGCCCAGGCCGACCAGCCGGTCGAACGTCAGGTCAGTGGGCAACCCAATTACGTCACGCCCACCGGGCTTGCCCTGCTCCAGGCGCGGTTCGCCGAGTTGCAGGCCCTGCACAGCCAGCAGGCGACCCGAGGAGAGCTGGCGGACAAACAACGGATCGCCGACCTTGAACGGGATCTGCGCTATTTCAAGCAGCGCCTGCAAAGCGCCCAGGTCGTTGCACCGATGTCGTCCGATCAAGTGCGGATCGGGCATTGGGTGACCTTTGTCGATGAACAGGATCATGAGCAACGGGTGCAGTTAGTCGGTGAAGACCAGGCCGATGCGGCCAGTGGCTTGATCAACTGGGGTTCGCCGCTGGGTCGGGCGTTGCTGGGGGCGAAGGTTGGGGATGAAGTGACATGGAAGCGACCGCTGGGAGATCTCGCCATCGAGGTCGTGACGATAGACCTCCCATGATGTTGCCGGTTTCTTTAATCATGATTAAAACCCCTAACATCAAGACCCGACAACAATCTGTTACTTGCCTGTAGCCATATGTAACTGCAACATGAGGTCATAACAACAAGTTTGCGTCAAATAAGGACCATGCTACTGTTTTTCCCGCGCCGTAATCGGCGCACTGTAAAAACAGAAAGGAGATGCACTAATGAGCGAGCAGATACTGGCAATGTCAGGTGACTTCGACAGCGACTTCAAGTTCTACCAACAGATCACTGATCTCGGCTCCGAGTCAGCAGCACTGACTATTGTCGAATGCGGCACCATAAACTGCAGCGCTCTTTTATGCTAAATCCTTTTCCATCAAAACAGGCCTGCACAACAGGTCTTTGATACTCCCTAACCCCACCTATAAAACAACATCATCAACATCCTACCGTTCGGATGCGCTTGCTCGCACCCAACTGACTGTACTTGATGTTTGATAACTGATGAGGAAAACACCATGAGCGAACAGATCCTGAACATGTCCGGTGACTTCTATAGCGACTTCGACGCTTATCAAGCGCCGACCAAAAACATGGGCTCGATACTGGCAACGACAATGGAATGCAACACCTTTGGCACGTGCACCAATCTCGAATGCTCGACACTCGGCTGCTAAGCCCTTCCACTGATCGTCCAAACAGGCAACACCCATAACCATAGAGCAGGCAACGCCTGCTCTATCCATTTCAGGATCGACGGCATGCTTGTTAACGCTTTGAAGTTGAATCAGCGAGGTCAGTACAGATTCACTTCCGACGGCGACATCGCCCTTTTTTTAAACAACCTGACCCGCCTGCATGCTGATGATCAGGCCTTGCTGGATCATTTCGGGTTGAACCGGGAACAACTGGCGTCGTATGCCAAGGCACCCGGTAACCCACAGCGCCAGCCTGACGACGGCGAAACCGTCTTGAGGGCCTTGAAGGAAAAGCTTGCTCGCCTTGACAGCCTTCACGTCGGCAGGAAAAAGACCGCGAGCGGCAAAGACAATTTTTATTGGTTTGGCTACCGCTTTTTTCTTTATTTCATCGATACGTTCAAGGCGGATGGGCGCTACGCCAAAGCGTCACTGCACATTGATGAAGCCGCCCTGCTGGCAAGCCTTGAGCACTATGTCTTGGCCCGTGTCGGACGCACATCGGAACAAAGCCTGGTCCACTATCTGAATACGCGAATTGCGGACGGCGACGAGATTGACCTGGACGGGTTCAGCGAACAGTTGCGCACGTTGCCGCTGTTTGAATTTTTCGATTCCTATCCTGTGCTGGCAACACTGCTTTTTGATTTACTGGAAGACACCCTCAACTATCTTTATGCGGTCATACTGGACTTCGCTGGCGATGTTGACGCGCTGGAGATGGCATTCTCAATTCCATCCCGAAAAATCGACGCTATCGAGTTCGGTCTGGGTGACCCTCACGGTCGCGGTGAAACGGTCTGCCAGGTTAAATTCCGCACAACCTCCTTGGTCTACAAACCACGGGCAAGCCGTGAAGCAGTTTTTTTCAATCGCCTGCTGGGACAATTACGTGAGTGGACAGGCGCGGATTGTTTTTCTATCCGCGCGCCAAGGATTCTCAGCCGCGAACGGCATAGCTGGGTAGAAAAAATCGACAACACGCCTTGTGACAGCGCAGCGGACGTGGCGCTGTTCTATAAAAAGATGGGCGCACAGATCGCTGTCATTCATGCACTCAACGGCATCGACTTCCATTACGAGAACATCATTGCGTGTGGCAGCAGCCCTGTCATGATCGATCTTGAGTGCTTGTTCACTGCGTCCACCAGCGACCTGCTACTCGAACTGCCTCTCGATAGCGCACTGTCCAACACCTTCAAATTGATCCAGCAGTCGGTGTGCTCCAGCGGCTTCGTACCCTTTTCACAAAAGTCCAATAACGACCAGAGCGGGCTGACTCGGCAAGCGCTGTTCATTTCCACCCGCCACTCCCTGGTTTTCGAAGATGGCTTTTACCATTTACGTAAAGTCGAGTTCGAACACCTTCTGCAGCAAAAGCATTTGCCGCTTTTGCAAGGTGAACGCAAGGGGCATGAAACTCATAAAGCCGAACTTGTCCACGGCTTTGAATATGCTTATGGCGAGTTGATGACGCATCGGCACACGATCATGCAGATGCTTGAGCAATCCGCAGGCGAATTATCAACCCGTGTTTTGCTCAAAAACTCTCAACGTTATGCGGACTTTATCGGACTGAGCCGCCATCCTCGCTTCATGAAAAACATGTTGGACCGGGAGCTTCTGCTTGCAACCCTGTGGAAAGACTTGAAAGAGCCCTATCGAGCAAAGGGCATCCCGCGTTATGAAATAGCCGACCTGCAAAGATCCAGCATTCCGTGTTTCACCATGCCGCTCAACTCCAACGCTTTGATGAGCGCACAAGGTGAAACAATAGACATGACGAAAGTACAACCCCCGATAAAAAGCTGCTTACAGAAAATAGCCAATCTGTCCGCAGCCGACAGGGCATTACAACTCACACTGCTCGAAATGTGTTTGTATCCAGAGTCAAATGGACAGCCGTCATCACGTACCCCCCTAAAAAAAGCGCCCCAAGCGGATCGACTCGACACAATACTCGGCATCAGTTCCCGCCTCGAAGCGCTTGCGATCACGGGAACGGCAACGGACGTCAGTTGGTTGGCTTTTCATACGCACCCAACGACTCATGGAAAATACCCTTCACCCATGGATCACGGGCTGTACTCCGGTATCGCCGGGATTGGGTTGTTTTATCTGAGCCTGTTCAAGGTAAGCGGCAAACCACACTTGCTGTCGCTCATGGATCAGGTACTGGCCTCACTGGAGCAGCATTTTGGCTTTTTCAAAGCCGACCTGACCGTCAGTGCCTATCATGGCCTGGGCTCTTATCTCTATCTGCTCATCAATCGTCGCCAAATCACCGGCGATCCGAAACACGATGAGAAAATTGCCAGCCTGCTGACCCAACTGATTGATGTACCCCCTGAAGACTACGATTTCGACTTCCTGGGCGGCTGTTGCGGCGCGGTGACGCTGTTGGCCAATATCCATGGGTTATCCGCGCAAGCGGATGTGCTGCCGGCCATTCGGCGCATGGTGGGTTACATAAAGGACCAGATACTGATCGAAGAAGGCCAACTTCTGCGACGCGATGATCGCTCCGTCATTTTAACGGGCCTGTCCCATGGTCTCTCCGGCGTCATCCAGGCCTTGTGCAAAGCCTATGATGTGACCGGCGATGTGGCGTTGGTGCCCTTGGCCATCCAGATACTGGAGGGTGAAAATCGCTTGAGTCGGGAGGGTTTCTGGCTGGACCTGAGAGACCTGGGCCCTGTCGACCATGCAACCAAGTGGTGTCACGGAGACGGCGGCATCCTCATCGCCAGGCGACAACTCTTGAAGTCGATGGGCGAGGCCTTGGACGAAACCACCCGGCAGACGGTGCTCGACGACATCCAGCGCTGCGAGAACAATCTCTGGCAGCACGGCTTGGGCGATGGCTATAACCTGTGCCATGGCGATTTCGGCAATCTGATCTGCCTGTATGACTGGTATCGTCACGCCGATAATCCCGAGGGCATCAGCAGGGTCAAACAGGCGCTTGGCGAGGTCGCCCGGCAGTTTTTCGAAGGCCCCTTTCTCGACAGCGATCGGGTTCCCGACGTCAGCCTGCTGACTGGCATTACCGGGGCAGGTTATGCCTTGCTGTATGAGATCGATCCAACGATCCCCAACGTACTCTCGCTCGATTTCGCGCTGCAGACGTAGGCTAAAACTGTGGGAGCGAGCTCGCTCGCGATAGCGGTGGATCAGTCAACGTCAATGTCGCTGCCCCGCCGCCATCGCGAGCAAGCTCGCTCCCACATTTCCGATCCCTATCAGGCCAGTTTCTTGTGCCGTACACGATGCGGCTGGGCGGCCGCCTCGCCGAGGCGTTTCTTGCGATCGGCTTCGTACTCGGTGTAGTTGCCTTCGAAGAATACCGCTTGGGAGTCGTCTTCGTACGCCAGGATGTGGGTCGCCACGCGGTCGAGGAACCACCGATCGTGGGAGATCACAATGGCGGCGCCCGGGAAGTCCAGCAAGGCTTCTTCCAGGGAACGCAGGGTTTCGACGTCGAGGTCGTTGGACGGTTCGTCGAGCAGCAGGACGTTGCCGCCCTCTTTCAAGGTCAACGCCAGGTGCAAGCGACCGCGCTCACCGCCGGACAGATCCTTGACGAACTTCTGCTGGTCGCCACCCTTGAAGTTGAAGCGACCGACGTAAGTGCGCGACGGGATTTCATAGCTGCCGATGCGGATCTGGTCGGAACCGTCGGAGATCTGCTGGAACACGGTCTTGCTGCCGTCCAGGTCCTCGCGGCTCTGGTCGACGCAAGCCAGTTGCACGGTTTCACCGATTTCGATGCTGCCCGAATCCGGCGTTTCCTTGCCCATCAACATGCGGAACAGCGTGGATTTACCCGCGCCGTTACCACCGATCACACCGACGATGGCGCCTTTTGGCATGGAGAACGACAGGTTGTCGATCAGCACGCGATCGCCATAACCCTTGGTGACGTTCTTGAACTCGATGACCTTGTCGCCCAGGCGCGGACCGGCCGGGATGTAGATCTCGTTGGTTTCGCTGCGCTTCTGGAATTCCTGGGACTGCATTTCCTCGAAGCGTTGCAGACGTGCCTTGGATTTGGACTGGCGGGCCTTGGCGCCTTTGCGCACCCACTCCAGTTCTTCCTTCATGGCTTTTTCATGGGCCGACTGCTGCTTGGATTCCTGGGCCAGACGGTCGGACTTGGCTTCCAGCCAGCCCGAATAGTTGCCCTCGTACGGAATGCCTGCGCCGCGGTCGAGTTCCAGGATCCAGCCGGCGACGTTGTCCAGGAAGTAACGGTCGTGCGTGATCGCAACCACGGTGCCTGGGAAGTCATGCAGGAAGTGTTCGAGCCAGGCGACGGAATCGGCGTCCAAGTGGTTGGTCGGTTCGTCGAGCAGCAGCATGTCCGGGGCCGACAGCAGCAGGCGGCACAAGGCCACGCGGCGCTTTTCACCACCGGAGAGGTGTTCGACCTTCGCGTCCCAGGCCGGCAGGCGCAGTGCATCGGCGGCAACTTCCAGTTGGCGATCCAGGTTGTGGCCGTCGCTGGCCTGCAGGATCGCTTCGAGCTTGGCCTGTTCGGCGGCCAGCTTGTCGAAGTCGGCATCCGGGTCGGCGTAGGCGGCATAGACCTCGTCGAGGCGCGCCTGGGCGTCCTTGATCACGCTGACCGCTTCCTCGACCACTTCACGCACGGTCTTGCTCGGGTCCAGCTGCGGTTCCTGGGGCAGGTAGCCGATGTTCAGGTCCGGCATCGGACGGGCTTCACCGTCGAATTCGTTATCGACGCCGGCCATGATTTTCAGCAGCGTGGACTTACCCGAGCCGTTGAGACCCAGTACGCCGATCTTGGCCCCGGGGAAGAACGACAATGAAATGTTTTTCAGGATTTCCCGCTTCGGCGGAACAACTTTGCTCAGCCGATGCATGGTGAAGACGTATTGAGCCATGGTGAACCTAGCGTCAGTGACAGGTGAAAAGAACGAGCCAGGCCATGCGCGGCGCCGGCACTTGACGGTCATCAATGCCTGCGGGCGGATAGAGCCTGGGAATCTGGAGCTGGAACGCTCTTGTTTGACCGGCAAAGCTACCTCAACCGTCGGTCAAGGTCCAGCCGCCAGGGGCTGGCACTTTG
Organism: Pseudomonas sp. Pdm06; assembly: GCF_014851795.1. Classification (NCBI taxonomy): domain Bacteria; kingdom Pseudomonadati; phylum Pseudomonadota; class Gammaproteobacteria; order Pseudomonadales; family Pseudomonadaceae; genus Pseudomonas; species Pseudomonas sp. Pdm06. The sequence goes on from NZ_JACVAH010000022.1 coordinate 98,578, forward strand.
CCACAAGTCAAGGCATGCTAGCCGCCCTTTGGGCGTCCGGCTTATAGTGCACGTCGCGCCAGTCCAGCAAACCGCAGGATTACAGCTTGTCCAACGTCACTCCGCCCCTGTCCCCTCGCGCACCCGCTGTCGTGCCCGGCTCGCCCCTGCGCGGGACACTGAAGGGCGCGCTGGCCACCCTGGTGCTGCTGTTGCTCGGCTTGCTGTTCTGGCAACTGCTCGACCAACTGCGTGAAACCCAACAGCAACAGCGCCAGTACACCATCGACTACACCGCCGATCTTGCCGCGCAAGTCAGCCTGAACATGGCCCTGAACGCGCAAATCGCCCTCAACCTGCTACCGATCGTCGAACAGCCACAAAGTGCCGACGAACAGCAGGCCCTGGTTCGTAAACTCCAGCAATCGTTACCCGAATTGCGCAGCCTGGCACTGCTGAGCCCTTCCGGCCGGGTGCTCAGTGACAGCGACGCCGACAGCCATGACGCCGACTACCTGGGTGAACTGGTGCGACGCAGCCGGGCCCAGGCCCATTATTTCAGCAATGCCGAAGACGGCTCCGTGGTGCATCTGTTGTTGCACCAGGCCAGCGGCAGCAGCCGTGGCTACTGGGCCCTGCGCCTGACCCCGAACTTTTTCGCTACCTTGACCAAACAGGCCGATGTGGGGCTGCGCCCGCTGTGGCTGGTGGAAAACCGCCTCAACCAGCAGATCGTCAGCCGCGACGAGAGCCTGCCCTCGAGCACCCCTACCCACCTGTCGCCGGATGACCTGGAAAATACGGTACTGACCGTGCCACTGAGCAGCAGCGACTGGCAACTGCGGGGGCTGTTCGACCGTCGCCAGGTGATCGAGCAACTGCTGCCGGCCTTCATCGGCAAGTGCCTGCTGGGCCTGGCGTTTTCGTTGTTGCCGGTGATCGCGCTCTTGAACATGCGCCGGCGCCAGCGACAGTTGCACGAAGGTCGGCGGCGTTACCAGGATATTTTCGAAGGCACCGGCGTGGCCCTGTGCGTGCTGGACCTGTCGGGGCTCAAGGCCTTTTTTGAGCGGGTCGGCCTGCACAATGGCGATCAACTGCGCGCCTGGCTACGAACCGCTCACCAACTCGAGCAATTGCGCCAGGAAGTTCACGTCACCGAAGTCAACCAGATGGCGTTGAAACTGCTCAACGTCGACTCCTGTGCTCAGGCGTGGCAGTTGCTGGTCGGCAAGGGCACGCCAGACAACAACCCCATCGGCTCGAAACTGCTCGAAGCGCTGCTCGACCAACACAAGCAACTGGAACTGGAGATCAAGCTCCAGGACGCCCATGGCCGCGACCAGCACCTGTGGCTGGTGCTGCGCCTGCCGGAAAAACAGCCCGACTATAGCGCGGTCATCCTGAGCATCAGCGATATCACCAGCCGCAAGCTGATCGAGCTATCGCTGCTCGAACGCGAAGGTTTCTGGTCCGATGTGGTGCGCACCGTTCCGGATCATCTCTACGTGCAGGATGTCATCAGCCAGCGGATGATCTTCAGCAACCATCACCTGGGCCAGACCCTGGGCTACGATCGCACCGAACTGCACCAGATGGGCGAGTACTTCTGGGAAATCCTGCTGCACAGCGACGACGCCGATCACTACCACAACCTGCGCCAGGAACAACGGCGGGGCGGGTACACGCAACTGTTGCAATGCCAATTGCGCTTTCGCCATCGCAATGGCAAATGGCGCTGTTTCGACATTCGCGAACAGGCATTGGCCCGGGACCGGCATAACCAGGTGACTCGGATCATCGGCGTGGCCAAGGACGTCACAGAGCAGATCGCGGCCAGCGAATCGCTGCGCGACAGCGAGCAACGCTACCGGATGCTCGCCGAAAGCATCAGCGACGTGATTTTCTCCACCGACAACAAGCTTTCGCTCAACTATGTCAGCCCGTCGGTGCAAGCGGTGCTGGGCTACACCGCCGACTGGATTTTCCAGAACGGCTGGCAATCGATCATCGCCAATCCGCAACAACTGACTGGCATCTACAGCCTGATGGACCGCGTCAGCAAGGCCCTCGACAAGCCCGATCAACTGGCCGAGCTGCGCAACCAGATGCAGACCCAGCTGTTCCTGTTCGACTGCCTGCGCGCCGATGGACGCAAGATCCCCATCGAGCTGCGACTGGTGTTGGTGTGGGATGAACACGGCGCGTTCGAAGGCGTACTCGGCGTTGGCCGCGACATTAGCCAGCAGCGTCGCGCCGAAAAAGACCTGCGCATGGCCGCCACGGTCTTCGAGCACTCGACCTCGGCGATCCTGATCACCGACCCGGCCGGCTACATTGTCCAGGCCAACGAAGCCTTCAGTCGCGTCAGCGGTTATGCCGTGTCGCAAGTGCTGGACCAGTTGCCCAACATGCTGACCGTGGACGAGCAACAGGAAGCCCACTTGCGCTACGTGCTCAAGCAGTTGCAACAGCACAGCACCTGGGAAGGCGAAGTCTGGCTCAAGCGCCGCAATGGCGAACACTACCCGGCCTGGGTCGGCATTACCGCCGTGCTGGACGACGAAGGCGACTTGGCCAGCTATGTGTGCTTCTTCAGCGACATCAGCGAACGCAAGGCCAGCGAGCAGCGCATCCATCGCCTGGCCTATTACGACGCCCTGACCCACCTGCCCAACCGCACGCTGTTCCAGGATCGCCTGCACACTGCGCTGCAATCGGCCGAGCGGCAGAAGACCTGGGTCGTGCTCATGTTCCTCGACCTCGACCGCTTCAAGCCGATCAACGACTCCCTGGGCCACGCCGCCGGCGACCGGATGCTCAAGGAGATGGCCACGCGCCTGCTCGGCTGCGTCGCCGACGACGACACCGTGGCGCGCATGGGCGGCGACGAGTTCACCCTGCTGCTGCAACCACGCGCCAGCCGTGAAATGGCGCTGAACCGGGCCATCACTGTGGCCGAGCAGATCCTCGCCAGCCTGGTCCGGCCATTCGTGCTCGAAGGCCGCGAGTTTTTCGTCACCGCCAGTATCGGTATCGCCCTGAGCCCCCAGGACGGCAACGAACTGAGCCAGTTGATGAAGAACGCCGACACAGCCATGTATCACGCCAAGGAGCGTGGCAAGAACAACTTCCAGTTCTACCAGGCCGACATGAACGCCAGCGCCCTGGAGCGCCTGGAACTGGAAAGCGACCTGCGCCACGCCTTGGAGCAGAACGAGTTCGTGCTGTATTACCAGCCGCAGTTCAGCGGCGATGGCAAACGATTGACCGGCGCCGAGGCCCTGCTGCGCTGGCGCCATCCGCGACGTGGGTTGGTGCCGCCGGGGGATTTCATCCCGGTACTCGAAGAGCTCGGGCTGGTGGTGGACGTCGGCGACTGGGTCATCACCGAAGCCTGCCGGCAACTCAGGACCTGGCACCAGGCCAAGGTCCGGGTGCCGAAGGTCTCGGTCAACATTTCGGCCCGGCAGTTCTCCGACGGCCAGTTGGGCACGCGCATCGCCAATATCCTGCGCAGCACCGGCCTGCCACCGGCCTGCCTGGAGCTGGAACTGACGGAAAGTATCCTGATGCGCGAAGTCAGCGAGGCGATGCAGATCCTCGCCGGGCTGAAAAACCTGGGCCTGAGTATCGCCGTCGATGACTTCGGCACCGGTTATTCATCGCTCAACTACCTCAAGCAATTCCCCATCGACGTACTGAAGATCGACCGCACCTTCGTCGACGGCCTGCCGTCCGGCGAACAGGATGCGCAGATCGCCCGGGCAATCATCGCCATGGCCCACAGCCTCAACCTGGCGGTGATCGCCGAGGGCGTCGAGACCCACGAGCAGTTGGATTTCCTGCGCGAGCACGGCTGCGACGAAGTCCAGGGCTACCTGTTCGGCCGGCCGATGCCGGCCAATCGGTTCGAAGCGCAGTTCAGCAATGATGCGTTGTTCATGCTCGATTGAGGCCTTGTACTATCTGGGCCGGCCTCTCGCGGGCAAGCCTTGCTCCCACAGGGGAATGTGGGTTTCTGTGGGAGCAAGGCTTGCCCGCGATGAGGCCAGTACAGGCAACGCCCCTCTTGCGTGAATCCCATTCGTCCGCGACATGACGCCCTTTCATATGCCTTCCAAAACCGGTTGAGGTAGAATGCCCCCCTTTTCTGCCCCGATCCTTGAGGACCGCCATGTTCAGCCGTGATTTGACTATTGCCAAGTACGACGCCGATCTCTTTGCCGCCATGGAGCAAGAAGCTCAGCGCCAGGAAGAGCACATTGAGCTGATCGCTTCGGAAAACTACACCAGCCCCGCGGTGATGGAAGCTCAAGGCTCGGTACTGACCAACAAGTACGCCGAAGGTTACCCGGGCAAGCGCTACTACGGTGGTTGCGAGTACGTCGACGTGGTCGAGCAACTGGCTATCGACCGCGCCAAGGAACTGTTCGGCGCCGATTACGCCAACGTCCAGCCGCACGCAGGTTCCCAAGCCAACGCCGCCGTGTACCTGGCGCTGCTGTCGGCCGGTGACACCATCCTGGGCATGAGCCTGGCCCACGGCGGTCACCTGACCCACGGCGCCAGCGTTTCCTCCTCCGGCAAGCTGTACAACGCCATCCAGTACGGCATCGACGGCAATGGCCTGATCGACTACGACGAAGTCGAGCGCCTGGCCCTCGAGCACAAGCCGAAAATGATCGTGGCCGGTTTCTCCGCCTACTCGCAGATCCTCGACTTCCCGCGTTTCCGCGCAATCGCCGACAAGGTCGGTGCCTACCTGTTCGTCGACATGGCCCACGTGGCCGGCCTGGTCGCCGCAGGCGTGTACCCGAACCCGGTGCCGTTCGCCGACGTGGTCACCACCACCACCCACAAGACCCTGCGCGGTCCACGTGGCGGCCTGATCCTGGCGCGCGCCAATGCCGACATCGAGAAGAAGCTGAACTCCGCCGTCTTCCCGGGCGCCCAGGGTGGCCCGCTGGAGCACGTGATCGCAGCCAAGGCGATCTGCTTCAAGGAAGCGCTGCAACCTGAGTTCAAGGCTTACCAGCAACAAGTGGTGAAAAACGCCAAGGCCATGGCCGGCGTGTTCATCGAACGCGGCTTCGACGTGGTGTCCGGCGGTACTGAAAACCACCTGTTCCTGCTCTCGCTGATCAAGCAGGACATCTCCGGCAAAGACGCTGACGCGGCGCTGGGCAAGGCGTTCATCACCGTGAACAAGAACTCGGTACCCAACGACCCACGCTCCCCGTTCGTCACTTCGGGCCTGCGCTTCGGCACCCCGGCCGTGACCACTCGCGGCTTCAAGGAAGCCGAGTGCAAGGAACTGGCCGGCTGGATCTGCGACATCCTGGCGGACCTGAACAACGAAGCGGTCATCGACGCCGTGCGTGAGAAGGTCAAGGCTATCTGCAAGAAGCTGCCGGTATACGGCGCTTAATCAGCTCGCCCACACGTAGCCAAGAAGGCCCGCATCGAAAGATGCGGGCCTTTTTTATTGGCATGCAAAACATATGACCAGACAACTAACGCCAGCCAACATTTAACGTCCTGCAATACAGGCAATCCCACAAGCGACTAATAACTCAATAAGATCCAGCTCGCCCCACCCCAAACTTGATTAACCCTTACAGGAGTCAATATTCACATGGACAGTGAACATTCCTTTCATGCAACACTTGATATGTTTAGCGCTCACGTCAACCTACTGGAAAGGCTGCATGGCAAACCCGCGATGGCGACCGTCAGTTCTTTCAGCGGTGGGTTTTATACCGGCAAACCCCAAACCCAGGACCACTCACACCTGCTTGGCATGCGCGCCGAAGATCCGAGGACGCGTGGCGAGCCCTTGCGACTGCATTTCCGGCATACGGCGGGTGGCTATCTGCTGACCATGAAAAACGCCGGCGAGCACTACAACAAACTGCTCAGTAAAAGTTGGTTTGAAGTACTTGGCGCACAGGATCCCAATACTAAAAAGCCGACACTTTTTACTCTTATCGACTTCCAACAGAATGTCCTCACGCCGAAAACCATCAAACCCGGTCACAGCCGTATTTCGCTCATGACAGCCAATAGAAAACATGTGGGGGGATTGAGGCTACGGGGCTCGCCTTATCTCTATCTTGCCGAGACGGAAGAACAGTCAAAGGTGACGTTCATTCTGAGCATCCTCGGAGAAAAATACCCGTAGAACATTTAATGCAAGGCAGGAACACCCCATCTATCCCCCTGTGGCGAGGGAGCGTGCTCCCTCGCCACAGTCCTGGGCTCTCTCCTTAGCGGACTCGCTTAGGCATCTGGCGATATTTTTTTCCGGCCGAGAAAAGGCTCAAGCTCAGGGCTTTCACCGCAACTGGTAAGACCGGTAAAGCCAAATCCTCATTATCGGACTTGCATACCCGCGAAAACAGCGCCTAGACTGCGCCTGCACTGGACAAACCGGTAAGACCACAATAATGAAGTCCCGACGCCAGCCACCCTGGCGAACAAGGACACCGAACCAGGAATCCCTCCCATGCTCAAATGGTGCTCGCGGTCGATCTTTCTACAAGTTGTCCTCGGACTGGTGCTCGGCATCGTCTGCGGGCTTACCCTTCCCGAATACTCCGCACAGCTCAAACCCCTCGGCGACGGCTTCATCAAGCTGATCAAGATGCTCATCGGCCTGATCGTTTTCTGCGTGGTGGTCAGCGGCATCTCCGGCGCCGGTGATCTCAAGAAGGTCGGGCGTATCGGCCTCAAGTCGGTCATCTACTTCGAAGTCCTCACCACCATCGCCCTGGTCATCGGCCTGGTCCTCGCTTTCAGCACAGGCATTGGCAGCGGCGCGAACATCCACCTGGAGCAGCTCTCCAGCGCGGATGTGAACGACATCGCCCAACGCGGCCAGCACATGGTCACCACCCCCCAGTTCCTGATGAACCTGATCCCAACCTCGGTGATCGGTGCCTTCGCTGAAAACAACATTCTGCAAGTCCTGCTGTTTTCAGTGCTGTTCGGCAGCGCGCTGAACCTGGTGGGCGATGCGGCTTCCGGCATCTCGCGGCTGATCAACGAACTCAGCCATGTGATCTTCCGCATCATGGGCATGATCGTGCGCCTGGCCCCTATCGGTGTGTTCGGGGCCATTGCCTTCACCACCAGCAAATATGGCCTGGACTCGCTGCAACACCTGGGCAGCCTCGTCGGCCTGTTCTACCTGACCTGCATCGCCTTCGTCACGCTGATCCTTGGTCTGGTGATGCGTGCGTCGGGCCTGCCGATGCTGCCGTTTCTCAAGTACCTGCGCGAAGAGCTGCTGATCGTACTCGGCACCGCTTCGTCCGATGCCGTGCTGCCCCAGATCATGCGCAAGCTCGAACACCTGGGGATCGGCAGTTCCACCGTGGGCCTGGTGATTCCAACCGGTTACTCATTCAACCTGGACGGGTTTTCCATCTACCTGACCCTGGCGATTGTCTTTATTGCCAACGCCACCGGTACGCCCTTGGCCCTGAGCGATCTGTTGACCATTCTGCTGGTATCCCTGATCACGTCCAAGGGCGCCCACGGAATTCCCGGCTCGGCACTGGTGATCCTGGCGGCGACGCTGACCGCGATCCCGGCGATCCCGGTGGTCGGCCTGGTCCTGGTGTTGGCCGTGGACTGGTTCATGGGCATTGGCCGGGCCCTGACCAATCTGATCGGCAACTGTGTGGCGACCGTGGCGATTGCCCGCTGGGAAAAAGACATCGACGTCCCCCGGGCGCGCAAGGTGCTCTCCGGCCAACAAGGCTATACCTTCCAACCCAGAAAACCGGTGGGCAGTGCCCATCACCAGCAATTCTGAAAGACGGCGATGCAGGCCCGAGGGCCGGTATCGCCTGATTGATTTCCAAGGAGTCACATGTGATCAGCTCATCGACCGTCGTCAATTCCGTGGTGGAGAAACTCCGCGCCGCCCTCGCCCGAGGCCAGTGGCGCTCGGGCGACATGCTGCCCGGCCAGCGCGAGTTGGCCGAGCAACTGGGCATCAGCCGGCCAAGCCTGCGTGAAGCGGTGATTGTCCTGGAAACCCTGGGCCTGGTGCGCTCGATGCCCGGCAAAGGCGTCGTGGTGCTGGAGGCCAATCCCGGCGATGCCGTCAGCGAAGGCAGTGCCATGGCCGGCGCGAGCCTGGAAGACCTGCTGCAACTGCGCTACACCCTGGAACCCTTCATCGTCGGCCTGGTGGCCCAGTCCATCAGCAGCAAGGATGTCGGCCAGTTGCGCCTGACCCTCATGGACATGCGCGAAGCCCTGGAAGCCAACGACAGCGACGCCTGCGCCAACGCCTACATCGCTTTCCATGAAGAACTGTTTGCCCTGACGTCCAACCCGATCTTCCAGAACGTGGTCCAGCAGACCAGCAACGCCCTCAAGCAAAGCGCCGATGTGTTGCGCAACTCGCCCGAGCACCTGGCCGAACGCCTGGAAGAGAACGAAGCCGTGGTCCGCGCCATTCGTGGCAAGAACAGCGCCCAGGCCAGCGCCGAAATGCGTCGGCATATTCTCCGGGAAGGCCAGCGCATGGGCATCGAATTGAATATTCCGGACGACAACCTCGGCACTTGAACCTGGGCCTGCGGAGACCGCCATGAACACTCTCGTTTCCCATCGACACAACCGCAATGTACTCGCCACCCTGCCCCTGCCCGGCCAGATCGGCAAACCGTCGGTGGACGATATCTACCCGCGGATCTTCGACGCCATCCTCGAGCAACGCATTGCCCCGGCCAGCCGTTTCACCGAGGAAAGCCTGGGGGACGTGTTCGGTGTCAGCCGCAGCATCATTCGCCGTGTCCTGGCGCGCCTGTCCCATCAGCAAGTGGTGATATTGCGGCCCAACCACCGGCCACAAGTCGCCGCGCCGGACCTGGAGCAGACGCGGCAGATCCTCCATGCTCGCCGCCTGGCCGAGCAGACCCTGGTGCGCCTGGCCTGCAAGGCACCGCTGGCCAAGGACGTGCAACACCTGCGCGATCTGGTGGAGCACGAGCGCCAGTGCCTGGACCGCGGCGAGCGTGGCCCGGCGATACGCCTGTCCGGCGAGTTTCACCTGCACCTGGCCGCCATGGCCGGCAACGCGCCGTTGATGCAATTCCTCGGTAGCCTGGTGCCCTTGACCTCGTTGGCCCTGGCACGCCACGAGGTCAAGTCCCGCAGGCATTGCGCCTGGCAGGAACACCTGGCGATCGTCGACGCGGTGGAAGGCCGCAACGTCAATGAAGCGGTGCGGCTGATGGACGAGCACCTGGACCATCTGGAGCAAAAACTGCTGCTGGTCGCCGGCGCGGGATCGTCAAAGTAGCGCGGCTTCGAAGCCAGCGCGGATCTTCTCTTCGGGCAGTTCGTCGGCGATGAACACGATCACGCTTTCCCGGGCTTCGCCGGGGGCCCATTCAGTGTCCCAATCGAAACCGTACAGCTTGAGCACGCCTTGGAACACCAGCCGGCGGGGTTCGCCGGCGATGTTCAGCACGCCTTTGTAGCGCAGCAATTGCTTGCCGTGCTCTTCCAGCAACTGGTTCATGAACTCGCTGAGTTTGTCGATATCCAGGGCCTTGTCGGTGCGCAGCACCAGGCTGCTGATGCGATCGCCCGGGGTTGCCTTACCCACCGGGCGCAGGCTGAACCCTGCGCCCAGGTCCGCATTGAGATTGAAGCCGCGAATGTCGAGCAACTCGGCCAGGTCGATCTGGCCGTGTTCAACCACCCTGATCGGTGCCCGTCGGTTGATGCGCGTCAGGCGCTCGCCAAGGGCCTGGACCTGGGCGGCGTCCACCAGGTCGGTCTTGCTCAGGAGCAGGCGGTCGGCAAACCCGACCTGGGCCTGGGCGATGGCCTGGGTCAGGTGGATGTCGGCGTGAGCCGCGTCCACCAGGGTCAGGATCCCGTCGAGGATGTAGCGCTCGCGCAGGTCCTCGTCGATGAAGAAAGTCTGTGCCACCGGGGCCGGGTCGGCCAGGCCGGTGCACTCGATCACCAGGCGGTCGAAGGCAATCTCGCCGCTGTCCAGCCGCTCGAGCAACAGGTACAGGGCTTTGGTCAGGTCGGTATGAATGGTGCAGCACACGCAGCCGTTGGCCAGGGTCATGACTTGCACCGGCTCGTCGCCCAACAGTTGGGTGTCGATACCGGCATCGCTGAATTCGTTCTCGATCACGGCGATTTTCAGGCCGTGCTCGGCCTTGAGCAGATGGCGCAACAGCGTGGTCTTGCCGGCGCCGAGGAAGCCGCTGAGGATGGTGACCGGGATGGGAGAGGACAAACTGAATCTCCTTGATGCCTGAAAGGAAAGCGATTTTGTGGGGACGAGCCTGCTCGCGAAGGCGTCGGGTCAGTCGACATTATCATTAACTGACACTCCGCCATCGCGAGCAAGCTCGCTCCCACAAGGGGATCTGTGGCGTAAGCAAATCCTGAGACCACCCCAAAAACAACTGTGGGAGCGGGCTTGCTCGCGAAAGCGGTGTGTCAGCCACATCAATGGCGACTGACCCGACGCCTTCGCGAGCA
>NZ_JACVAH010000023.1:0-92433 GCF_014851795.1 Pseudomonas sp. Pdm06
CCATCTGCGCCGCCAGCACCGGCCCGACCAGCGGCCCCGCGCCGGCAATGGCCGCGAAGTGGTGGCCGAAGAGGATGTGTTTGTTGGTCGGGACGTAGTCCAGGCCATCGTTGTTGAGCACGGCGGGGGTGGCCCGGCGCGCATCGAGTTGCATCACGTTGTTGGCGATGAAGAGGCTGTAGTAGCGGTAGGCGACCAGGTAGATGGCCACGGCGGCGACGACGATCCAGAGGGCGTTGATGGGTTCGCCGCGGCGCAAGGCCACGACACTCAACGCACAAGCTCCCAGAACAGCCACGGCAAACCAGGCGAGGTGTTTAACCAGACGGGTTGTCATTGCGTGTCTCCTGCCGATATCCAATGGATTGCGGCGATTGTTTTTATAGTGTGCCCCGGCTATTCGGAGCCGGCCCAATATCCCTGCAAGTCGTCAATAAATAAATCCGTAGTACTACGTAGACCTCCCATTGCCCCTGTGGGAGCAAGGCTTGCCCGCGATAGAGTTAATACGGTCTTTTATAAACCGCGGCGCCAGCGTCGCGAGCAAGCTTTGCTCCCACACGTCTTGCTCCACAGGTTTTATGCCTCATCCATGGGTTTGGCATATGATGCCGCCATTCGCCTCCCCGCCGAGCCCGGACAGGAGTACAGATGCTGCTCAAACACAAAATCGTCGCCCTCGGGATTTTGCCGCTGGTCCTGGCCATCGCCGTCATCTGCGCCCTGGTGATCTCGCTCAACCGCCAGTTGGGCGACCAACAGGCACAACTGATCGAAGACAGCATCCTGGCGAGCAAGCGCGCCGAGTTGAAGAACTATGTCGAGATGGCGCAGAGCCTGATCGCCCCGCTGTATGACAACGGCCAGGGAGACGCGCGGGCGCAACAGCAGGTCCTGGAAGAACTGCGCAAGCTCAGCTTCGGCATCAACGGTTACTTCTTCGTGTATGACCGCCAGGGCCGCAGCCTCATGCATGCCCGCCAGTCGGAGTTGGTGGGGCAATACCTCTGGGACATGAAGGACCCCCACGGCCTGCCGGTCATCCAGGCGCTGATCAAAAGCGCCGAGTCAGGCGAAGGGTTCCAGCGCTATGCCTGGAACAAGCCCTCCTCCGGCCAGGTGACCGACAAGCTGGCCTATGTCGTGATGCTGGACAAATGGGGCTGGATGCTCGGCACCGGGATTTACCTGGAAGATGTCGAGCGCGCCACCCAGCAGGCCCGTGACGAGGTCGCCCATGGCATCCACACCACCATGCAAGCCATCGCCGCGATCGCGTTGGTGGCGGTCCTGCTGGTGTTTGCCGGCGGCATGACCCTCAATGTCAGCGAACATCGCCTGGCCGACAAAAAACTGCAGCGCTTGAACCAGCGCATCGTCAGCTTGCAGGAAGAAGAACGCTCGCGGGTTTCGCGCGAGCTGCATGACGGCATCAGCCAACTGCTGGTGTCGATAAAATTCCAGTTCGAGCTGGCCAGCCACGTCTTGGAGAATGGCCAGGAAAACGGCCTGGGCATCCTGAAGAACGCCACCGACCGGCTCGGCGAAGCCATCGGCGAGATCCGTAATATCTCCCACGACTTGCGCTCGTCCCTGCTCGACACCTTGGGCCTGCCCGCCGCCATCGGCCAGCTCGCCACCGAGTTCCAGCAGCGCAGCGGGCTGGAAGTGTCCTATCGAAGCAACGAATTCGATTGCCGCCTCGAAAATGGCGCCCCTGTCTCGCTGTTTCGCATTGCCCAGGAAGCCCTGACCAATATCGAGCGCCATGCCGGGGCGAAAAGCGTCGGCATTACCCTGTTCGGCTCCAGCCAGTCCCTGCGACTGACGGTGGTCGACGACGGGATGGGGTTCAACGTCCCGCAAGTGGAACGCGGCCATGCCGGCATCGGCTTGCGTAACATCCGCGAGCGGGTCGAGCATTTCGGCGGTCGCCTGGAAGTGACGTCCGTACCGGGCCGCAGCGAACTGGACATCCTGCTGCCCATGAACCTCTCGGTCACGGAAAACTGATGCACGCCCACGCCAACAAGAGCACTCGTCGATGAACCTGCCTCCCGTGATTCGCGTCGCACTGGTCGATGACCATTCCCTGGTCCGCGACGGCATCAGGGCCCTGCTGTCGGTGATGCCTCAACTGGATGTGGTGGGCGAAGCCGAGAACGGCGCGCAAGCGATCGAAATGGTCGGTCGCTGCCAACCGGACCTGCTGCTGATGGACATCGGCCTCAAGGATAAGAACGGGCTCGAGCTGACCCGGCTGCTGGGCAAGCAATACCCCAGCCTCAAGATCCTGATCCTCAGCATGTACGACAATTATGAGTACGTGAGCGAGTCCGTGCGTTCCGGCGCCAGCGGCTACGTGCTCAAAAATGCGCCATCGCGGGAAATCATCGCGGCCATCGAAGCCATCATCAGCGGCGGCACCTTCTACAGTGCCGAGATCGCCCAGCGGCTCGCCACCGACCCACACACCGACAACGAGCTGACGCCACGGGAAAGCCAGGTGCTGTACAAAATGGTCCAGGGCCTGAACAACAAGGAAATGGCCCGTGAACTGGACATCAGCGTACGTACCGTCGAAACCCATCGCCTGAGCATCCGCCGCAAGCTGAACATCGACAAGCCCGCGGCCCTGGTGAAATACGCGATCGATCACGGGATCATTTCCCGCTAGAGAAACCATTGTGGCGAGGGCGCTTGCTCCCTCGCCACAGGTGCCCCTTATCCCGCGTAATAACCAGGGTGTTCAAGATCATCCAACAACCCCGGGCCGCTTGGCATCCAGCCCAGCAAGGCACGGGTGTATTCGCTGGACACCGCCATGTTCGCCCCCGCCATGTGGGCGAACCAGCCGAAATGCTCGCGCTCCCGGGATTCGACCGGCAACCCCAGGCCACGACCGATCGCCTGGGCAATGTCCTTGAACGGCACGGCCTCGTCGGCGACGGCGTGGTAGACGGATTGCGTCACCCCCTGCTCCAAGGCAAGCCGATAAACCCGCGCGGCATCCTGTCGATGCACACCCGACCAGCAATGGCTGCCGTCGCCTGGGTAAGCCGATACGCCGCTTTCCCGGGCAAGGCGAATCAGGATCGGCACGAAGCCATGGTCGCCGAGGCCATGGACCGAGGGCGCCAGCCGCACCGTCGCCACACGCACCCCACGCTCGGCCAGGTCCCGGGCGGCGGCTTCGGACTTGCGGGGCGAGGCCGGGCTCACCACTTCCAGTTCACTCGCGCCCCGCGTCAATCCAAACAGGCCCGACGTCACCAGCAACGGCCGGTCGGAGCCGCGCAACGCATCGCCCAACGTTTCGATGGCGCGGCGGTCCTGCTGGGCATTTTCGGCAAATCGCGAGAAGTCATGATTGAACGCCGTGTGGATCACCGCGTCCGCCGCCGAGGCTGCGCTGTGCAAGATCTCGAGATCATCCAACGTGCCTGAAATCACCTTCGCGCCTGTCGCAGCCAGTGTCGCGCCTTTTTCTTCGCATCGAGCCAGGCCCGTGACCCGATGCCCGGCGGCGATCAGATCCTGTACCACGGACGCCCCAACCCAGCCCGTGGCACCGGTAACGAATACGTGCATATGCAACGCTCCTGTTCTAAAAAAACGAGACCGAAAATCTTCTATAACCCATCGAAGACTCAGGATTTGTATTGAACTTGTGCTTGCCGTCCTCTGAGCAGCATCAAGGCCACCCCGAAGGACATCCCAACGGCAATGGCGCCGCCCAGGTAAACCGCACCGATGCCCCAGCCACTGGCCAACAAACCGGCCAGCGGACTAGTGATGCCCAGGGAAATATCAAGAAACGCGACGTAGGCCCCCATGGCGAGACCGCGTGCCTGCGGTGGCGCACGCCGTACCGCTTCCACGCCGAAGCCGGGAAACGCCAGGGAGTAACCGAAGCCGGTGAAAGCCGCGCCCACATAAGCCATGGTCGCGGTGTCCGCGCTCCAGATCAGCAGCAACCCAACGGTTTCGATCAATACGCAGACCAGGGCGACGCGAGCGCCGCCAATCTTGTCCGGAAGGTGCCCGAAAAGCAGGCGCGCAGCGATGAAAGCCACACCGAACGCCGTGAACGCCAAGGAAGCGTTGCCCCAATCCCTGGCCGCGAACAACAGGGCAATGAACGCCGTGAGGACACCAAAGCCGACACTGCAAAACGCCAACCCCATGCCGGGAACCCATACAGCACCGAGCATCGTGTAGAACGGTGTACGCCGGGTCGCCGTAGGGGCGACAGCGCGCACGCCCGCGACAATCGGCAAGGCCAGCAGCGGAATGAACATCGAGGCCATGGCAATGCCGGTGAACCCCCAGGCGCCGTTGAGCACCACGCCGAGCGGAGCACCCAGTGCGTAGGCCCCGTACATGGCGATGCCGTTCCAGGCCATGACCTTGCCGGCATGCTGCGCCCCCACCAGACCGATGCCCCACCCCAGCGCACCGGTGACAACGAGGCTTTCACCAATTGCCAGCAGCACCCGACCGCCGGACAAGAGCCAGACCGACGTGACCGGCGCGGCAACGAACGCCAGAGAAAGCAGATAGACCAGCCCTGAAACCGCAGCTGTCACCAACCCGGTCATGACGGCGCGTTTGCCACCGCGCATGTCGGCAAAATTGCCGGCCCAGGCCCGTGACAACAGCGCCGCGGCGAACTGTGCCCCGACCACCAGGCCAATCACCAGCGTGCCCATGCCCAGCGCGTCATGCAGATGGAGGGGCAAGACAGGCAGTTGCATGCCGATCGTGAGAAAACCGATGAATACGGTCAGTGTGAGCGGCAACAGCTTGAGCGCCGGATTGGCCTCGACGGCTGCCTGAGGCGCCGAAGAAGCGCCGAGATGAATATTGTCTTGTGTCATAACCCTACCCACGGAAAGGATGCGATGTGACGTTGAACGCTGCCTGCGGAGGCGACTAGAATGCGATCAATTCGTCGCATTCAAGATACGAATAATCCGTCGCATTTCCTATTCGCATTCCCTGCCGAGGTTCAAGCCCACATGTCCGAACGCCCAAGCCCGCAGATTTCCTCGCGTAAACAGCCGAAACAGGCACGCTCCACCGAGCTCGTCGCCGCGGTTCTGGAAGCGGCTGTTCAGGTTCTGGCGACCCAGGGCGCGGCACGTTTCACGGTGGCCCGTGTTGCCGAACGCGCGGGCGTCAGCGTCGGCTCGGTGTATCAATACTTCCCGAACAAAGCGGCGATCCTGTTCCGCCTGCAAAGTGATGAATGGCGGCAAACCAGCGACATGCTGCGCGAGATTCTTGAAGACACCCTCAAGCCGCCCTTCGAGCGCCTGCGTATCCTGGTGCAAGCGTTCATCCAGTCCGAATGTGACGAAGCCCAGATACGCGTCGCCCTCAATGACGCCGCCCCGCTCTACCGCGACGCCCCCGAGCACCAGGCCGCGCGGATGTCGGTGCAACAATCGGTGGACGCTTTCATGCTGCAAGCATTGCCAGACGCCCCCGCACAGGCCCGCGCCCTGGCAGGTGACCTGGTCATCAGCACGCTCAGTGCCGTGGGTAAGCGCTTTTCATCAGCGCCCCACTCTCCCGTGGACGTTGCCATCTACAGCGACGCCATGGCCGATATGTTCTGCGCCTACCTGGAAAGCTTGCAGCGACGCCCCTTTGAGACCGCTGTCTGCTGACGGTTCGTCAGCCATGCTCCAGTGACAGCCTGCCAACACTTTTACTACACTCCCCGATCTTGTTTCCCTCCGCTACGAGACGTCCCCTCACAATGAAAACCATAACAAGCTCGATGACGTTCTGTGGCCTGTTGGCGCTCTCTTGCGGCGCCTTGGCCGAACCGGCACCTTCGCTGCTGGACCAGGTCCTGCAACGCGGCGAACTGAAGGTGTGCACCACCGGCGACTACAAGCCCTATACCTTTAAAACCGAAGCAGGCGAGTACGAAGGCATCGACATCGACATGGCGCGCTCCCTGGCCGCCAGCCTCGGCGTCAAGGTGCAATGGGTGCAGACCACCTGGAAAACCCTGATGCCGGATATGGTTGCAGGCCAATGCGACATCGGCATGGGTGGGATTTCGGTGACGCTGGAGCGTCAGAAGAAAGCCTATTTCAGCACCACCCTGGACGTGGACGGCAAGATCCCCCTGGTGCGTTGCGAAGACAAGGAGCGTTACCAGACCCTCGAGCAGATGAACCAGCCTTCGGTACGCCTTGTCGAGCCGGCCGGCGGCACCAACGAAGCCTTCGTCCGGGCGTTCCTGCCCAACGGCCAGCTCAGCTTCCATGACAACGTGACCATCTTCCAGCAACTGCTGGACAAGAAAGCCGACGTGATGATTACCGACGCCTCGGAAGCGCTCTACCAACAAAAACTCAAGCCCGGCCTGTGCGCCGTCAACCCGACCCGCTACCTGCAATATGGCGAGAAGGCCTACCTGCTGCCACGGGATGACAACACCTGGAAGATGTACGTGGATCAGTGGCTGCACCTGAGCAAGGCCAATGGCAGCTACCAGAAGGTGATTGGCCAGTGGCTGGCCGTTCCAGCCGCCCAGTAACCATTGGCTGAAACACCCGCCCTGTGGGAGCGAGCTTGCTCGCGATGGCGTCAGGTCAGCCGCATTGAGGTTGGCTGACACACCGCTATCGCGAGCAAGCTCGCTCCCACAGGGGGATCTGTGGCGTATATGAATCCTGGGCCAGCCCAAAACAACTGTGGGAGCGAGCCTGCTCGCGATGGCGTCAGGTCAGCCGCATTGAGGTTGGCTGACACACCGCCATCGCGAGCAGGCTCGCTCCCACAGGGGACCTCCTGTGACGGGGTCTGGTCCGGACAGGCCCATTCACCTCACTGTGCCGCGCGCACCTTGGCGATTTCCTCGTACATCGTCTTCACCAGGTCGCCATCCAAGGATTTGGCGAACTTGTCGACCACCGGTTTCACTCGCTCACGCAAGCGATCTTTCTCGGCTGGGGTGATTTCATTGACGGTCATCGCAGCGGCCAATGTGGCCTTGGCCTTGTCCATGCTCGCCGCCGTGACTTCACGCTGGAACGTTTGCGCCTCGGCCGCGGCCGCGCGAATCATCGCTTTCTCATCGTCGTTGAGACGGTTCCAGGTTTTCTGGCTGATGATCAACGATTGCGGATTGAAGATGTGCCCCGTGACGGAAAGGTACTTCTGCACTTCGTAGAACTTGTTGCCCTCAATCACCGTGAAAGGGTTTTCCTGGCCGTCGATGGTGTGCTGCTCAAGGCCGGTGTAGACCTCGGGGAACGCCATCGGCACGGGGTTGGCGCCCAGGGCGGAGAAGGTCTCCAGGTAGATCGGCGACTGGATGACGCGAATCTTCAGGCCCTGCATGTCTTCAAGCTTGGTCACCGGATGCTTGCTGTTGGTCAGGTTGCGAAAGCCCAGGTCCCAATAACCCAGCCCTACCAGCCCTTTGTTGTCCAGTTGCGCCGCCAGTTTCTGCCCGACCGGCCCATCGATGACCGCATGGGCTTCCTCGACGTTGTTGAACAGGAACGGGAAATCGAGCATGGCGTAATCCGGTGCCTGGGCGGCCAGGATGCCGGAGTTGAGCACCGTGATGTCCAGTGTGCCGCCCTGCAACGCCGACACCGTTTGCACATCACCGCCCAACGTACCGCCGGGGAACAGGCGGACCTTGATCTTGCCGCCGCTCTTCTCGCTGAGCAGATCGGCGAACTTCTGCGCGCCCTGGCCCTGGGGGTGTTCCTTGACGTTCTGGAAGGCGAATCGCAAGGTCCGTTCGCGGATTTCGTCCGCGTGGCTGGCCACGCCGGTCAACAGCAAGCCCGTCGCGCACGCCCCGGCCAGCAGGGTTTTCATCAGTTTTCCCATGTCACTCTCCGATCGTTATTGTTTTTAAGGTCGAGCTAACAGCACCGGTGTTAGCCGGTGAAGAATTTCAACGGCCCCAGGACCAATTGCGGGAACAGGACCAACAGGAACAGCACCACGAACTGCGCAAACATGAACGGCCATACCCCGCGCACGATTTCCTCGAAGTCCAGCTTGGCCACCCCGCAAACCACATTGAGCACCGTGCCCACGGGCGGGGTGATCAGGCCGATGGCCGTGTTGATCAGGAACAGCACGCCGAAGTACACCGGGTCGATCCCGGCCTGGATGACGGCCGGCATCAGCACCGGGGTGAGGATGAGGATGGTCGGGGTCATGTCCATCACCGTCCCTACCAGGATGATCAGCACCATCATCACCAGCAACAGAACGGTCTGGTTGTCCATGAACGGCGCCAGCAGCTCCGCCAGTTGGCCCGGCAGGTCGGCGATGGTCACCAGCCACGATGAAACCATGGCCGCCGCCACCAGCAGCATCACCACCGAAGTGGTCTTGGCCGAGGACAGGATCACTTCGTATAACTGGCTGACCTTCATTTCCCGGTAGATCACCAGGGACACGAACAGCGAATAGACCGCCGCGACCACCGCCGCTTCCGTGGGCGTGAAGATGCCGAATTTCAGGCCCAGGATGATGATCAAGGGCAGGCCCATCGCCCAACTGCCGTCGAGCAACGTGCGCAGCACTTCGGCACGGGAGCGCTTGGGCGGCGTCTCGACGTTCTCGCTGCGGGAGATGTACCACCAGGCAACGGCCAGCGAAGCCCCCAGCATCAACCCCGGCACGATCCCGGCCAGGAACAGCTTGGAAATCGACACCCCGGATGCCACACCAAAGACGATGAAGCCAATGCTCGGCGGAATGACCGGCGCAATGATGCTACCGGCGGCGATCAGCCCGGCCGAGCGCCCTCGGTTGTGCCCAGCCAAGACCATCATCGGTATCAGCAACGCCGCCAGAGCCGCCGCATCGGCCACGGCCGAACCGGACAACGATGCCAGCAGGCAGGAAGCGATGATCGCCACGTAACCGAGGCCACCGCGCTTGTGCCCTACCAGCGCCATGGCAATGTTGACGATACGTTTGGACAGGCCACCGACGTTCATGATTTCGCCGGCCAACATGAAGAACGGCACAGCCATCAGCGGAAAACTGTCCGCGCCGTTGAGCAGGTTCTGGGCAATGATCTGCGCATCGAACAGATCCAGGTAAACCATCAACGCTACGCTGACCACCAGCAAGGCAAACGCGATAGGCATGCCCAGTGCCATGCTGCCGATCAAGGACCCGAGGAAAATAACCAGCGTCATGGGCGGGTACTCTTGATCGGATTAGGGGTGCCGGGGTGATGAGTGATCGCGTCGTTGTCCTTGACCATCACCAGCTCGTCATCCCCGAGCTTGCCGAACAGCGCCAGGTAGAGTTCGTAGAGCAGGATCGGTGCGGCACTGGCGCCGAACACCAGGCCGGCGCCATAGAACAGCGCCATGGATAATCCCGACGCCGGGGCGACTACGTTCAGGTTGATCGCCGCCTGTTGCCAACTGCCACTGAAGATCAGCCAACAGATGTACAACATCAGCAGATGCCCGATGACCAGGCAGATCCGCTTGCCTGTCGACGGCAAGCGCCTGACCAGGCTGTCCATGCCCAGGTGGGCACGGTCCTTGAGCGCCACCAGGGCGCCGAGAAAAATCATCCAGACGAAGAACCAGCGCGACAGCTCCTCCGACACACTGATGCCGGAATTGAAGGCATAGCGCAGCACCACATTGCCGAACACCAGCACGATCATTGCGAGCATGCACAGCACGATCAGCAGCTTCAGCAGCTTGAAATACAAATCGACGACTTTTGCCATCTTGAAGACCTCTCGGATTGTCGAGTGCCGGGTTCCAACCGGCGCGATAGAACGGCGACGGTGTCCGCTATCGAGTCCAAATGGAGGTGTTCCGAAGGGCTTCAGGCCAGTAGCGCCAGACCGAGGGAAAGGTGTCGGGCGCTTGCAGACAGGTTCGCATGAGGTGTTCCTCTATTTTTTATTATGGTCTTGGCAATGCGTCGCAAGACGTATGTGGCGCTTAAAATGTACCAACCGGTTAGTTCGGTCAATATCCCAGGCACGAACGCATTACAAAGCGTGCGATTATCGGCTAGAGGGACAAGCGATTTCCGCGGCACCCGATGGGTTTAAGGCAAGCCTCAAGGCGGGTGGCTTACTTAAGGATCGTGCTGTTTTGCGAAGACTAATAATGCCTATCGCAGGCCCTGAACTACTTAAACAAAAGCTCAAACTAAATTGAACTTTCATCAACTTGTAAGACTTGGCACTTAGGTACTAAGGCTTGCGCCCTACTTGACAATATACAGGCGTCATTCTAATGACGAACCCAAGGCTTACATAAACGTTGGCGCTTTCTGTCAAAAAATCGACAGCCACGCGCATTGCTGAGCCAATGGCGATTAACGAAGCCAGAAAGCCTATAAAAATCCTTATTAATCAAACAGTAACAAACGAAATAAAATCAATGCCCAGCGCCTTCCTCCAGCCTTTAATAAACGCTTTAAAAAAATTTATTGAAACTTCACATATAAAACTTTGCGGCAGCGATCTTTAATGTTATTAATTTGACGGTTCAGATCGCAAGATGCCACTACCGTCACGTCCTGTGCACGCAGGTATTTGCCTGACTTTCAGATTTACTAACTTAAACCGCTTGCCTGGCCAGTCACCTACCGTGCCTGGATGGCTGTTGTGCGGCGCAGAAAACTGCGCGAGGAAGGCGTCATCGCAACTCAAGACTCACGGATCAAGATCCTTTCGATCTTCGGTACCCGTCCCGAAGCCATCAAGATGGCTCCTTTGGTCAAGGCCCTCGCCGCCGAACCAGGCATTGAATCGCTGATCTGCGTCACCGGCCAGCATCAAAGCATGCTCAAGCAGGTGTTGGATCTGTTCGATCTCAAGGCTGATTTCACCCTTGACGTGATGACGCCGCACCAGACGCTCAACTCCCTGACTGCCGCCCTCTATAGCGCCATCGACCCGGTCCTGGAACAGACCCGGCCGGATCGGGTGCTGGTCCATGGCGACACCACTTCGGCCATGGTGGCCTCGATGGCCGCCTTCCACCGGCGCATCCCCGTAGGCCATGTCGAAGCCGGGCTGCGCACCGGTGATATCTATAGCCCATGGCCGGAAGAAATGAACCGTCGCTGCATCGACCTCAGTGCCGACCTGCTGTTTGCCCCTACCGGCCAATCCCGCGACAACCTGCTGGGCGAACGCCTGCAGGGCCGCTGCCTGGTGACGGGCAACACGGTGATCGATGCACTGCAACTGACTGCCCAACGTATCAATGACGATGCCCGGTTGCGCGGTGATCTGGACCAACAGTTCCCGTTCCTGCAAACCGGACGCAAGCTGCTACTGGTGACCGGTCATCGTCGGGAAAACTTCGGCGAGGGTTTCCTGGACATCTGCAAGGCCTTGCGCGAGCTGGCCCAGCGCACTGATATCCAGATCGTCTACCCGGTGCATCTCAATCCCAACGTACTGGGACCGGTGACCGAACAACTGGGTGACCTGCTCAACGTGCACTTGATCAAGCCCCTGGATTACCTGGCGTTCGTGCGCCTGATGCAACATGCCCACGTCATCCTCACGGACTCCGGCGGTGTGCAGGAGGAGGCGCCGTCCCTGGGCAAACCCGTCCTGGTGATGCGCGACGTCACCGAGCGCCCCGAAGCCGTGGCCGCCGGTACCGTGCGCCTGGTGGGCACATCCCCGGCCTCGATCATTGCTGGCGTGAACGCGCTGTTCGACGACGCGGCCTTGTGGCGTCGTGCCTCTCAAGCGGTCAATCCCTACGGCGATGGCAAGGCCAGCCAGCGCATCGTCGACACCCTGATGGGACGCGCGGTCGACGACTTTGTCGTGGGTCAGGTGCAACCGGCCCACGAGCCGTCACACACGCCGCTGTCCGAGCCACGCGAGTTGCTCGCCGATTTCACCTCATAACTGCTACCCACCCTTATCAGATCGAGATTTGCCTGAATGAAGCCTTCCGTTGCCATCCCTACGGGCGCGCTCAGCGCCCTTGCCTGTGGCCTGAGCCTGCTCGCGCTCATGCCAAACTTTGCCCTGGCTGCGGATAGCCCGCTCACCCAGGCAATCAACCGACTCAACGCCGATACCCGCCAGGAGCGTGAGATCCGCTTGAGCGACCTGGGCATCACCGCGCCAATCCTGCTGGGTGCCAGCGACGCTCGACGCGAACTGTATTTGCCGGTACCCGCCGGCGTGACCCTGAGCGATGCGACACTGCAACTGGACGCCAGCTATCTCAATGGCGAAGGCGGCCGCAATACCATGCTGCTGTCGCTCGATGGCTACCCGGTGCGCGCCGAAGGCCTCAGCGAAGCGCAGGGCGATGCCAGCGTTAAACTGGGCGTCGACCAGGCCCCACGGGACAACGGCCTGGTGCGCCTGGGCATTGCCTGGTCGTCGGTGGTCTCCCTACCGCTGTGCGAAGAAGACCGGGTCATCGGCAACGTGCTGCGCATTCAGCCTGATACCCGCCTGAACTACAGCTACGATGCCAGCCAACTGAAGGATGTCGGCGTCGCCTGGACGACACTGCCGGCCAACCCTGGCATCCTGGTCGCACCGGGCTCGTTGTCGGCCGGCAGCTATGATGCCGCCTGGCGATTGGGCGTGGCCCTGGAGCGGATCGGCAAGCATGCCCGTATCCTGCCCTTCCCTGCCCTGCAGGACAGCGTCGACCTGAGCAACCTGCGCGTCCCGGCCGAACTGTTGAACATTCCCGCCTTCGCCAGCCTCAACGGCAAGGGCCAGCATACCTTGGCCACCCCAGCCGAAATCGGTGCGCTGCTGATGCTTGGCCAAGTGCCGAACCTGCAGGCCGACCTGGCCATCAGCGACCCGCAACTGCTCCAGGCCATCAACCAGTCCCTGGATGCCTTGCAGAAGCAGGTCCAAGGCGTCGACGCCACGGCAGCAGCGGCCTTGACCCAATGGCGCAATGCGCACGTCAACGCCGCCCTGGTGGGCACCGGCACTGACAACGTGCGCCTGGCGCTGCTGGGCACTCGCCCGGTGCTGACGATCGCCCCGGATGCGACCGGCAAAGCCTTGTCCTTGCTCGGCTCTGCCTGGAACAAACTGGCACGCAGCCGCCAGTTGACCGTGAACGAAGCGCAAACGCCGTTGAGCGAAGATGGCCGCGTGGCCCTGTCGCGACTGGGCGGCGCTCCTGGTAACTTCGATGTGGCCTCGCGATTCGACTGGAGCACTTCGTTCCCTCTGGGCAGCGTGGCGTATGACGGTCGCCTGCCCGTCACCGCAGTGGTCGACGTCTCCGCCGCACCCGGCGCTTCGGACACCGCGCCCGTGGCCTCGCTGTTTTTCAATGACTTCCTGATCGGTGCCCAGCAACTGACCACCGATGGCGAACCACAACGCATCCAGGCTCACATCCCACGCTACGCCCTGGGTTCGAAAAACGTACTGCGCGTCTCGTTCCAGCGCCAACCGGTCAGCGACCGTTGCCTCGAAACGCCTCAGGCGTTCCCGGTGTCCGTACTGCCTACCAGCCATATCGTGCTGGACAAAACCTCCCTGGGTGACGATTTCGCCGGTATCGCCGCACGCTTTGCCGTAGATACCCAAGTGCTCGTTCCCCAGGCATACCTTGACCATCCGGCCAGCAGCCTGGCCCAGGTGATCCCGGTGGCCGACGCCTCGGGTGTTTCGCCGCTGCGCGCGCAGTTGAAAGTCAGCACCGATCCGAAAGCCGCCGTCAGCCCGGACAAAGCGTTCCTGGCTTTCGAACTGCCGCTCAAGGACAGCAAGGAGTCGGTCCAGGTCGACGAACAGGGTCACCTGCGGATCAACCATAAGGACCAGGTGATGCTGGATGTGCAGCGCCTCAACCAGTTGGCGTCGTTGCAAGTGGTGCAGACCTCGGGCCAGCACGGCCTGGTCTATCGGGCCCTGGGCGAACAGCCCCCGAGCCTGGCCAAGCCGGTCGTACTGACTCGTGGCGATGTGGCGATTCTAGGCGACAACGGTGCCGTGGCGATCTTCGATACCCAGGATCCCAACGGCAGCCAGTTGATCGGCGAGGAAGAACCCAAGGGCCTGGATGCCTGGCGCAAACCTTCGCTGCTTTGGCTGATCCCCGGTGGCATTGCCTTGTTCCTTATCTTGTTGCTGGCTGGCCGTAGCGCCCGTCGCAATCGCCAGTAACGGTAACCTTTGATGACGTCGCTTTATTGGCCCTATTGGCTGGCCCACTACTACAACTACCTGGAAGTCGCGACCATTGTGGTCGCGGTACTGATCCTGATCTCCAGCCTGGACGATCTGATCATTGACGTGTGGTACTGGTCTCGTCGCCTGTACCGCAAGTTCACCGTGGATCGCCGCTACCGGCCGCTGACCGTCGAGCAATTGTTGGCCCGGGACGAACAGCCCCTGGCGATCATGGTCCCGGCCTGGCTGGAATACGACGTCATCGCGCCGATGATCGAGAACATGGTGTCGACGCTCGACTACCAGAACTACGTGGTTTTCGTCGGCACCTATGTCAACGACCAGCGCACCATCGATGAAGTCGAGCGGATGCGCCGGCGCTACAAGCAGCTGCACCGCGTGGAAGTGCCCCATGCCGGGCCGACCTGCAAGGCTGACTGTTTGAACTGGGTGATCCAGGCGATTTTCCTGCACGAGAAAACCCATGGCATGACCTTCGCCGGCGTCGTGCTGCACGACAGCGAGGACGTGCTGCATCCGCTGGAATTGCGCCTGTTCAACTACCTGTTGCCGCGCAAGGACATGATCCAGTTGCCGGTGGTCTCGCTGGAACGCAACTGGTACGAATGGGTCGCGGGCGTCTACATGGACGAGTTCGCCGAGTGGCACGGCAAGGACCTGGTGGTGCGTGAAAGCATGACCGACACTGTGCCCTCCGCCGGCGTCGGCACCTGTTTTTCCCATCGTGCCCTGCGGGTGCTGGCCGGTGAAACCGAAAACCAACCGTTCAACACCGACAGCCTCACCGAGGACTACGACGTTGGCGCACGATTGGCCAAGGTCGGCATGAACGCGATCTTCGTACGCTTCCCGGTGCAGTTCCGGGTGCTGCGCAAATCCTGGTTCCGCAAGCCCTATGAATCGACCCTGACGATGCCGTTGTGCGTGCGCGAGTTTTTCCCCGACACCTTCCGCACCGCCTTCCGGCAAAAGGCCCGCTGGACCCTGGGCATCGGCCTGCAAGGCTGGGAACAGATGGGCTGGAATGGCTCGCTGGCCAACCGATACCTGCTGTTTCGCGACCGCAAGGGTGTGGTGACAGCGTTCATCAGCATCATTGCCTACGTGATTCTGGTACAGCTGCTGGGCCTGATTATCCTGCGCAACAGTGGCTTGTGGGACGTCAGCTTCCCAACGCCTTTTGAAACCAGCGACGTGATCAAATACCTGTTGCTGGCCAACGGCGTTGCCTTGGCCTGGCGCATCCTGCACCGCTATTACTTCACCACGGTACTGTACGGCTGGCAGCACGGTTTGCTGTCGATCCCGCGCATGCTGGTGGGCAACTTCGTCAACTTCATGGCCGCCTCTCGCGCCTGGCGCATGTTCCTGGTGGGCAAGGTCATGAACCGCAAGCTGGTCTGGGACAAGACCATGCATGACTTCCCGTCCACCGACCTGGTCGCCACCGCACCACGCCGCCTGGGCAGTGTATTGCTGTCCTGGCAAGCCATTACCGACACCCACCTGCAAAGCGCACTCGACGAACAGCAGTCGCGCAATGTGCCGCTGGGTCGGATTCTGCTCAATAACGGCTGGCTGGACGACGAAACCCTGGCCGAAGCCATTGCATTCCAGAATGACCTGCCGCGGGTCTTTGAGGTGGCCGAGAAAGCAGCGGCCTCAACGTCGTCACTGGCCAGCGAGTTTGCCTTGCGCTGGCGCGTCATTCCCTTGGGGCGCAATGGCGAAGGACGTGAACAGATCGCCGTCGCTAACCCACTTTCCGACGAAGGCCTGGACCAGGTCAGCGCCGAATTGGGCAGCGAGCCGGTGCAATTGATCGCCCGGGAGAGTGAAATTCTCGCGTTGTTGCGCCGATTGCCAGCGAACAACGGTCATGCCGTACCGAATGCCAGCGCGCCGCTACTGGGCGACCTGTTGATCGAAATGGGCCTGCTCGATCGCGATCAGTTCAGCCACGCCATGCTGCAGTATCGTCCGCAGCATCACGGTCGGATCGGCGACTACCTGGTCGACAGCGGCGTATTGCCCCGGGCAACGATCGAACAGGTGGTGGCACGCCAGCACAGCCTCTACCCAATGGAGCTTCCGGCATGAACCGCCCCCTTCTGACCCTCTTGGCCGCGGGGCTGAGCCTGATTCCCGTGCTGGCGTCTGCCGAGACATTGCCGCTGCCGTTGACAGGGCCGGCCTACACCGCCGCCAACGAGGCCTACAGCGCCTACGAGCGCAAGGACTACGACCTGGCCATCGCCAAGGCGCGCGAAGCCCTGCGCCTACGCGCTGATGTGACGCGCTTGAACACGCTGATCGAGTTGGCCGAACGGGACAAGAAACTGCGCGACCAGCCCCAGACCGCCAGGTCATCCCGCGCCGCGCCGGCAGCACCGGGCTTCGCCGCCGCGTCCCAGGGCTTCAAAGCCTATGATCGCGAACAATTCGGCCTGGCCGCGCAATCGGCCCGCAAAGCCATTACCCAGGCGCCCCGTCGTCGCGAGTATCGATTGCTGCTGATCGATTCCTTGCAGCGCCAGCAACACTTGGAAGAAGCCGACCAGGCCACCACGGATGCCCTCCGGACCTTCGCCAACGACAACACATTGCTGCTGCGTCGCCAAGCGATCCGCCGTCAACTGGCGGTGCCGGTGGCGACCCAGGGCTACCGCGCCCTGGAGCAAGGCAATGCGGCCATGGCCGTGGACCAGGCCCGTAAAGCGGTGACCTTGGCTCCGGAAGTTTCCGCCAACCAGCAACTGCTCATCAGCGCCCTGCTCGCGGCCAAGGACTACCCCGCCGCCGAACAGGCCGCGACAAACGCCCTGGCGCTGGACGACAGCAAGACCGCCCCGTGGGTCCTGCGCAGCTATGCTCGTGAGCGTCAAGGCAAGACACCGGCGGCCCAGGCCGACCTGAACCACGCCCTGGCCCTGCCCGGATTGACAGCCGGTGAACGCCGTGACCTGCGCCTCTTTGCCGTCGACGCTACGCTGGCCCGAGGCGAACCTCAGCAAGCGCTGAACCAGTTGCAAGCCTTGGGCGGTGACGACAGTGATGAAGTGACCCGCCGACGTACCGCTGCAAGCATGGCACTGCGCCAGAAAAACAAGGGGTTCGCCACCGCCGTTCAATTTGCGCCGCCGCCCCTGGAATGCCAGGAAAGCACTTTCGGCCTGACCTGCGCCATCTGGCCCGGCAGCGCCCACGATGCAGGCACGGCGCTAGCCTCCCAGGCCTATGCCGCCCTCGCCCGCAAAGACCCGGCAACCGCGGTCGACTTGACGAATCAGGCCATTGCCCGTGCGCCACGGAATCCGTCCTATCGCTACCTGCTGGTCAGTGCCCTGACGGATCAGAAACGCTTGCCCGAAGCTATCGTGGCGGCCGGCCAAGGCCTGCAGGCCAATGGCGAAGACGCCCGACTGTTGGTCATGCGTGGACGCCTGCGCCAACAAACCGGGGATGATGCCGGCGCCCGCGACGACTTTACCCATGCCCTCGCGCTGGGCACCCTGCCGGCCTACGAAGAGGCCGGGCTGTATGCCGCCATCGGCCAGCGCCGCACGGCTCGTGAGCGTCTGCAAGAGGCACGCAGCAGCGGCGAGCTGGCTTCAGTCAGTGACCTGCAGCTGGCGTATGTCTCGATGCAGGCCGGCGACGATGAAGCCGCCCACGATGCGTTCCGCAAGGCCGATGCGGCCACGCCACTGAAGCCGGCGGCAGCCCAGGACGCCGCCTACAACGCCATGCGTGTCCATGAGGACGACGAATCCGTCGCATACTTCAAGCGCGTGATCGATGGGCAAAAAACTGCAGAAACGCCCATGTCCGCGCAACAACTGTTCGATACCCGTCGCACCGTGGGTGACGTTTCGCGCAGGATGGGCCTGACCAGCACCACCAGCTATCGCGGCTCCAGTGGCCTGAGCGGAGCGCCGAGCACCAATAACAGCGGCGGCAGCGAAAGCAACGACCTGCTGCAAAACAGCACCGAACTGTCCTGGCGCCCATTGGGTTATCGCAACGCCCGCTTTGTCGAACTCTACGGGCGTATCACCGACACCCTGTGGAGCAAGAACAGCGACTCGGACACCGGTGCCGATGCCCTGCAGGGCGCCGTTGGCGTACGGGTCAAGCCCTTCAGTTCGATCAACATCATGGCCGCCCTTGAACGCACGTTCCCGCTCGGCTCTTCCAATGTCGACGGCGACTGGCTGGTGCGCCTGGGCTACGGTTCGAGCATCGGTACCGACCTGCGGGTCGACGTGCCGAGCTGGTGGACCTCGCAGTTGTATGCCGAGGTCGGCCATTACATCAATGACTCGCGCAATTACTTCAACAGCGAATGGCAAGTGGGCCGCAGCTACGCCATCGGCGGGACCGGTTCGCGCTGGGTGACCTTCCCCCATGTCGTCGCGGCGATCGACTACGATTCGAAGATGAAGAGCGAAGCCGGTGGCGGCTTTTCTTCCGGCGACGCCGGAGGCATCGGGATAGGAAACAACGTACGCTATTGGTTCCGGGAAGACGCCTACAACGCGCCACGTTCCTATGTGGATTTTTCCCTGCAATACCGAGCCAGGGTGTTCGGCGAGGATCGCGCCAAAGGGGTGTTCGCGCGCTTGACCTACTCCTATTGATCCGGTGGGTGTACCAGTCGGTCCATCGTTACGAAAAGCGGCTCGTCTTGCCGAGCCGCGACTACACTGCATCCAGAAGGAACTTGTTTGAAAAGCTTCGCAACGTTCATCCATCGCAAGACTGTCGCGGCGCTGTTACTGGCCGCGCTCCTCGCCGCAGGTACAGGGACGTACTACATGACCACCCGCACGGCACCGAACATCGTCGGCATCGTCTGGCAGCCGGACAACCAGACCGTCGGCATCAGCGGCAATTGGGAAAAACTGGGCGTGCATGAACTGCTGGTGCAATGGACGGTGGTGGACGACCAGGCCTTCGTGCCCGGCACCGGCCTGACCAGCGTGCCGGTACTGCCGGATTGGGCGCGCATCGCCAAAACGCCCTGGGCCCAGGATGTCATCCTCGGGCTGGCCGGCTATTTTAGCGAGAACCGCTCTCGGGACGATATCGAGCAACTGGCGGCGCTGTCGGAGCGCATCGCTGGGCTGCCCACGCCATTGCATGTCACCGGTTGGTACTTTCCGGCTGAAGTCGACCCCAGTTGGTCAGGCGCCACGGAATTACCGGCCCTGCTCGCCAAGCTGCCGCGGCCGCTGTGGATCAGCGTCTACGACGGTGCCAACATCGGCCCCGCCGCCACCGCTGACTGGCTCAAGCAATGGCTGCCAAACGACATCGGCGTGTTTTTCCAGGACGGCGTCGGCGTCTACGCCCGCACCGCCCCGGTGGCCCGAAACTACGCCGATGCCCTGCGCGATCGGCTTGGCAAGGATCGTGTGCGGATCATCGTCGAAGCCTTCCGCCCCCAATACGGCGGTGGTTTCCGCGCCGCCACCGTCGCCGAGCTCAAGCCACAACTGGCGGCCTATTCGGGCTACCCGCTCTACCTGTTCGATGGCCCGCACTACATGACACCTGCATTGGTGGACCAGCTGAAGCAAGCCCTGGCCACGCCTTGATCAGGGCTTGATGTTCTTCAGCTCATTGAGCAAGGCGAGCAGTTGCTGCATCTTTTCCTCGCCGAACTGTTCTTCGATCCGCCGGTAGTTGCCTTCCATGCCCTCGCTCATCGACACGAAGCACTGCTGGCCGCGTTCGGTCAGGCCGACGAAAACCCGGCGCTGGTCCTGGCTGGACTTCTGCCGACGCACCAGGCCATCGCGCTCCAGGCGACTGAGCACACCGGTCATGCTCGGCTTGAGAATGCAGGCCTGATGGGCGAGCTGGTGGCTTTCCAACTCACCTTGCTGATGGAGGATGCGGATCACTCGCCACTGCTGTTCCGTGAGGTCATGCTGGTTCAGCGCCGGGCGGAAAAAAGCCATCGCCGCTTCGCGGGCTTGCAACAGGGTCAGGGTCAAAGAAGGTCTGGGGTTAGCCATGTTCGAACTGTGTGGATGGGCGAGTCGGCAGCTTAGTGTCGCTGTCACAGGGCTGCAAGCGCTCAACGCAACCCCGATTGCCGTTGGCGATACTCCCCCGGCGTGAGTTGGGCGTAACGCTGGAAAAACCGACTGAAATACGCCGGGTCCTTGAACCCGAGCTGGTAGCAGATTTCATTGGCCGAGCTGCCGGTGAACAACAGCAGTCGCTTGGCTTCCTGCATCAGCCGCTCCATGATCAGGCGCTTGGAAGGCAGGTCGGCGATGCGTCGGCACACGTCGTTGAGGCGCGCCTCGGTCACGCCGATACCCTCGGCGTAACGCGACAGCGGCCAATGTTGCAGGTAGTGGGCTTCGATCAGCTCGTTGAATCGATGAAAGATCTTCAGGTCTTCATGCCGTGCCGGCCTGGCTTCCAGGGAATTGGAACACAGCCGCAACAGGCTGATCATGATCAAGCGCGTCAACCCATCCAGCGCCGCACTGCGCCCCGGACGCCCCGCCACTACCTCCTCGCTCAGCTCCTCGAACAAGTATTCCAACCGTCGCACCTCCCCCGAGTGCCCAGGCCCCAGTTGCGCCAAGGCCACGCAGGCGGCCGGCATTTGCACGCCAGCCGGCGCCAGGCTCGGATCGGCGTCGATCAACTGCCACACCAATTGCTGGCGCACCGTCAGCACATGCCCGTCACTGTCGGCTTCGGTCACGAAGGCATGGGGAATGGTCGGCGGAGTGAGGAAGAACATCGGACCGGATTCGACGTACTGCTGGTCATCGAGGTACACGCGCACAGTGCCGCTCTTGACGTAGTGCACCTGGAAGAACCGGTCGTGGCGATGCACCGGCATGTTGCGGCCGAAAAAACCCGCCAGGTTGGCGAGCCGGTCGTAATGCACCTCGGCGTCGCTGTAGCGCTGGTCATACACCTGACCAATGTTGATGTTCGGGATCGGCTGGCGGTCGGTCATCACGCAGGGCTCGTTTTTATTCTGATTCAGGTACCTGTCGCACTCATCCTGCACCGAATCCGACGAGGCAACCAGTGCCGGTCATTCTGTCACGCTTGACGATAGTTAACATCTTAATTATAACTGTTAACACATTAACAATAATCGCAGAGCCTCATCACTCTGCCATCGCCAGGAGACAAGCATGAGCCGTGCCCTGCATGACGTCGCGACCGGCACCCTGTTCGGGGTCGCACTGAACTATCAGGGGCTGCTGAAGCAGCGCCTCGCCGAGTTCGAGCAACCGCCCTACCAGAAGCCGCCGCTCAAGCCCGTGCTGTTCATCAAGACGCCCAATACCCGCAACCGGCACGGCGCCGCAGTGGTTCATCCGGGTCATGGCGAAAGGCTGCAACCCGGACCGGCCCTGGGCGTGGTGATGGGCAAGTCGGCCAGCCGCGTCAGCACCGCCGAAGCCCTGGACTACGTGGCCGGCTACACCGTCGTCAATGAATTCAGCCTCCCGGAAGACAGCTATTACCGCCCCGCCGTCAAGGCCAAGTGCCGGGACGGCTTCTGCGCCATCGGCCCGGAACTGGTGCCGCTAGCCCAGGTGGCTGACCCCCATAGCCTGGCGATCACGCTGTACGTCAATGGCGAGGTGTGCCAGCAAAACAGCACGGCCAATTTCGTTCGCAACATTCCCCAGTTGATTGCCGAAATCAGCGAGTTCATGACCCTGCATGCCGGCGACGTCTTGATCACCGGCACGCCTGAGGGCCGGGTCGACGTATTGCCCGGTGACCGTGTCGAAGTGGACATCAGCGGCCTGGGCCGTCTGGTCAATACCGTCGTGGCCGAGGAAACAGGAGCAGGTTCATGAAGCACGCGCGCATTCGTTTTGAAGGCCAGGATCACGCCGTCACCGTTGAAGCTCACAACGCCGTACGCCTGGCGGACGGTCGCCTGCTGGCCGAGGACCAGGTCCAGTGGCTGCCCCCGGCCACCGGCAGCATGTTCGCCCTGGGCCTGAACTATGCCGATCACGCCGCCGAGCTGGCGTTCAAGCCGCCGACCGAACCCCTGGCGTTCATCAAGTCGCCCGGCACCTACACCGGCCATAACCAGGTGACGTGGCGTCCCGACAACGTCGCCTACATGCATTACGAGTGCGAGCTGGTGGCGGTCATCGGCAAAGCCGCGCGCAACGTCAAGCGCGAAGATGCACTGGGCTACCTGGCCGGCTACACCGTGTGCAACGACTATGCGATCCGCGACTTCCTGGAAAACTACTACCGCCCCAACCTGCGGGTGAAGAACCGTGACGCGACGACGCCCGTCGGCCCCTGGATCGTCGACGTGGCCGATGTGCCGGACCCGAGCAGCCTGAAGCTGCGCACCTGGATCAACGGCCAGTTGCGCCAGGAAGGCAGCACGAAGGACATGATTTTCGATATCCCCTACCTGATCGAATACCTGTCCAGCTTCATGACCCTGCAGCCCGGCGACATGATCGCCACCGGCACGCCGGAAGGCCTGGCGGACGTGGTACCCGGCGATGAAGTGGTGGTGGAAGTGGAAGGCGTCGGTCGCCTGGTCAATCGAATTGTCAGCGAAGCCGAGTTCTTCGCATCCCGTAAAGAGGCTTGAGCAGCATGATCAAACACTGGATCGACGGCCGTGAGGTCGAAAGCAAAGACGTCTTCGTCAACTATAACCCGGCCACCGGGGAGGCCATCGGCGAAGTTGCCAGCGGCGGCGCCGAGGAAGTGGCCCAAGCGGTCGCGGCGGCCAAGGAAGCGTTTCCGAAATGGGCCAACACCCCGGCCAAGGAGCGCGCCAGGCTGATGCGCAAGCTCGGTGAACTGATCGAGCAGAACGTGCCGAAGCTGGCCGAACTGGAAACCCTCGACACCGGTTTGCCGATCCACCAGACCAAGAACGTGCTGATCCCCCGGGCCTCCCACAACTTCGATTTCTTTGCTGAAGTCTGCACACGAATGGACGGCCATACCTATCCGGTCGACGACCAGATGCTCAACTACACCCTGTACCAACCGGTGGGTGTCTGCGCGCTGGTATCGCCCTGGAACGTGCCGTTCATGACCGCGACCTGGAAAACGGCGCCGTGCCTGGCCCTGGGCAACACGGCCGTGCTGAAGATGTCCGAACTGTCGCCGTTGACCGCCAACGAGCTGGGGCGCCTGGCGGTCGAGGCCGGCATTCCCAATGGCGTGTTGAACGTGATCCAGGGTTACGGCGCCACCGCCGGCGATGCGCTGGTGCGCCACCCGGATGTGCGGGCGATCTCCTTCACCGGCGGCACCGCCACCGGCAAGAAAATCATGCAGACCGCCGGGTTGAAAAAGTACTCGATGGAACTGGGCGGCAAGTCGCCGGTGCTGATTTTCGAAGACGCCGACCTGGAACGGGCACTCGATGCCGCGCTGTTCACCATTTTTTCCCTCAATGGCGAACGCTGCACCGCCGGCAGCCGGATCTTCATCCAGGAAAGCGTCTACCCGCAATTCGTGGCCGAGTTTGCCGCCCGCGCCAAACGCCTGATCGTCGGCGACCCGCAAGACCCGAAAACCCAGGTCGGCTCGATGATCACCCAGGCCCATTACGACAAGGTCACCGGCTACATCAAGATCGGTCTCGAAGAAGGCGCCACCCTCCTGGCCGGTGGCCTGGAACGCCCGGCCAACCTGCCGGCGCACCTGAGCCGCGGCCAGTTCATCCAGCCGACGGTGTTCGCCGACGTGAACAACAAGATGCGCATCGCCCAGGAAGAAATCTTCGGCCCGGTGGTCTGCCTGATCCCGTTCAAGGATGAAGCCGAAGCCTTGCAACTGGCCAACGACACCGAATATGGCCTGGCTTCGTACATCTGGACCCAGGACATTGGCAAGGCCCATCGCCTGGCCCACGGCATCGAGGCCGGCATGGTGTTCATCAACAGCCAGAACGTGCGCGACCTGCGCCAGCCTTTCGGCGGCGTGAAGGGTTCCGGAACCGGCCGCGAAGGCGGACAGTACAGCTTTGAAGTGTTTGCCGAGATCAAGAACGTTTGTATTTCCATGGGCAGTCATCACATACCGCGGTGGGGGGTATGACCCGCACCGATTGATACCCCGTGCACCTATGGCAAGTGATACACCCTGTGGCGAGGGAGCTTGCTCGCGCTGGGCTGCGAAGCGGCCCCCGCTTTTCCTGGCGAGTGCTGCGCAATCGAGCGGGAGCAAGCTCCCTCGCCACAAGGTTCGTCATCGATACTTGATTCACCCGCTGTCCCGAGATTCAACAAGAACAATTTTTCAGGAGAATCATCATGGGCGAAGTCGTCCTGGCGGCGAAAATCTGCCACGTTCCCTCGATGTACCTGTCGGAGCTGCCCGGCAAGCACCACGGTTGCCGCGCCGCCGCGATTGCCGGCCACAAGGAAATCGGCCGTCGCGCCCGTGAGCTGGGGGCCGATACCGCCGTGGTGTTCGACGTGCACTGGCTGGTCAACAGCGCCTATCACGTCAACAGCGGCGAGCACTTCAAGGGTGTCTACACCAGCAACGAGCTGCCGCACTTCATCAAGAACATGGAGTACGAATACTCGGGCGCCCCGGAACTGGGCGAGCTGATCGCCGCCGAGGCCAATGCCGTCGATGTGCGCACACTGGCCCACAACATCCCAAGCCTTGAACTGGAATACGGCACGCTGGTGCCCATGCGCTACATGCACATGGATATCGCGCAAGACCAGAAATTCAACGTCGTGTCGATTGCCGCCTGGTGCGCCTGGCATCGCCTGCAAGACAGCTTCGCCTTCGGCGCCGCTGTACGCCGGGCCATCGAGAAAAGCGATCGCAAGGTGCTGGTGCTGGCGTCCGGTTCGCTGTCGCACCGTTTCTCCGATGATCGCAACGCTGAAGCCAACATCCACAACTGGACACGGGAATTCGACAAGCAGGTCGACCTGCACGTCGTCGAGATGTGGCGCCAGGGCCGCTGGAAAGAGTTCTGCGCAATGCTCCCGGACTACGCCGAACACTGCTTCGGCGAAGGCAAGATGCATGACACGGCGATGCTGCTGGGGTTGCTCGGCGGACCGGACTACGACAAGCCCGCCGAAATCATCACCGAACCTTTTGGCAGCTCCGGCACCGGCCAGATCAACGCCATTTTCCCAGTCTGAGAAACAGCCACACGTTGCAAGCGGACCGCTTGCAACTTGCCGCTTGTAGCTCACCACTCGAAGCTACCGACGCAGGAGGCTCCCATGCCGCATTTCATCGCTGAATACACTGACAACATCGAACGACAAGCCGATCTGCCCGGCCTGTTTGAAAAGGTCCACGCCTTGCTGGGCGACAGCGGCGTGTTCCCCCTGGGCGGTATCCGCAGCCGTGGCGTGCGCCTGGACACCTGGCGCATGGCCGACGGCAAACATGACTACGCCTTCGTGCACATGACCTTGAAAGTCGGCCATGGCCGCGACCTGGCCACCCGCCAGAACGTCGCGGAAAAACTCTTCGAGGTGATCACCGCGCACTTCGCCGAACTCCAGGCCCAACGCCTGCTGGCCCTGTCGTTCGAGATGATCGAGCTGCACGAGCAACTCAACTTCAAGGCCAACAACGTCCACGCCTTTCTCAAGGCCCAAGCCACCTGAATCCGCCTGCCCCACACTCCCCATCGGCCTCTCTGACAAAAAGTACAAGATCATGAGCACAGCCAATACCGCCAACACTGCCGGCACCGTCGCCCACGACCGCACCCATGCCACCATCACTTGGCGGCTGATGCCGTTGCTGCTGGTCTGTTACCTCTTCGCCCACCTGGATCGCATCAACATCGGCTTCGCGAAGATGCAGATGAGCGCCGACCTGCAATTCAGCGATACCGTCTACGGCTTCGGCGCCGGCCTGTTTTTCATCGCTTATGCGCTGTTTGGCGTACCCAGCAACATGGCCCTGGACCGGGTCGGTCCGCGGCGCTGGATCGCCACCCTGATGGTGGTCTGGGGCGCCCTGTCCACCGGCATGTTTCTCGTCGAGAGCGCCGCTGGTTTCTACGTGTTGCGCTTCCTGCTCGGCGTGGCCGAGGCCGGTTTCTTTCCTGGCATCCTGGTCTTTCTCAACCGCTGGTATCCGGCCCGGCGCCGGGCCCAAGTGACC
This sequence comes from Pseudomonas sp. Pdm06, assembly GCF_014851795.1. Taxonomy (NCBI): domain Bacteria; kingdom Pseudomonadati; phylum Pseudomonadota; class Gammaproteobacteria; order Pseudomonadales; family Pseudomonadaceae; genus Pseudomonas; species Pseudomonas sp. Pdm06. Next base: position 26,330 of record NZ_JACVAH010000023.1, read on the forward strand.
GCCTTGTTTGCCATTGCCGTGCCGATGGCCGGGATGATTGGCGGGCCGTTGTCCGGTGGCATTCTCGAACACTTCCATGACCTTGGCGGCCTGCGCGGCTGGCAGTGGATGTTCGTCATCGAAGGGCTGCCGGTGATCCTGCTCGGCCTCGTGGTGCTCAAGTGCCTGCCGGACAGTTTCGAGACGGTCAACTGGCTCACGCCGCACGCCAAGCAACAATTGCGTGAACAACTGAGCCTTGAAGAACAGCGCAAATCCATTACGTCGTTCTCGGCGATCCTCAACAACCCACAGGTCTGGCTGCTGGTGGCGGTGTATTTCGCGGTGATGCTGGCGGTGAACACCCTGGCCTTCTGGATGCCGACCCTGATCCACGGCGCCGGCATCGGCAGCGACGGCAAGGTCGGGCTGCTCAGCGCGGTGCCCTACCTGGCTGGCTGCTTTTTCATGATCGGTTGCGGGCGCTCCTCCGACCGCAACCGTGAACGCCGTTGGCATCTGTGCGTGCCGCTGCTGATGGCAGCGGCAGGCATTGCCGTCGCCGGACTCTCACCCACCGACCCGACCCTGGTGCTGACTGGCCTGATCGTCGCCGGCATGGGCGCCAGTGCAGCGCTGCCGTTGTTCTGGCAATTGCCGCCGGCCTTCCTGTCCAACGGCACCCAGGCCGCCGGCATCGCCCTGATCAGCTCCTTCGGCAGCATCGCCTCGTTCTTCGCGCCCTACCTGATCGGCTGGATGCGCGACACCACCCAGAGCGCCAGCCTCGCCCTGTACGTACTGGCCCTGCTCATCACCCTTGGCGGCTTGCTGGTGCTGCGCACCCGGGCGGCCATCGTCAATCCTCAATAAGAGACCCTTGCCATGCTTGACCAGACTGTCATCCAACAAGCCGCTGCCCGCCTCGACCGTGCCGAACGCTCCCGCGAACAGGTACGGCAGTTTTCCCTCGATCACCCGGACATCACCCTTGAGGATGCCTACGCCATCCAGCGTGCCTGGGTGGCACAAAAAATCCAGGACGGACGCAAGCTGGTCGGCCACAAAATCGGCCTGACCTCCCGCGCCATGCAGGTGTCGTCGAACATCACCGAACCGGACTACGGCGCGCTGCTGGACGACATGTTCTTCGACGAAGGCACCGACATTCCCTTCGAGCGCTTCATCGTGCCACGGGTGGAAGTGGAGCTGGCGTTCATCCTCGGCAAACCCTTGAAAGGCCCGAACGTGACGGTGTTCGACGTGCTCGACGCCACCGAATGGGTGATCCCGGCGCTGGAAATCATCGATGCGCGTATCCAGCAGATCGACCCGCAGACCAAGGCGACCCGCAAGGTGTTCGACACCATTTCCGACAACGCCGCCAATGCCGGGGTGGTCATGGGCGGTCGCGCCGTACGCCCGACCGAGATCGACCTGCGCAAAGTGCCGGCGGTGCTCTACCGCAACGGTGTGATCGAAGAGTCCGGCGTTTCGGCGGCGGTGCTCAATCACCCAGCCAAAGGCGTGGCCTGGCTGGCGAACAAGCTGGCGGCCTACGACGTCACCCTGCAACCAGGACAGATCATCCTCGGTGGCTCCTTCACCCGCCCCGTGGCCGCCAACCCCGGCGATACCTTCCATGTCGACTACGACATGCTCGGCTCCATCGCCTGCCGTTTCGTCTGATCGGAGACCGCCTCATGGACATGCCCATCAATACCTTCAAGCAACGCCTGCGCAGCGGCGAGGCACAGATCGGCCTGTGGCTGGGGTTGGCCGATGCCTACTGTGCGGAACTGGCGGCCAATGCCGGCTTCGATTGGCTGCTGATCGACGGTGAACACGCGCCGAACGACTTGCGCACCTTGCTCGGCCAACTCCAGGCCGTGGCGCCCTACCCCGGCCAGCCGGTGATACGCCCGGTGGTCGGTGACACGGCGCTGATCAAGCAGGTGCTCGACATCGGCGTGCAAACCCTGCTGGTGCCCATGGTGGAAAGCGCCGACCAGGCGCGTGAACTGGTGCGCGCCATCCACTACCCGCCCCAGGGTGTACGTGGCGTCGGCAGCGCGCTGGCCCGGGCGTCACGCTGGAACAGCATCCCCGGCTACCTCAACAAGGCCGATGAGCAGATGTGCCTGCTGGTGCAGATCGAGAGCCGCGAAGGCCTGGCCAACCTGGATGCCATTGCCGCGGTGGAAGGTGTGGATGGGGTCTTTATCGGCCCGGCGGACCTGAGCGCGTCCATGGGGTTTCGCGGCAACCCCGGCCACCCGCAGGTGCAAGCGGCCATCGAGGACGCCATCGCCCGCATCCGCCAGGCCGGCAAGGCCGCCGGGATTCTCAGCGCCGATGAAAAACTGGCCCGGCGCTACATCGAACTCGGCGCGGCGTTTGTCGCGGTGGGCGTGGATACGACGGTGTTGATGCGGGGCTTGCAGACCCTTGCGGCGACGTTCAAGGACACGCCAAAGCCTGCGGCTGGCGGCGTGTACTGATCGTTATCAAATACCTTGTGGCAGGGATCTGTGGGAGCAAAGCTTGCTCGCGAAACAGGCACCTCGGTCTCTGAAAGACCGCAGCGTCTTCATCGCGGGCAAGCCTTGCTCCCACAGAAAACAACCAGCCCGGGATCTCAGCGCCTGATCATCTTCAGCTCATTGAGCAACCCCAGCAACGTCTGCAGTTTTTCCTCCCCTAACTGGTCCTGCAACCGCTGATAATTCTCTTCCATGCTCTGGCTCATCGAATCGAAGCTCGCCTGCCCTTGCGGCGCCAGGCGCACCAGCACCCGCCGCTGATCCTGTTCGGCCTTGCGCCGCACCACCATGCCCGCCGCTTCCATGCGCACCAACACGCCGGTCATGCTGGGCTTGAGGATGCAGGCCAGTTCGGCCAGGCGATTGATCTCCAGCTCGTCGTGCTGGCTGAGAATCCGGAGGACCCGCCATTGCTGCTCGGTCAAGCCGTGTTGATTGAGGGAAGGCCGGAAAAACCCCATGGCCGCTTCACGGGCTTGTAGCAGGGTCAGGGTCAAGGATTGGCGCGGCTTGGGCATGGAATGGGTTCGCGAGAAGATTTAGTTAATGAGTTAACTAAATCTTAACAGCTTCCACCCATGCCGGACCATCCGTTCACAGAATCTGGATCCAGCGATGGCCCTTGCTCCCGCTGGACTGCGCACATAACCCTGTGGGAGCGAGCTTGCTCGCGATAGGGGCCTGTCAGTCAACATCAGTATCGACGGGGCCACCGCCATCGCGAGCAAGCTCGCTCCCACAGAAATGCATCGGCTTGACCAGGGGTGGATGCCAGTCATGTCGCTCAAGCGCCCTTGATCACCCCCTTGAGCACTTGTTTGAAATGCTCGACCTGTTCCTCGCTGAACTGGCCGAACACCTTGTCCTGCTGTTCCTTGGCGATGGCCCAGAGCCCTTCGGTCTCATCGATGCCCTTGGCGGTCAGGCGTACCCGCTCGCCTTCATCGCTCACCAGCCCCTTGCGCTTGAGGTTGGCCACGGCCTCTTCGATCTCGCGCACCGGCATCGCCACCTCCCGCTGCAGGTCGCACAGGTTCAGCCCGGCGTCGTTCTCCAGCACCATCAACATCCGTGCTTCGCTGGTGCGCAGCCCAGTGGACAACTGACGCGGCTGGTAACTGGCCTGATAGGCCCGCAGCGCCTGGGTCATCAGGTAATACAGGTTATGGCTCAAGCGGCCCTGGAAATGACTGCTGGGGGACTGGCCCTCTTCCCGTTTGGTCATGCGAGTGTGGGGCAGCACCATCGAGTAGGCGCCCTGGTGATAGAGCAAGGGCGAGCGTCCGAAATCGTCAAAGGCCACGACCTTGCCGATCATGATCCAGTGATCGCCACCGTCGACCTGCTGGAATTTTTCACAGTGAAAACGCGCCGAGCAATCGACAAACACCGGAGCGCCACCTTCACCGGTCTCGAACTGGATGTCAGCGAAGCGGTCCTCCTTGGGTCGAGCGAAGTTGTTCGACAGGTCGATCTGGTCGGCGGCCAGCACGTTCACCGCGAAATGGCTGGCGGCTTCGAACACTTCGTGGCTGCTGGAGCGCTTGTCGATGCTCCACAAAATCAGCGGCGGATCCAGGGACACCGAGTTGAAACTGTTGGCCGTCACACCGACCTTGCGGCCATCTTCAGTGGCGGCGGTGACCACGGTCACGCCGGTGGCGAAGTTACCCAGGGCCCGGCGGAACGCGCGGGTGTCGAAAGCGGTATCACAAAGACTGGACATGCAAGACTCCCGGCCGCCTCAAGGGGCGGCCTCGATTATTGTTCTAGGGTTCAGCGAACAGGCGGTCAAACCATGGACGGATCGGGTTCGAGCCCCATCAGCTCACGACCGAGGATCTGCGCGCAGACGTCGTAGTCGGTGTAGGCATGGGCGCCGGTCAGGTGGGCATCGCGGAACAGCCGTTGCAACTCGTTGTTCTCGAACCAGGCGCCACCGCCGGCCGCCTCCATCAAGCGGTCGACGGCCTGGATGCACATCTTGGTGGCGTACCCCTGGTTGGTCCGCCAGAACGCCAGGGTTTCCCGGCTGGGGTACTCGTGGCGCTCGCCATGTTCGGCGTGCTCCTGCCAGGTTTTCTCGAGGAAGGCACGGGCCGCCGCCACCTGGTGGGTGGACTCGGCCAGGCGCATCAACGCCGGGGTGGCGGCACCGACGGCCGCGCCGGTGTAGGCCCGCACACGGTTCCTGGTTTTCTCGCGAAAGACCTCCAGCATGCGTTCGGCCACGCCCAGGCTGACCGTGGAGAAACCACTGGCGAAATACGGCCGGTAAGGCGAGTAGAAAATCTTGCTGTCGGGGTACAAGCCGAATCCACCGGACTTGCCTTCCATCATGTCCTTGGCCTTCTGGATCCGGTGTTCCGGCACGAAAGCGTTGTCGATGATCAGCGTCTTGCTGCCACTGCCGCGCATGCCCACCGCGAACCAGTCGTCGCGAATTTCATAGTCGCTGCGCGGCAGCACCGCGAAGCAATAGTCCTGGGTGCCTTCGGCGTTTTTCCGGCGAAACCCCACGATCGCCCATTCGGCGTGATCGCAGCCGCTGCTCCAACCCATTTCACCGCTGAACATCACACCGCCGTCGACTTCCTCGGTGCGGCCAAACGGTGCGATGCTGCTGCTGGCGGTGGCATCCGGATCATCGCCCCAGACCTCTTGCTGGGCCTTGGCCGGAAACATCGCCAACTGATGGCTGTGGGTGCACAACAGGCTCATGGCCCAGGCCGTGCTGGCGCAGGCACCGGCCAGCAGCGCGATGCAATCGGCGAACTGCGGCAGGGAAATCTCCAGGCCACCGTAGGGTTTCGGCTGGAAGGCCCGGTGCATGCCGATGCTTTTGAGCAGGGCAATATTCTCGGCAGGCACGCTACGGTCTTTCTCCGCCTGGAAGGCGTTGGCGGCGATGGCCGGCAGGAGGGGCTTGAGGTCTTCGAGCAGCGGGTTTGGCTTTTTCATGGACGGGCTCTTTTATTATTGGCATCTGCCGATCCCGCCTCTGCCCGGCAACCTCAGGTTGCACAAACAGCGGGATCCGTGATTAAGGCCGGTCCAGTATGGGCAATCGCTGGCAGGTGAAAAATGCACCTTCCAGATCCAAGATTGTACTTTTCATGGGGCAGGTTTCGGCGCCATGGCGCGCTCGGTCAAATCCCCCGGCACGGATGATCAAGACAAGCGCCCCGCCAAGGCTCTTAATAGGGCCATCCCCTGCAATGCCTTGCGTAGGCGTGGCATCGGAGTTTCCTTTCACTTTGTCAGGTTGCGTCATGATCAATATCGAAACGCCCACCTATTACACGGCCACCAAGAAATACAACCTCAGCTTCCCCACGCTGGAACAGGACGTGGAAGCCGACGTCGTGATCATTGGCGGTGGTTTCTCCGGCATCAATACCGCGCTGGAACTCGCCGAAAAAGGCATCACCAACATCGTAGTGCTGGAGGCGCGTTACCTTGGGTTCGGCGGCACCGGGCGCAATGGCGGGCAGATCATGGCCGGCATCGGGCATGACCTGGAAAAGATCAAGAAGGACGTCGGTGAAGACGGCCTGCGCCAGGTCTTCGAGATCAGCGACCTGGGCGCCGACATCATCAAGGACCGTATCGCCAAGTACGCTATCGATGCCGATTTCTGCCACGGCTACGGCTACATGGGTTTCAACGCCCGCCAGGAAAAAACCCTGCGGGCCTGGGAAAAAGACTTCAAGTCGATCAACAGCAAACATGAGATCCGCTTCCTCGGCGGCTCCGACGTGCAGCAGATCATTGGCTCCAAGGCCTACAGCAGCGCATTGCTGCACATGGGCGGCGGGCATGTGCACTCGCTGAACCTGCTGCTGGGTGAAGCCAAGGCGGTAGTCAGCCACGGCGTACGGATCTTCGAAAACAGCCCGGCCCTGGAAGTCAGCTATGGCGAACGCATCACCGTGCGCACCGGACGCGGCTCGGTCAGGGCCAGCAAGCTGCTCTGGGCCTGCGACAGTTTCCTCAATAAACTGGAACCGGAACTGCACCGCTCGACCATCAACACCTACGCCTTCCAGATGATGACCGAGCCACTGTCGGACGAACTGATCCAGCGCATCAGCCCGATTCGCGGTGCCTACAGCGACATTCGCCCAGTGATCGACTACTACCGCGTCACCAACGAAAACCGCCTGCTGTTCGGTGCCGCCACGCCGTTGGTGGAACACATTCCCCAGGATCTCAAGGCCTGGAACCGGCGCCTGATGCTGAAGATCTTCCCGTACCTCAAGGACGTGAAGATCGACCTGGCCTGGGGCGGCCCGATGGCCTGCAGCCCGAACCTGTTCCCGCAGATCGGCACCCTGCCCGGGCGCAGCAACGCGTTTTTCGTCCAGGGTTACTCAGGCTTTGGCGTCACCCCGAGCCACATCATCTGCAAGGTGCTGGCCGAAGGCATGAGCGAAGGCTCGGCGCGCTACGACCTGGTCAGCTCGATCCACCGCCCGACCATCATCGGCAAAGACGCCATTCGCCCATTGCTGCTGACTGCCGGCAAGTCCTGGCACCAGCTGTCGGGCTACTGGAACGGCCGTCGCTGACGGCCAACCTCCTTCTTCCTTTCAATCATCAGGAGTCACCTGCCATGCCCCTCATCACCCTCGAAAAAGACATCCAGCTGTCCGACCTGGACGCCTGGGGCACCGTCGCCGACCTGGGTTCGCAGATTCTCGAAGGCGAAGTCAAGGCCTTCGGCAAGATGACCTTCGGCGCCCCCACCGACCCGGTCAGCAGCGCCTACTTCGGCACCACTCAAGGCAAGTTCCGGATGGTCTACCCCTTCGCCGAACAAGCCACCGTGGTCACCGGTGAAGTGGTCCTCACCGACGAGGCCACCGGCCAGAGCACCCGCTACAAGGCCGGCGACAGCTGGTTCGTGACCAAGGGCACACCGGTGCTGTGGGAAGTGGTCAGCGAAAGTTTCGTCAAGCACTACTTCGCGGTAGTCTGACCGGACAGGGCTGCCGGCTCACCCGGCAGCCCGCTTGCGAAGGTTGCGACCATGAACGTCATCGCCCAGGACATCGCCGGCCATTGCCTGCACGCCTTCACCCAGCTGGTTCCCGTCAGCCGGGCGGCGTTCTACTGCGTCGATCGGCAGTTGCAAGCCCACGACTTCAGCCTCCATGGGATGAGCGGCGAGATGCACCGCGACTACCTGGACAATTACCGCCAGTTCGACCCCCTGCAGCCGCGCCACTGCACCTCCAGCGAACTGGCCGTGGTGCCGCTGGGCCTGGCGATGGCCCGCCAACCGTTGCGTGACAACCATCGTTATCGCGACTTCCTGCAACGCTACGGCGTGGTCGACGTGGTGGAAGTCTTCGCCCATCGCGATGGTCAGCCCCAAGCCGCGATTTCGTTGTTGCGCACCGCCGAGCAAGGCGTCTTCACCGGTCAGCAGCTGAGCCAACTCAGCGCGTTGCAGACCTTGCTGCAACTGGCCGTGGCCCATTTGCCGGCCCATGAGGATGCACTGGGCGACTTGACGCCCAAGGAGCGCCAGATCGCCTGGCTGTTACGTCAAGGCGTCAGCAACAAGCAACTGGCCCGGGAACTGGGGGTGGGCTTGCCGACCATCAAGACTCACCTGATCCACCTGTTCCGCAAAGTCGGTGTGAGCAGTCGCACCGAGCTGGTCAGCGCACTGTTCCTCTGATCAACCATTCGGTTGATAGGCCGCCACTGCGCGGCGCCGCATGATCCGAGTGGCTAATTCAACCACCGGAACCTTGCAAATGAGCACATCTACAGACTGGATCACCGTCGGCGCCCTGGCCGATGGCTTTGCCCCCGAAGCCTTCATCCTGCCAAACCTGGCCGACCTGGACGGCAAGACGTTCACCCTGCACTTCGCCAACGGCTGGCAGATCGAGCATCGCTTCGAGCAGGACACCCTGACCTGGAACGCCGCCGATGGGCACTCCAGCGGCACCGCCACCTACCGGGCCACATCCGTACGACCGGGCCTGTACCTGGTGGACTTCATCAAGCGCGAAGGCGAGCTGACCTCGTCGATAAGCCTCGTGCTCGATACCGCCAGCGCCGCCTTCACCGCCGTGATCGGCCGCATGCCAAGCCAGCCAGAAACCGGCGAAGGCCTCTACAGCCGGGCATTGGCCGGCAAACCATTGACCTCGGTTCAAGCGCAGTTCCTGCACGGCAGCCTCGACCGTCCCTGGCAGCCTGGCCTGTGCCCGCACGCACCGACCACGGAGCTGGTGGGGCTGCGCAACCTGTATCGCTACAGCCCGAGCGAAGTCTACGAACACATTTACCTCAACGACCAGTTCTACTCCTGGCAGTGCCTCAAAGGCGTTGAGCAAGGCCTGTGCGACACCGATCGCTGCGACACCTACAAGATCGCCGATCAGTTGTACCTGTTCGTGTGGCGAGAAAAGATCATCCCGACCCTGGGGTTGGTGCTGATCGACCTGCAGCAGCACCGCAGTGACGGCAAGATCTTCGGCTATGCCGGTGAGTCCTTCGATGAGTTTTCCAATTTTCCGGTCAGTTCCTACTGCCAGGTGCTCAATCAGACGGAGTATCCCGATGCCTGAAGCACGCACCGTAGTGATCACCGGTGCCGGTACCGGCATCGGCGCCGCCTGCGCCCGCCTGTATGCCGCCGAAGGCGCCAACCTGGTGCTGATCGGCCGCCGTCGCGAGCCCCTGGAAGCACTCGCCGCGGACATCGGCGGCCTGGTGCTGGTGGGCGACGCGGCCTGTCCAGACACCTGGGACGGCTTCGTCGAGCAGATTCGCACACGTCATGGCCGACTCGACGTGCTGCTCGCCTGTGCCGGTGGCTTGGGAATGGGCAGCGCCACTGAGACTCAGCCATCGGCCTGGGAAGCGGCCCTGCGCAGCAACCTCGACAGCGCCTTCTACAGCGCCCGGGCGTGCCTGCCACTGCTGCAGGAAAGCGCCGGCAATATTGTGCTGATCGCCTCCATCGCTTCATTGGCGGCAGGCCCCCACGTGTGCGGCTACACCACCGCCAAGCACGCCCTGCTGGGCCTCAATCGCTCCCTGGCAAGGGATTACGGGCCTCACGGCGTACGGGTCAATGCGGTCTGCCCAGGCTGGGTTCGCACGCCCATGGCCAATGAAGAAATGCAGGCATTGATGCAGTTCCATGGCGAAACGTTGCAGCAGGCCTATGACCGGGTCTGCGCCGACGTGCCGTTACGCAGGGCTGCCAGTGCGGAGGAAATCGCCAACGTTTGCCGCTTCCTGGCCTCGCCTGATGCGTCGATCATCACCGGGGCGACGCTGGTGGCCGATGGCGGCTCCAGCATCGTCGACGTGCCGACGCTGGCCTTCAGCCGGATGGAGGTCAGCGATGTCTGAGGATCTGGATTTCAGCGGCCAGACCGTACTGGTCACGGGCGGCGCCCAGGGCATTGGCCGGGCCATCGTCGAAGCGTTTGCCCTGCGCGGGGCACGCGTGGTCATTGCCGACCTGGGCCTGGCCCGCGCCGAGGCGGTAGCCGACGAACTGACGGCCGTAGGCTGTCAGGTGCAGGCGGTGGGCGTTGACCTGGCCGACGCGACGGCGATCTTCGAAATGATGAGCGCGCTGGAACAGCGCTTGGGGAGGCTGGATACCCTGGTGCACAACGCCGGGTATTTTCCGTTGACGCCGTTCGCCGAGATCACCCCGGCGATGCTTGAGCGAACGCTGGCGGTGAACCTGTCGGCGCTGTTCTGGCTGACCCAGGCGGCGCTGCCGATGTTCCGGCGCCAGGGCCGAGGCTGCGTGCTGGTGACCTCCTCGGTCACCGGCCCGCGGGTAGCGTATCCGGGGCTCAGCCACTACGCGGCCTCCAAGGCCGGGGTCAATGGTTTCATTCGCAACGCCGCGCTGGAACTGGCGGCCGAGAATGTCCGCGTCAACGGGGTCGAGCCGGGCATGATCGCGACACCGGCCATGGCCAACCTGGGCGACGATGAAGTCAACCAGGACATTGCCCGTCGGGTGCCGCTGGGTCGATTGGGCCAACCAAGCGACATCGCTGGCGCCATGCTGTTCCTGGCGTCGAGCCTGGCCAGCTATGTGACCGGGCAGACGTTGGTGGTCGATGGGGGTTCGACGTTGCCGGAGGTTTGAGCCTGAGTGGGAGAGTCAGCTTGCGGTGAGGGTGGATGGACCACCGTCATCGCGAGCAAGCTCGCTCCCACACTTTCCAGTGTCACCCACAAAACTCATGTTCAGCACAAATCCCTTTGTGGGAGCGAGCTTGCTCGCGATAGCGACCGTCCAGTCAGCGACGACCTCATTCAAGCCACCCCCTGCCCCACCTGCAAACGACTGGAGCGAAACTCCTTGGGCGACAGCTCGAACTGCTTCTTGAACGAACGGCTGAAGTGCGCCGAATCGGTAAAGCCCCACTTGTAGGCGATCGAGGTAATGGACTCGTCCCGCAGGAACGGGTTGGTCAGGTCATCGGCGCTGCGCTTGAGGCGGGCCCGCTGGATGTAGCGGCAAACGCTGTCATCCTGCTCTTCGAACAAACGATACAGATGCCGCACCGAAATATTCAGCCGATTGGCCAGGCCCACCGGGCTGAGACCGGGCTGGGTGAGTGATTCGTCGATGACCTTCTGCACGTAGCTGCGCAAGTGACTGCCCTGCAAGGCCACCCCTTCGTCACGGCCATCGCTCCCCTGTTCCAGGGCCGAGCCCAACAGTGAAACGAAGGCACTCTGCAAGGCTTCACCTTCGCCCGCCGCGCCCTCGCCGTCCGGTGTGTCCTTGCACAGTTGGTCCATCAGCACATGCAGCATCCGTCCACACGCCTTGCTGGACGAAACCTTGCCGAAGGTCTTGGTTTCCCCGCCCAATTGTCGCGACACGTCCTGGCGAGACAAGGACAGCACCGCGTGTTCGATCAGGCCGAACGGGGTGATCTCAAGCGCGCCAACGGAGTCCATCAACAACAATTCACCGGGCGCCAACTGGATGCTCCGACCGTTCTGGGTAATGCGGCAGTAGCCACTGCGCTGGCTGACCAGAAGGCAATCCTGGTCATCATCGTGATCGGCGCTGGGTGAGTGACGCTTGATGCTGCCGGCATTGGTGCGCAGGTTCGCGAGGGCAAGGCCACCCCGATGGAAATTCGACACCTCACCAATGAACAAGGCGCGATTGAAGGCCAGCTCGGTATCGAAGTGGCCGCAAGTCGCCCGCAGATCCCGGTTCCAGATGTCCAGACCGTCCTGCCCAACCTGTTGCATGCTCATGGCATTCTCCGCAGTGGCTTTTTGTTTTTGTGCGGCAATAGTTAACATGTTATCTATATGCGCGCAACAAGTACCTGATCGCCAGAGCAGTAGCAGGAATGATGCCAGGACAGCTCAACAGGATCAGAGCGTTGCCAGCACCCGCTGCAGGCCGCTCAAGGTTGCCAGCAAGACGCCGCGTTGCTCGCGGCTCAACGGGATGTAACGTCGAAAGGCCGGCATGCGATTGACCACTTCGCTACCGCCCATGTGTTCCAGGCGCACGCACCACTGGCGCCCCTGCAGATCGATGCGCAGCCGTTTGAAATCCAGCGGCATGAGAGCCTGATACAACGCAGGATCCGTCTCCACGGCCGCCTGCAACCGGGCCGCCAGGTCACTGCGCCCGTCCCGCTGCCGGCAACGAATGCCGCTGCGCCGCAGAGCCCCGCCGTGGTGCAGTTCCAGGCGTGCCGTGCCCTCTCGGGAAGCAGGCACGCGCAGGACGAACTCGGTCATCACCAAGTGCATCAACAACTGCGACTCGGTGCGTTCGACGATCTCCAAGTGCAAGCTGCCGTCGTCGGTGACTGCCGTGGCCATGGCCGGGCCTGCGACCTCGAATCGTGCCAATGCGAGGTTGCGCCGCAGGTGCTCCAGGGTCACCCCGGGCCGATAACCGGCCGGGGCGCGCTGGGTGCCGAACAACTCAGACAGTTTTTGCAGCAGGGTCGATAAACTCGCCCACAGGTTGCCCTGGCTCATGGGAAAACTCCTTGGCCAGCACGTCTTCCACCGACGCTGGCTTGAATGGATTGACCTTCTGCACCACCAGGGTCCAGAACAAGGCGTACGCCGCGGTGCCGCCGAGCATCACCGCGAAGGGCACGTAGATGTCCGCCGGATTCATGCCGGGTGGGGTGATGAACCACATGCCCAACAGAATGCCGACACTGGACAGGATCTGTGGCAATGGGAACCACGGCGAGCGATAGGCGCGCGGCAGATCAGGGCGACGAATCCGCAGGCTGACCACCGACACGGTCACCAACAGGTAGGCAAAACTCCAGGCGCACACCGCGGCCAGCACCAGGTGCATGATGTTGTCGGGATTGCCGCCCAGCCACAGCGCATGCAGGCAAGGAATCAGCATCGCCACCAGGATGCACACCAAAGGTGTCTTGAAGCGTGGATGCAGATAAGTGAAGACCTTCGGCAACGCGCCGTCCACCGCCATGCCGTAGAGAATCCGTGGCACGCCGGCCATCAGGGTGTTGATGGTCGCCGCACCGGCAAACAGAAAACCAATGCCCAGCCACATCGGGCCGATATCGCCCATGACCTGTTCGGCGAACCGTGGAATCGCCATGGGGGTGTCCAGCAAATGTACGCCGCTGGTGGCATCGAGCAGCACGTTTTCCACTTGGCGCTTCATCGCCGCGCCGTAGATGAACATGCAGGTGGCAACGCTGAACAAGCCCAGCATCATCGCCCGAGGCATGGTCCGGGCGGAGTGGCGCAGGTCCGGCGCCAGCGGCGTGACGAATTCGCAGCCGACAAACATGAACATGGCCATGCCCACCAGCGACAGCACCGTGACCAGATCGGTGCCCACCACGGACGCGCCAAACCAGCCCTCCAGCTCCACCGCCGGCGCGGCGATCAGGCCCAACACGCCGAACACCATCAAGGTGGTCCACATGCCGAACGTCAGGATGATTTCGGCCCGGCCAAAAGCACTGACACCGAACGCATTGAGCACCCCGAACACCACCACGAACCCCACGCCCAGCAACCAGGAACCGCCGGCCGATTCGGCCAGTGTGTTGAGGTGTTCGAAGTTCACCAGGGCCATGACGCCGGCCAGGATGGTTTCGGCGGTACCGGCGAACACATGGACAATCAGATAGGCCGACAAGGTGCCGGTGATCGCGAAGAAACGGCCCATGCCGCAGTTGATGTAGTCATAGACCGAGCCGGTGGTTGGAAGAATCGACGCAGCCTCGGCGAACGTCGTCGCCTGGGCCAGCATCATCACCACGGCGATCAGCATCGCCACGGCAAAGGCGCTACCGCCGATGCCAAAGCCCATGGTCGCGGTGAGAATCACGGGGCTTGCCATGATCAGGCCAATGGTGCTGGCCAACGCAGTGGGAAACCCCACCGAACCCCGGTTCAAGTGCTCGGTGAGCCTGTCATTGATCGACATCGTGCAGATCCTCGAAAGCGGATTTTTAGTATGGATGCCACAGCCGTCCAGGAGCCGGCGATCATGCCTTCCCCAACCGGTCCCTGATCGAAACGGCGTTGCGTGCAGCCTTACTCTGCGCCGCCCCGCCCCGGGCGTCTTGCCCGTGTCTGCCGCCGGTTTTGTTGCTGCCTGCCAACGCTGCCACGCTGGCGGCCTGGATCAACTCCATGGCAGGCAGGTGAAAGACTTCCCCGGGTGCCGCTCCCTTTAATGCGCGCTCTGCTGTCCTATCACACTGGGGAATCCACCATGGAGCACACACGCCGTACACCTTTGCTGCGCAATGCCATCGGCCTGGGCATCGCCCTGCTGGTCGCCGATTCATCGGCCCAGGCTTATGAGCTTTACGCCGACGAAGACACCACCGTCACCGGCAACTTCCTGGCTGTCTACGGGCTGTTCAACAGCCGCAAGAACTACGATGGCACCGCCGGTGGTTCGAGCTGGCGCGAAGGCTTCATCAAGTATGGCCTGAGTATCGACCAGACACTCGGCGGCCTGGGCAGTGTCTACGGGACGGCCAACCTGGTCAGCTCCGGGACCTGGGGCGACGGCGATGCGGCCGGCCTGAGCGATGGCTCCGAACGCACCACGAAGTTCGACGAAGCCTTTGCCGGCTGGCGTTCGGGGGATCTGTTCCCGGTACTGGGCAAGGACGGGGTCGACCTGTCCTACGGCCGCCAAGTGATTACCCTCGGCGATGGTTTCATCATCAACGACGATGGCCTGAACCTGGGCAAAGGCGTGGCCGATGGCGAGTTCAACCGCGGTGGCGCCTATTACCTGGCGGCCCGGCATGCCTTCGACGAGACCGCCGTGCTGCGCCTGGGCGGCAAGGAAGGCGTGCATGGCAGCCTGATGTGGCTCAAATCCGACAACCGCGCCCAGGCCAACACCGAAATGGCCGCCGGCACCCTGGAGTACACCGCGGCGCCTGGCACCCTGGGGCTGACCTATATCCATGGCATCGATGTCGATGACCGCTATGCCAGCGATTTCCAGAAGCAACGCGAAGGCATGGATATCTACAGCCTGCGCGGCGCCGGCAATGCTGGCATCGAAAATGCTCACTTCGCCTTCGAGTACGCCTGGCAGGACAAGGACGCGGGCCCGGAGAAAGCCTGGTACGCCGAAGCCGGCTACACCTTCGCCGACCTGCCCTGGACGCCTGACCTGACTTATCGCTACAGCCGCTATTCCAAAGACTGGGACTCGATGTTCAACGGCCAGAGCCGCGGCTATGGCACCTGGTTCCAGGGTGAAGTGGCGGGCAACTATGCCGGCCCGTTCAACAGCAACACCGCCATCCAACACGTCGGCCTCAAGCTCAAGCCCGCAGAAACCGTGACCCTTGGTGCGCTGTTCTTCGACTACCAGACCCTGCACGGCCGCCAAGCGTTGAACCTCGACGCGCAGGAACTGGACCTGTACGTGGAATGGGCGGTGAACGAACACCTGATCGTCACGCCGCTGGTAGGTTTGTACAAGCCGCAGAAGGATGCGGACAGCGGTGGCAACCAGGTCGGCGGCAACGGCACCAACGTCTACAGCCAGTTGGTGGTGGCGGTTCCGTTCTGACAGCCAACTGCCGCAGGCTGTGATCCTTTGATCTTTCCCTTGGGACTCAAGTGCCGGGGGAAAGATCGTAGCCTCGCTCCGCTCGTCAGCTCCTACGGGGTAGCGATTACCTTTATCTGTGCTGGTGCAACATGGTCTGGATCTGATGGGTCGCCTGCCGGGTGCTTTGTGCCAGCTTGCGCACCTCATCGGCCACCACCGAGAAACCGCGCCCGACCTCACCGGCCCGGGCCGCTTCAATCGCGGCGTTCAAGGCGAGCAGATTGGTCTGGTCGGCGATGCCCTTGATCACCCCTACCACCGTGGCAATCTGGGCGTAGGTCACCTGATTCTGCTCCAGCATGCGCTGATGGGTGGACTGGGCCGAGCGCTCATCGCTGATATCACGCACCGCACCGATGACCCGGACCAGTTGCCCGAGCGGGTCGCGTACCGCCCGCCCGCGCTCGCGGCACCAGATGTAATCCCGGCGCTTGTGGCGCATGCGGTATTCGAAGACATATTCACCGCTGCCCTGGGGACCGAGGATCTCCCGGTCGAAAATGGCCATGATCTTTGGCAAGTCATCCGGGTGAGTGATGCCAACCTGGGCATCCCAGCCATCGGGCAAGTCGTCGGGCCCGTAACCCAGCAGCGACCGGAACTGACTGGAAAAGCGCATGGCACTGGCCGGGTGCTGGAGATCACCGTCGACCACGGTAATGTCCCAGCAACCTTCCGTCAGGGTCGACTGCAGCAGCTCCCAGATCTGCGCATCCTGGCGATGTTGCTGCAGCTGCTGGTCGTGTTCGCCCAGACGACGCTCAAGCACCTGCTCGCGCTCGCGGGCTTGCTCCAGTTGCTGGCGGGCCTGGTGCAACGCCTGCTCGCTGTGCTGCCAGCGCAGGGTTTGCGCCTCCGCCTGTGCCTCGGCCTGGTGCAACTGCGCAGTGGTGTTCGCCATCTGCCGCGCATGCTGCTCAAGGACGGTCCGCAGTGGCGGATAAGCGTCGAGCGTCGGCGTGCCCTCCGTTTCGCCGGCCAGCACACGCTGCACCTGTGCGATCAACGCCAGTTTCTGTTTGTTGGTCTGGAGAAACATCGCCCGCCCCTTTGCCTATCAAGTCGAAACCGGATCTGATCGCAAACCGGCCAGGCTGGCTTGTCCCTGCCTGCACGGGCCTTGCTCCTGGCTGCCAGCCCCACGGGCTGGCAGCCACAGACATAGCGCGCGGCAGGCACAGTCAAGCCGGGCGGTCGTGCCGGGATTACTCTCGGGCTTTCCCTTGTTCGCGATCAGGAAACCCTCATGAGCGATATTGCCCTGCTGCCTCAGGTCGAAGCCTTTCTCGGTCGACGCCACGCCCTGTTCATCGACGGAGGTTATGTCGAAAGCCAGAGCCACCAGACGCTGGACGTGGTCAACCCCGCCACCGGCCAGGTCATCGCCCAGGTCAGCGACGCCAGCCCCAGCGATATCGATGCGGCGGTGGAGTCGTCCCGTCGCGGCTTCAAACAGTGGTCTCAAACCGCGCCGGCGGTGCGCGGCCATGTGCTACTCAAGTTGGCGGACCTGTTGGAGCGCAACCGCGAAGAGCTGGCGCAGATCGAAACCTGTCAGTCGGGGAAGATCATCCACATCTCGCGGGCCTTCGAAGTCGACCAGGCCGCGCACTTCCTGCGTTACTACGCCGGCTGGGCGACCAAGATCAATGGCGAGACGATCACGCCCTCGTTGCCCTCCTTCGCTGGCGAACGCTACACCGCATTCACCCTGCGCGAACCGGTTGGGGTGGTGGTCGGTATCGTGCCGTGGAATTTCTCCACCATGATCGCCATCTGGAAACTGGCCTCAGCCCTGGTGACCGGTTGCAGCGTCATCATCAAGCCCAGCGAGTTCACCCCCCTGACCATTCTGCGCATCGCCGAACTGGCCATGGAGGCCGGCCTGCCGGCCGGTGCCCTGAATGTGTTGACGGGCGGCGGCCAGGTGGGCAAAGGGCTGATCGAACACCCGGGCACCAACAAGGTTTCATTCACCGGCTCCGTGCCCACCGGCCTGGCGGTGGGCCAGGCCGCCATGGGGGCCGGGTTAACCCGGGCAACCCTGGAATTGGGCGGGAAGAATGCGGCGGGGTTCCTGCGTGACATCGACTCCGAGGTGGCGGTCAACGGCATCATCGAGGCGGGTTTTCTGCATTCGGGACAAATCTGCGCGGCGGCGGAACGGTTCTTCGTCCACCGCTCGCAGATCGAGTCGATCATGGACAAACTGGCCCAGCGCCTGAGCAAACTTACCATCGGCTCGCCCCTGGACGAACGCACCGAATTCGGCCCGGTAACCAACCGCCAGCACCAGCACAAACTCGCGGAGTTCTTCGCCAAGGCCCGTGCGCAGAACAACACCATCATCCACGGCGGCAAGCTGATCGATGGGCCGGGTTGCTACGTCGAGCCGACCATCATCCTCGCCAATCGCCGCGACGACGCCTTGCTCAACGAAGAAACCTTCGGCCCGATCGCCACGTTCTTTCCTTACGACACTGAGGAGGAACTGCTGGAACTGATGAACGACACACCCTACGGCCTGAGCGCCAGCCTCTGGACCAACGACCTGGGCAAGGCCCTGCGCATGGTCCCCGCCATCGAAGCGGGCACAGTATGGGTGAACATGCACACCCTGCTCGACCCAGCCGTGCCTTTTGGTGGCAGCAAGTCTTCCGGGGTGGGCCGTGAATTCGGCAGTGCATTCATCGACGACTACACCGAACTGAAATCGGTGATGATCCGCTACTGAGCAACAAAAGGGCTCTGGAGCGACACCCCAGAGCCCTACCCAGCCAAAATCCCCTTTGTGGCAGCGAGCTTGCTCGCGATAGCGGAGCGTCAGCAATGATGATGCGGACTGACACAACGCCTTCGCGAGCAAGCCCGCTCCCACCGTTTTTCCGAGTCATCCAAGGCATCCGCGACCACCACAAATCCCCTGTGGGAGCGAGCTTGCTCGCGATAGCGGAGGGTCGGTCAATGATGATGCCGACTGACACAACGCCATCGCGAGCAAGCTCGCTCCCACAGTTTTCACCGCCGGCAGGCGTTGACCGCTGGGACTCGGCCGCGCCAGGGTTGGGCGCGCTCCAGTTGGGCGGCCAGGGCCAGCAAGGTGTTTTCCTCGCCAAAACGCCCGGCAAAATGCGCCCCCATCGGCAACCCATTGGCGCTCCAGGACAACGGCACTGACATCGCCGGCTGGCCGCTGGCATTGAACAGCGCGGTGAACGGCGAATAGCTGTGGTAGCGCTCGATCAGTTGATCCAGGCTCATGCACACATCCTGCAGGTCCAGCTCGCCAATCAGCACCGGCTCGCGAGTCAGGACCGGAGTCAGGATCACGTCGTAATCCTGCATGAACACCGCCAACTGCCGGCCGAGGGCATGAATCCATTCCACCGCCGCGGCATATTGGGCGCCGCTGACGTTGCCCTTGTCTCGCAAGATGATCCGGGTGCGCACCTCCAGTTCTTCCGCTTGCACGGCAAACCCACGCATCTGGCCCAGCAGATCGACATAGTGACGAGAGCTGGCGCCAATAATGGTGAACACGTGGTCGAGAAACTCCAGCAACCCCACCGGCAGGTTCACCGGCTCGACACGATGCCCCAGGGCCTCGCACAGCCGGGCCGCCTCGCCCACGGCCTGGAGACTTTGCGGCGCGGTGGGCCAAGGGCCGAGCTGTTCGACCAGGGCAATGCGCAACGGCTTGGGATCGACCTGCACCGCCATCACATACGGCAACGCCTGGACCGGTGCGGCATAGGGCGCCCCCAGGTCCATCCCGGCGGTGGCGTCCAGCAGCGCCGCACTGTCACGCACCGACAAGGTAATCGCATGGGGCGTGCCCATCCCCGCCCAGCCCTCGCCCACTATCGGCCCCGACGGCATCAGGCCACGGCTGGGCTTGAACCCGAACACACCACAGCAAGACGCCGGCACCCGCAATGAACCGCCGCCGTCGTTGCCATGGGCGAACGGCACCACGCGGGCCGCCACCAACGCCGCCGCGCCGCCGCTGGAGCCACCGGCGCTGTGCTCGCTGCTCCAAGGATTGCGGGTGGCACCGAAACGCGCGGACTCGGTGGAGTACGACGTGCCGAACTCCGGCGAAGTGCTGGTGCCCATCACTTGGCATCCGGCACGGCGCAGGCGCGTCACGACTTCCGATTCGAAATCCGCCCGGAAGTCACCCAGTGCACGCGAGCCGTTGGTCATCGCCGCGCCGTGGACCGGCGAAAACAGGTCTTTGATCAAGGTCGGCACACCGGCCAGCAGGCCTTGGCCAACTTGTGGCGTGCGCGCTGCTTGCCGGGCCGAATCGTACAGCCGCTCGGCCACCGCATTGAGCTGCGGCTCGACCCGCTCCAGCCGCTCGATGGCGGTTTCCAGCAGTTCGCCGGGCTGGACTTCGCCACGCCTGACCCACTCGGCCAGCGCCGTGGCGTCTTCACTGTCCATCAGATGGTGGATGTCTTGCATACCCATGTTTCAGATTCCTTATGTCACGACGATTGATGTGATCCGACGGTGCTCGCCTGCCCCTGGCCCCGTGCGCGCAGGCCAGCAATGACCCAGAGCAGTGCCAAGGCAAAACTGGCCAGGGCCAGCCACTGGATGGCGTGACGCAGGTCAGCGGCGAAGACAACCACCAACGCCACCACCAGCGGACTGACGAATTGGCCGATGTACAGGCACGAGGTAAACCCGCCCAAGCCCCGGCCGCGGGTGCTGGCGGTCAAGGCATTCATCACCGGCGCCATCACGTTGGGCACCAGCAACCCGGCCCCCAGGCCCTGGATGAACACCGCCACCAGCACAGCGTTGTAGCTTTGCCCGCGCATCAGCAACCACAGCCCCAGGCCCATCAGGCCGAGTAACAATGCGTTGCAACCGGCGATGCCGAAGCGACGGCGCAGCAACGGCCACATCAGCGAACCGCCCAAGGTCGCCAACAGGCTCAGTCCCGCCGCCAGGCCGATCATCGTGCTGGAGGTGATGCCCAAGCTGACCAACAGCGTCGGCGCCTGGATCGGCATGATGAACGTCAGGACCATACCGCCCAGGATCATCAGGTAGCCGACCAGCAGTGGCAGCACGGCGACCTTGGCCGGAGCCGACTCATCGACGCGCTGCTCGACCTTCTGCCGCTTCGTCACCGGCGGTTCCCAGAGCACTTTCATCATGGCCGGCACCAGCAGCAGTGGCAGCAGATACAACAGGAATGGCGCCCGCCACGAGTGCTCCCCGAGCACACCGCCCACCACGAAAAACAGCGCCCCCACCAGGCCGATAGTCACCACCTGCCGGTTGACGTAGCGCAGTCGCTCCTCGCCCTGCCAATAGTCGGCGATCAGCGTCGCGCAGCAAGTCATCACCGCCGCCTCCGTGCACCCGAACAACAGCCGCACACCGACAATCGAAGGCAAGCTATCGAGCAGGGCCGGCAAGGCGCCGAGCAAGGCGTAGAGCACCGTGGCAATCACCAGCAACGCCTTGCGTCCAACCCGGTCGGCCAACCAGCCAGCCAACGGCGCGCACACGGCAATCGCCAGGGCCGGACCGGTAATCGCCAACGGCACCAGCAGATCGGCGCGCGGTTCCAAGGGACCGAATTCGGCACCCAACCGGGGCAGGATGGGCGTGACCATCACCGCGCCCATGATCGTCAGGCTGCTGCCCAACATCAGTACCCCGCCTTCGCGCCAACTGGCCTGGCGCGACGGGGTGGCCGCCGTTGAAGCGGAACTTGATTGGTTCATGACGAGCCCCTTCTAGAAACTGTGGGAAATACGCAGCGCCGCGGTATAGCCCTCGGCGCGGTTGCGCGCATCGAGCTCCTTGTAGACATGCAGCCACACCGGTGGAATGCCGGGCTTGAAGTAGCTCACCGCCGGCCCGACGGCCAGCACCCGGGCGCGATTGCCGGTTTCCAGCCCCGGCGCGTCGTCATCGGTGAACTGACGGTAGTAGTACCCGCCCACGCCCAAGGTCCATGGCCCGACGTGCTGGCCCACGGCAAATTCGTGACGGTACTCGACGCCGTTCTTGTAGTCGGTGGCGTGGTTGCGGGTGTTGATGTCGGCTTCAAAGCTCGAAGACACCTCGAAGCCGCTGTCGGAGATGTACGTGGCGTTGAGGATCGGCGAGAAGGTCCAGTGGTTGAGACCCGGTGAGATCAAGCGATCCTGGTCGTAGTCGCCGGTGGGGGCCTGGATCTGGAACTGGGCATTGACGAACAGGTTCGGCGAAAGCGTCCACTGCAGGATCACCGGCAATACCTGCATGTCAGCCATGCGAAACGGATCGGCCTCCAGGTTCAGCGGGCCGACAGGCGTCTGCACCTGCAGCGACGCGTCCATCTGGAAGAACGGCACGACGGCGCCGAAGCCATACTTGGCACCCAGCACGGTGTAATCGGTCATGCGCATGTAGGCGACGCCGATGGACAAGACATCCAAAGAGAAATTGTTGTCCACGGACTTGCCGTGGCGATCCTTCTGCACATTGGCCGAATAGAACGCAGTGCGCAGGCCGACGGTGCCAAAGGGCGTGGCCGGCGGCATCATGCCCGCGCCGAAATCATAGACCCCGACCGCCGTGGTCGGCGCGCCGTTTTCGGTGCCATGGGCAGCGGTGCAGGCACCGATCAGCCCCAGGGTTAACCACGTACAGTGCCAGACGTTTGTTTTTTTGTTTTGGTACATCGAATGCCCCTCCGACCATGTGGTGTTGGGGTCATCCTAGGGAGCCGGCCGGTCAGCCGTTATCCGTTTTCAGCACAGATGCGTGCGACGCAAGGTGTGTGACGGGGTTTCGCCAAACAGGGTCCGGTAATCACTGGAAAACCGGCTCAAATGCCAGAACCCCCAGCGTGCCGCCACCTCCTGCACACCCAGCACCTGATCGCCATTGCGCAGCTCACGGCGCACCGCATTGAGGCGCAACGCCCGCAGATAAGCCACCGGATTGATGCCCAGGGTCTCTTGGAAGCAATACTGCAATTTGCGTCGGCTGGCACCGATGTGATTGCACAGGTCGAGGATCGACAGCGGCTCATCGACATGGGACAGGGCGTACTCCCGGGCGCGGTCGACCATGCGTTTGCGCGCCGTGGGACTGAGCGGCGGTGCTTCGTCCGGCGCCACCAGTTCCAGTATGTGCAACATCACCGTGTCCCGCAGGCCCCGGCGAATCGACTCGTACCCCAGCAACGAATCACGCCCCTGCTCGCCCCCTTCAAGCTCATCGAACAACGCCGCAAGCTCGGCGGGCAGCGTCGAGTTGCCAAGACGGTAACACTTGGGAAGATCGGTAATTCGAAAGCGACTGCCTTGTCGCTCCAGCACATGCTCCAACGCCTGCTCGTCGATGGCGACACCGAGCAGATCCAGATGCTGGGGCGTGCGCAACTCAGGCAGGTTATGCCCATGGGCGACCAATAGGCTGGGTTCGACAATCGGGTGCCCGGAGCAAAAGACCGGCCCATCCGCACTCAGCGGCACGCTGAAGGTGATGGCCCCCTCCCAGGCCATGCCTCGCTTGGTCAGGGCCTGATTAGAGCGGTCGCGCACCAACTGCATCCAATCCGAGCGGAACTCGATCAACTCGCCGTCGAAGCGACCGGGGGTCAACTGGTCATAGCAGACCTGCCAGCCCCCCATGTTGCGAGCGTGCTCGTCGATGTCCGTGGTACGGAACCGATTGATCGGCAGCATCGGCAACCCATCCGACGAGACCGCTGGCTGCGCCATGTTGTCATTGTTCATTGACCCGACCTTTGATGATTCCAGGGCTTATGGGTCAAAGCTCAGGCAAGTTCCATTCCGCCCCGTGGACCGGTCGTGCAATTGTGCCGAAAACGGATAACCGGCCCGGATTCAGCTGCCAGCGTCGGCATGGGCTTCTTCGAAGAAATAGTCCTTCCAGCTGTCGGCCTTGTTTTTCAACACGCCCAGTTCATGCAGTTTTTCAGCATAGATGTAGGTGCGTTGCGGAACGACGGTGAAGTCGATTTCGGGGTCGGTGACGATTTTTTCCACCAGCGCCAGCGGCAACTTGGACTGTTCTACGCGGATGTAGGTCTGGGCAGCGGCTGGCTTGTCGGCCTTGATGATGCCTTGCGCCTCCACCAAGGCATCGTAGAAGGCCTTGTAGGTCTTGGGGTTTTCGTCGTGGAATTTTTCCGTGGTGTAGAGCACGTTGAACGTCGCCGGCCCGCCCAGCACATCATAGGAGCTGAGCACCTTGTGCACATTGGGGTTTTGCAGTGCCTGGTACTGGAACGGTGGGCTGGAGAAGTGCGAATTGATCTCCGACTGGCCGGCGATCAGCGCCGCCGTCGCATCCGGGTGCGGAAGGCTGACCGAGATATCGTCGAATTTCTTGAAGTGATCGTTGCCGAACACCTTGGCGGTTTCGATCTGCAACGTGCGCGACTGGAACCCGACACCCGCCGCCGGGACAGCGATCCGGTCCTTGTCGGTGAAGTCCTTGAGGCTCTTCACGTTCGGGTTGTTGGTCAGCAGGTAGTTGGGCATCGACCCCAGCGAGGCGATGGCCTTGACGTTCTGCTTGCCACGGGTCCGATCCCAAATCGTCAACATCGGCGGAACGCCCGCCGACACCACATCCAGGGCGCCGGTCAGCAAGGCCTCGTTCATCGCCGTCGCGCCGGAAATGCTGTTCCAGTCCACTTTGATATCCAGGCCCTGGGCCTTGCCATGCTTCTCGATGAGCTGCTGGTCACGCACCACATCCAGGATCAGGTAGCCGATACCGAATTGCTGGGCGATGCTGATCTTGCCCTCGGCGTGGGCCAAGGGATTGAGCAGCGCAGTGGCCGCCAGGGAAATCAACAAGGTGCGCGCAGAACGCTTGAAAGCCATGGTCTGATGAACCTCACAGTAGGTGAAAGACTGAAGGCCACGACTTTAAAGCTATAAGAATATTAATTTAAATACCTTAATAGCATATCAATAGCACCTAAATGTTCGGCATCCGAGCCCATGAAATCGCCCTCACCGGCACGTTCCCTTGATAACCTTGCAGACCTCCCCTGACGAACACCTGCGCGAAGCGAACATGAACGAGATGAGCCTGGATATCGGCATCGCCGCCGAGTCCGTTTCCCAACCGCGCACCCTGGTATTCCTGGCCTACCCGCAGATGGGTTTGTTGGACCTGACCGGGGCCCAGACCGTGTTCTGGGCCGCCACCAAAGCCATGACCGAGCGCGGCCTGCCCGGCTACGCCATGCATACCGCGAGCCTGGCTGGCGGGTTGATGCAAAGCGCCGAAGGCCTGGTCGTGGACACCCGTGCCCTGCATGAGCTCGACGGGACGCTCATCGACACGCTGATCGTCCCCGGCGCACCGGACATTCGGCAGGCGATGATCGACTGTGTCGACCTGGTGCACTGGCTGCGCAAGGCCTCGGTCCAGGCCAGGCGCACCGCATCGGTGTGCAGCGGCACCTTCCTCATGGCCCAGGCCGGCTTGCTGGACGGACGCAGGGCCGCCACCCATTGGGCCATGTGCGAGATGCTCAAGAGCGGTTTCCCGGCGGTTGAGGTGGACCTCGATGCGATCTTCATCCAGCAGGGCAACGTGTGGACCTCGGCCGGTGTCAGCGCCGGCATCGACATGGCCCTGGCATTGGTCGAAGCCGACTGTGGTCGCGATGTGGCCTTGCAGGTGGCCCGTGAGCTGGTGGTGTTTCTCAAGCGCCCCGGCGGGCAGGCGCAGTTCAGCCAACTGTTGCAATTGCAGATGCAAGAGAGCGCCGGCTTCGATGAACTGCACGTGTGGATTTCCGAGCACCTGGACGACAACAACCTCACCGTCGAACGGCTGGCCCGCCAGGCCAGGATGAGCCCGCGCAATTTTGCCCGGGTCTACAAACGCCAGACCGGCCGAACCCCGGCCAAAGCCATCGAGATGTTCCGCCTTGAAGCGGCGCGTCGAATGCTCGAAGACTCCCCGCGCAACATCGACCAGATCGCCCGATCCTGCGGTTTCGGTGACGAGGAACGAATGCGCCACACGTTTCAGCGCCATCTCTCGATATCCCCCCGGGAGTACCGCAGCCGGTTTTCTCGCTGAGTGCGAAACCCTTGCGCAACTGTCCGTCAGGCCACTCGCCTGGATTGCTCCTGCGGGTCGGCCTGTTCAGCCAGGAGCGCGCTGCAACGGGAACGCAACCAACGCTCCCCCGGATCATTGTGCGAAGCGCCGCGCCAGACCATGGAAAGCTCGTGCTGGGGCAAGCAGATCGGGGCCGCTTGCGCCCGCATGCCGGTCACCCCGGCCATCGCCTGGGCAACGTAATCCGGCACGATGGCAATCATGTCGCTCTGGGCCAACAGCACGGGCAAGGCACTGAACTGCGGCACGGTCAACACCACCCGGCGCTGTCGGCCCATCAGGCATAACGCGCGGTCTGAATCGTCGATGACATTGCCCATGGACGATACGACGGCATGGGGCCGACGGCAGAATTCGTCCAGGGTCAGCTCGCCGGGCTGCGAATCGGCGCGCAACAGCATCGGTCGAATCGGCCGCAGGGTCTTGCGCCGGGCATTGGCCGGCAGCTCCAGCGTCGGGCTGATACCCAGGGAAATCTCGCCACTGGCCAACAGTTGGGAGACCTGCCATTGATCGGTCCGGCGCACCACCAAGGTGGTGCCCGGTGCCTCGACCCGCAGGCGTCGCAACAGCTCCGGCAGCAGGGCGTACTCGACGTCATCGCAAAGGCCGATATGGAAGGTCGCCTCGCTGGTGGCCGGCTCGAACGCCTGGCAGCGACTCAAGGCGGCGGCGATGCCGTCCAGGGCCGGGGACAGGTTGGAGAAGATTTCCCGCGCCCGGGAGGTCGGTTCCATCAACCGCCCCGAACGGATGAACAAGGGATCATCGAACATCAACCGCAAGCGCGCCAGGGCACTGCTGATCGTTGGCTGGCCGAGAAACAGCTTTTCGCTGACGCGGGTCACATTTCGCTCGTGCATCATGGTTTCGAAGACCACCAGCAGATTGATGTCAGCACGACGCAGGTCATTTCTGTTCATCATAGTCGTCGCCTCAGGCGCCAGGCCATTGAGTCGGGAGTGGACAAGAACATCGCCTGCGCCCTCCATCAAGGCCTACGGCGACGAGCTGTTGAAAGCGTAATCCCCGAGGCGCGCCAGGTCTGTTGTACGTGGGGACACTCGACTCACCCTTTGGGCAACGTCATCGATACTTCGGTATATATCCAGGCCCGGGCGAACACCGCCTTTGTGGCGAGGGAGCTTGCTCCCGCCGGGCTGCGCAGCGGCCCCCTCTCCTTGGCACGGCTTGGCGGGATTTCAGGGTTTTATGTCCTACCTCAGGCAAAGCGGCGCTTCTAAGATACGAACCGATGCTCTGTCGCCCCGACATCCCAGAGCGAGACCACGTAAAAAACCAAAGGTCTGCCAGCGTGCCCCTACCCTCCGCGATGCTCAAGAACGTCTATGACAGCCTTCGATACAGCCCAAGCCAGAGCGGGCCTCGACCGTCGATGGGAATCAGCACCCACCCACTGGTGAACGCCCTCGGCTGGGCGGTGGGCCTGGTGGTGGCCTGCGGCATTGTCATCATCAACTCCGAAACCCATTCCGACCTGGCGCCGACCCTGCTGTACATCACCTTGTTGTTGATGGCAGCCAACCTGTTCTCCATCAATCTGGTGATCACCGTCGCGCTGATGTGCATGGGCTTGCTCACCGCGATGTTCCTCTACAACGGCGGCTATCACCGCTGGGAATCGACCACCGGCTTCTTCCGCTGCCTGACCGCGCTGTCCGCCATTGCTTTCCTGGCCCTGCGCAGCAAGCAGGCTTCCGACAGCCTGCGGCACAACGAGGCTTACCTGACCGGCGCCCAGCGTCTGAGCCAGACCGGCAGCATGGGCTTTCGCGGTGATCGACAAGCGTTGTCCTGGTCGGAGGAATCGGCACGGATTTTCGAGTACCCGCCCAGCAAGACGCCAACGGTGTCGATGATGCTGGAGCGCGCCCATCCTGAAGACCTGGAGTTGGCACGCGGGGTTTTCCAGCAGGCCGCCGCTGGCGAACCGCAGATCGAGGTCAAGCTGCGGCTGCTGATGCCTGATGGGCGTATCAAGCACATCCACATGATCGCCAGCCCCCTGCTCGTCCAGCATGGCCGTTTCCAGTATCTCGGCGCGCTCATGGACGTGACTGCCAGCAAGCAGGCCGAAGAAGCGTTGTTTCGCGCCCAGAGCCAACTGGCCCACGTCACTCGCTTGACCTCCCTGGGGGAAATGGCCGCGTCCATTGCCCACGAGGTCAACCAGCCACTGACGGCTATCACCAGCAGCGGCGAGGCCTGTCGCCGCTGGCTCAAACGCCCGCAACCCGATCTCGGGGAAGCCCTGGATTGCCTCGACCGAATCGTCGCCAACGGCTGTCGCGCCAGCGAGGTCATCAGCGGTATCAGGGCGCTGTCGCGCAAGTGCGACCCGTTGCGCCAGCCCGAGCGACTGGACGACATCGTCCGCGAGACCCTGAACCTGGTCCAGCAGCAACTGGCTCATCATAAAGTCCGGGCCAAGGTGGACCTGGCAGCGACCGAGGGCCAGATCAGCGCAGACCGGGTGCAACTGCAGCAAGTGATCATCAACCTGATCATCAATGCCTGTCACGCCATGGACGGGGTCAAGGTACACGCACGAACCCTGCGCATACGCACCTGGACCGAGAGTGACGAAGTGCTGCTGGAGGTGACTGACCACGGAACCGGCATTACCCCCGAGGACCTGCCGTCCTTGTTCAATGCGTTTTTCACCACCAAGGAAAACGGCCTGGGCATGGGCCTTTCCATCTGCCGGTCCATTATCGACTTCCATGACGGCAGGATCTGGGCAACCAGCGAGGTCGGCCAAGGCACCTCGTTCAGGTTCGCGCTGCCGCGGCTCACGTGCACCGCTCTGTCGGGGAGCGGGCAATGACCTCCATACCGCCCTCAAGCCCGATTATCGACAACGCCCCCATCGTCTACATCGTTGATGACGACGCACCGCTGTGCCAATCCCTCGGCAGCCTGCTGCGTTCCATCGGCTTGCAGGTCCATCTGTTCGGTTCGGTCGCGCAGTTCATGAACCATTCCAGGCCCGAGCAACCCAGTTGCCTGGTCCTGGATGTGCGCCTGCAAGGCACCAGCGGCCTGGATTGCCAACGGGAGCTGGCTGCAGCCAACGTTCAACTGCCGATTGTGTTCATGACCGGTCACGGTGACATCGCCATGACCGTGCGGGCGATGAAGGCCGGTGCCGTGGATTTCCTCGCCAAACCGTTCCGCGAACAAGACCTGATCGACGCCGTGACCGCCGCCCATCACCAGGACCGCCAGCGGCGCGACGCTGAACGCGGCCATCAGCAAGTGCTTGACCGCTACACCACCTTGACGCCCCGGG
Organism: Pseudomonas sp. Pdm06; assembly: GCF_014851795.1. NCBI lineage: Bacteria > Pseudomonadati > Pseudomonadota > Gammaproteobacteria > Pseudomonadales > Pseudomonadaceae > Pseudomonas > Pseudomonas sp. Pdm06. The sequence goes on from NZ_JACVAH010000023.1 coordinate 55,425, forward strand.
AGCGGCAGGTCATGGCGCTGGCGGTGTCAGGCCTGATGAACAAACAGATCGCCGGAGAACTGGGCTTGAGTGAAATCACGGTCAAGATTCACCGTGGCCAGGCCATGCGCAAGATGTGCGCACACTCGTTTGCCGATCTGGTGCGCATGGCCCAGGTGCTGGAATGGCGCCTGGCTGACACAGGCCGATAGTCAATCGAGCATTTCGGCACTTTGGCCGAGCGTTTCGGCACAGTAACCACTCTTTGTTCATCCTAGACTCGAGCTTCACTTCAAGCCCCAAATGGAATCACGATGAAAATCAGGTCAATCCTGCCTGCACTCACCATGGCCGTAGCAATCAGTGGGTACGCTGCCGACTTCTCACTGACCAGCCGGGATATTGCTGACAACCGTCCGCTGACCAGTCGCGAAGTGTTCCAAGGCTTCGGTTGCGAAGGTGGTAACACGTCCCCTGAGCTTTCCTGGACAAACGCTCCCGCTGGGACTAAAAGCTACGCGATCACGGTCTATGATCCCGATGCCCCGACGGGTAGCGGTTGGTGGCATTGGACGGTGGTTAACTTACCCACTTCTACCCATAGCTTGCCAAGCGGAGTGGGAGCGAACCTGCCTGCCGGTGCCGTACAAGGGCGAACCGATTATGGCCAGCCAGGATTTGGCGGGGCTTGCCCACCTGTAGGGGATAAACCCCATCGCTATCAATTCACCGTATGGGCATTGAAAGTCGATAAGCTGCCACTCGACGGTGAGGCCAGTGGCGCCTTGGTTGGGTACATGCTCAATGCCAACGTCCTGGCCAAAGCGACCATTACTTCAACTTACGGACGTTAAAAACGATGCGCCCTTGTGACGGCATACAGCACCGGGAAAACATTATCGATGCGTGTGTCATACAGGCGCGACAGCCCCTTACCTTATCAAGGGTACCGGTGTTCGTGACCACCCTGTGTCGAGTGCGACAGGGGGAAAAACTGTTGCAATGGGATGACCGGGAGATGCGCGCGGGGCCGCAACATCTGATTCTGATGCCGGCCGGACGCGAGCTTGGTATCTCGAACTTCCCCGGCCCTCACGGTCACTACATCGCCGATGCGGTCACCTTTCCCCTCTCGACACTGCGTAACTTCAGCAGCCGATATAGCCAACAGATCATGAGCCGTCGCGGTGCACTGAAGACCGATCTATGCGTCCCTCTGGACAAGCACACAACACAGGCATGGAATCAGTTGTTGGCCGCTATCAATGCGAACGCGCCGGACGCATTACGCGCGCTCTATGGGGAAGCGGTTCTTCTGAGTCTGTGCCTTGGTGGCCAGATCGGCCCCCTGCTGATGGGGCGCAACGATCCAATTTGCGAACGTGTGCAGCAGATGGTGATGGGCAGCCCGGAGAGAGACTGGACGGTTGCGAGCGTTGCACAGCAACTTAACCTGGGTGAGTCGACGTTGCGCCGCCAACTGGCGAATGAGGGGGACAGTTTCCGGAGCATCCTGGAAGGCGTTCGACTGGCGACAGCGTTGCAATGGTTGCAAACAACGTCTCGTCCCATCGGTGAAATTGCCGGTGCCTGCGGTTACGCCTCGGCCTCACGTTTTGCGGTGCGTTTTCGCTCACACTATGGCCTGTCGCCACGCGAATTGCGGGCAGCGATTTAAGCATTCCGGTGAGGTTCCCTCCCTGTCGTTGCCCCGCGACACGCTGGAAAGTTCATACACACGTATACTTGGCGGGGCCATTGGACAGCGTATCTTGCAGTGACACGGGCGCCTTTATGGCTACCTGATATCAAACTCCAGGTATCGACATGTCCAGCACTGCAATCATTTCAATCATTGATGACGATGAGTCAGTTCGAATTGCATTGGATGGTTTGTTACGCTCCCACGGATATCGGGTTAAAACATATGCCAGCGCCTTGGATTTTTTATCTTCCAGCGAACTTGAAAACACGGCGTGCCTGATATCGGATATTCAAATGCCTGGCATGACGGGCATTCAGATGTACGATCGATTATCGACCCTGGGCATTCATCCCCCGATCATCTTCATCACCGGATACCCTGGCGTGCCCCCCCGTATCAGCGCCGGTACGCCCGAGCCGGTGGCGTTTTTCCCGAAACCCTTCGACTGCGCCGAACTGATCACCTGCATCGAATCGGTACTGGCCCGGTCTGCCTGACTGCGTCGCGCCCTCATACCTTCGTATAGATCTCCCCTACCCAGGCATAGGCGCGATGACCTTATGTAGAAGTGTCAAAAACAGGTCCTGCCAATAAGCTTCCCTACAGCGAACCGAAACTGAATGTGCTCGATGGCAACTCATTGCAGCCAGGCGCTTTTGGAGTACTTCGCGACACGGTCACGCTGAAACAGTTAAACAATTCAACGTATCGATTTTGTCTTCGGGAGCTCATCATGAAACAACATATTCTGGTTGTTGGCGCAGGTTTCGGCGGGGTCTGGAGCGCATTGAGCGCGGCCCGGCTGCTGGACCAACACGATCGTCATGACGTGCAGATCAGCGTCCTGGCCCCCCAGGCTGAACTGCGCATTCGTCCTCGTTTCTACGAGCCGGACGTCCATACCATGGCTGCGCCGCTGGGCAGTCTGTTCGACGCAGTGGGCGTGAACTTCGTACAAGGCTCGGCGAGCAGTATCGATGTCGACAACAAACGGGTGGGCTACGTGGATGCGTTCGGTACCCAGGGCACCCTGGGCTATGACCGCCTGGTGCTCGCGGCGGGCAGCCAACTGGTTCGCCCCGACCTTGAGGGCATGATGGAGCATGCCTTCGACGTTGATGAAATCGAACAGGCAAGCCGTCTCGAAGCCCATATCAAGTCGCTGAAAAATCTGCCGGACAGCCCGGCCCGCAACACCGTGGTGGTGGCCGGTGGCGGCTTTACCGGGATCGAAACCGCCACCGAAATGCCCGCACGCCTGCGCGCCGTCCTCGGCGAGGATGCGGACATCCGGGTTATCGTGGTGGATCGCGGGCCGCAGATTGGTGCAGCGTTGGGCGACGGCATAAGCCCATCCATTGTCGAAGCGTCCGAACACCTGGGTATCGAGTGGATTCTCAACGCCTCGGTCGAATCGGTGGATGCCGGTGGCGTCACCCTGTCGAGCGGCCAGCGTATCGAGTCCCATACCGTGATCTGGACCGTGGGGTTCCGCGCCAGTCCGTTGACCCAGCAGGTACCCGCTACCCGCGATCGCCAGGGGCGCCTGCACGTCGATGCCAACCTGAAAGTCCTGGGCCAGAACGACATATTCGCCAGCGGTGACGTGGCCTACGCCGCCACCGACACGCTGGGCAACTATGCGGCGATGTCCTGCCAGCACGCCATCGCCCTGGGCCGCTATGCCGGCAACAACGTCGCGGCCGACTTGCTGGGCGTGGCGCCAATGGCCTACAGCCAACCCAAGTATGTGACCTGCCTGGACCTGGGTGCCTGGGGCGCGGTGTATACCGAAGGCTGGGATCGCCAGCTCAAGTTGGTCGGGCAGGAAGCCAAGGAGCTCAAGACCCAGATCAACACAGTGTGGATCTACCCGCCCGCGGCTGATCGCGCAACCGCCCTGGCCGCCGCCGACCCGTTGATCCCGGTAGCCTGAAAGCCGTTTCCGCCCCCGGCCAGTCCCTCCTTTCTGCGCCGGTCTTTCCCAGACGCCTGCCAACGATCCTTGGGCAGGCGTTTTTTTCCGGCGCTCTTCACCAAGCCAGCCTGAATATCGTCACTGCCCAGCAAAATCCGTATCAATGCCCGCCCACCGCCCTCCGTGCACAAGGTAAGGTAGGCAGAAATCATCCGGATCGAGGTGTGCCGTGGCGTCCTATTCCTTGCGTCAGCTGAAGTACTTCGTCACCACCGTCGAATGTGGCAGCGTCGCCGAAGCCTCCCGCAAGCTGTACATCGCCCAGCCGTCGATCGCCTCCGCCATCAAGGGCTTGGAAGACAGTTTCGGTGTGCAATTGCTCATTCGGCATCACGCCCAGGGGGTATCGCTGACGCCCGGCGGTGCGCGCTTCTATCGCAAGGCCCAGGAGCTGTTGCGCATGGCCCGGGAGTTCGAGCAGAACGCGCTGGCCGATAACGATGTGGTCAGCGGGCAGATCGACATCGGCTGTTTCGAAACCGTCGCCCCACTCTACCTGCCGCGGCTGATCGCGGGCTTTCGCGAGCGCTTCCCGGGGGTGGAAATCCGCGTGCAGGATGGCGAGCAACAGGAGCTGGTGCAAGGCCTCACGGGGGGGCGTTTCGACCTGGCGATTTTCTATGAACACGACCTCGACAGTACCATCGAGACCGAAGCACTGACGGCGCCGCAACGCCCCTACGCGTTGTTGCCGGCGGGGCATCGCTTCGCCGACCAGGCCCAGGTATCGCTGCGCGACCTGGCCCTCGAACCGATGATCCTGCTGGACGTGCAGCCCAGTCGCACCTATTTCGTGAGCATCTTCGAGGAGCTGGGCCTGACGCCCAACATTGTCTTCAGCTCGCCGTCCATCGAGATGGTGCGAGGCATGGTCGGCCAGTCCTTTGGTTTTGCCGTACTGGTGACCCGCCCGCACTCCACCTGCACCTACGATGGGCAACACCTGGTGTGCGTCGACATCGCCGAGGACGTGACCGGTTCGGCACTGGTGGCAGGCTGGCTCAAGCGCGCGCACCTCACCAAACCGGCGCAGTTGTTTGTCGACTATTGCAAGGAACAGTTCAGGCAATGGCTGCCTTGAGCCACGGCAGGCCAGGCACAACTGCCCGCCCCGGCCTGTAAGTAAAACACCAACCCCGTGGCGAGGGAGCTTGCTCCCGCTGGGTTGCGCAGCGACCCCATGCAAGCCGAACGCGGTCAGGCTGATACACCGAGGCGCCTGGTGTCGGGGCTGCTGCGCAGCCCAGCGGGAGCAAGCTCCCTCGCCACAAGGGATATGTCTAGCGAGCGGCCCAGGCGTTGAAGCGTTGTTCCAGTTCCTCGCCATGGTCGACCCAGAACTCCGCGTCCACGGCTTGGGCATCAGCCAGGTTGGCCTCGGCGGTGGGTAACTGTTCCTGTACCGCCGTCGGCAACAGCGCCAGTGTCTTGCGGTGCACCGGCCCATAAGGGATGTTTTCCGAAAACACCTTCTGGGTCTGCGGCTGGCTGGCAAAGGCAATGAACTGCTCGGCCAGGGCCTTGTTCGGCGTGCCCTTGACCACGGCCCAGTACTCCGGGTCGTAGAGGCTCTGCGGCCAGACGATGCTCAGCGTCATGCCTTCCTTTTGCGCCGACGCGATGCGCCCGTTGTAGGCCGCACTCATCGCCACGTCCCCCGCCACCAACCACTGCGCCGGTTGCGCGCCGGCTTCCCACCATTGGATGTTCGGCTTGATCTGGTCGAGCTTGGCGAATGCCCGGGACACGCCTTCCGGGGTGTTCAGCACCTTGTACACGTCCTGCGCCTTGACCCCGTCGGCCAGCAAGGCGATTTCCAAGGTGTACTTGGCGCCCTTGCGCAGGCCGCGCTTGCCCGGGTACTCGGCCACGTTCCAGAAATCCGCCCACGACTTGGGTGCCTTGGCGAGCTTGCTCTGGTCATAAGCCAGGACCATCGACCAGACGTAGGTGGCGACCCCACATTCATTGAGCGCTCCCGGCACATAGTTCGCCGGGTCGCCCAGGCGCCCCAGGTCAAGCTTCTCGAACAGCCCCTCCTCACAACCACGCAACAGCTCGGGGCTCTCCACTTCGACCACGTCCCAGCTGGTGTGGCCGGCTGCGACCATGGCCTTGATCTTCGACAACTCACCGTTGTATTCGCCGGCCACGATGTTTCCCGCACCGCTGGCATTGAAAGGTTGGAAGTAGGCCTTGTCCTGGGCCTGCTTGGTGGCGCCGCCGAAGGAAATCACGGTCAGGCTCTGTGGCGCGGCCAGGACACTGGTACTCAGCAACGCCAGGGCACACGCAATATTGCAACGCAAGGATCTGGACATGAAGCGGTTCCTCGAAAATACCGGCTCGCCCGCACGAGCCGGTGACGGGACTCAAAAGTGACCGTAAATACGGGCGGCAAGGTCTACAGCAAAGGCTCTTGTCGGCCTGTTCATGGGTGTCGCCTGGCTGACCGCGAGGAATCTCCTTCCATTGAAATCGTCCTCCTCAGGCACCTTGCGGTCAGCAATCATTGGGTTCACAGAGATAGCTCGCCAGCCGATCCATCAAGCGGTCGCAGGCAGCCATTTGTTCAACGCTCACGTATTCGTCGGGCTTGTGCCCCTGGTCCATGCTGCCGGGGCCACAGACCACCGTCGGCACCCCGGCCTGATGGAACAGGCCGCCTTCGGTGCCAAAAGCGACGGTGCTGAAAGCGTCGCTGCCGCACAGCCGTGCAACCAGTTGGGCGGCCGCGCTGTCCGGCGAAGTGGCCAAGCCCGGGTAGGCCGACAACGGTTCGAAGCGGATCGCTGTATCCCCCGCCACCGCCTGCATTGCCGGCAGCAGGGTCTGCTCGGCATAACCTTGCAATTGCTCAGCCACCACGAGGGGATCGAAATCCGGCAAGGCGCGTACCTCGAAATCGAAACGACAGTCCGCCGGGACGATGTTCAGCGCCGTGCCGCCGTGGACCACCCCGACCTGCACTGTGGAAAACGCCGGGTCGAAGCGCGGGTCGTGCCGCGAGGGTTCGGCCAATTGCGCGCCGATCTCGCCCAACCGCCCGATCAGGCGCGCCGCCTGTTCGATGGCGTTGACCCCGTAAGGGGCATAGGCCGAATGACAAGCCGCCCCTCGGACATGACAACGCATCGCCAGCTTGCCTTTGTGCCCCAGCACCGGTCGGAGTTGGGTGGGTTCGCCAATCAGGCACAGGGCCGGTTGCGCAATCCGCCGAACCAACACCTCCAGCAAGCTGTGAACGCCCAGGCAACCCACCTCTTCGTCATAGGAAAACGCCAGGTGCACCGGTCGCCGAAGCGGGCTGGACAAGAACACCGGCACCGCCGCGAGCACCGAGGCCAGGTATCCCTTCATGTCCGCCGTGCCGCGCCCGAACCATTTACCGTCCATCTCGGTCAGGCAGAACGGCTCGACCGTCCAGGCCTGCCCGTCCGCCGGCACCACATCGGTGTGCCCGGACAACACCACGCCACCGGGCAGCGCCGGGCCAATGCTCGCCAGCAGGTTGGCCTTGGTTCGCTCGGCGTTGTAGATCAGCTCGCTGTTCACACCCAGCCCTTGCAAGTAGTCGCGCACGAACTCGATCAAGGCCAGGTTCGAATCGCGGCTGACCGTGGCAAAGCTCACCAGCTCGGCAAGCAGCGCGCGACTGCGCAGCTCACTCATCACCCGGCACTCCATAACTCGGCGCCAGGGTCGGGTTGAGCGCGCGGGTCAGGTAATCCTGCAATTGCGGCTGATAGGCGAGCCAGAGTTTTTCCAGCTCGCCGATGGGATTTTCCTCGGCCCAATCCACCCGCAGATCGACGATGGGCCAGGTCAGGTCATCGACCACCGACAGCGCCGCCGAATGCACCGCCCCGGCCTCCCCGCCCGTCGCCTGCCCGGCCCGCAACGCGCTCATCAAGCGTGACGCAAGACAACCACCGCCCTGCTCGAAGGCCGTGACCATGGCCTCGATCACCCCAGCGTTGGCCAACAGATTGCCGGCCGCCACGCATTGCTCACCGGCCACGGCGTTGTGGGTGCCCAGGGTATGCTCGCCGCTGAAAATCGCCGTGCGGCCCTCGGCATCGATCACCGCCACTTGCCGGTATTGGCTGTAGCCGTTGCGCGCCAGGGTCCGCTCCAGCGCCGCTTGCGCCGCCAGGCCGCCCGCCAGTTCATCGAGAACCTGCGGACCCAGGGCCGGCAGGGTAATGTTCTGGCTCGACACCGCGCCGACGCCCGCGCGCAACCAGGGGCAACGGGCGCCGACGGCAATGCTCGAGGAACTGATGGCGATGCCCAACTGGCCGGTTTCGGCACAGCGTCCAACGATGGAAAAGGTCATGTTCCGTTCCTTATTCAGGGATCACCGCGATCACGTCGATTTCCATCAGCCACTGCGGCTGGCCCAGTGCACTGACCACCAAGCCGGTGGAGATCGGAAACACGCCCTTGAGCCACTTGCCGACCTCCTGGTACACCGGCTCGCGATAGCGCGGGTCGATCAGGTACGTCGTGGTCTTGACGATGTGGCTCAGGTCGCTGCCGGCCTCTTCCAGCAATTGCTTGACGTTGCGCATGGCCTGCTCGGCCTGGGCGCGAGGATCGCCGAGGCCCACCAATTGACCGTTGAAGTCGGTGCCGACCTGGCCGCGCACGTAGACGGTGTTGCCGGCCCGTACGGCCTGGCACAGGTCGTTGTCCAGCGTCTGGTTCGGGTAGGTGTCCTTGGTATTGAACATGCGAATACGCGTGTGAGTAGGCATCAACGAACTCCCGTGAGACTGGTTTTCGAACGGTGTGAATCGCTGTCGAGTGCCGGGGCCTGGCGCTGGGCAGCATCTTGATAGGCGAGGTAAATGCGTTGCTTCACGATGTGATCGGCAATATGCCGGGCGTCATGCCAGACACCCCAGATGAACGCCGAGCCTCGTCGCGACAGCCAGGGCAAGCCGACGAAATACAGGCCCGGTTCACTGGAAACGCCACGCTGATGTCGAGGCTTGCCATTGGCGCCGAGGGTGTCGACCTTCAGCCAGCTGTAGTCCACCGAGTAGCCGGTGGCCCAGATGACACTGGTCACGCCGGCGGCGACCAGGTCCAGTTCCAGGATCGGCTGGGTCAGGCATTGCGGATCAGGCAGCCGGCGGCGAGCTTCCGGTTCGAGCGGCAGGTCCAGGCCATTGCGGGCGATGTAGGCGTCGGCGGCATCCAGCAGCGCCAGGTAGTTTTCATCGCCGCGGGCGATGTTTTCGGCCAGATTCGGTTCAAAGGTCACCACGCTGCCATTGAACGATTTCGTCAGCCCCACCAGGGTGATGCCCTCGTGGGCCAGCCGGCGAAAATCCACGGTATGGCCACCACGGGCACCGCTCACCGCGATGGTGACGTGCTCCTTGCCCGGCTGGACCGCCTCCGCGTCCCACTCGCCCAGCACGCCCAGCCACCAGCAGAAATCGCGGTTGCGATAGGCCCGGGGCGGACGATCGTGGGCCCCCACCGAGAGATAGACCTGCTTGCCGGCGCGCTGCAGTTCATCGGCGATCTGCACCCCCGACGACCCGGCGCCCACCACCAACACAGCCCCCTCGGGCAATTGCCCGGGGTTGCGATACTGAGCCGAGTGAAGCTGGGTGACCGTCGCCATGTCCGACGCAATCGGTGGAATCACCGGGCGCTGGAAGGGCCCGGTGGCGACGACCACGTGGATCGCTTCGATCAGGCCGTCGGAGGTTTCAACGGTGAAGCCCGGACGGCCGATATTGCGCTCGACGCCCCGGACCTCCACGCCAGTACGGATCGGTGCGTTGAACTGGCGGGCATAGGCTTCGAAGTAATCGGCCACCTGGTCCTTCGTCGCAAAGGCATCCGGGTCGAGCCCTTCGAATTCCAACCCCGGAAAGCGGTCGTGCCAGGCCGGCCCGTTGGCCACCAGCGAATCCCAACGCGCCGTGCGCCAGGCCTCGGCAATGCGGCTGCGCTCCACGACAAGATGAGGCACGCCTTGTCGGCTCAAGTGCTCACTCATGGCCACGCCGGCCTGGCCGGCGCCTATAACAAGCGTATCGATGCGTAGGGTTTCAACGGGCATGTCTGTGCACTTCCGGCATTAGGTTCGATTCAGGCCGGCATGGCGCCGGTTTTCTTGTTGTTCTGCGGTTGCGGTTATCGAGATGAGGTGTCGAGGCGATTGTGTTGGCAGGCGGGGATTTGCGAAACGAGGGTTTTTGTCGTTGCTGGGAAGGAAAAAAATGGGCTACTGCCCGAGCGTGATGCCCAAGGGAACAAGGCAAGTCTTGTTTGGACCTGAGACATACGGAACCTGTGGCGAGAGGGAGTGCCTTTGTGGCGAGGGAGCTTGCTCCCGCTGGGCTGCGCAGCGGCCCCAGACCCGTTATCGAGATCTTTCAGGCAGATTGCGCTCAGCTTTTTTAGGCTGCTGCGCAGCCAGCGGGAGCAAGCTCCCTCGCCACAAGAGCGGTTTAGCGGTGTGGCAAGAAGGTCGATGCACGCGGTAAGCGCCCCCCCGACATCCACATCCTGGAGAAGGAATGCCTTTGTGGCGAGGGAGCTTGCTCCCGCTGGGCTGCGCAGCGGCCCCAGACCCGTTATCGAGATCTTTCAGGCGGATTGCGTTCAGCTTTTAGGCTGCTGCGCAGCCAGCGGGAGCAAGCTCCCTCGCCACAAGAGCGGTTTAGCGGTGTGGCAAGAAGGTCGATGCATGCGGTAGGCGCCCCCCTGACGTCCACATCCTGGATAGGGAATGTCTTTGTGGCGAGGGCGCTTGCTCCCGCTGGGCTGCGCAGCGGCCCCAGACCCGTCACCGAGATCTGTCAGGCGGATTGCGCTCAGCTTTTAGGCTGCTGCGCAGCCAGCGGGAGCAAGCTCCCTCGCCACAAGAGCGGTTTAGCGGTGTGGCAAGAAGGTCGATGTACGCGGTAAGCGCCCCCCCCCCAACATCCACATCCTGGAGAAGGAATGCCTTTGTGGCGAGGTGCGGCACAACGGGCTTATCCCGCCACGACACTGGCCTGGAAATCGGCGATCTGTTGCCACATCGCCACGGGGTTGGAGTACATCGGGAAATGCCCGCAATCGGCGATTGGCGCCAACCGGACGCCTTCGGCCTGGAGGTGCGACAGGTAGGACAGCGAGGCATTCTGCTCGCCGAACATGAACATCCTCGGGCACGGCAGGCCGAGAAACTTGCCCATCAGGTCGGCATTGTCGGAGAGCTCCACCATGGAGTGGAAAATCCCCGGCACGGCGCCTGCGCGGACCTTATGCCTGAGACTCGCCGAATAAAGACCACTGGCGTAGGCCGGCGCGTGGCGGGCACGCTCGATGAAGGCAGTGAAAAACGCCTCGGGATCACCGCTCGGATAGTCCACGATCTGTCGACTGAGGAAACAGTCTTCCGGGGCCACGTTGCCTTCGATATTGACAAAGCTGAGCACCCGGCCAGGGAAGTGATGGGCCAGCATCAGTGCGGTCAACCCGCCCATGGAATGGCCCACCAGATGAAAACGTTCGATGTCGAAATGCGCCAGTACCTGCAGGGCCGTTTCCAGCAGGAACGCAATGCTGATCCGGGAAAGGTCGGCGCACCGGGTTTCGCCGCAACCCGGTGCGTCATAGGCGACAAACGGATGACCATCGAATGCCGGGTGCAGCACGAGGTCGGCATAGTCTTCCTTGGTCGAGCCAAATCCATGCAGGAACAGGATAGGGGCACGCTCGCCCTCACGCCGCAGAGTGGCGACGTTCAGTGCAACACCCTCCACGGTCAGGGGGAGTTTCAGTTCAGAGAACATTTCGACTGGGGACACGTGAGTCATTCCTTGAGTGAACAGAGTGTGCCAGGACGCATTGCCGGCAATCAGGCTCGCAATGTCGGGGCAATCCAGGGTTCTGTAAATTCCTGATTCGGGATGGCCTTGATATGCCAAACCTATCAATCAACCCTCTGTTCGTCCTCGCCCCTGGAAACGGGCCACCACCTCCTCCACCAGCGGATTGAGCCGTCCGGCATTCCAGGCCACGGCGGTGGTCACGACGTTGAGCTTCTGGCTGAGTGGTCGGAACACCACGTTCTGCGGCGCCATTTTCTTCAACGACGCCGGCACCAGCGCGATGCCCTGGCCATAGCTGACGAAGGCAATTTGCGAGGCAACGGAGCGCACTTCATGCAGTACCCGAGGCGAAAAGCCGCTGGCCCGGCAGGTCGCGATCAGGTTATCGAAGTACACCGGGCTGACCTTGCGGGAAAACATCACCAAAGGCTCGGTGGACAGGCTCGACAGGCTGATCCTTGTCCGCGAAGCCAGGGGATGATCGCTGGGCAAGGCCACCACCAGGCGATCTTCCCTCAACGGCAATGACCTGATCGAATGCCCCAGGTCCCCGTCCAGCCGGGCGAAGGCCAGGTCGATGTCTCCGGCTTCCAATGCCGGCACGGCTTCGACACTGTCGATCTCACGGACAGACACGGTGAGGTGCGGATGCTCGGCCTTCAGTTGCTCGATCAACCCTGGCAACACATCGAACATGGCGGTGGAGATCGCACCGATGGTCAGCAATCCCGACTGCCCTGCCACGGCTTCTTCCACGGCCAGTTCCAGGCGCTCCAGTTGATCGGCGAATTTACGCACCGCCGGCAGGATCGCCGCCCCCACGGGGGTCAGTTGCGCCCCACGTCGCGAACGCTCGAACAACTTGACCTTGAGCGCCTGCTCAAGCACCTGGATTTGCTCGCTCAGCGGTGGCTGGGACATGCCCAGGCGCTTGGCCGCGCGACCGAAATTCTGTTCCTCGGCAACCGCCAGGAACAGCCAGAGATGACGAATCAAACGGAAGTTGATCATGGGCGATCCATAGGTTCAGCGTATCTGTGGGTTACGTGATCAGTAATATACCTATGAAACCTCCTCCTCGACACTGGGCCCCTCCGCCACCTTAGGGGTTTGCCCATGAATGCTATGAGTTTGCTGGATCGCTTGGCGGCGCTGGACACCAACACGGTGTCCGACGCCCTGGATTTCCTCGGGTTGCCGGGAGCCACCGTTGGGCTGCGCCCACTATGGAATTGCCCGAAGATCGTCGGCCGCGCCAGCACCGTGCTGCTGGCCGCTAAATCCGACAACGTCCCCACGGTCCACCTGATCACCCCGGTGGTGGAGCAGATCGACAGCGATGATCGCGTCTTGGTGATCGCAGGTGGAATCGAAGGCGTCTCTTGCTGGGGCGACATTCTCGCCAACGCCGCGGTCGGCAAGCAGGTGCGCGGTACGGTGATCGACGGCTTCAGCCGCGACATCGACGGCAGCGAAGCCATTGGCTACCCGGTGTTTGGCCGTGGCGTGACCATGGTCAGTGCCCGCAACCGCGTCATTCAAATCGACGCGGCAGTGACCATCCCCGTCGCTGGCGTCGATGTCAGCGAAGACGACTTTGTCATTGCCGACAACTGCGGGACCGTCTTCATTCCCCAGACCCACATCGACAAGGTGCTCGACCTGGGCGAGCGCATCGGCCGCCGCCAGGACGGCATGGTCGAGGCGGTGCGCAGCGGTCGCTCGGTCGCCGAAGTGATGCATGACACCCAGTTCGAAGCCATCCACGTGGAGCACTCCTGATGAACCTTGAAGATAAAAGCCTGGTCGCCTTGTTCGAAGGCCTGGACACCCCAGGCATCTCCGACGCACTGGACAAACTCGGCCTGCCCGGCCAATGCCTCGGCGTAGCGCCCCTGGACAACTACAACCAAGTCATCGTCGGGCCGGCATTTACCGTGCAATACGTCTCGGCCAGCGCTCCGCCGGGCACGGTGGGCGACTTCATCGAAGACGTGGCCGCTGGCGACGTAGTGGTCATCGACAATGGCGGCCGCACCGACTGCACCGTGTGGGGCGACATCATGACCCAGTACGCAGGCTCGCGGCAGATCGCCGCCACCGTCATCGACGGTGTCTGCCGTGACGTGAACAAGGCCCTGGGCGATGGCTATCCGATCTTCAGCAAAGGCCGCTTCATGCGCACCGGCAAGGACCGCGTGCAGGTGCAGTCGGTGAACCAGCCGGTGTCCATCGGCACCGCCCGGGTCTGTGCCCGTGACATCGTGGTCGCCGACGCCAACGGCGTGGTGATCGTCCCCCGTGACCGGGCCGCGGAAGTGGCGGCCTGCGCCCGGCAGATCGAATCGGTCGAGGCCGACATCCGTGCCCTGGTCGCCCAAGGCAAGACCTTGAAACAAGCCCGCGCCGCACTGGGCTACCACAGCCTGCAGAGGAAAGTCTGATGACCACGCTCCTGTTTCCCAAGGATTTTCACGCCCGGGCCAAGGTTTTGGGCAGCTCGACCCTGTATGAAGCCTGCCACCAGCCTTGCGCGGTCGACAGCGCGATCCGCCCGGTCTGGGACGGAGCCTTCATCGCCGCACCCGCTTACCCATTGGAATGCTCGCCGGGTGACAACCTGGCCCTGCACCTGGCCATGGAACGCGTACCCCGTGGCAGCGTGCTGGTCGTGGGCACGGGCAGTTTCATCGCCGGCTACTGGGGCGAAGTGCTCACCGTGGCGGCTGAAACAGCGGGCGTGGTCGGCCTGGTCATCGATGGTGGCGTGCGCGATATCGCGGCGCTGAAAAGACGCCGGTTCCCGGTGTTTGCCCGAGGCATTTCGGTCAAAGGCACGGTCAAGGCCAGCGCGCCGTCGGTGGGCCAGCCGTTCAACTTCAACGGTGCCCATGTTGCCCAAGGCGACCTGGTGGTGGCTGACGAAGACGGTGTGATCATCATTCCCAAGGCGGATGTCGCACGAACCCTGGCCGAAGGCGAAGCCCGCGCCAACAAGGAAGCCCAGATGATGCAAGCATTGACCGAAGGCCGCTCGACCTTGGAACTGATGAACCTGACCGAGTGGAGAACCCGCGCATGAGCGTCGACATCCAACGACTGAATCGGCGCCTGGCGCGTGCGCAACCCTCGGCGACCTATCGGATCATGGACCGGGTGGCCGAACGTCGCGCACAGGGGGCGAAGATCATTTCGCTGTGCGCCGGCGAGCCTGATTTCGATACGCCCAAGCACATTCGCGAGGCGGCGATCGAGGCCATCGAACAGGGTCATACCCGCTACACCCAGGTCGCCGGTGTGCGTTCGCTGCGCGAAGCGGTGGCGGCCAAATTCCGCCGGGAAAACGGCCTTGACGTCACCTGGCAGGACACCCTGGTCTGCAACGGTGGCAAGCAGGTCATCTACAACGCCCTGGCCGCGACCCTTGACGAGGGGGACCAGGTCATCGTGCCGGCGCCCTATTGGGTCAGTTATCCAGAGATGGTCCAGCTCTGTGGCGGCGAGTCCCGGATTGTCACCTGCGATGCCGACAGCGGCTTCAAGTTGACGCCCGCCGCGCTGGATGCGGCGATCACCCCGCAGACCCGCTGGTTGATCCTCAACTCGCCGTCCAACCCGACCGGTGCGGTGTATAGCCGCGAAGAACTGCAGGCCCTGGCCGACGTGTTGCTGGCCCATCCTCACGTACTGATCCTGGCGGACGACATCTACGAGCATTTGATCTTCGATGATCAGGTGTTCTATACCCTTGCCCAAGTCGAACCACGGCTGGCTTCGCGCACCCTGACCATGAACGGGGTTTCCAAGGCCTATGCCATGACGGGCTGGCGCATCGGTTTTGCCACCGGGCCACGCTGGCTGCTGGAGGCCATGGAAAAACTCCAAGGGCAGCAGACCTCGGGCGCCAGCTCAATCTCCCAACAAGCAGCCTTGGCTGCATTGGACGGCCCCAAGGACTTCATTCGCGCAAGCCGTGCCGTGTTTCAGCGTCGTCGTGACTTGATGGTGGCGCTGCTGAATGCCACGCCGGGTCTTGCTTGCACAAGCCCGGGTGGCGCCTTCTATGCGTTCGCCTCCTGTGCCGGCTTGATCGGCCGGACCTCATCCGGAGGACGGGTGCTGCACACCGATGAAGATGTCGCTCACGCGCTGCTCGATGAAGCAGACGTGGCAGTGGTACACGGCAGCGCGTTCGGCCTTGGCCCTTACATTCGCATTGCCTACGCCCTGGACGATGCGTCCTTGCGCCAGGCCTGCGAAGCGATTCGCGGATTCTGCGATGCACTTCGCTGAACCAGGATCAAACGGTGGGCACAGACTCGGATCGTAATGGCCAGCTCAGTTCAACCGCGCCGGAAACGCCTTGAGCTCCAGCTTTTCCATCACCAGCCCAATGAACGCCGAGACCGCCAGCGGCAATTGGCGCCGGCTCGGATAGAGCACATTGAGGCCGAAGCCAATACGCTGGTACTGCGGCAACACACGTACCAGCCTTCCAGCGTCCAGGTCCACGCTGCTCAGCGCCGAGGGCAGCACGGCGATGCCCAGGCCCGCCACGGCAGCCTTGCGCAACGCTTGAGCGGTGTTGGCGTTGAAGCGGCTGGGAACCTGCACCTCTTCCTCGGTGCCGTCCGGGCCGATGAGCCGCCAGTGACTCAAGCCGCTGGGATGGGCAAAGGCCACGCTGTCGTGGTGAGCCAACTCCTGCAGCGAACTCGGCGCACCGCGCTTGGCGATGTAGGCGGGGCTGGCGACCATCCCATCACCTTCGTTCTTGATGAGTTGGCGCCCGACATACCCGGAGTCCTGTAGCGCACCGCCGCGAAAGGCCACGTCGATGCGGTCGGCAATCAGGTCGACTTTGGCATCGCTGAGCACGAAATCAAGCTGCACCCGAGGATGCGCGACGAGAAAGTCGGCCACCCATTGCATCGGGAAAAAATCGAAGAAATCCGCCATCGCCGCGATACGCACCAGGCCACTGGGTTCATCGCTGCCCTTCATCAGTTCCTGCCCCGCCTCGGTCAGCCCATCCACGGCGCTGACGCAGCGTTCATAGAACCCCTGCCCCACCTGAGTCAGCGTGAGTTTGCGAGTGGAGCGTTGCAACAGTCGCTTCCCCAATTGCGCCTCCAACTGCTGGACCCGCCGGCTCACGGTATTGGAAGGCATGCCCAGCCGCCTGGCTGCTTCGGCAAAGCTGCCGCTGCGCACCACCTGGACAAACAGTGCGACATCATTCAGATCGAGCATCAGGTCGCGATTCCTTCATTTTTTGGATGAGTTCAATCCGATTGTATCGACTAATCAATCTATTGCCAGACACTTATCCTTCTCGCATCGAGGCCACCAACGCTCAAGAATCCGAGGTCATCCATGAACAGCATCGTCGCAGCGCCACCGCGTACCATCGTCCACCGCACCCGGGGCAACCGCCACGGGCCGATCACGCGCCTCATGAGCCCGGGCGACCTCGGCCAACTCTGCAAGCCCTTTGTGTTTCTCGACCTCTTCGCTTTCACGGACAACGTCATGCCAAAAGGTTTCGGCATGCACCCCCACTCCGGTATCGCAACGCTGACCTACATGATCGACGGCCAGGTGACTTACGAAGACACCACCGGTCAATCGGGCGTGTTGCCCTCCGGCGGCATGGAATGGATGCACGCAGGCAATGGTGTATGGCATGACGGCAGGCCAGTGGAGGGCTCGCCGATCAAAGGCTTCCAGCTTTGGGTCGCGCTGCCGGCGAGAATGCCCCGGCCCACAGTGTCTACCTGGCGCCCTCCGCTATCCGCCGGGAGGGTCCGGCGCTGGTGTTGCTCGGCCAACATGGCGCGGCTCGCAGCAGCGTTGCAGCCCCGGCGGGCATGAACTACTTGGCTGTGCAATTGAAAGACCAGGAACGCTGGCGCTATACGCCACCGGCTGGGCACACCGTTGCCTGGCTGGCGGTCAACGACGGCAGCCTCGACGCTGGCGGCAACGTCAATGCCGGGGAAATGGTGGTGTTCGAAGAATCCGGCGCAGCCATCGACATCGTTGCCCAGGGCGCGACCTCCTTCGTGCTCGGTTCGGCGGTCAAGCATCCCCACGACCTGGTGATGGGTTATTACTCCGTGCACACCAGCGAGGCCGCCCTGGAAAAAGGCGAGCAAGAAATCCAGCGCATCGGCGCCCTTTTGCAGCAAGAGGGTCGGTTGGGCTGACCGACCCTCGCCTCAATACCTGTCCATCCCCCATTCCTTAGAGGTGCATCATGACTGACATCGGTCTCGATCTTCTGTTGTCCCGTGTCCAACTCGGCAAGCTGTCCCTGAAAAACCGCATGATCATGGCGCCGATGACCCGCAGCCGCGCAGGAACAGGCGATGCGGCCACGGCCCTGATGGCCGAGTACTACAGCCAACGCGCCAGCGCCGGCTTGATCATCAGCGAAGGCTCCCAGGTGTCGGCCCAGGGCAAGGGTTACCTGAGAACGCCGGGGATTTTTACCCCTGAGCAAATCACCGGCTGGAAACAAGTGACCGACGCGGTCCATGCCGAGGGTGGGCAAATCTTTTTGCAGCTCTGGCACGTGGGTCGTCTGTCCCATCCCCTGGTGCAAGTCAACGGCGCCCAACCCGTAGCGCCCTCGGCGATCAAGGCCGATGGCGAAATCTACACCCCCGAAGGCCTCAAGCCTTATGAGCTGCCACGGGCGCTGGAACTCGATGAAATCCCGGGCGTGATCGCCGACTTCCGCCAGGCTGCAGCCAACGCGAAGCTGGCTGGCTTCGACGGCGTGGAGATCCACGGTGCCAATGGCTACCTGATCGACCAGTTCCTGCGTGACGGCACCAACCAACGCACCGATGCCTACGGCGGCTCGGTCGAGAATCGTGCCCGTTTCCTCAAGGAAGTGGTCGAGTCAGTGATCGAAGTCTTCGGAGCCAGTCGGGTCGGCGTGCGCCTGTCGCCGATCTTCAGTTACTTCTCGATGAGCGACAGCAACCCGCAGGCGACCTTCGACTACACGGCCAGGATGCTCAGCCGCTATGGCCTGGCGTACCTGCACATCGTGGAACTGGGTGAAGGCCCGTTCGACTTCCAGGAACTCAAGCGTCGCTTTGGCGGGCCGTACATCGCCAATGGCGGCTACAGCGCCGAACGCGCCGCCAGCGCCATCAGCGATGGTGAAGCGGACCTGGTGGCGTTCGGCACGCCGTTTCTGGCGAACCCGGACCTGGTGGAGCGTTTCAAACGGGGCCAGGCGCTGAACGCCCCTGACGCATCGACGTTCTACCAAGGCGACGAGCGGGGTTATACGGACTATCCGACCCTGACAGAGGCTCAAGCAGGCCAAGAGGTTTAATAACCAAGAGCTGAGGGAGCGAACCTGTTCGCGATAGCGGTGTATCAGTCACCCTTCATACCGACTGACCCGGCGCCATCGCGAGCAAGCTCGCTCCCACAATGTTTCTGGTTGGCCGCAATATCTACATCCACCCTCAATCCCCTGTGGGAGCGAGCTTGCTCGCGATAGCGGTGGCTGAGAATGCTCAAACATTCAGGTGCTTTCCGGCACATCGATCTGAAGCGGCACCACCCGCCTCGGCGCCGGTCCTGGCGGCGTGACTGTCGCGGCCTCGACCAGTGCTTCGACCGCCTGTTCGGCCATGGTCGCGACGGGATGGGACAGCACCGCCTGGACCAGCCCCGTCTTCAACGCCTCGCGTGTCAGCGGCGTCAGGTCGTGGCACACCACCACGGGCAGGCGAAGCTGCTGTTCCTGGAGGCTGCGCAAGGCACGCAACACGCCGGCGATGCCGCCGCCGGCCACATACAGCCCCGCCAGGTCGGGCTCGGCCGTGAGCAAGTCCAGCGTGTTGCCATACGCGAACTCATCGTCCTCCAACGTCAGGCGCGACGCGAGCAGCTCCCATTCGCTGGAATGCTCGGCCAGATAACTGCGAAAGCTCAGCTCACACAACTCCTGGCACTGGAAACGCTGGCTGCTGAGCATGACGGCCGCCGCTCCGGGTCGACTCGCCAGACGACTGATGAACCAACCTGCCGTGCGGCCCGTGAGGCGATTGTCCAACCCGACATACCCCGTGCCGCTGGCGCTGGACAGCTCCGACAGCAGCGCCACCACCGAGACCCCCGTCTCGCGCAATTGCGCAACCGCCTCCCGGACCCGGGGATGATCCACCGCCACCACGCCCAGGCCATCCACCTGATCGCGCAGGGCCAGGATGCGTTGCGCCACGATCACCGGGTCGAGGTCATCCAGATAACCAATCACCACGCGAATCCGTGCTCGCGTGCAGGTCGCGGCAGCGTTCGACAAAGCATGGGCGAGCCCTTGGTAAAAAGGCACACCGCTTTTCTGCAACAAGAAGCCAAGCCGCAAGGTCGGACGGTCGTTGAGCACCCGCTGTTCGATAACACCCTTGGCATGGAACCCCAAGCGCGCAGCAGCTGCGGCGATGCGTTGGGCCGTGTCGGCACGCACATCGGCACGCAGGTTCAGCACTCGGTCGACAGTGGACAGGCTGACCCCGGCTTCCCGAGCGACATCGGCCATGGTGGGGCGAAGCAATCGGCGTGGCTTTTCTGACATGTTTTGACACCTCTATCCGGCATCATGAGGGGTTTTGACAGATTAAGCCATCACCCCATGGCCCCCTCCCCGGCAACCCAATAGCATCAGGCCAAGCACATAAAAACAAACACAGCCGGAGTGCTCCATGACGATCCACATCTGCACCGCGCCTTGCTGCTGGGGCGTCGACGACGTCAAGAATCCTTTCCTGCCACCGTGGCGCCGGGTGCTTGGCGAAGCGGCCGAAGCTGGCTATCGTGGCATTGAGCTGGGGCCGTACGGTTACCTGCCGCTGGACGCCGAAACCGTCAGTCCAGCCTTGTCCGAACAGGGCCTGCATGTGGTCGCCGGGACAATCTTCGACGACCTCGTTACCCCCGCCAACCTGCCCGAACTGCTGCGTCAGACCTACAATATCTGCGCGTTGCTCAAGCAACTGCCCGCCCTGAAAAAGCAAACCGGCCAGCGCCATGCCGGGCCCTACCTGGTGATCATCGACTGGGGTCACGAGGCACGCGACTACGCAGCCGGTCACTCGGACCGCGCCCCGCGCCTGGACGATGCACGCTGGAACACGATGATGACGCACATCCGCGCCATCGCCGACATCGCCTGGCATCAATACGGCATCCGCGCGGTCATCCACCCCCACGCCGGCGGCCACATCGAGTTCGCCGACGAGTTGGCGCGCCTGGTGGACGACATTCCCGATGAAGTCGCCGGGTTGTGCCTGGACACCGGGCATCTCTACTACGCCGGCATGGACCCGGTCGCGTCGCTACGCACCTACACCCATCGCCTGGACTACTTGCACTTCAAGGACATCGACCCAGTGGTGTTCGACCAGGTGTTGAACGAACGCATCCGCTTCTTCGACGCTTGCGCCCGGGGCGTAATGTGCCCCATCGGGCGTGGCGTCATCGACTACCCGGCGCTGCACAGCCTCGTGAATGAACTGGGTTACGTGGGCTGCATCACCGTCGAACAGGAGCGTGACCCACGCCATGCGCAAGGCAGCCTCGACGACGTGGCCGCCAGCCGCGCCTACCTGGCCCGCATCGGTTTCTGATCACACAAGGACAACGTCATGATCAACGGCAGCAAAACAATCACACGGCCCATCCGCTGGGCCATGATCGGTGGCGGCGAGCACAGCCAGATCGGCTACATCCACCGCTCGGCGGCCCTGCGCGACCGGAACTTCGAATTGGTCGCTGCGGCGCTGGATATCGACCCCGTCCGTGGCCGAGCCTTTGGCGAGCAATTGGGTATCGACCCCGCGCGCTGCCATGCGGATTACCTGAGTCTGTTCGAGCGGGAGGCGCAACGCCCTGATGGGATCGAGGCGGTGTCGATCGCCACGCCCAACGGCACCCACTACGCCATCACCCGCGCCGCCCTGGAAGCCGGGCTGCATGTGGTCTGCGAAAAGCCGCTGTGTTTTACCCTTGAACAGGCCGAGGCGCTGCGCACCTTGGCGCACGCCAAGGGACGCATCGTGGGCTTGACCTATGGCTACGCCGGGCACCAGTTGATCGAACAGGCCCGGGCGATGATCGCGGCCCAGGAATTGGGCGAGATCCGCATGGTGCACATGCAGTTCGCCCATGGTTTTCACAGCGCGCCGGTGGAGGCACAGAACCAGGCGACCCAGTGGCGCGTCGACCCGCGCCAGGCCGGGCCCAGCTATGTCTTGGGGGATGTCGGCACGCACCCGTTGTATGTGTCCAAGGTGATGCTGCCCGACCTCAAGATCAAACGCTTGATGTGCAGCCGACAAAGCTTCGTCGCCAGCCGCGCCCCGTTGGAGGACAACGCCTACACCTTGATGGAGTACGAAGGCGGCGCCATGGGCATGGTCTGGTCCAGCGCCGTGAACGCCGGTTCCATGCACGGGCAGAAAATCCGCGTGATCGGCTCCCGTGCCAGCCTCGAATGGTGGGACGAGCGGCCCAACCAACTGAGCGTCGAGATCCAGGGCCAACCGGCGCAGATCCTGGAGCGCGGCATGGGCTACCTGCACCCCGCCGCACTGCAGGACGACCGCATCGGTGGCGGGCATCCCGAAGGGCTGTTCGAAGCCTGGTCCAACCTTTATCGCCGCTTCGCCCTGGCCATGGATGCGGCCAAACGTGGCGACGCCGAGGCGCTGGCCGCCCTGCGCTACCCCGACATCGATGCCGGTGTGGACGGCGTGCGCTGGGTCGAACGCTGCGTGGAGTCAGCCAACCTGGATTCAACCTGGGTCGCCTATTGATCCAATGCCCGCCAGCCAAGAAAAACACTTGTGACGAGGAAGCGAACCCCCTCGCCATGGTCATGAGCGTTACTTAACGGAGAACAACAATGAAAATCGCCCTCGACCCCTACATGCACCGCCACCTGAGCCTGCCGGACCTGTGCCGCAAGACCGCCGAGCTCGGCTTCGAGTACCTGGAGCTGTCGCCACGAGAAGACTTCCTGCCCTGGTGGGTACGCCCCCGCGCCCACAAGGAGCGTATCGCCGAGTTCAAGAAAGCCCTGCGCGACCACCATCTGCAACTGGCCTCGCTGCTGCCGATGTACCGCTGGGCCAGCCCTCATGAAGACGAACGCCGGGCAGCGGTGAACTACTGGAAGGAGGCGATCCAGGTCGCCGTGGAGATGGGTTGCACCACGATGAACTCGGAATTTGGTCGCGGGCCGTCGCCTGATCGCGGGCATACCGTCAGTTGCTGCGGTGGCGTGCACAGCCACGAATCGAGCGAAGCGGCCTGGTGGCGCTCGATGGAGGAACTGGTGCCGATCCTGGAAAGCGAGGGCGTCACGCTGAACGTCGAACCTCACCCGGAGGACTGGTGCGAGACCCTGCACCCGGCCCTCGACATGCTCAAGACCCTCGGCTCGGACAACGTCAAGTTCCTGTACTGCACGCCGCACACCTTCTATTTCGGCGACGACATGAAAGCCATGATCGCCGAAGCCGGGTCGATGATCGCCCATGTCCACATCGCCGACACCTACAACCACAAGGCCTCGTCCGGCCTGCGCTACATCGTCAACCCACCCGGCGCCAAGGTTACCGTCCACCAGCACATGGACATGCACCAGGGCGAGATCGACTGGGACCTGTTCTTCAGTGAACTGGCCAAGACCGGCTTCGACGGCATTGTCACCGCGTGCGTATTCGGCTGGGAGGAACGGGCTGATGAATCCGGGCGTTTCATGCGCAAGGAAATCCAGGCCTACGTCGACAAGTACTTCAGGTAAACGGGCTCATTCCAACAACCGGACCAGCCGCGGCTCGATCGCCTGTTCACTCACCTCAAGCAGCGCCAGCGTCACCGGCAACTTGAACCGTCGCCGGCCGGCGCTACCAGGGTTGAGGTAGAGCCGCTCGCCACGCCACTCGATCAGCGGTTTATGGGAATGGCCGGTGATCACCAGCCTCACGCCCGGGTCGAGTAGCGCCGGCACATCCGCGATGTCATGGACCAGCAGTACCGGCCATCCTCCCAGGTCGAATTGCAGGCAATCGGCAAGGTGCCCTGCCCACTCGGCCTGCAAATCGTTGTTGCCGCGCACCACGTGCAGCTCGCCGATGGATGCCAGGACGTCGAGGATTTCCGGGCTGCCGATATCACCGGCATGAATGATCCGCTCACAGCCTTGCAGCGCGGCAAGTGCTTCGGGACGCAACAGGCCGTGGGTATCGGAAATGACGCCGACTTTCATGAAACCTTTCTCCCCAATCGTGTGTCGCCGCTTGTACCTGCCTCGTCGCAGTCAGCTAACATGCTGAATTCGAATAGGATAGGCTGCGCCGTGAAAGGTGCAGACCCGTCGTGGAAAGGATACGTCAATGCTCGGACGCAAGCAGCCAGAGCCCAAGATCGAAAGCCCAGATGAGGCCTTCTCCCAGCAAGCTGTGCGGGCAGGAGCGGCATTCCGGCTGACTGTGAGTTTCATGCTCGTGGTCGTCATCGCCTTCCTGGCCGTCGAAGGCTGGCGGACCTGGCGCGACTACCGCGCCGCTTTTGCGTCTGCCCGGGATTCGGTGACGAACCTGGCGCGGGCGACGGCCCAACACGCTGAAGATACCATTCGACAAGTGGATGTGGTCACCGCCGCCCTCGCCGAACGGGTGGAGGGCGATGGCCTGCAGAACATGGACATCCCACGCATCCATAAGCTATTGGTGCAGCAGGCCGCCATCATGCCGCAACTGCACGGGTTGTTTATCTATGGCCCGGACGGCCAATGGCTGGTGACGGACAAGGAAGTGATCCCGGAAATGGCGAACAATGCCGACCGCGACTACTTCCAATACCACCGCACCCACGAGGATCAAGGCGTGCGCATCGGTGACGTCGTCAATAGCCGCTCCACCAACGACCTGATCATTCCCATTTCCCGCCGCCTCAACAACCCCGATGGCTCGTTTGCCGGCGTATTGCTGGGGACCGTGAAGGTCAGCTATTTCGTCGACTACTACGGCGACTTCAAAATCGATGGCAAAGGCGCACTGGTCCTGGCCAAGCGCAGCGGAACGATCCTGGTCCGACGCCCCTTCGTCGCGTCGGTGATTGGCAAGAGCCTCGTCAACAGCGTGATTTTCAGGGAACATTTACCCACCTCCAACCAAGGGGTTGCCGAAGCCAAGGCTGTCGTCGACGACACCGAGCGCCTGTACGGCTACCGGGCCCTGACCACCTACCCGCTGGTGGTGGAAGCCGGCTTGTCCCGCGAATCGATCATCGCGCCCTGGCGCCGCGACCTGTTCAAGACCGGTTTGGTGCTGATTTTCCTGATCGCGATCCTGATGGGCTTCGGGCTCATCGTGTTGAGCCAGCTGCGCTACCGCATGGCCATGGAAAAGCAGATTCGCAGCGCCCACCAGGCCATGCGCGACATGGCGCTGACCGACAGCCTGACCGGGCTGGGCAACCGCAGGCGGCTGGACATCGCCCTGGCCGATGAGATCCGCCTGGCCAGGCGCCAGGGTTCGTCCCTGGCCCTGATCATGCTCGACGTCGATTACTTCAAGCGTTTCAACGACAGATATGGCCATGCCGCCGGGGATGATTGTCTGCGGGCGATTGCCGCCGCGCTCGGGCAGACCATCAAAAGGCCGGGCGACCTGGCGGTCCGCTACGGCGGTGAAGAGTTCACCGTGCTGCTGCCAAACACCGACAGCACTGGCGCCACCAAGGTCGTGCAGCAGATCCTCGAAGCGGTCAGGGCCTTGAACATTGAACATGGCGACCATCCCTTGGGCATTGTGACCATCAGCGCGGGCGTCACCACCTGCCAGCCGAGCGGCGAGGACGTCACCCCGGCCATGCTGATCAGGGCCGCCGATGCCTTCTTGTACCTGGCCAAGAACACCGGGCGAAACCGCTGGTGCAGCGCCGGTTCGACGCCGGGGTGACCCCCGCGGCAGCGCCGCGCATCGGTCAGATTCGTGCAAACCCAAGTCCACAGGTGCCGACGAGGCGCCTGGCGGCTACAATGCGCGCTTCGACCGTGACCAGCCTGACTAAAAACAAATGTCCTTGCCCAAACATCATCTGGAATTGCTCAGCCCCGCCCGCGACGTGACCATCGCCCGCGAGGCCATCCTGCATGGCGCCGACGCCGTGTACATCGGTGGCCCGAGTTTCGGCGCGCGTCACAACGCCTGCAACGAGGTGGGCGATATTGCCCGGCTGGTGGAATTCGCCCACCGCTACCACGCCCGTGTGTTCACGACCATCAACACCATCCTGCACGACAATGAACTGGAGCCGGCCCGCCAGCTGATCCACCAGTTGTACGATGCTGGCGTCGACGCGTTGATCGTCCAGGACCTGGGGGTGATGGAGCTGGATATCCCGCCCATCGAATTGCACGCCAGCACCCAGACCGACATCCGCACCCTGGCCCGGGCAAAGTTTCTCGACCAGGCCGGTTTCTCGCAACTGGTCCTGGCCCGTGAGCTGAACCTGCAGGAAATCCGTGCCATCGCCGACGAGACCGAGGCGGCCATCGAGTTCTTCATCCACGGTGCGCTGTGCGTGGCGTTTTCCGGCCAGTGCAACATCTCCCACGCCCAGAACGGCCGCAGCGCCAACCGTGGCGACTGCTCCCAGGCCTGTCGCCTGCCCTACACCCTCAAGGATGACCAGGGTCGGGTGGTTGCCTATGAAAAACACCTGCTGTCGATGAAAGACAACAACCAGAGCGCCAACATCCGTGCCCTGGTCGAAGCCGGCGTGCGTTCGTTCAAGATCGAAGGGCGCTACAAGGACATGGGCTATGTGAAGAACATCACCGCCTATTACCGCCAGCGCCTGGACGATGTCCTCGAAGACCGACCGGACCTGGCCCGTGCGTCCAGCGGCCGTACTGCACACTTCTTCGTCCCCGACCCGGACAAGACCTTCCACCGTGGCAGCACCGACTATTTCGTCAGCGAGCGCAAGATCGACATCGGCGCCTTTGATTCGCCAACCTTTACCGGCGTGCCGGTGGGCGTGGTGGAAAAAGTCGGCAAGCGCGACCTGCAAGTGGTGACCTTCGATCCGCTGTCCAACGGCGACGGTCTCAACGTACTGGTCAAGCGCGAAGTCGTCGGTTTCCGCGCCAACATCGCCGAGCCCAAGGGTGAATTCGAAGAGGACGGCCAGAAGCGCTACCGCTACCGCGTCGAACCCAATGAAATGCCGGCCGGCATGTACCAGTTACGTCCCAACCACCCGTTGAGCCGCAACCTGGATCACAACTGGCAGCAAGCGTTGCTCAAGACCTCCTCCGAGCGCCGCGTCGGCCTGGCCTGGAATGCACGCCTGCGCGAAGAACGCCTGGAGCTGACCGCCACCAGCGAGGAAGGCATCAGCGCCAGCAGCGCCCTGGACGGGCCGTTCGGCCTGGCCAACAAGCCGGAACAGGCCCTGGAGCAACTGCACGACCTGCTCGGCCAATTGGGCACCACCGAATACCACGCCACCGCCATCGAGCTGGATGCGCCCCAGGCGTTCTTCATCCCCAACTCGCAGCTCAAGGCCTTGCGCCGCGAAGCCATCGAAGCCCTGACCGCTGCTCGTGTGGCGGCTCATCCACGGGGTGGCCGCAAGGCCGAGACCAGCCCGCCGCCGGTCTACCCGGAGTCGCACCTGTCGTTCCTGGCCAACGTCTACAACCAGAAGGCCCGGGACTTCTATCATCGCCACGGGGTCAAGCTGATCGATGCGGCGTTCGAGGCCCACGAGGAAACCGGTGAAGTGCCGGTGATGATCACCAAGCACTGCCTGCGCTTCTCGTTCAACCTCTGCCCCAAGCAGGCCAAGGGTGTCACCGGCGTGCGCACCAAGGTCGCGCCGATGCAACTGATACACGGCGATGAAGTGCTGACACTGAAGTTCGACTGCAAACCCTGCGAGATGCATGTGGTCGGCAAGATCAAGGGGCACATCCTTGACCTGCCATTGCCCGGCAGCACGGCGCAGCCCGTGGTGGGCCATATCAGCCCTGAAGACCTGCTCAAGACAATTGCGCGCTCACCGCACTGAGTCCGCAAGGCCTGCTACCCGCACAGATCCCTGTGGGAGCGGGCTTGCTCGCGAAGGCGGTGTGACAGTCGACATCAATGTAACTGACCCACCGCCTTCGCGAGCAAGCCCGCTCCCACACTGGATCTGCGGTGGAGGAATGGCCGAAGTATCCCACCGCCACTTTTCATTTCTGCGCCGTTTTCGCTTTTCCGGGCGACAAATTCTGTTCAAGGGCTCCCCCGCCGCGGGTTCATGGTGTTAGGTTGTAAGTGATTGTTTCATCAAACGACACTTCTCCCCTGCAAAGGAATGCCTGCCACCATGAACTTCCCGTTCAAGCGTCTTGCCGTTGCCACCCTCATACTGTCCAGCCTGTCGTCATTCGCGATGTCGGCCAACGCCAATATCACCGCACAACAAAGCGCGACCCTCGTCAAAACCTTCTCCGACACCTCCGTCACCGATTTCCGGCAGTTCCTCGCAGAAGTAGCCAAAAGCGACCTCGCCAAAACCGCGAACCTCGGCCCGGCCATCAGCGCCTTCCAGGACAACAAAACCCTGTCGGCTGAACAACAGAACGAAATCCATCGCCTGCTGGGCCTCTACGCCCGAGTGAAATACGGCACAGCCGCTACCGAGACGCTGAAGGAACTGGTCGCCATCCCGACCTTTCGCAAGGACGGTGTAGCCCAGCACGAGAATCCGGAATTCCTCAAGATCGCCGACAAGATCAAAAGCCTGGCCGAAGCGTTCAAGCTGAACTTCCGCAACATCGACAACCGCGTCTATGAGATTTCCCTCGAAGGCAGCGGTGACGAAGTCGTCGGTATCCATGCCCATGCCGACGTGGTGCCGGTCACGCCGCAAAACTGGGTGTTGAAAGACGGCACCCGCCTCGATCCGTTCAAGGTCACCCTGGTGGGCGACCGCATGTATGGCCGGGGCACCGAGGACGACAAGAACGGCATCGTCGTGGCGCTCTACGCCATGAAGATCATCAAGGAAGAAAAACTGCCACTGGCGCGCAACTTCAAGCTGCTGGTCGACACCACCGAGGAAACCACCGGCGACGCCATTCCCTATTATTTCGAACGCAACCCGACGCCCAACTACAACCTGGCGCTGGATGGCGGCTACCCGGTGGTGATTGCCGAGAAAGGCTACGGCACCGTCATGGCGAACTTCGCCCGGCGTACCGCACAGGGCAAGGGCGCGCAAATCACCGCATTGACCGGCGGCCTGGCGACCAATCAGATTCCGTCGACCTCCGTGGCCACCTTTACCGGCGACAAGCCTGCCGAACTGGCCGCCGACCTGCTCAAGGCCGCTACCGACTATGCCAAGCGCAACGGCGGCAATTTCGAAGTGGGCACCCAAGTTGTCGGCAAGGACGTGCAACTGACCTTCACCGGCGTATCCGCCCACTCCTCCGAGCCCGAGTCAGGCGTCAACCCGGTCGCGCGGATGCTGGACTTCATCAATGGCCTGGACGGCAAGGTCGCGCTCAAGCACAACCACATCACCGACGCCGCCCGCTACGCCGCCGACAACTGGGGCCTGGATTATCTGGGCAGCAAACTGGGAATTGGCTTTTCCGATGCCTTCATGGGCCCGCTGACCGCGTCCCTGACGTTCGTCGGGATGGATGAGAAGACCTTCAAGCTTGCGGTCAACCTGCGGGTACCGGTTGGCAAGCCCACCGAAGCGATCAAGACTGACATTGCCGATAAATTGGCCGCCTGGAGCAAGAAATCCAAGGTCGCCGTGGCTTTCGATTACTCCATCGACGAGCCGATGTACCGCAACCCCGAGGGTGAATGGGTCAAGGCGCTGTTGGCCGTGGCCAGTGAGAACCTGGGCATGGAACACAAATACGGCACCTCCGCCGGCGCCACTTCGGTCCATGACTTGCCCAACGGTGTGCAATTCGGCCTGGCGATGCCCGACGTCAAGTACACCGGCCACAACGACAACGAGTTCAAGACGGTGGAGCAGTTCCTGTTGGACTTGCAGATCGTGACCGAAATGATGGGACGGATCGGGCAGTTGCCGAAGTTGTGATTGTCCGAGCCACACCGTGCACTTGAAGCTTGCTTGCCCCTGAGGCTTGCTTGGTTCCTGTGGCGAGGGAGCTTGCTCCCGCTGGGTCGCGCAGCGGGAGCAAGATTTTGCGGGCGCTGCGCACCCGAGCGGGAGCAAGCTCCCTCGCCACAGGGTTGCTTCATTCCTTCATGTAAGTGGCGCTGGGATCGATGACCTTGGCGGTAATGTCGACCAGCTCCAGCCCCCAATCCCCATGCAGGTACCAATCGTCCCCAATCATCTCGGCCGGGTGCATGGTTCGATCGGCACCATTCCCACAGGCCAAGGCATTGGTCGGACAGTAACGATCACAGCCCCAGCAAATGCGCTCGGGATGTTTGGGACTGATGGGAAAAGGCTTTGCCATGACGACCCCGCATAACAGATGGGTGTGCCCGTACCCTACCCCGTCGGGACAGCGCCACCCTTGATCCCGATCAAGAACAGCCGCGCGCGAGCAACAAATGCTCCCCGAGCAAAATTTCGCGCTGAAAATTGACAAGAATCATTATTATTCGCAGCGAAGCTTCCTAGACTCGGCGCCATTATTTAGCCAACCAGGAAGTCATCATGCGCCCCGTTGCTCCGTTGTCCCTCGCCCTGCTGTTACTCGCACCGCTGGCCCAGGCCAAGGAATACCCCATCGGCGAACCGCAACTGTGCCCGGGGCTGGAAGTCGGTGCGGTGTACCTGCAACCGATCGAAATGGCCCCCGCCGGCATGATGCGCGCCACCGCAGATTCGGATGTGCACCTGGAAGCCGACATCCGCGCCACGGCGGACAACCAGCAAGGCTTTCAGGAAGGCAGTTTCGTACCCTATCTCAACGTGTCGTTCCAGCTGAAGAAACAAGGCAACGACACCGAGCTCAAGGGCGACTTCCACGCCATGGTCGCCAATGACGGGCCGCACTACGGCGACAACGTCAAGCTGCTCGGCCCTGGCAAATACCAATTGACCTTCACCGTCCTGCCACCGGGTGGCCACGCGTCCCTCGGTCGTCATACCGACAAGGAAACCGGCGTGGCGCCGTGGTTCGAACGCTGCGAGCTGCATTACGAATTCGTCTACGCCGGGATCGGTAAAAAAGGCGGGTATTGAACATGCGCCGCCGATCCTGGCCGTCATGCCTGGCCTGGCTGATGCTGGCCGGTCTGCTGCTGCCGTCAATCGCCCAGGCCGAACTGCCCACCTATGAGTTGAGCATGCGCGACGGGCATTTCACGCCGCCGCAGCTGGAAGTGCCGGCCGGGCAACGCTTCAAGATCGTGCTGAAGAATGTCGGCCAGGGCCCGGCGGAATTCGAAAGCACGCCATTGCGCGTCGAAAAAGTGCTCTCGCCCGGCGTCACGACCTTCGTGGTCATCCATCCGCTGCGCCCCGGGCACTATCCGTTTTTCGATGAATTCAACCCGCAACTGCCCGAGGGCGGGATTCTCGCCCAATGATCGGCCTGCAGGAGGCATTTGCATGACTCAATCGATGTTTATTGTCTGGCGCGAAAGCGTCGAGGCGTTGTTGGTGATCGGTATCCTCCAGGCCTGGGTCAGCCGGCAACAACAGGCCAGCCATCTGTTGCGGTACCTATGGAGCGGCGCACTGCTCGGCTTGCTGTTGTCGGGCGTATTGGCCGGTTTGATCCTGCTGGCCGGCGAAGCCATGAGCGGCAGCGCCAATGAATGGTTCCAGGCTTCGCTGGCGTTGATCGCGAGTCTGTTGATCGTGCAAATGGTCGGCTGGATGCATCGCAACGCGGGGACACTGAAGCAGGACCTGTCGCGCCAAGCCGACCAGCGCCTGAGCCGCCAGGGTGGCCTGGGCCTGATGGTGCTGGCGTTACTGGCGGTCAGCCGCGAAGGCAGTGAAACCGTGGTCTTCCTGTACGGCGCCGGCGCCCGCTTGCAAGGGCCGTCACTGGGCCTGTTCGCCGTGGGTGCAATCGCTGGCCTGGTGCTGGCGCTGTTGAGCGTTTCCTTGCTCCACGGCAGTCGTCGGTTCATCTCCTGGCCGCGTTTCTTCGCCATCAGCGAAGCGATCCTGCTGCTGTTGGGTGCGGCGTTGCTGGTCAGCGGCATCGAGCGGATCGGCGGGCAATTGCTCGCGATGGATTGGCCCGAGCCGGTGTACCGTGGCATTGGCGATGCACTGTGGAACAGTAGCGCGATACTGGACGACGGCCATGGCCTGGGCGGATTCCTCGCCGACTTCGCCGGGTATCGCGCCAGTCCCAGCGCGCTGACCTTGCTGGTATGGCTTGGCTATTGGCTGGCCGTCGCAGGATGGTTGCGGACACCCAAGGCGGAAAACCTGCCATGCCCCACCTGACCCCCTGGCTCCAGCGCCTGGGCGACGGCATGCGGCGCCACGGCGCAACCATTCGTGCCGTGCAATGGGCGGTGGTGCTGTTCTACGCGGTGCTGCTGGTGATACCCGCCCTGTTACCATTGCCCAGCAGTCAGGCGCACCTGTTCGACAACCTCACGCTGCTGGCGCAGTTCCTGTTCTGGGGCCTGTGGTGGCCGTTCGTATTGCTCTCGATCGTCTTGTTCGGTCGGCTCTGGTGTGGCGTGCTGTGCCCCGAAGGCGCCTTGAGTGAATGGGCCAGTCGCTACGGCAAAGGCCTGGGTGTGCCGAGAAGCGTGCGCTGGGCCGGCTGGCCGACCCTGGCGTTCTGCCTGACGACGATTTATGGCCAACTCATCAGCGTCTACGACTACGCCCAGGCGGCGCTGCTGATCCTGGGTGGCTCGACCGTCGCGGCAGTGATCGTTGGCCTGCTGTTCGCCCGTGGCAAGCGAGTGTGGTGCCGTTATCTGTGCCCGGTCAGTGGCGTCTTCTCCCTCCTCGCCCGCCTGGCACCAATGCACTTTCAGGTGGACGAACAACGCTGGCTGGAAAACCCTGCGCCGCGTCGCCCCGCACCCAACTGCGCGCCCTTGCTGGACATCCGCCGAATGCGCGGCGCCACCGATTGCCACGCCTGTGGTCGCTGTAGCGGCCAGCGCGATGCGGTGCGCCTGATCGCCCGCTCCAGCAACCAGGAAATCCTTCAGTCAACGCCCACCACGCTCTCGCCCTGGGATGTGCGCTTGCTGTTGTTCGGCGTCATCGGCCTGGCCATGGGGGCCTTTCAATGGACCGTCAGCCCCTGGTTCATCACACTGAAGCAGGCACTGGCGCAATGGCTGGTGGCACACGACCTGTTCTGGCCGCTGCAAGACAACGCGCCCTGGTGGCTGCTGACGCATTATCCGCAACTCAACGACAGCTTCAGTTGGCTCGATGGCTTTTGCATCGTCGCCTATTTGGGCATGAGCGCCCTGTTGCTGGGGACTTCGCTGATGCTGCTGATGCGCCTGGCGGCACGACTTGCGGGCGATTGCGCAGAGTATTTGCCCCTAGCCGTCACCCTGACGCCCCTTGGCGGTGCGGGACTGTTCCTAGGCCTGTCGGCCACCACCGTCAAGTTGCTGCGCTATGAAGGGCTGTTGCTCGAGTGGGTGCAACCGGCTCGAGCCGGATTGTTGGTGGCGGCGATAGCCTGGAGCCTGTGGCTGGGTTGGAAACGCCTGGAGCAGACGACTACATCGCCCGTTCAGCGACTGCCCGCCATGGCCTGCCTGATAGTGGCCAGCGGTCTGGTGGGTTATGGGTGGTGGTTGCAGTTTTGGGGGTGGTGACACACTAAATCCTGTGGGAGCGGGTGCTCTCAATATCTGGGCTCAACACAAAATCCTTGTGGGAGCGGGCTTGCTCGCGAAGGCGTTGGTACATCCAACATCATCGCAAGCTGACCCACCGCTTTCGCGAGCAAGCCCGCTCCCACAGGGGGGGGGTGGCGGGCAATCACTCAACCCAGCGTGCGTTCAACTGCGTAATACAAACGAGGGAAACAGCTCGCGCATGGCGGCCCACAAGTCTGGCTGCAAGGCCTGCGCCGAGACGCTGGAGAGATGGGGGTCGAGCATCCGCGCGGTGCGCACCAGCTGCACGGCAAACCGGTTGACACCGCGCTCGCTCAGGCGTCGGGCCAGGGTCAGCAACCGCTCCGGGTCGAACAGATGCCAGTGCACCGTCGTGCGACATTCATAATCAACGCCGCTGTCCAGCAGGTGGTCGAGGCTGCGCCAGTTGGCGGCGCCGCTGCCTTCGACCCGGGTCACCTCCAGGGCATCTTCGGGCAAGGCCTTGATGTCGAACCCCACCCAGTCGGCAAGCCCGACCACTTTGGCGAAGGCCGCCGGCTTGATGCCGGCGCTGTGCAGGCCGATGCGAAAACCCATCTGCCGCACTTGCTCCATGGCCGGCGCCAGGCCGTCCTGCAAGGTCGGCTCACCGCCGCTGAACACCACGGCGTCGAGCAGGTCCTGACGGCGTTGCAGGAACGCCAACACCCGACACCAATCCACCTCCTCGCTGCCGCGTGGCGGGATCAGTTGCGGGTTATGGCAATAACGACAACGCCAGGCACACCCCTGGCAAAACAGCACACAGGCCAGTTGGCCCGGATAATCGAGGGTGGTCAGGGGCACCATGCCCCCGACCCGTAGCACTCGACTCATGGACGCCCGGCCGCGCGTTCGGTGAAGTGCACCCGCTCACGATGCTCGGATTGCTTACCGGGGTTGAAGGCCGCCACCGGGCGGTGATACCCCATCACCCGGGTCCAGACTTCGCAACGTTGACGCTGTGCGGGTGGAAGGCTTTGTGATGCATTCATAGGTGAAGCTCCTTGCGGTCGATGGATCGGATCAGTGAACGCTGCCTGCCAACTGCTGTTGCAGCAGCAAGGCCTCGTCGCATTTGGGGCAGAACTCGTGTTCGCCGGCCAGGTAGCCGTGCACCGGGCAGATGGAAAAGGTCGGCGTGATGGTCAGGTACGGTAGGCGGAAACGTCCCAGGGCCTTGCGCACCAGTTGCTTGCAGGCCTGTGTCGAGGAAATCTGCTCGGCCATGTACAGGTGCAACACGGTCCCGCCGGTGTATTTGCATTGCAGTTCGTCTTGCAGCTCCAGGGCTTCGAACGGATCGTCGGTGAAGCCCACCGGCAGTTGCGACGAGTTGGTGTAGTACGGCGCGACCGGGCTGCCAGCCTGCAGGATATCCGGGTAGCGCTTGAGGTCTTCCTTGGCGAAGCGGTACGTGGTGCCTTCGGCGGGCGTGGCTTCGAGGTTGTAGAGGTGGCCGGTTTCCTCCTGGAAACGCAGCAGCGTCGCCCGCACGTGATCCAGCAGTTTCAGCGCAAATGCACGGCCCTGCTCGGTGTGCAGGCCTTGCTGGTCGTCGGTGAAATTGCGCAGCATTTCATGCAGGCCGTTCACGCCGATGGTGGAGAAGTGGTTGCGCAACGTGCCGAGGTAGCGCTTGGTGTAGGGGTACAAACCGGCATCCATGTGATGCTGGATGACCTTGCGCTTGACCTCCAGGCTCTCTTTCGCCAGTTCCATCAGGGTATCGATGCGTTGCAGTAACCCGCTGGTGTTGCCTTTGTACAGGTAGCCCAGGCGCGCGCAGTTGATCGTCACCACGCCCAGGGACCCGGTCTGCTCCGCCGAGCCGAACAGGCCGCCGCCGCGCTTGAGCAGCTCGCGCACGTCCAGTTGCAGGCGGCAGCACATCGACCGCACTTGGTTGGGTTGCATGTCCGAGTTGAGGAAATTCTGGAAATACGGCAAGCCGTAGCGGGCGGTCATTTCGAACAGCCGGTCGGCGTTCTCGCTGTCCCACGGGAAGTCATGGGTGATGTTGTAGGTCGGGATCGGGAAGGTGAAGACCCGGCCTTTCGCATCGCCGGCCTGCATCACCTCGATGTAGGCGCGGTTGATCAGTTCCATTTCCGCTTGCAGGTCACCGTAGGCGAACGGCATCTCTTCACCGCCGATGACCGGGATCTGTTCGCGCAGGTCCTGGGGGCAGACCCAGTCGAACGTCAGGTTGGTGAACGGGGTTTGCGTGCCCCAGCGCGACGGCACGTTGAGGTTGTAGATGAACTCCTGCAACGACTGGCGAACCTGGTCGTAACTGAGCCGGTCCTTGCGTACATAGGGCGCCAGGTAGGTGTCGAACGAGCTGAACGCCTGGGCGCCGGCCCATTCGTTTTGCAGGGTGCCGAGGAAATTCACCATCTGCCCCAGGGCGCTGCTCAGGTGCTTGGGCGGCCCGGCCTCGACCCGCCCTGGCACGCCGTTGAGGCCTTCATGCAAGAGGGTGCGCAAGGACCAGCCGGCACAGTAGCCGGCGAGCATGTCCAGGTCGTGGATATGCAGGTCCGCCTCGCGGTGCGCCTCGCCGATGGCCTGGCTGTAGACTTCGTCGAGCCAGTAATTGGCGGTGACCTTGCCCGATACGTTGAGGATCAGCCCGCCGAGGGAATAGCCCTGGTTGGCGTTGGCCTGCACGCGCCAGTCTTCGCGGTCCAGGTATTCGTTCATCGAAGTGGCGACTTCCACCAGCGTACGACGATCCCGACGCAGGCGTCCGTGTTGCTCGCGATAGACGATGTAGGCGCGCATGGACAGGAAATACCCGGCGTCCATCAGAACGCGCTCGACGCGGTCCTGGATCTGCTCGACGTTCAACCGCGACTGCCCTTCCAGCCGTGCCAATACCGCCTCGAGCAACCCTTCGGCCTCGGCTTCGGCGTACTCACCAGTGGCCTTGCCGGCGGCGATCAGCGCCTGGCGGATCTTGTCCGCATCAAAGGCGACCACACTGCCATCGCGCTTGTGCAAGCGGTTACACCCTACTGAGATCAACGTGCTCTGCATTTTGGCTCCAGACACTACATATAGGCTTTTTAATTTGTAAAAACACAATATGCAGTGGAGAGTACGGCCAAATGATCGAGTTGCAATTGATCGATATCAAGAATCGGGGGCAACGACCAACCTGCTTGGAAGGGAGCAATGCGCCTCACACAAGGGGATTGGAGCACGACCGTGAGAATCAGGTCGGCTATAAGGCCGCCTTCGCGAGCAAGCCCGCTCCCACAGTTGGATCGGGGTATGACCGTGAGAGTCAGGTCGGCTATAAGGCCGCCTTCGCGAGCAAGCCCGCTCCCACAGTTGGATCGGGGTATGACCGTGAGAATCAGGTCGGCTATAAGGCCGCCTTCGCGAGCAAGCTCGCTCCCACAGTTGGATCGGGGTATGACCGTGAGAATCAGGTCGGCTGGCAGGCCGCCTTCGCGAGCGAGCCCGCTCCCACAGTTGGATCGGGGTATGACCGTGAGAGTCAGGTCGGCTATAAGGCCGCCTTCGCGAGCAAGCCCGCTCCCACAGTTGGATCGGGGTATGACCGTGAGAATCAGGTCGGCTATAA
>NZ_JACVAH010000024.1:0-78857 GCF_014851795.1 Pseudomonas sp. Pdm06
GCGGTATATCAGTTTGCAGAGAGGCTGGATTTACCGACGCCATCGCGAGCAAGCTCGCTCCCACAGTTTTTTTTGAGCGTTCACAGATCAGGCGTCCACCATCGATCCTCTGTGGGAGCTGAGCTTGCTCGCGATAGCCGTATATCAGTTTGCAGAGAGGCTGGATTTACCGACGCCATCGCGAGCAAGCTCGGCTCCCACAGTTTTTTTGAGCGTTCAAAGATCAGGCGTCCACCATCGATCCTCTGTGGGAGCTGAGCTTGCTCGCGATGGCGGTGGGTCAGCTTGCATTGATGCTGGATGCAAGACCGTCATCGCGAGCAAGCTCGGCTCCCACAGGGGGATCTCCACAGGCTGCAACATCAGTTGTCGCTGCTGATGGCGATTTACGGATAGCTGAAGCTCTTGACCAGCGTCAGCTCGCCCACCGCCCGCATCGGCACGACGAAGGTTTCCATCTTCTCGTTCGGCGTGCCTTCCTCCGTGATCACGGTGACTTGTGCGGTGGTCAGGGCTTGTTGCGCTTGCTCTTCGCCGTCCTCTTCACTGCGATAACCGCCGCCGTAGTAGTTCACATACACCAGGTACTGGCCTTTGATCGGCGCCGGCATGGCGAAGATTTCCGGGCCGTAGCCGGTGGTGACGTCGACGTCGAGGGCGGCGCCGTTGGCAGCGGCGCGGTCGCCGTACCAGATGTGGGCACCATCGGGGGTGACCAGGTGCAGGTCCAGGTCGGTGCCGTCACTGTCCCAGGTCAGCAACACCCGCAGCTTGGCCGGCGTGGCGCCGCCACTGGTGTTGAGAAATTGCGTGCGGTGGCGCTGCTGGCCATCGGCGCTGCGCACTTCCACGCTGTTGCTGCCGTTGGGGAACGAGAACGGCCGGTCGAAGCGACCTTCGCCATCCAGCTTCAGCGGCAAGCTGACACCATTGACGATCAACTGGCCCGGCGCATTGCTGTCCTTGGGCGCGCCTTTGATCTGCCCGGTAATGCGGGCGGTGTTGGCCTGGCCTGGGGGCGTGTTGACCGACGAGGCCGGGTAGTTGACGGTCTGGCTGAAGCTTTCGCCTTCACCACCCGGCGCCCCGCTGCGCCAGCCGCCAACGGGAGTGTCGAGCTTGATGGCGTCAGCGGCCATGGCCGATGGCAACGCGGTCAGGGCGCAGAGCAACAGCAAGACCTGTGGATAACGGAGTGTCATGGTCTATTCCAGCAAGAGGTGACGGGCGAGCCCTTCGATATAGGTTTCGTCCTGGCCGTTGGGGTGAGCTTCGAAGGCCAGGTGCAGATATTCATGGGTCAGGTCGAGACGGTCTTGCAGCGACAGCACGCCGCGCACATAGATGCGCTGGCGCTCGCGGTCGACATAAGGCCGGCCAAAGGCAACGCGGCAGACGGCGAAAGTGCTGATTTCGTTGTAGCCCACTTCACCTTCCAGCCGCTCACGCCAGCCCCGGCGCTGCTTCAGCAGCCAGTCCTGGGCGGCGGGCAGCGCCTCGCAGGACGCCACCGGATTGTCCCAACGGCTGAGGCTGGCACGCGGGTAGGCGTGCAACAGGATGGCGTCGTAGCGTTGACCGGCATTGGCTTGTTCTACGGCTTGCGCCCAGGACAGTTTGTCCGGGCCGGGCTGGTCGGAATGGTAGGTGACGTCGGTGCCGGCCAGGACCAAGTCGCTGGTCCAGGCGGCAATGGCGCGGGCTTCAGGCGCCGCCGGGCGTGGCGCGACGCGCTGGCGATGGCTGCTGTCGTCGATGCTCAAGCAATCACCGTTGCGTTGGGCGTTCTGCAGCAGATAGGTGCGGATCGCCACGGCCAAGGCCTTGGCGGCTTCGACGGGCTCGGCCTTGGCTTCGCGCTGCAGGACCCGGGCGACGTACTCCTCCCGGTCCAGGCGCGCCACCAGTTTGCCGGGCATCAGGAACAGCTCGCCATCGCTGTGGATGTCCAATTGGTTGCCGTTGGTGAATTCGACGCGGTAATCACCGCGCAATTGACCCGGCGCGGCAGGCCGGTCACCGGCCATCACCCGCTGCCAGGGATAGCGGGCAAACAGGCCGACTTCCACGCAGCGCCCGGTTTCCGCCGGCCAGCGGGACGGCAATGCCGCCGCCAAACCTTCGCCGTAGACCTTCAGGACCTGCTGGCTGGTGCCACGGCCCCCGGCCCACACCGGGGTGCCGTCAGCCAGCCAACCGGCGAAACCGCCTTGTCGGGAGGAAGGCCCCTGGTCACCCAGCCAGCTCCAGGTCTTGACCCGCAGGCGACTGCCCAACTCGCCGACCAGCCGCCCGTCCGCCGCGCCGAGCACCACATCCAGCAGCACCCGACGGGCCTGGTCCTGAGCCGGCAGCATGGCCAGGGCCTTGAGCAGTTCCGCGACCGACACCTGCGTCTGGGGCTGCAAGGCCGGCAGGTCCGACAACCAGGCCGGCGCCTGGCGGGCCTGCCAGTAATCGCGCCAGTTCGAGGCCGAAAGCCCAAGCCGCTGCGGTTCGAAATACAAACCGCAGGATTTCACCAAGGCTTGATCGCGACCGATGCTCTGCCCGGCACTGCAGCAATAGACCTCTTCCTTCGACTCGCCGCGGCACTCATAGACCGGCTCGCGAGCGTCGGTGTCCACCAACCAGGCGTAGACAAACAGTTTCCACAGACTGCCCAGTGGCGCCTGCAAGGAAGCAGGCAGCGGCTGGCGATCCAGCACCTGGGCCTGGCTCACTCGCAGCAATTGATCGTCGAAGGCCAGGCGCAACGGCTCGTCCTGCGCCGTTGCCAGCGCAGGGATCAAGCACAACAACCACCCAACCCACCGCCCGCGCATGTCAGTTGACCGTGACCTGACCAAGCGCCGGTTTCTGTTCACGAGCCTGATTCTGCGGCGCGTAGACCTGGGTGAAGCGCACCGGTGGCAAGGTGAACTGGCCCTTCTGGGAGAAGCGCACCAAGTGCCGCAGGCGCAGCTCGCCACTGAGGGCGTCCACCGGTACCGCGTACGCCATCTGGCCGGGCTCGAAGCGGGCCTTTTCCAGGGACGTCGGTTCGCTGTCGGCCTTGCCCATCAACTGGATGCCCCACGTGGTGCGCTCCACATCGGCGCCCGGCGGCAGCGGCACTTCGAGCATGCCGTAGCGCAGCGGCGTCGAGGCCTTGCTGTTGATGATCACTTCATCCAGATAGAGGCTGTCGCTGGACAACGGTTTGTTGCCCACGGCTTCGAGCTTGAAGGTGAAGGCCTCGTCCCCTGGCACCAGGCGCGACAGGCGCCGGGTGATGGACACCGCCATTGGCGCTACCGGTGGTTGCTGGCTCTGGAAGCTCAGTGCCGCTTGCAATGGGCGCTCCTGGGCACCGGTCAGGGTCAGCGCCGTTGGAAGCTGCGCGCCCTGCCACTGCCAGTAGGTTTCACCGGTCGCGCCCTGCTTGGCGGCCCAGCCTTCGCCCGGTGCCAAGGCCACGGCCGGCGCTGCCTGTTCGATGCTGCGCTGCAACCAGGTCAGGGCCAGGGCCCGTTCCAGGGTGGACTGCTGTGGCAACACGCGCTCCAGCAGCGCGGTGGCGCGGGCCTGATCGAAGTTCTGCAACGACAGCACCAGGGCCTCGACGAATGGCTGGGAGCTGAGTTCCAGTTGCTGTTGCGCCGCATCGGCTTGACGGCTGAAGGCCGCCGGCAACGGCACCTTGGCCTGTTTCGCCAGGGACGCGGTCAGGACACGGGCGCTGGCCAAGCCAAGGGCCGAATCCGGCGCGTACATGACCAGGCTGTCTTCGCCGCTGTCCAGCACGCTCTCGGTGCTGTCTTCACTGGCCTTCGCCAGATCGTCCATCAGGCCGCTGAGCAAGGTGTTCACCGGCAGTTGCATCTGCTTGGCGAACGACAGAATCAACGCCCGTTGCAGCAGCGGCGTATCACCGGCCTGCTTGGCGTAGACCTCCAGCACCCGCTGCCAGTGCTCCGGCGGCAGGCTCAGGGCCAGGGCCTGGCTGGCGTGCCAGTCGGCGTAATAGGCATAGGCGGTGAGGAAGGCATCCGGCTCACCGTCCTGGCCCCACCAGGTGAAGCTCGCCGACGGTCCGGCCATCTGCACCAGGCGCAAGCGGCTGTTTTGCATGATCAACCGCAAGCGGTCGCGGATCTGCGGGTTCGACGCCAGGGTCGGATAGGCGATGCTCAACGGCAGCAGACGGCTGGCGGTCTGCTCGACGCCTCCGTACGGGTAGCTCAGCAGGTCGTCCAGGGCTGAACGGAACAACGCTTGCGGACTGTCATCCAGGCGCAGGCGAATATCGCTGGCGTCGGCCGGCAGGGTCAGCGGGGTGTCGGTGCCCAACACGTCAACGCGCTGGCTCTGGGTGACTTGCCAGCCGTTGCCAATGGCGTTCAAGTGCATGGCCAGGGCATCCTGGGTTTCGCCGTTCAACTGCAACTGCACGCTCAAGTCGCCACTGCTCAGCTCCATGGCTGGCAGCGCCACGTAGTTGATGCCGTTTTTCAGCTCCGCCACCACACGCTGTTCAGCACCGGCGTAACGAATCAGCAGTTCGGCCTTCAGTGGTTTTTCCGATTGGCTGAACGCGAACAGGCCCAGTTGCGGCTTGTCGCCCGTGCGGAAACGGGTCGGGCCGCTCCACTTCAGGTACAGCGGTTTTTCCGAGGCGATGAACTGTTTCTTCTGCCCCACCTGGCCGTCGTCAGCGATCGCCTTGGCCGTGATGCGCCAGCGGGTCAGGGAGTCCGGCATCTTGAAGGTGAAGCGCGCCTTGCCGCTGGCGTCGGTGACCAACTCCGGCTGCCAAGCGGCGGTGTCGACGTCTTCACGCCGCGGCCGCTCCAGCACCTTGACCCCACGTTCGCTGCGGTTGGCCTTGCCCGGCGCACCGGGGCTGCCTGGCAGCGCCACGTCGTAGCTGATGAACGACAGGCTGGCACTGGTGCGCACGTTGTTGCGGCGCGGGTGATAGAAGAACTGGTCGATGGTCGGCGCGACTTCCGGTTGCAGGGCATAGACCATTTCGTCCACCACGCTGACCGTCAGGTGCGCCGGGATCGCCTTGCCGGCGAACTGGGTGCTCAGGTCCACGGTCACCGTGTCGCCGGGGCGGTAAGTCGCCTTGTCGGTGACGACGGCAACGTCGATCTGCGGCGTGACCACCTTGATGCCGGCGTTCTGGAAGCTGTACTGGCCGCCCTTGGTGTACAGCACCGAGAAGGTCAGGTTGGGCGCAAAGCTATCCTTCACGGCGATGCGCGCGCGGTATTGGGTGTCGCTGAGTTTTTCCATCTTCAGCCAGTCGCCGCCCTTGGACAGCAGTGCCGTGGCCTCGACCTTGTCCCGCTCCAGCGACAGCAACGCATCGCTGACCGGTTCCGGGAAGGTGATCAGCGCCAGCGCTTCGTCACCGGTCTTGTATTCAGGCTTGTCGAAGACGATCTCGACCGTGCCCGGCACGGCCTTGATGCCTTCACCGGTCACCGCATGGGCGGCGGCGCCGATGACCCGGCCATGGTCGTCCTTGAGCGTCAGGTTGTAGGTGCCCGAGCGCTCGAAGGTCAGGTTGAAGCCCTTGTCCTTGGCCGCCAGCTTGCCTTCGCCGGTGCTCTGGTCTTCCAGGCGCACCCAGGCGTAGCTGCCGGGTGTCACGGCCTTGGCTTGCTCGTTGCCACCTTCGTTGGCGTAGCTGAACGCCACTTTCTGGCCGACGGCGCTGAACCGCTGGGGAGCACTCAGGCGGAAGTTCGCCGCGCCACGGTCGATGAGGATTTCCTTGGTGGTCTTGACTCGATACGCCGCACCATCGCTGGCGAACACGGTGAGGGTGTAGCGGCTCGGCTTGTCGGCGGCCGGCAGGTCGAGGGTCGCGTTGCCCTTGGCGTCGGTGGTCACTTCGCTGCTGGTCAGTTCCACCGGGAATTGCCCCAGGTATTGCAGCTCGTTATCCACCATCGACAGTTGCTGGGCGCGCAGGCTCAGGCTCACTTTGGCATTCACCACGGGCTTGCCGTCCGGGTACAGCAACACGAGGTTGCCCTTGACCGGCTCGCCGGTCCGGTAATCC
Organism: Pseudomonas sp. Pdm06; assembly: GCF_014851795.1. Classification (NCBI taxonomy): domain Bacteria; kingdom Pseudomonadati; phylum Pseudomonadota; class Gammaproteobacteria; order Pseudomonadales; family Pseudomonadaceae; genus Pseudomonas; species Pseudomonas sp. Pdm06. The sequence continues at coordinate 6,059 of NZ_JACVAH010000024.1, forward strand.
TGCTTGGCCAGGTTCAAGGCGATCTCGAAGTGCGGCTTGATGTATTCGGCCACACGGAAGGCGCTGCTGTAGAGCTGGTCCTTGTAGCTGAAGCGCAGTTCATAACCGCCGGCCACGGCGTTTTCCGGCAGTTGGAAACGGCCTTGGGTGCCGGCCTTGGCGTCCAGCTTCAGGGCCAGGGTTTGCAGCGCGGTGCCGGTGGCGTCCAGCACGCTGACATTCACGTCGGCGGCGGTCGGCTGTACCGAATCGCGGGCGTTCTTGAACTCACGGCCAACGATTTTCAGCGACACCCAGTCCCCCGGACGGTACAGCGGCCGGTCGGTGAAGGCATAGAGCTTGGTGTCGTAGATTTCGCTGTCGTAATAGAAGTTTTCCGAGACGAATACCCCGCCCTCCTCGTCTTCACCGATCACGAACGAACGTTCCGGACTGACGTGCTTGAGGCGCAGCAGACCGTCTTCATCGGTGGCACCGCTGCTCATCACACCCAGGCCGTCGGTCCACAGCACATTGACCTTGGGCACCGAACGCCCCTCATGCTTGCGTGCGGCCCAGACCAGCAATTCGTCGCCGGCAATCTTGCTCACGGCCACGGTGTTGGAAACGAAGACCATGGTGGTCGCGCGGTATTTACCGATCAGCGCTTCCACCAGGTACAGGCCCGGCTTCAACTGGCCCAGCGGCACATAGACATTGCCCGGCGCGACGCTGACGAACTCACTGGAGGAACCGGCCAGGTTGACCCCGGCTGGCGGCTGGATCGGCTTGGCCTGCCACAGCGGATAACGGAACTGGCTGACCACCGGCAAGCCCGGGATCAAGGCGAACTGTGCCGGCGCTTCATACGGCGTCGGCGCGACCAGGGCGTCGCCAATCTTCAATTCCGGCACTTCTTCGGTGACCTGCTGGCGGGACTCGTAGGAGAACGCCCGTTGCATCACCCGACGGGACTTGCGGTACCAGTTGTCCCACAGGTACGCGAGGGTGTTCGACAGGCCTTCGCCCTTGAACTGGCCGTCGCTGACCACACGGTGCAGGTTCTTCTGGCGCTTGAGGAAATCCAGCGGCTTGTCGATGCGATAGACGCGGATGTCGGCGCCGCCGTAGGGCTCCATGCGGAACCGACGGTAGTCGCGGCCCGGCGCTTCGAGGCGAACCATGGCCTGTTCGTCGCTGGCGAAGCTGCTGTCGGCCAGCAGGAAGAAACTTTCACCGGCCACCGGCGTGTAGCCGCTGGGCTCCACCGTGTCTTCGGCATTCACGACAGGTGCCAGCAACAAGGCGAACAGCAGGGGCAATTTTGAACACAAGCGCAGCATGCGGGCACCGGTCATTGGGAGAGAAAGTTGAGTCGATAGACGCCGATGAAGTTGGGGTTGGCTGCGTCGGGTATCCATCGGGTGTCCTTCCAGTTCATGAGTTGTTGCAGGCTTGCGGAGCGCATGCCGTTGTCGGTAGGGGTTGTGGTGCCGGTGTGATAGGCGATGTAGCGGCCCATCCAGATCATCAGGTGCTGGTCGTCGCCCTGGTCGAAGAACATCAGGTCGCCGGGACGGGCCTGGGCGACATCGCGGCCCACCAGGCGACTGTTGAACTGGATCAGCTTGATGGCGTTGACGTAGGGCCCGACCTTGCCGCCGCCCTGCTGCCATTGCTGGGCGAGGCGCCGTTGCGCATCGCTGAGCGGCAGTTCCGGCGGCAGGTAGCGATTGGACAGGCCATTGCTGCGCAGCCATTTTTCATCGTGGACCTTGAGCGCTTCGTTGGCGGCGAAACGCACCAGCCCGGCGCAGTCCTGCTGATACCAGCGCGGGCTCGGGCCTCTACTCAGTTGTTCCTGGGCAATGCGCACGAACCAGGCGCGAAAGACCTGGGATTGCTGTACATCCAGCGCCGGCGCCTCGACGGCAAGCGCCGGCCCGCCGAGCAGCAACGCCAGCAGCAACGTCAACGCGGGGTTGCGGATCAGTGCTGTCACAGCGCTTTCCATTCCAGCGGCAGCCACTGCCAGTGACCATCCGGTTCGCTGCCTGCAGGCAAGGTCAGCGCGTACTTGCCATAGCCACCGAGGGTGCGCAGTTTCGGGATCAGGTAGGTTTGCGCGGCGTTGTAGAACACCGGTTCCATGTCCTGGGGCAAGCTGTCGAGGGTTTCACGCTGCATCAGTTGCGCCATGGAATCCGGGCCGAAGTAGACCGGCATCAGCAGGTCCTTGGGCACGACGTCGGCCATGGGCGGGAAGCGTTTGTCGAGGGTGCCGAGGGCCTTGTCCACGAGTTTGTCATCGAGGGAGAACAGCAAGGTCGAACCGTGGCGTGCCAAGCTGACCCGCAGGAACGCCTTGCCGGTAATCGCCTCGGGCTGCTCCGCTTCCTTGGCCAGGTAAGGGCCGAAATTGGAGCTGACCTGACGCAGCCACTGGTGGGTCGAGCCTTGTTGTTTCTCGACGACCGGGAATGCATGTTCGGCGACATTGTTTTCGTAGGCGCCGACCATCGAACCGAACAGGTTGCCCAGGTCGGCATCGAGCTTGCCATCGTCTTCATTCAGGCTCGCCACCAACAGCGGCGTGTACAGGCGCGAATCGGCGTACCAGCACAGGCCTGCGGCGCCGGCCACATGGTCGACCATGGCCTGGGCGGCTTTTTCGTCGGCGCCGAGTTTGACCAGCAACGGTTTCTGTTGCTCGGCGGCCAGGGGCAAGGCTACGCAGGCGCTGGCGCCCATGGGCATGGCTTGCCAGATCGGCTTGAAGTCGAAGTCCGGCTGGTTCTCCAGCTCGTCCATGGCCAGGAAGCTGTGCCAGCCCTTGTCGTCCATGTCGAAACGCAAACCGGCGAAGTTCGGGATGAAACGCTGGTAGCCCATGGCGAGCACGCTGGCGTTGACCGAGATGCGTTGCTTGACCTCCGGCGCCTTGGGCGGCAGGCCGAAGGCTTCGGGGAACAGTTTGTCGCCGTTGAGCAAGGCAGCCAGGGCAGTCGTCGAAACGCTGCCCGGTTCAACCGCGGAGCCGCTGGCCGGGTCGTACAGCTTGGTCGGGTTGGACAGCACGACCAGCTTGTCGCCATGGGAGGCGAAGAGCAGGGATTTGCTGGCGTTGTAGCTGAGCTGGTAGAGCGCAACGTCGTCACCGCCGACCTTCAGGTCACTGAGCTTGCTCAGTTGCGCGTCATCCAGTGCGACTTTCGCCAACGGCTCCAGCACCTTCGCCAGGCCGCCGCGATCCATCACCAACAGGAAATCCTTGAGGCGACCGTCCGCACCGCGCCACAACGCGACATCGGCCGGCTGGTCGAAAAGCTCTTCGATCAGGCTGTCCTGCAGCTTGAGGTCATGCTCGTAGATGATCCGGCGCAGGCTGCCGATCAGCCCGAGGCGGTCGGCGTGGGCCTCGTAATAGAAGACAAAGTCCTCGGTGAGCGTGGCCTTGAGGAACGGCACCGCCAACAGGTCCTTGGGCAACTGGCTCAGGGAATGCGCCTCGAGCAAGCCGTCGGGGCGACTCAGGCCGAGTTTTTCCAACGCCAACTCCATGGGCGGCGCCTTGGGCTTGGTCATGAACCAGCCCAACCCGGCAGCCACACCCGCGACCAGGCACAGCCCGATCAGTATCGCCGGCCAGCGGCGCACAGGTTTGGCGACAGGGGTCGGCGTGGTCGGGGAAGCAGTGTTGTCGCTCATATTCACAAGGGCCTGTTCATCCGTGGAGCGGATACTTAGTAGTTGAAAGTCTTGACCAGCAACAGATCGCCAATGGCGCGCAGGGGCACGACAAAGGTCTCGCGTTTTTCATCGACGGTGTTTTCGTTGAGCACCAGGTTGATCTGCGAGGTGATCACCTCGTTCTGGTTGCTGGCCTCATCAAAGTTGTAGCCGCCGCTGCCGTAGTTGCCCCAATAATTCACGTAGACCAGGTAGGTGCCGTGCATCGGCGCGGTCATGGTGAACATTTCAGGGCCGGGGCCGTCGACGCCATCCGGGTCGAGACCGCCGCCGTTGGTCAGCGCCGGCCGACCGAAGAACGCATGCTGGCCGTCGGGTGTGACGATATGCAGATCGAGTTCGGCCTGAGGGTCGTCCCAGCCCAGCACCACGCGGATCTGTGCCGGGGTGCGCAGGTTGTTGGCTTCATAGAATTGCACGCGCTTGAGGGAGCGGCCTTCGGAGCTGCGCACCTCGACGCTGTTGGAACCGGCGCCGAACGCATACGGCCGGGCGAAACGGCCCTCGTCGTCGGTATAGAGATTCAGTGGATTGCCGTTGACCGCCAGGCTATGGGGCTGGCGAGCCGTGCCCATGTCCTTGATCCGGCCCTCGATCATCGTGCGGTTGCGTTGCACGCCCCGGTCAATGGGCGGGGTGGGATAGGCGACCTGCGGGTTTTCCGTGCGATCGAGCAGGCCACTGTAGCGCCAGCCCCCGACCGGCTCCGACAGCTCGGCCGAAGGCTCGGCCCACGCCAACGGCGCACCGAGCAACACGATCAATAAAGAAAGAAAACGCACGTATGCCTCCTGCCATGCACAACGCAACCCGGCGCCCTTCCTCGGCGCTGCTTGTCATTATTCGGGTTTCGTCTGGAGGCCCCGTTACAAAGGGCCGTAGATGGCGCGAAGAGTAGCTATTCGGCGGATTTTCCACAATCGGGGAACACGCGATTCTGTGTGGGAAATCACGTACTGGGAGGTGCGTGAGCCGAATAGCAGGCGTATTCGGCTCACGAAATGAGCCGAATACGAAAACTGACGTTTATTTCGGAGGCAAACCCGTGGCGAGGGAGCTTGCTCCCGCTGGGCTGCGAAGCGGCCCCAACCTGCGGGGGCTGAACCGGATTGCGACTGCTGCGCAGTCGAGCGGGAGCAAGCTCCCTCGCCACAAAAGCAGGTCGGTGCAAGCCCGTTGTCCCGCTTCGATCCCCCCGCCCTGATTTGCCCCAAAACCCCATGTCTGCTAGTGTCGCGCCGGTTTAACAGTCAACCGGAATAGCCGCCATGGCCCGCAAAAAAGCTGCACTGGATTTCGAACAATCTCTGGCCGACCTGCAAACGCTGGTGGAACGGCTGGAGAACGGCGAATTGTCGCTGGAAGACTCGCTGACCGCCTTCGAGCAGGGTATCGGCTTGACTCGCGACTGCCAGGCGGCGCTGGCCCAGGCCGAGCAGAAGGTGCAATTGCTGCTCGAGCGCGACGGTGAGCTGACCGAAGAGCCTTTCGACGCGGAACAACCTGAATGATCGGTGCCTATCAGGCCAGCAGCCAGGCCCGGGTCAATGCTGCACTGGATACGTTGTTCAGCGCCCCGAGCCCGGAACTGGCGCGCCTGTACGAAGCCATGCGCTACAGCGTGATGAACGGCGGCAAGCGTGTGCGTCCGCTGTTGGCCTATGCCGCGTGCGAAGCCTTGGGCGGCCAGGCCGAACAGGCCAACGGCGCGGCCTGCGCGGTGGAGCTGATCCACGCGTATTCGCTGGTGCACGACGACTTGCCAGCCATGGACGATGATGACCTGCGCCGCGGCCAGCCGACCACCCACAAGCAATTCGACGAAGCCTGCGCGATCCTCGCCGGCGACGGCTTGCAGAGCCTGGCCTTCAGCGCCTTGCTGGACCCGGCCCTGAGCGACTGCCCGGCGCAGATTCGCCTGGACATGGTCAGCGCCCTGGCGTTGGCGGCGGGCCCCGCTGGAATGGTCGGCGGCCAAGCCATCGACTTGGGTTCGGTGGGCCTGAAGCTGGACCAGAGCGCCCTGGAATACATGCACCGGCACAAGACCGGCGCGCTGATCGAGGCCAGCGTCCAGCTCGGTGCCCTGGCCAGCGGCCGGGCCACGCCCGCCCAGTTGCAAGCCTTGCAGACCTACGCCCGGGCCATCGGCCTGGCGTTCCAGGTGCAGGACGACATCCTCGACGTGGAAAGCGATACCCAGACCCTCGGCAAACGCCAGGGCGCCGATATCGCCCGGGACAAGCCGACCTACCCGGCCCTGCTCGGCCTCGCCGCGGCCAAGGTCTACGCCCTGGAGTTGCGCGACCAGGCCTTGGCCGCGCTGCGACCCTTTGACGCGGCGGCCGAGCCGTTGCGCGACTTGGCGCGCTATATCGTCGAACGACGCAGCTGATACAGGGTCAACCCATTCATAAGTGCGTATCGGCCAAGTTCCGGCCTACGCGTGGGCAGCTTGCGATGCATAAGGTAAACTGCCGCCTCTTTCTATACCTATAACGATTCGCCTGATGCCCACGACGTTTCAAGAGATTCCCCGCAAGCGCCCGACCACGCCCCTGCTGGACCGCGCCAACACGCCGGACGGCCTGCGTCGCCTGGGTGAAGCCGAGCTGGAAACCCTGGCCGATGAGTTGCGCCTGGAACTGCTCTATACAGTCGGCCAGACCGGTGGGCACTTCGGTGCCGGCCTGGGCGTCATCGAGCTGACGATCGCGCTGCACTACGTGTTCGACACCCCGGACGACCGGCTGGTGTGGGACGTCGGGCACCAGGCCTACCCGCACAAGATCCTCACCGATCGTCGCGAGCGCATGGGCACGCTGCGCCAGAAGGACGGTATCGCCGCCTTCCCGCGTCGCTCCGAGAGCGAATACGACACCTTTGGCGTCGGCCATTCCAGCACGTCCATCAGCGCCGCCCTGGGCATGGCGATTGCCGCCCGCCTGCAAAACAGCGAGCGCAAGGCCATTGCCGTGATCGGCGACGGCGCACTGACCGCGGGCATGGCCTTCGAGGCGCTGAACCATGCGCCGGAAGTCAACGCCAACATGCTGGTGATCCTCAACGACAACGACATGTCGATCTCGCGCAATGTCGGCGGGTTGTCCAACTACCTGGCGAAGATCCTCTCCAGCCGCACCTACGCCAGCATGCGCGAAGGCAGCAAGAAGGTGTTGTCGCGCCTGCCCGGCGCCTGGGAAATCGCCCGCCGCACCGAAGAGTACGCCAAGGGCATGCTGGTGCCCGGCACGCTGTTCGAAGAACTGGGCTGGAACTACATCGGCCCCATCGACGGCCACGACCTGCCGACCCTGATCGCCACCCTGCGCAACATGCGCGACCTCAAGGGCCCGCAGTTCCTGCACGTGGTCACCAAGAAAGGCAAAGGCTTCGCCCCGGCGGAGGTCGACCCGATCGGCTACCACGCCATCACCAAGCTCGAACCCCTGGACGCACCGGCCGCCGCGCCGAAAAAAGCCGGTGGACCGAAGTATTCCAGCGTTTTCGGCCAATGGCTGTGCGACATGGCCGCCGCCGATCCACGCCTGGTGGGCATTACCCCGGCGATGAAGGAAGGCTCGGACCTGGTGGCGTTCAGCGAACGCTACCCGCAGCGCTATTTCGACGTGGCGATTGCCGAGCAGCACGCCGTGACCCTCGCCGCCGGCATGGCCTGCGAAGGCGCCAAGCCGGTGGTGGCGATCTATTCGACCTTCCTGCAACGGGCCTACGACCAGTTGATCCATGACGTGGCGGTGCAGAACCTTGACGTGCTGTTCGCCATCGACCGTGCCGGCCTGGTGGGCGAAGACGGCCCGACCCACGCCGGCAGCTTCGACCTGTCGTTCCTGCGCTGCATCCCCGGCATGTTGGTGATGACCCCGAGCGATGAGAACGAGCTGCGCAAGATGCTCACCACCGGCCACCTGTTCAATGGCCCGGCGGCGGTGCGCTACCCTCGTGGCACCGGCCCGAACGCGCCCCTCTCGACCGACCTCGAACCCATCGAGATCGGCAAGGGCGTGATCCGCCGCCAGGGCAAGCAAACCGCCCTGCTGGTGTTCGGCGTGCAACTGGCCGAGGCCTTGAAAGTCGCCGACTCCTTGGACGCTACCGTGGTGGACATGCGTTTCGTCAAACCCCTGGACGAAGCCCTGGTGCGCGAGATGGCCGGCAGCCATGACCTGCTGGTGACCATCGAGGAAAACGCCATCATGGGCGGTGCCGGCGCGGCGGTCAGCGAGTTCCTGGCCCGGGAGAACATCCTCAAGTCGGTGCTGCACCTGGGCCTGCCGGACAGTTACGTCGAACACGCCAAGCCGGCACAGATGCTGGCCGAATGCGGGCTGGACGAGGCGGGGATCGAAGCGGCGGTGCGTCAGCGGTTGCAGTTGTTGGGCCTGTAAGTTCAGCCAACACAAGCCCCTGTGGGAGCGAGCTTGCTCGCGATAGCGGTGTGTCAGCCAATGGATGACTTGACTGATCTTCCGCTATCGCGAGCAAGCTCGCTCCCACAAGGGGTTTGTGCAGACCAGAAATGTCCGGAACCCCATGAAACTCCGCCTCGCCCTAACCCTGTCCCTACTGCCAACCCCAGAACTGCTGGCCGACACCTTCGAACGCGACCAGGCCTTGAAGCTGCCCGACATCGTGATCAGCGCCAACCGCCAGGTCGAGGCCCGTAACGACAGCAGTGCCGCCAACACCGTGTTCACCCGCGACGACATCGAGCGCTTGCAACCGGCCAGTGTCACGGACTTGCTCAGCCGCGTGCCGGGTGTGCAAGTGGCGCCGCTGGGTGGGCGCGGCAGCCTGCCGGGGATTTACATTCGCGGGACCAAATCGGCCCAGAGCCTGGTGCTGGTGGACGGCCAGCGCATCGGCAACGCCACCTCCGGTGACAGCAACCTGCAACGCCTGAACATCAACCAGATCGAGCGCGTGGAAGTGCTGCGTGGTTCGCGCTCGGTGATCTACGGCGCCGACGCGGTGGGCGGGGTGATCCAGATTTTCACCCGGCGCGGCAACACTCAAGGTCTGCAACCGCGCCTGCACGTGGGGGTCGGCAGCCACCAGACCTGGGAGCGCAGCCTGGGCCTGTCCGGCGGCGACGAGCAGACCCGTTTCAACCTCGGCGCCAGCCTCGACGACAGCGCCGGTAGCAACCGGACCCACGAGTCCTACGCCAGCGACCGCGACGACGATGCCAACCGCAACCAGTCCTTCAGCCTGAGCCTGAGCCATGCGGCCAGCGATGACCTGGAAGTTGGCCTGAACCTGCTGGATAACCGCGGCAAAAGCGAATACGACAATCCGTTCGGCCGCTTCGACCCGAGCACTTTCGAGTCCCTGCCCCAGCAACCCTACAGCGAGTTCGCGGTGAGCAGCTTCAGCACCTATGTGGACGGGCGCATCAACGACACCTGGAAATCCCGCCTGGAACTGGGCCACAGCGAGAACCGCGAAAAGACCTTCGACAAGCTCAGCGATGTCCGCGAAGTCTTCAACACCTATCGCGATTCGGTGACCTGGCAGAACGATGTGACGCTGGACGAGCGCAACAGCCTGATCGTCGGCGGCGACTGGTATCAGGACCGGGTCAACAGCAGCACGCCGTTCGACGAGGACAGCCGCTGGAACCGTGCAGCGTTCATCCAGCACCGCTTCCAGGCCGAAACGTTCTCGACGGAACTGGGCCTGCGTCGCGACCAGAACCAACAGTTTGGCGGTCAGAACAGTTGGAGCGGCACCCTCACCCTGCCGATCAATCCGGCCAATGACCTGTTGCTGACCTACAGCGAGAGCTTCCGCGCACCGACCTTCAACGACCTGTACTACCCGGACTTCAGCAACCCTGACCTGAAGCCCGAGACGGCCAAGAGCTACGAGCTGCAATGGCGCAGCCAACTGAGCGACAGCGCCCGCCTGGAAACCTCGCTGTACCGCACCGACCTGGAAGACGCGATCATTTTTGGCCGCGACTCACGCCCGCAGAACGTCGCCTCGGCGCGGATCAACGGCTTTGAAATGGCCTACCTGCAGGATGTCTTCGGCTGGCAAGGCAATCTGGCCCTGGCCATCATCGACCCGCGCGACCGCGACAGCGGTCACACCCTGGCCCGCCGCGCCCGGCGGACCTTGAGCCTGGACCTGGACCGGCAATTCGACCGCCTCGGCCTGGGCGCCACCTGGCAAGCGGTGAGCGGCAGCTATGACGATGAAGACAACCGCAACGCCCTGGGCGGCTATGCCCTGCTCGGGTTGCGCGGCAGTTGGGCGCTGACCCGGGAGGTGAAGCTGGAGATGAAGGTGGATAACCTGCTGGACAAGGGTTACAGCCGGGCGCTGTATAGCCATGATGGGGGGCAGTATGGGTATAGGGAGGAAGGTCGGGCGTGGTTGTTTGGGGTGACTTGGACCCCGTCACTCTGATCCAGAGCTTGTGGTGCTTGAACTGGCCTCTTCGCGGGCAAGCCCGCTCCCACAGTTGATCGATGTTGCCGGCTAGGACGCGGTCCACTGTGGGAGCGGGCTTGCTCGCGAAGGTCGCGCCGCGGCCTATCGGTCTGGCGCAATCAACTCACATAACCGCGCCGTCGCCTCGATCATCTGCCCACTGGGCCGCTCCAGGCCTTTGTCATTGACCAACAACAACCGCCCCTGCGCCACCGGCCAGGTTTTCCAGGCATCGAGCTGCGTCTGTTCCGTGGCCAGGATGACGTGCGGATTACGTTGCAGCACCGCTTCCACACTCACCTGCGGCGCCGGCACGCTCAGGTCGGCAAAAACGTTGTGGGCACCGCATACGCTCAGCGCATCACTGATGATCTGCCCGCCACCAACGGTGTACAGCGGCCGGTCCCAGACCTGGTAGAACACCGGCAACGGCGGGTCCCGTCGATAGCGCTGGCGTAGCGCCTCGAGACGCACGCGCAACTGCGCCGCCCGCTGCACGCCCCGCTCCGGGCGGCCTAGCAGCTTGGCGATGGCTTCGATTTGCGTAATGAGTTGGTCGAGGCTGCGGGGCTCGGCGACATGGATGGGGATGCCCAGGCCCTTGAGCTGCTCGCGCTGGGCCGGGCCGACACTGCCAGGCCAGAGCAGGAGCAGATCGGGCTTGAGGCTGAGCAAGCGCTCCATGTCCAGTTGCCCGTAACGGCCTACCGAGGGCACGTCCCTGAGCGCCGGCGGGCGATCCCCGCCATCCAGCACGCCCACCAACAGGTCGGCGGAGCCCAGTTCAACGACGATTTCCGACAGCGACGGCGCCAGGCTGACGACCCGCGAGGCCGCCATCGTCGAGGCGCTGACGGCCAGCAGCAAGACCGCCAGCCAGCGGCTCATCAGCCGAGTTGACGCGGGATGCGGTACAGGTAGAACAACACGGCGGTCGACAAGGCCAGCAGCATCAACGGCACGGCTTCCAGGCCCACGAACACCGCCAGGGCGCCGATCCAGGCCGGCAACCCGGCCACCAGGAAGGCGGCGCGACGACGGGCCGCCAGGTCGATCCAGGCCTGGGGCTCTTCGGGTGTGTCGAGGGCTTTCTGGGTGGCGACCAGGGCCTGCTTGTACGGCCCGAAGAATCGCAGGCTGACAAACATCGACGCCAGGCCGGCAATGAACAACGGCATCGCCAGCACCGGCAGAATCGCTTCGCCCTGGCCGAACACCGCATTGATCACAAACAGTGGCAGCAAGGCCAGGGCCAGGTATTTCCACCAACTGACCGACAGCCGCCGCCGAACCTGACCGCGCGTCACGCCCGGTCAACCTCGCCTTGGTGCTCGTTGCCCATCATGTGGTCGAGCTTGCTGGCCTTGGTTGCCAGGTAGAGTTTGTTGTGGGGGTTGTGACCGGTGTGCAGCGGCACACGCTCGGCCACCACGATGCCCATGTCGGTCAACGCCTTGACCTTGCGTGGGTTGTTGGTCATCAAGCGCAGCGACTTCACGCCCAGATGCTCCAGCATCGGCAGGCAGATGCTGTAGTCGCGCAGGTCGGCGGCAAAGCCCAGGCGCTCGTTGGCTTCCACGGTATCGGCGCCGCCATCTTGCAGTTCATAGGCGCGGATCTTGTTCAACAGGCCAATGCCACGGCCTTCCTGGCGCAGGTACAGCAACACGCCACGGCCTTCACGGGCGATGGCCTGCAGCGCGGCCTCGAGTTGCGAACCGCAATCGCAGCGCTGGCTGAACAGGGCATCACCGGTCAGGCATTCGGAATGCAGGCGGCCCAGCACCGCAGAACCGTCGGCGAAATCACCCAGGCTGAGCACGACGTGCTCGCGGCCGGTGGCTTCATCGAGAAAACCATGCATGGTGAATTGCGCAAAGGGCGTTGGCAGCTTGGAAGCGGCAACAAAAACGACAGGCACCGGTGTGCTCCTGATCTAGTACTGGAGTTTCGCAGAGGCGGGCATTGTAACAGCACGTCCCGACCGACGCTTAGGCTGAATTGTCGGCCATAACCATCGAAAAGTTTGATTACGGCTTCGGTGGCTTGCCATTCTCGTCGAAAGGATAGGGTTGCTTCCAGTGTTCGAAAATCGGCTTGAGCTGGCCGCTTTTCACCAGCACTTCCATCCGCCGATCGAACAGCTCGCTCAATGCCCGTCCGTTGGCGGTGTTGGCAAAGCCCAGGTAGAGAGGCAAATTGATCAGCGGCGAGAGTTTGAACTGCTTCGGGTTATCGGCCTTGGCGAGCACTTCTTCGATTTCCATCGACGCATCGATGTAAAAATCCGCTCGCTCATGGATCAGCATCGGCAAGATACCCACCGCCCGGTGGATCTCATTGAAACGCCGGATGTTGGGCAGGTAGTTGTTGTATTCGTACCCGCGCATCCAGACCAGCCGATAGTTGCCAATCGTCGCCAGGGTGGGCGTCGGCTTGGAGGCCAACCCCAAGGCATAGATGTGATCGACGTCGTAGTGCCACTTCGGGTAAAGCACGCCTTCCGATTCATCCCGATAGGCGCCGACCTGCACGTCGACCTCGCCGCGCTGCACCAGCCCGATCGAACGGGTGTAGGGCACGCTGCGGATTTCCAGCTTGACCCCTTCAGGCTCGAACACCGCGCGCAAGATGTCCCAGCCCATGCCCTGTCCGTCGGCCTGGGTGTAATCGGCCCACTCCTCACTCGCCGCGCGGACCTTGTCAGGCAGCGGCGCCGACTCGGCCACCCTCACCCCCATACAGGCTCCTAAACACAGCAACAGCAGTAGTGCGCGGCTTACGCCCATGCCTGGCTCCTTCAGGTGAAACACCACACCAATCCTTGCATTGCCAGCCAGGCGAAAACCCCGGCCAATACATCGTCGAGCATGATCCCGACACCTCCGTGCACCTGTCGGTCGATCCAGCGGATCGGCCACGGCTTGAGGATATCGAAGAAACGGAACACCAGAAATCCCGTCAGCAACCAATACCAGCCTTCCGGCACCAACCACAAGGTGATCCACATGCCGACCATTTCGTCCCAGACGATGCCTTCATGATCGTGCACCCGCAGGTCGTCCGCCACTTTGCCACACAGCCAGAAGCCAAACAGCATGGTGATGCCAAGCATCAACCAGTAGCCCCAGTCCGGCAACATCTGCCACAACGGAATGAAGGGTAGCGCAACCAGCGAGCCCCAGGTGCCCGGCGCTTTAGGTAAAGTGCCCGAACCAAAGCCAAATGCCAGGAAATGCCAGGGATTGCGCCAGACCGAAGGCGGAACGAACTCTGCCGGGACCTGGTTGGGATGATCTGTCACGGTGTCTCCCGAAAATGTTGATAGCCCCGTACGTGCGGGGTGATGTCGTGCCCGTCGCTGTCCACCAGCGTGACGCCTTGCCCGGCCAGGACGCTGCCGATCACATGGATCGGCCAGCCTTCGGCCTGCAACGCTGACAATCGGTTCGGTGGCAGGGCGAACAGCAGCACGTAATCGTCACCACCGCTCAGGGCGGCCTGCGCGGCATCGGCCTCGCCAAGAAACGCGACCAGAGCGTTGGACAGCGGCAGTCGGTCCCGTTCAACCTGCAAGGCTACCCCGGACGCCAGGGCAATATGCCCGCAATCGGCCAGCAGGCCATCGGAAATATCCATCGCCGCGCTGGCCTTTCCCCGCAACGCCAGGCCCAAGTCGATCTGCGGTCGGGGCGACCAATAATGTGCCAACAGTGGCTCGGCAATCCCAGGCTCGGCGCGCCGCTGGCCAAGCACCAACGGCAAGGCGCCGGCGGCATTGCCCAGTTCGCCGCCGACACACAGCAGGTCGCCGGGCCGTGCGCCGCTGCGGGTCAGGGCCTGGCCGGAAGGCACGTGGCCGAACACGGTCATGGTCAGGCTCAACGGCCCACGCGTGGTGTCCCCTCCCACCAGGGCCACGCCACAGGCCTGGGCCATCTGGTTCAAACCGCGGGCATAGGCTTGCAGCCAATCGGTGGTCACCGCCGGCAAGGTCAGGGCTAGGGTAAAGGCCAAAGGCTTGGCGCCCATGGCAGCCAGGTCGCTGACCGCCACGGCCAGCGAGCGCTGGCCGAGCAGGAACGGATCGCAAGGCTCTGGAAAATGCACACCGGCCACGAGCGTGTCGGTGGAGACCGCCAGCTGTTCCCCGGGAGGAGCTGTCAGCAAGGCGCAGTCGTCGCCGATCCCCAGCGCAACGCCCTCGCCGCCTTGCGCGCAAGGCGCGGCGGCGAAGTAGTTACGGATCAGCTCAAACTCACCCATTGGGATAACAAGCGCCAATCAGCGCTTGAACGCCTTCACTTCAGCTTCACGCAGGCGCGGGGCGAGCTTGTCGAGCACACCGTTGACGAACTTGTGGCCATCGGTGGAACCGAAGACTTTCGCCAGTTCGATCCCTTCGTTGATCACCACGCGGTACGGTACGTCGACGCGCTTGAGCAGTTCCCAGGTGGACAGGCGCAGAACCGCCAGTTCAACCGGATCCAGCTCTTCGATGGTCAAGTCCAGGCAAGGCGTGAGCGCGGTGTCGATTTCGGTCTTGAACTGCGGGACCCCATGCAGGATCTCGCGGAAATAAGCACCGTCGACATCACTGAAATCGTTATCGACCCGAAACTGCGCTTCGATCTCGTTCAGCGATTGCTTGGCCATGTGCCATTGATACAGCGCCTGGGTCGCGAGCTGACGGGCTTCGCGACGCTTGACGCTTTTCGATGGCTTGCCGGCGTCCGCAGGCTTTGGATCGCGCGGGTTGAAACGATCGCTTTCGTCGCTAATCACTTGGCCTCCAACTGCGCCAGCAGGCTGACCATTTCCAGGGCGGACAGGGCAGCTTCGGCACCTTTGTTACCGGCCTTGGTGCCGGAACGTTCGATGGCTTGTTCGATGGAATCAACGGTCAGCACGCCAAAAGCGACCGGCACGCCGAATTCCATGGACACCTGGGCCAGGCCCTTGGTGCATTCGCCAGCCACGTATTCGAAGTGCGGAGTACCGCCACGAATGACCGCGCCCAGGGCGATGATCGCCGCATATTCGCCCTTTTGAGCGACTTTCTGCGCAACCAGCGGAATTTCGAAGGCGCCAGGGGCACGGATGATGGTGATGTCGCTTTCGCTCACGCCATGGCGAACCAGGGCATCGACCGCACCGCCAACCAGGCTCTCGACCACGAAACTGTTGAAACGGCCCACTACCAGAGCGTAGCGGCCTTTAGGGGCGATGAAGGTACCTTCGATGGTCTTCAGGGTCATTCGTCAGATCTCTTAAAGAGCCAGAGCGCATTCTATACGCGCTCCTTCAGTGATATTAGCCACGAATTACAGCACTCGCAGATCCCGCATTGCCGCTCACTTGCGTACCTTTGTGGCGAGGGGATTTATCCCCGCTGGGCTGCGAAGCGGCCCCTTTTTTGGGACTGCTGCGCAGTCCAGCGGGGATAAATCCCCTCGCCACAATAATCTAACAAGCCTGAACAATAATGCCGGAATCCGCAGGCCATTATTCGGAGGGCACGTATTCTACAACTTCCAGATCGAAACCGGATATCGCATTAAATTTCATCGGTGCGCTCATCAGGCGCATTTTACGCACGCCCAGGTCACGAAGGATCTGCGAACCGGCACCGACGATGCTGTAGGTGGTCGGTTTTTTCACCGCTGCCTGATCGCCGGTTTCACGAATGTGCGCCAGCAGCACGTCGCCATCGAGCGGGTGGCCGAGCAGCAACACCACGCCGCTGCCGGCCTCGGCCACCGCGGCCATGGCGGCCCGCAGGCTCCAGCGGCCGGGTTGCTTGACCATCAGCAGGTCGCGCAGCGGGTCCATGTTGTGCACGCGCACCAGGGTCGGCTCTTCGGCGCATACAGTACCCAGGGTCAGCGCCATGTGCACGTCGCCTTCCACCGAGTCGCGGTAGGTCACCAGGTTGAACTGGCCCAGTTCGCTGTCCAGCGGCTGCTCGGCAATCCGCTGAACGGTACGTTCGTGGATCATCCGGTAGTGGATCAGGTCGGCGATGGTGCCGATCTTGATGTTGTGTTCGGCGGCGAAGGTTTCCAGCTCCGCGCGACGGGACATGGTGCCGTCGTCGTTCATCACTTCGCAGATCACGCCGCTGGGCTCGAAACCGGCCATGCGCGCCAAGTCGCACGCCGCTTCGGTGTGGCCGGCGCGGGCCAGGGTGCCACCGGCCTGGGCCATCAGCGGGAAGATGTGGCCGGGGCTGACGATGTCTTCGGCCTTGGCGTCCCGGGCGGCGGCAGCCTGTACGGTGCGCGCGCGATCAGCGGCGGAGATCCCGGTGGTCACGCCTTCGGCGGCCTCGATGGACACGGTGAACTTGGTGCCGAAGCCCGAGCCGTTGCGTGGCGCCATCAGCGGCAGCTTCAGCAGTTCGCAGCGCTCGCGGGTCATCGGCATGCAGATCAGCCCACGGGCGTGCTTGGCCATGAAGTTGATGTGCTCGGCCTTGCAGCACTCGGCGGCCATGATCAGGTCGCCTTCGTTCTCGCGGTCTTCGTCATCCATGAGGATGACCATCTTGCCTTGGCGGATGTCTTCAACCAGTTCTTCGATGCTATTGAGCGCCACGCGGCACCCCCTTGGGTCAGGATTTGAGGTAGCCGTTGGCGGCCAGAAAACTTTCGGTGATGTTACCGGCCCGCCGTTGTGAAGAGTCAGGCTCTGCGGCCTTGTCTCCCATAAGCAGGCGTTCCAGGTAACGGGCCAGCAAGTCGACTTCCAGGTTGACCCGGCGACCAGGCCGGTACGAAGCCATGATGGTTTCGCTCAACGTGTGGGGAATGATCGTCAGCAGGAATTCGGCGCCATCCACCGCGTTGACCGTCAGGCTGGTGCCGTCGACGGTGATCGAGCCTTTATGGGCGATGTACTTGGCCAGCTCCTTCGGGGCGCGGATGCGAAACTCCACGGCCCGGGCGTTATCCGTGCGCGAGACCACTTCGCCGACGCCGTCCACGTGGCCGCTGACCAGGTGCCCGCCCAGGCGAGTGGTGGGGGTCAGGGCTTTTTCCAGGTTGACCGGGCTGCCGCTCTTGAGGTCGTTCATGGCCGTGCAGTCGAGGGTTTCGCGGCTGACGTCCGCCAGGAAGCCATTGCCTGGCAGTTCAACGGCGGTCAGGCAAACGCCGTTTACCGCGATGCTGTCGCCCAACTTGACGTCGCTCAGGTCGAGCTTGCCGGTTTCGACGTAGACCCGCACATCGCCGCCCTTGGGGGTGAGTGCACGGATGCTGCCGATGGATTCGATGATGCCGGTAAACATGGAGTCCTCCTCGAGAACGGGCCGCCGCGTGAGCGAAAGCCGGGAATTATACGCTGGCCGGTGGCACGGGAACGGCGATGACTCGCCAGTCATCGCCCACGGCGCGGATTTCGGTGATTTTCAGCTGGGGAGCGTCCTTCATCTGCGCCAGCGGCCAGTCCAGCAGTGGCCGCGCCGAAGAACCGAGGAACTTGCCGGCGATGAAAATCTGGAACTCGTCCACCAGCCCCTGCCGGGCGAAAGCCCCCGCCAGGCGCGGACCGGCCTCCACCAGCACTTCATTGACATCCCGGGCAGCCAGCGCCACCAGCAGCCGACGCAGATCGACCTGGCCGTCATCGCCCGCCACGATCATGCATTCAGGACCGTTGGCGTATTGTTCTTCCACCGCCATGCAGGTAGCGACCAGCGCCGGGCCGGCCTTGAAAAACGGCGCATCCAGCGGCACCCGCAGGCGCCCGTCCACCAGTACCCGCAACGGCGGACGGCTCATGACCAACGCAGTCTGCTCGGCATCCAGCCCGAGCTCATCGGCGCGCACGGTCAGCCGGGCATTGTCCGCCAGCACCGTGTCGGCGCCGGTCAGCACCACACTGGCCTGGGCGCGCAGGCGCTGGACCGCCGAACGTGCGGCCGGGCCGGTGATCCACTGGCTTTCGCCGCTTTCCATGGCGGTGCGGCCATCCAGGCTCATGGCGAGCTTGACCCGCACGAACGGCAGGCCCTGTTCCATGCGCTTGAGAAACCCTTCATTGAGCTTGCGCGCCTCACCTTCCAGCACGCCGCTTTCGGTGGCGATGCCGGCCTGGGCCAGGCGTTGCAGGCCGCGCCCGGCGACTGCCGGGTTAGGGTCCTGCATCGCTGCCACCACCCGCGCCACGCCGGCGTTGACCAGCGCATCGGCACAAGGCGGGGTACGCCCGTGATGACTGCAAGGCTCGAGGGTCACGTAGGCCGTGGCGCCCCGGGCGTTGTCACCGGCGGCCCGCAGGGCATGGACTTCGGCATGGGGCTCGCCAGCGCGGATGTGCCAGCCTTCGCCGACAATCTGCCCGTCACGCACGATCACGCAACCGACCCGGGGGTTGGGGTGGGTGGTGTAGTGACCGCGCCGCGCCAGCTCCAGGGCACGGGCCATGTAGTGGGCGTCGAGGACGGCCTGCTGCGCCGGGACAGTCATTCTTTCACCGGTTCGCGGGCCAGGCGGTCGATTTCTTCACGGAACTCGTTCAGGTCCTGGAAGCGCCGGTATACCGAGGCGAAACGGATGTAGGCGACTTCGTCGAGCTTCTGCAACTCGGCCATCACCAACTCTCCGACCACCAGGGACTTGACCTCGCGCTCGCCGGTCGCCCGCAGCTTGTGCTTGATGTGCACCAGCGCCGCTTCCAGGCGCTCGACGCTCACCGGGCGTTTTTCCAGGGCGCGCTGCATGCCGGCGCGCAGTTTTTCTTCGTCGAACGGCTGGCGGCTGCCGTCGGTTTTGATCAGGCGCGGCAACACCAGTTCAGCGGTCTCGAACGTCGTGAAACGCTCGCCGCAAGCCAGGCATTCGCGGCGGCGGCGGACTTGTTCGCCCTCGGCGACCAGTCGCGAGTCGATGACCTTGGTGTCGTTGGCACCGCAGAAGGGACAGTGCATGGTGGCAGGCAACAAAAAAAGGGAGGGCCATGGTAGCGCATCCCACTGGCAAGACAAGCCATAGGGTTTACGGTATACAGACGGGCTTACCGTCAGATCCATGGAATTCACCTTGCTGGAGCCACACATGCCGCTACGATCGCTCGTTTTGCTCAGTTTTTTCAGCCTGCTGATGGCGTGCAGCAGCGATGCCCCCAAGCCCGCCGCTCCCGCTCCGGCCCCCGCGCCGAAACAGGCCCAGGAAAAGGCCCGGCAGGCCACCGAGCTGGGACCGCTGCCGGCGTACCAGCGCGAGTTGAGCGGCACCCTGCAAGGCGTGCCGGCCGGAGCCGAAGTGGAACTGGCGCTGCTGGTGATCGACGACAAGGACCGTCCACAACAACTGCTTGCCAGTTCCAGCCTGATCGGCACCAACCAGGTCCTGCCCTTCCGCTTGCGCTTCAACCCGGAAGCCTTCCCGGTGGGCGCCCGCGTGGAACTGCGTGGCCGCGCCAGCCAGTCCGGCCAGTTGATCCTGCACTTGCCGGAACAACGCATCAGCCAACCGACCACCCAGGCGTTGGGCACCCTGCAATTCGTCAAAGCGCCATGAGTGCACCGCAAGACCTGCAGTTGGCGTTGAGTGAATTGCTTGGCGACGCGCGTCTGGTGGCTTGTCCGCTACCCGGCGCTGACTTGAAGTTGTGGCTGATCGACGGCGACAACATGGACCGCGCCTTCAGCCCGGAAGAAACCCGGCGCATTCTCCACGAGCCGCCCTATTGGAGTTTCTGCTGGGCCAGCGGCTTGGCGATGGCCCGCTACCTCGCCGAGCAGCCGCAGTGGGTCGAAGGCAAGCGGGTGCTGGACTTTGGGGCCGGTTCCGGCGTGGCGGGCATCGCAGCGGTCAAGGCTGGGGCGCTGGAGGTGGTGGCCTGCGACCTCGACCCACTGGCGATTGCCGCCTGTCAGGCCAATGCTGCGCTCAATGACGTGGCGTTGGATTATTCGACGGACTTTTTCGCCGAGGCCGATCGTTTCGACCTGATCCTGGTCGCCGACGTGCTCTACGACCGGGCCAACCTGCCACTGCTCGACCAGTTCCTCAGCCGTGGTCGCGAGGCGTTGGTGGCCGATTCCCGGGTGCGGGATTTCCAGCATCCGCTGTACCGACGCATCGAAATGCTCCAGGCCATCACCCTGCCGGACCTGGCCGAACCGGAAGAGTTTCGGCATGTGAGCCTGTACCACGCGCGGCGCGCCTGAAAAGCTTCGCGAGCAAGCCCGCTCCCACAGGGGGCTGAGATCCCTAGTGGGAGCGAGCTTGCTCGCGATGGGGCCCTGCCAATCTCCACACCTCTCACCGCCACCCCGCTTTCAGCCACCCCCCACCACGCCGTATAGTTGCCCCATTCAAGCGCTCTACGAGATTGCCCATGACTCAGGAAACGCCCTACATCTTCGACGCCACCACGGCCGATTTCGACCAATCGGTGATCGCGAACTCTTTCCACAAACCGGTATTGGTGGATTTCTGGGCCGAGTGGTGTGCACCGTGCAAGGCTCTGATGCCAATGCTGCAAACCATTGCCGAGAGCTATCAAGGCGAATTGCTGCTGGCCAAGGTCAACTGCGACATCGAGCAGGATATTGTGGCCCGCTTCGGCATTCGCAGCCTGCCGACGGTGGTGTTGTTCAAGGACGGTCAGCCCGTTGATGGCTTTGCCGGTGCCCAGCCGGAATCGGCGGTACGCACGATGCTCGAACCCCATGTGCAGATGCCACCGCCGGCCGCCGCCGACCCGTTCGAACAGGCCCAGGCGCTGTTCGACGACGGTCGCTTCGCCGACGCCGAAGCCGTGCTCACCGTCTTGCTGGGTGAAGACAACACCAACGCCAAGGCGCTGATCCTGTATGCCCGCTGCCTGACCGAGCGCGGCGAGCTGGACGAAGCGCAGACGGTGCTCGACGCGGTGAAAAGCGATGAGCACAAGGCCGCCCTCGCCGGTGCCAAGGCGCAGATCCAGTTCCTCGGCCTGGCCAAGCACCTGCCGGACGCCGCCGATCTCAAGGCGCGCCTGGCAAAAGACCCGCAAGACGACGAAGCGGTGTACCAACTGGCGATCCAGCAACTGGCGCGCCAACAGTACGAAGCGGCCCTGGATGCGCTGCTCAAGCTGTTCGTGCGTAACCGCAGCTACAGCGAAGGCCTGCCTCACAAGACCTTGCTGCAAGTGTTCGAACTGCTGGGCAACGATCATCCGCTGGTGACGACCTATCGTCGCAAGCTGTTCGCGGCGTTGTATTGACTCCCCTGTAGGAGCTGCCGAAGGCTGCGATCTTTTGATCTTTCGCTTGAGACTCAAGCGTCTGGGGAAAGATCGCAGCCTCGCTTCGCTCGTCAGCTCCTACGCGGTTTCGTGCCAGCTATAGAGTGGTGTGTCGCCGCCACTGATGACTTCTACATCCGGGCTATGGCGCAGGCGCACCAACAGGCGCTTGCCCGCCGAGGCGCTGCCGGTCAGGCCTTCGAGCTGCTCCAGCAGGTCCGGACCGCTCAGTTGGCCGGCCTTGCGCAGCAGTTCCTTGGCGATCTGCCATTGGGCATCGTCCTGGTTCGTCGGTTTGGCCGCCGGTGCCGTCGCGCCTTCGGATTTGGCCACTTGCAACTGCGCGCCGAGCTGCGCCCAGTCGCCCTCATCCATTTCGATCGTCAAGTCCACCGGCCACTCGCCGACGGTTCCGCGTATCCGCAACATCACCGTGCTCCTGAATATTTCATGTACGCATGCTCCCATGGCCCTTGCGCGACGCCAAGCAGACGGTCAAACTCTCCGCACTTTCGTTATAAGATTACATAACCTTTTCGGAGACTCGTCATGCGTCGTCTGCTTCTCGCTTTGCCGTTCGCCCTGCTGCCATTGGCTGTCGCTCATGCGGCGGTGGAGCATGACCACGACCATGATCACGAACATGGCAGCCTCGGCGCCCATGAACACGGCGTTGCTCGACTGAACGCAGCACTGGATGGTCAGACCCTGGAGCTGGAACTGGAAAGCCCGGCGATGAACCTGGTGGGCTTCGAACACGCCGCCACCAGCGATGCCGACAAGGCCAAGGTCGCCGCGGTACGGGCGCAGTTGGATAAGCCGCTGGCGCTGTTCAACCTGCCGGCCGCCGCCAAGTGCACCGTGGCCCAACAGGAACTGGAAAGCCCGCTGTTCGGCGATGAACCGGACCACGATGACCATGACGAAGACGCCGATGGCGACGAACATCACGAGCACAGTGAGATCCATGCCCATTACCAGTTCAACTGCGCCGCCGCTGGTGCATTGAAGAACCTGGACCTGGCGACACTGTTCAAAACCTTCCCGGCCACCCAGAAAATTCAGGTACAACTGATCAGCCCGAGTGGCCAGCAAGGCGTGGAAGTGACGGCCAAGGCGCCAACCCTGAAATTCTGATTCACCGCAAAACCCAATGTGGGAGCGAGCTTGGTGGGAGCAAAGCTTGCTCGCGATAGCGGTCCAACAGTCAACATCCAAGTTGAATGTGATGGCCTCATCGCGAGCAAGCTCAGCTCCCACAGGTCTCCCGCAGGTTCCACTTTGAAGCGACAAACATGACCCAAGCACTCATCGAACTGTCCGACCTGGGCTTCAGTTGGCCCGGGCATCCGCCCTTGCTGGATATCCCGGCGTTTCGCCTGGAAGCGGGTGAAACCTTGTTCCTCAAGGGCCCGAGTGGCAGCGGCAAGACCACGCTGCTGGGGCTGTTGGGCGGGGTGCAAACGCCGGATCGCGGCAGCATCCGCCTGCTCGGCCAGGAACTAAGCGAACTGGCCGCCGGCCGCCGCGACCGCTTTCGCGTGGACCATACTGGCTATATTTTCCAGCAGTTCAACCTGCTGCCGTTTCTCTCGGTACGCGAGAACGTCGAACTGCCCTGCCACTTCTCGAAACTGCGCGCGCAGCGGGCCACCCAGCGCCATGGCAGTGTCGATCAAGCGGCCGCCACACTGCTGGCCCACCTGGGCTTGACCGACCCGAACCTGTTGGAGCGTCGCGCCGACTCGTTGTCCATCGGCCAGCAACAACGGGTCGCCGCCGCCCGGGCCTTGATCGGTCAACCGGAACTGGTGATCGCCGACGAACCGACTTCAGCCCTGGACTACGACGCCCGGGAAAACTTCCTGCGGCTGTTGTTCGCCGAATGCCGCGAGGCCGGGTCGAGCCTGTTGTTCGTCAGCCACGACCAGAGCCTGGCGCCGCTGTTCGACCGCCACCTCTCGCTGGCCGATCTCAATCGCGCCGCCACGCCACTCGAGGTCTGAGATGTATTTGTTCCGTCTAGCCATGGCCAGCCTGGCGAACCGCCGCTTCACCGCGATCCTCACCGCGTTTGCCATCGCCCTCTCGGTCTGTCTGTTACTGGCGGTGGAGCGAGTGCGCACCGAGGCGCGAGCCAGTTTCGCCAGTACCATCAGCGGCACCGACCTGATCGTCGGTGCCCGCTCCGGCTCGGTGAACCTGCTGCTGTATTCGGTGTTTCGCATCGGCAACGCCACCAACAACATCCGCTGGGACAGCTTCGAACAGTTCGCCAAAAACCCGAAAGTGAAGTGGGCGATCCCCATGTCCCTGGGCGACTCTCATCGCGGCTACCGGGTGATGGGCACCACCGAGGCCTACTTCGAGCATTACCAGTACGGCCGCCAGCAGCACCTGGAACTGGCCGATGGCCGGGCCTTCGCCACCGATCCGTTCGAAGTGGTGCTCGGTGCCGAAGTCGCCGAGGCTCTGCACTACAAGCTCGGTGACAAGCTGGTGCTGGCCCACGGCGTGGCGGCGATCAGCCTGGTCAAGCATGACGACAAGCCCTTCACCGTGGTCGGGATTCTCAAGCGCACCGGCACCCCGGTGGATCGCACGCTGCACATCAGCCTCGGCGGCATGGAGGCGATTCACATCGACTGGAAGAACGGCGTGCCGGCCCAGGGCAATGGGCGCATCAGCGCCGACCAAGCCCGCAACATGGACCTCACGCCCCAAGCGATCACCGCGTTCATGCTCGGCCTCAACAGCAAGATTTCGACCTTTGCCTTGCAACGCGAGATCAATGAGTTCCGTGGCGAACCGCTGCTGGCCATCCTCCCTGGCGTAGCACTGCAGGAGTTGTGGAGCCTGATGGGCACGGCGGAAAAGGCCTTGTTCGTGATTTCGCTGTTCGTGGTCCTGACCGGGTTGATCGGCATGCTCACGGCGATCCTCACCAGCCTCAACGAGCGTCGCCGGGAAATGGCGATCCTGCGTTCGGTGGGGGCGCGGCCGTGGCATATCGCGACGCTGCTGGTACTTGAAGCCTTTGCCCTGGCGCTGGCCGGGGTCACCGCCGGGCTGGCGTTGCTGTACATCGGCATCGCCGCCGCCCAGGGTTACGTGCAGTCGGCCTACGGCTTGTACTTGCCCCTGGGCTGGCCGAGCGAATATGAATGGACGCTGCTGGCTGGCATCCTGGTCGCCGCCCTGCTGATGGGCAGCGTGCCGGCCTGGCGCGCCTATCGCCAATCGTTGGCCGACGGCCTGTCGATCCGTCTATGAGGACCTTGAAGATGCCCCGCGCCCTGCTAGCGCTGTTGATGATGGTCGCCCTGCCGCTGTGGGCGGCCGAGCCGAGGGACCTGGCCTGGTCGGAAATGATCCCGCCGGACGCACCGCCGGAAGTGCCGAACATGACGCCGCTGCACGACCTGTCGAAGATGAGCGACGCCCTGGCCGCCGAGTCCGCTCCAGCCGCCAAGCAGGATTTGCCCAACGCGCCGGTGGTCAAGGCCCTCGATGGCCAGCAGATTCGCTTGCCGGGCTACATCGTGCCGCTGGAAGTCAGCGAGGAAGGTCGCACCACGGACTTCCTGCTGGTGCCGTATTTCGGCGCCTGCATCCACGTGCCGCCACCGCCGTCGAACCAGATCGTGCATGTGAAAAGCGAGGTCGGCGTGAAGCTCGACGAGTTGTACCAGCCGTATTGGGTCGAGGGGCCGATGCAGGTCAAGCCGTCCACCAGTGAACTGGCCGACGCCGGGTATCAGATGGAGGCGCAGAAGATTTATGTGTATGAGTTGCCGGAGTGAATCGGGTGGTGATGGGCAGTCCGTCAGATAGCTATCGCGAGCAAGCTCGCTCCCACAGGAGATCTCAGTGCCTATGCGACCTGTGTGGGAGCGAGCTTGCTCGCGATGGGGCCGTCAAGGCTTGCTCATCATCATTTCATTGAGCTGAGTCAATTAATCGGCCAAGACTCATTGAGCTGTGTCAAAAGACCGGGCCAGGCGGCTCCGTACCATGGGACATCAATTTTGAAATGTCCTCTGGAGCCCCCATGCACAAGTCCTTGCTCAGCGCTTCCCTCGTTGCCCTCGCGCTCGCAGCCCCGCTCGCCCAGGCCCATACGGCCGGTGACATCATCGTTCGCGCCGGCGCTATCACCGTCAACCCAGAGGCCGACAGCTCCAGTGTCAAGGTCGACCGTGGCCCGCTGGCCGGCGCCGACCTGGGTGGCAAGGCGACCATGAGCAGCGACACGCAACTGGGCCTGAACTTCGCCTACATGCTGACCAACAATTGGGGTATCGAACTGCTGGCGGCCTCGCCGTTCGAGCACGACGTGAAAATCAAAGGCACCGCCCTCGGCGCGGCCAATGGCAAGCTCGGCACCCTCAAGCACCTGCCGCCCACACTGAGCCTGGTCTACTATCCGCTCGACGCCAAGTCGGCGTTCCAGCCCTATGTCGGTGCCGGTATCAACTACACCTGGATCTACGACGAACACGTCGGCAGCGAAGCCAGCGCCAATGGCTTCAGCAACTTCCGGGCGAAAAACAGCTGGGGCATGGCGTGGCAAGTCGGTGCCGACTACATGCTGACCGACAACATCATGATCAACGGCCAGATCCGCTACATCGACATCGATACCACCGCCTATGTGGACAACAACGCCGTGGCCGGCGGTACCCGGGCCAAGGTGGATGTCGACGTGGATCCGTTCATCTACATGGTGGGGTTGGGCTACAAGTTCTAAGCCGAACTTAAAGGTACGAATATCCCTGTGGGAGCGAGCTTGCTCGCGATGACGGTGGATCAGCCAGCAATGATGTTGACTGACCCAGCGCTATCGCGAGCAAGCTCGCTCCCACAGTTTTGGGGCGGTGGGAAACTCAGCGCCCCAGCAACCGCGCCAACCCCACACTCATCGGTGTTTGCGGGGGAAAGCTGAAACGCTCCAACAACCGATGGTTGTCGGCCCGGGAATGGCGAATATCGCCGGAACGCGCCGGGCCGTAGCTGATCGGTGGCAGGTCGCCCACCACGGCGGCCAGGGCCTGGAGCATCTGTTTGAGGGTCGTGGCCTGGTTCCAGCCGACGTTCACCGCGCCCACTTCCACCTCGGGCTTCTCGATGGCCTGCACCAGCAAGTCCACCAAATCTTCGACATAGACAAAGTCCCGGGTCTGCTCGCCGTCGCCGAATACGGTGATCGGCAGGCCTTTCTGTGCCCGTTCGCTGAAGATGCTGATGACCCCGGAATACGGCGAGGACGGGTCCTGGCGCGGGCCGTAGATGTTGAAGAAGCGGAACACCACCGGTTCCAGCGCGTGCTGGCGGCGATAGAAATCGAAGTAGAACTCGCTGGCCAGCTTGTCCGAGGCATAGGGCGTGAGCGGGGCCTTGGGGGTCTCTTCGTCGATGGACTCGCCTTCACCGTTGTTGCCGTAGACCGCTGCGCTGGAAGCGAACAGCACCCGCTTCACACCGGCCTGGCGCATGGCTTCGCAGACATTCAGGGTGCCGATGAAATTGCTCTGGTGGGTGCGCACGGGGTCGTCCACCGAGGCTTGCACCGAGGCCACCGCCGCCAGGTGCGCCACGGCGCTGCAACCGGCCATGGCCCGGGCCACCAGCGCGGCATCGGCGACGTCGCCTTCGATCAGTTCGACCGCCGGGTTGTCCAGGGGCAGGTTGCTGCGCTTGCCGGTGGACAGATCATCGAGGATACGCACCGCATGCCCCTTGGCGAGCAAGGCGTCGGTCAGGTGCGAACCAATGAAACCCGCGCCGCCGGTGATTAAAACAGGGCCTTCAGCCATGGCGATAAAACCTATCCAGTAAGCCCGGGAGTGCGGCGCGCCAGGCGCGGGGCTTGATCCCGAAAGTGTGCAGAATTTTCTTGCAGGCCAGCACCGCGTGCTGCGGTTCTTCCGCGGCGTCCGGCCGTGCGGCATGGGCCTGGGGCGTGGGCGACTCGATGGCCAGCGGATGCAGGGCGCGGGCTTCGGTGAGGATCGCCTGGCCCAGCGCCAGTGGCGTGGTCGCCTCATGCCCGGCGTAATGATAGGTGCCCCACAGCGGCGCCGCGCAATCGAGCTGCTTGAGCACCGAAATGATCACCCGCGCGGCATCGTCCACGGGCGTCGGATTACCCCGGCGGTCATCAGCCAGCAACAGCTCTTCGGGCTGCTCGGCCCGGGCCAGGAAACGGCCGAGGGTACCATCGGCGCTGTCGTCCAGCAGCCAGCCGAAACGCAGCAACACATGTTGCGGGCAGGTGGCGCGCACGCTTTGCTCGATCCGCCACAGCGCCTGGCCGCGCACGCCCAGGGGCACGGGCTCGTCCTTCTCGCTGTAGGCGGTGGCACGGGAACCGTCGAACACTCTATAGCTCGACGGTTGTAGCAAGATGATGTTGTGATGCTGGCACAGCCCGGCCAGACGCTCGACAGCGCGCTCCTGGCTGGCCAGGCGCTGCTCGCTGACGGCCTCGGCCTGGAACCAGTCGAAGTAGTACGCCAGGTTGATCAAGGCGTCCGGGCGGGTGTCGTCGAGCAGTTGCGTCAGGCTCGCGGCATCCCAGCCGTCTTCGGGCGGGCGGGGGGCAAGAAAACCGATGTCTTCTTCTGCACCGAGGCGAATCAGCGCCTGCCCAAGGGCATTTCCGCCGCCCAGTAACATAAGGCGCATTCGCATAAAGTCAGCAGGCCCACTCTATTGGCACAAAAAATTGGGTCGACAACGCCCGCAGGCGTTGCCGGAATCGTTGCATTTTGCGGGTTTAGTGCGCAACCGTCATCCGTAAAGTGTGGATCCGGCATTTGTGTGCGTCTTGAGGCCGCTATCGCGAGCGAGCTCGCTCCCACAGGGATCGCATAGGCACTGATATCTCCTGTGGGAGCGAGCTTGCTCGCGATGAGGCCCTGACAGACGATGGATCTCTCAGCCGATACTTGCATCTCCCCCGCTCCGCCCGCATAAACTGCCCTATGAATCTGCCCCTTGCAGCCGACCACGCCATGGCAGGCTTTCACCCCGCCGTTCGCGCCTGGT
Source organism: Pseudomonas sp. Pdm06 (assembly GCF_014851795.1). Classification (NCBI taxonomy): domain Bacteria; kingdom Pseudomonadati; phylum Pseudomonadota; class Gammaproteobacteria; order Pseudomonadales; family Pseudomonadaceae; genus Pseudomonas; species Pseudomonas sp. Pdm06. The sequence continues at coordinate 34,538 of NZ_JACVAH010000024.1, forward strand.
TCAGCCAGACCTTCCCGGCGGTCACGGCCGCCCAGGCCCGGGCGTGGCCGTTGATCGGCCAGCGTCGCTCGGTGCTGGTCGCGGCGCCCACCGGCTCGGGCAAGACCTTGACCGCGTTCCTCGCGGTGCTCGATGACCTGGTGCACCGCGGCCTGGAACAAGGCGGCCTGCCGGACCAGACCCTGGTGGTCTACGTCTCGCCGCTCAAGGCCCTGAGCAACGATATCCAGATCAACCTGCAGAATCCCCTGGCCGGCATCACCGAGCAGTTGCAAAAAATGGGCTTGCCACCCTTGCCGATCACCACCGCCGTACGCACCGGCGACACGCCGCAAAAAGACCGCTCGGCGATGCGCAAGACCGCGCCGCACATCCTGGTCACCACGCCCGAATCGCTCTACGTGCTGCTGGGTTCCGATTCCGGCCGGCAGATGCTCGCCAGCACCCGCACGGTGATCGTCGATGAAATCCACGCCATCGCCGCCAGCAAGCGCGGCAGCCACCTGGCCTTGAGCCTGGAGCGCCTGCAAGCCCTGTGCGCCGAACCCCTGATGCGCATCGGCCTGTCGGCCACGCAAAAGCCCATCGAAGCGGTGTCACGATTTCTCGTCGGTGAAGGCCGTGCCTGTGAAATCGTCGACATCGGCCACGCCCGTCCCCGGGACCTGGACATCGAGGTGCCGCCGGTGCCGCTGTCGGCGGTGATGGCCAATGACGTGTGGGAGCTGGTCTACAACCGCCTCGCCGAGCTGGCCCGGGCGCATCGCACCACCCTGGTGTTCGTCAACACGCGGCGCCTGGCCGAACGCCTCAGTCGTCATCTGAGCGAACGCCTGGGCAAGGACGCCGTGGCCGCCCACCATGGCAGCCTGGCGAAGGAGTTTCGCCTCGACGCCGAACAACGCCTCAAGCGCGGCGAACTGCAGGTACTGATCGCCACTGCATCCCTGGAGCTGGGCATCGATATCGGCGATGTCGACCTGGTCTGCCAGATTGCCTCGCCCCGCTCGATCTCGGCGTTCCTGCAAAGAGTGGGACGCTCTGGCCACCACGTCGGCGGCACGCCCAAGGGCCGCCTGTTCGCCACCACCCGCGACGACTTGATCGAATGCGCCGCCCTGCTCGATTGCGTGCGCCGTGGCGAACTCGACATCCTGCACATCCCCAAGGCGCCGCTGGATGTGCTGGCCCAGCAGATCGTCGCCGAAGTCAGTTGCCAGGAATGGCCGGAACAGGCGCTGTTGGAAACCTTCCGCCGCGCCTCGCCCTACGCCGAGCTGGACGAAGGGCATTACCAGGCGCTGTTGCAGATGCTCGCCGAAGGCCTCAATGGCCGCCAGGGCGTGCGCAGCGCCTACCTGCACCGCGACGCCGTGACCCGGACCCTGCGCGGGCGTCGGGGCAGCAAACTGACGGCGGTGACCAGCGGCGGCACCATTCCGGACAACGCCGACTACAGCGTGCTGCTCGAACCCCAGGGCTTGAACATCGGCAGCGTCAACGAAGACTTCGCGGTGGAGAGCATTGCTGGCGATGTGTTCCAACTGGGCAATACGTCTTACCGCATCATCCGCGTCGAGACCGGTCGCGTGCGGGTCGAGGACGCCCAGGGCCAACCGCCGACCATTCCGTTCTGGCTCGGCGAAGCCCCGGGGCGCAGCGACGAATTGTCTTGGGCCGTGGCACGCCTGCAAGCCCAGCTCGACCACCTGCTCGGCGCCACGCCGGGCAACCTGCAACCGGCCCTCGACTGGCTGACCGGCACCTTGCGCCTGAACCTCGCCAGCGCCGAACAATTGGTCGATTACCTGGCCCCGGCGCGCCAAGCCTTCGGCGCCCTGCCGTCCCAGGACACGCTGCTGATGGAGCGGTTTTTCGACGAATCCGGCGGCACGCAACTGATCATCCACACGCCCTTCGGCAGCCGCATCAACCGCGCCTGGGGCCTGGCCTTGCGCAAGCGCTTCTGCCGCACCTTCAACTTCGAATTGCAGGCCGCCGCCAGTGAAGACGCCATCGTGCTCTCGCTGTCCACCAGCCACAGCTTCGAACTGGACGAGGTCTGGCGTTACCTGAACAGCCACAGCGCCGAACAGATCCTGATCCAGGCGGTGCTGGATGCACCGCTGTTCGGCGTGCGCTGGCGCTGGAACGCCGGCGTGGCCCTGGCCCTGCCGCGCTACACCGGCGGGCGCAAAGTCGCCCCGCAGATCCAGCGGATGAAAAGCGAAGACCTGATCGCCAGCGTGTTTCCGGACCAGATCGCCTGCCTGGAAAACCTCGCCGGCGAGCGGGAGATCCCCGATCACCCGCTGGTGGAACAGACCCTCGACGATTGCCTGCACGAAGCCATGGACAGCGAAGGTTGGCTGACGCTGTTGCGGCGCATGGAAGCGGGCCAGATTCGCCTGATCAGCCGCGACCTGCCGGCGCCCTCGCCGCTGGCGGCAGAAATCCTCAGCGCCCGTCCCTACACCTTTCTCGACGACGCGCCGCTGGAAGAACGGCGGACCCAGGCGGTGATCAACCGGCGCTGGAGCGATCCACAATCCACCGACGACCTTGGCGCGCTGGACGCCGAAGCCATCCAGTCGGTCCGGGATGAGGCCTGGCCGACGCCGGCCAATCTCGATGAGATGCACGAAGCCTTGATGAGCCTGGCCTGCATCGCCGACAGCGAAGCCGACGCCCACCCATCGTGGCGGGATTGGCTGCAAGCACTGGCCGCGAGTGGGCGCGCCAGCCACATACAGATCAGCGCCGAGCGAGGTCTGTGGGTGCCGCTGGAGCGCCTGACCTGCTTGCAAGCCCTTTATCCACAGGCTCGCTGGGAACCGGCGCTGACCCCACCAGCCGATTTCGATGAAGCCTGGAACGTTGACGAAGCCCTGGTGGAAGTGCTCCGCGCCCGGCTCAGTGCCTTCGGTCCACTGCCGTTGAAGGCCATCGCCTACCCGCTGGGGTTATCGACCCCGCAGGTCACCCAGGCCCTGGCGCAGCTCGAGCAGCAAGGCTACGTGCTGCGCGGGCGCTTCACGCCGGGCATCGGGCAGGAGGAATGGTGCGAGCGGCATTTGCTGGCGCGGATCCATCGCTACACGGTCAAGCGCCTGCGCCGGGAAATCGAGCCGGTGATGTTGCAGGACTTCATGCGGTTCCTGTTCGACTGGCAGCACCTGTCGTCGTCCACCCAGGGCCGGGGCAATGCCGTGCTGCCGTCGATCCTCGGCCAGTTCGAAGGCTACCCGGCCGCCGCCTCGGCCTGGGACAGCGACCTGTTGCCCGGGCGGATCAAGGACTATTCGCCCAGTTGGCTCGATGAGTTGTGCCGCAGCGGCAAATGGGTATGGACGCGCCTGAGCGCGCGCCAGAAGCCGTCCGCCAGTGCCCTGCGCAGTACGCCGGTGGTGTTGCTGCCGCGCAGCCAGGTGGCGTTGTGGAGCAGCCTGGCCGGGCAAACAGCCCTTGATGAGTTGTCACCCAAGACGCAGAAAGTCCATCAGGCCCTGAGCGAGCATGGCGCGCTGTTTTTCGATGAACTGGCCCATGAAGCCCACCTGCTGCGCAGCGAACTGGAAATCGCCTTGCAGGAACTGGTGGGCGCCGGGCTGGTGAATGCCGACAGCTTTGCCGGCTTGCGCGCGCTGATCACCCCGGCCAGCAAACGCCAGGCCCGCAGCAGCCGGCGCGGGCGCGGCGCGTTTGTCGGCGGCATGGACGACGCCGGGCGCTGGGCCTTGTTGCGCCGCAGCCAACCCGCCCCCGTGGAAGGCCACCGCCCGGCGCCCACAGCGCCGCAGACCCTGGAACACATCGCCATGACCCTGCTGCGCCGTTACGGCGTGGTGTTCTGGCGCTTGCTGGAGCGGGAGGCCGAGTGGCTGCCGAGTTGGCGCGAGCTATTGCGCACTTTCCATCGCCTGGAGGCGCGGGGCGAGATTCGCGGCGGGCGGTTTGTCAGCGGCCTGGCGGGGGAACAGTTCGCCCTGCCCGAAGCGATTCCGTTGCTGCGCGAAACCCGCCGCCGCCCCACTGACGGCAGCTTAGTGGCGGTGTGCGGGGTCGACCCGCTGAACCTGGCCGGCACCTTGCTGCCGGGGGCGAAAGTGCCGGCGCTGGCGAGTAATCGGCTGGTGTATCGGGACGGGTTGCCGGTGGCGGCGCAGATTGCCGGCAAGCAGCATCTTTGGATGGAGTTGGATGCTCAAGGGATGGCTGAGGTCCGGAATAAGCTTGTTCAGAAAAGTTGAGGGTGTCTGGGCGGGCCCTATCGCGAGCAAGCTCGCTCCCACAGGGGTTGTACATTCACCACAAACCTACTGTGGGAGCGAGCTTGCTCGCGATGGCGCCGGCAGCCCCACCCAAACCTCACCCACTACCGAGATGGATCAGGCACCTCTTCCCCCTCTTTCTTCTCCTCAACCAACCGCTTGGGCAACATCACCTGCTGTGGATAAGTCTGCGCAAAGTGCACCGCCGGGTGGTTATCCACAAGCTTCTTCAACTGCTGGTTGAACGCCCGGCTCACCGCATATTGCCCACCCGACACGGTGCGGAACTGCGCCGTGAGCACCACGCCGTTGAGGTCCATCTTGTCCACGCCGAACACATCCAGCGGCCCTTGCAGGTTGAACTTGAGGAACGGGTCTTCGGCGATCGAGCGCCCGGCTTCGCGGATCAGCTCGATGGCCTGGTCGACATCGGTGTCGTAAGTGAATTGCACGGAGAAAAACGCAAAGGCGAATTGCCGGGACTGGTTGGTCACCGCCTTGATCTGGCCGAACGGCACCGAGTGCACGAAACCCTTGCCGTCGCGCAGGCGCAGGGTGCGGATGGTCAGGCCTTCGACCGTGCCGGCGTGGCCCGAGCTGAGCACCACCCAGTCGCCGATGGACAGCGTGTCTTCAATGATGATGAACAGCCCGGTGATCACGTCCTGCACCAGTTGCTGCGAACCGAAACCGATCGCCAGCCCCACCACTCCGGCACCGGCCAGTAACGGTGCGACGTTGATGCCCAGGTTGGCCATGGTGGTGATTGCGCAAATCACCACCAGGATGATTTTCGCTGCGTTGCGCAACAGCGGTAGGATGGTCTTGACCCGGGTGCTGGGCTGGCGGGCCCCGCGCTTGTTCAGTGGCGGCTTCAAGGCCTCCTGGATCGCCGTGTCGAGCACCACCCACGTGAGCCAGGTCATCAGGAAGATCAGGCCGATGCGGCTCAAGGAATCGCTGATCGCCCGGCCTATGGCGTTGCGCGAGGCGAACTCGAACAGGGAAATGCCCCAGATCCGCCCGAGGACTTCAATGAATACCACCGCCATGACGATCCGCAACAAAGCGTGCAACAGGCTCAACAGCCGCCCCTTGTAGGCGCTGTTGTGCTGGATGGCCTCGGCCTTGGGCGACTTGAAGACATGCTGGAACACCGTGCTGAGAAACACCGTGGCGATCAACAGGATGGTGGTGAACAGCGCGCAACGCAGGGCTTTCTGGTTGTCCTCGCCGACACCGATCAGGCTCACCGCCGACACCAGCACCATCAACAGGATCGGCCAATACCAGAGCCCGGAAAAAATCCGCAGCGACTCCTGCAAGGCCGGTTGTTTCAAGCGCTGGGCCAGCGGGCGGTTGCGGATCAGGTGCGCCACCGGGCGGCGCATGCGGATCACCAGCCAGCCAAAGATCATCGACGCCGACAACCCGGTGAACACCGCGATGCTGCTGGTGATGTTGCCGCCCAGTTGCCGGGCGATCTGCGGGCTGGTCAGGGCATCGCTGAGGGCTGCGAGAAAGCCGATCAGGAACAACGGTCGGGGGCTGAAACGCCGGATCATCGCCACCGCCCGGCGTTTGTGGCCGGCGTTGAACATCACGATCACGCACAGCAACACCGAGGTGGAGAAAATACCGCTGCTGGTGGCGTAGGCGAAGCACAGCGCCAGGGCGCGACCGACCGAGACTTGCAGAAAGTGGCTGACATAGAGGGTCAGCGGCAGGCAGATCAATGCCGCAGCGGTGTACGGCAGCAGATAACCGAGCAGGTCGCGCAGGCGCCGGCGGGTGCGCAGCCAGCGCCGGTGGCCCAGATGTCGCAACAGCAACCGCGCCGCAGACCAGATCAGCGCAAACGCGCCGATCCAGACACTGGACAACAACAGGAAATCCCCCGCCACGCGCCAGGACGAACGGGACGTCTGGTCCACCAGCCGGTCCACCTCATCCGCCGCCCGGTCCGCCCGCAGGCGCCAGGCATCCACCAGGCTTTGGTTGAGGTCGAGTTTGTCCTGGACGTCGTCGATGCTCGAACTGATGGCCCCCAATAAACCGCCCTGCACCAGCGGCGCAGGTTCGGCGGGCGGTTCATCGGGCTTGGAGGTGCCAGGGACGGCGGCGGTCCCGTAGGCGCTGGTGCCGGTCAGCGCCAGCAAGAACAGCAGCAATACAGTGCTCAATCGAGACAAAACGCGAGGCTCCTTCACGCGGGATCGGTAAGGAACTGATCAATATTGCGCCAGCAAGTTCGGTTTTGGCGGGATGTGAGCATCGAGAGCCAATAAATCTCTGTAGGAGCTGCCGAAGGCTGCGATCTTTTGATCTTGAGCTTTCACTCGCGATTCAATTGTCTGGGACAAGATCGCAGCCTCGTTGCACTCGGCAGCTCCTACAGGCGTAGTCCAGCAGGGAGCCCCTCGCCCCGACAGTATTCACTGCCGCCGGGCATCCCATCGAAACTTTCCGGGCCGCGCAATAGTCATCAAAAGACACAGGCGGTACGAGGTCATTGGCACGGGAGGGATACATGACGGCGATCCACATTGGTATTTCCGGCTGGCGCTACACGCCTTGGCGGGGAGATTTCTACCCCAAGGGGCTGACCCAGAAACGGGAACTGCAATTTGCCTCGCGAGCGGTCAACAGTATCGAAATCAATGGATCGTTCTACGCCCTGCAACGCCCCGAACGGTATGCCCAGTGGTATGCCGAGACACCGTCCGGCTTCGTGTTCAGCGTCAAGGCCCCGCGCTTCATCACCCACATCAGGCGTCTGCGGGACATCCGCAAGCCTTTGGCCAACTTCTTCGCCTCCGGCGTGCTGGAACTCAAGGAGAAATTGGGGGCGATCCTCTGGCAGTTTCCACCCAGCTTCAAATTCGATCCCGAGCTGTTTGAAGATTTCCTCAAGCAATTGCCCCACGACACCGAAGGCGCCGCCGCCCTGGCCCGGGAGCATGAGCCGCGCCTGGACGGCCACGCCAGCACCACGACTGACAAAAAGCGCCCACTGCGCCACGCCGTGGAAATCCGTCATGAGAGTTTCATCGACCCGCACTTCATCACGTTGCTCAAGCGCTACGACGTGGCCCTGGTGATCGCCGACACAGCCGGCAAATGGCCCTATCGTGAAGACGTCACCAGCGATTTCGTCTACCTGCGCCTGCATGGCGCCGAGGAGCTGTACGCCAGCGGCTACACCGACGAGGCGTTGAAGCGCTGGGGCGACCGGATCGAGGCCTGGAGCCACGGCAAGCAGCCGAGCGACGCGCACCTGATCGACCCGGACAAGAAACCCCGGGCACGCCAGAGCCGGGAAGTATTCTGCTATTTCGACAACGACATCAAAGTCCGCGCGCCCTACGACGCACGCCATTTGCTGGAACATTTCCATCTGGACAAGGACCTCGCCACCGCGCCCGGCCAGCGACCAGCCGAAGGGGTGTTGCCATGAACCGTCCGCAAACCAGCGAAGCGACCTGCGAGCCGACCCGACAAGGGGGGCAGGATCTCGACAGGGTGAGCCGTTTCACCGTGCTGACCGTCAACACCCACAAGGGCTTCACCGCCCTGAACCGGCGCTTCATCCTGCCGGAACTGCGCGAAGCGGTGCGCAGCGTGTCCGCCGACGTGGTGTTCCTGCAGGAAGTCCACGGCACCCACGAACACCATCCCCAGCGCTACAGCAACTGGCCGAGCATGCCGCAATACGAATTCCTCGCCGATACCCTCTGGCCACAGTTCGCCTATGGGCGCAACGCGGTGTACCCGGCGGGCGACCATGGCAATGCGTTGTTGTCGAAATTCCAGATCATTCGCCACGACAACCTGGACGTGTCCATCAGCGGCCATGAAAACCGCGGCATGCTCCACAGCGTGCTGCGCCTGCCGGGCGATGGGCAGGATGTGCATGCCATCTGCGTCCACTTGGGGCTGCGCGAAGGTCATCGTGTCGAGCAACTCAAGCTGCTTCGCCAACGCTTGAGCGAACTGCCGCCCGATGCACCGGTGATCGTTGCCGGCGACTTCAACGATTGGCGCGGCAAAGCCAGTGAACTGCTCGAACCCTGCGGCCTGCGGGAAGTGTTCGCCGAGCAGTGGGGCAAGCCGGCCCGCAGCTTTCCGGCGCGCCTGCCGATCCTGCGCCTGGACCGCATCTACGTGCGCAACCTCAAGGCCCATCATCCCAAGGTGTTGAACGTACGACCCTGGTCGCACCTTTCCGACCATGCACCGCTGTCGGTGGAGATCGAATTATGAGCGCGACGATGGACAAGGCGACGGTAGAACAGGTCGACACGACGCCCACCGAACGCGACCCGGCGCTGGCCGATATCGAATACGGCTGGCACGGCAACAATCGCGTCACGTTGCTGGAAAACGGCGAGGAATATTTCCCCAGGGTCTTCGAGGCCATTCGCCGGGCCGAAACAGAAATCCTGCTTGAGACCTTCATTCTGTTCGAGGACAAGGTCGGCTACGAACTGCGGGACCTGCTGGTGGAAGCCGCCCAGCGTGGCGTGCGCATCACCGTCAGCCTCGATGGCTTCGGCTGCGGTGAGTTGACCACCGGTTTCCTGGCCTCGTTGAGCGACGCCGGGGTGCGCTTGCAGATGTTCGACCCGGCCCCCCGGCGCTTGGGCATCCGCACCAACTGGTTCCGCCGCCTGCACCGCAAGATCGTGGTGGTGGACGGGGTGATTGCCTTCATCGGCGGGATCAACTTTTCCGCCGACCACTTGGGGGATTTCGGCCCCGAGGCCAAGCAGGACTATTCCGTGGAGATCAAGGGGCCGGCGGTGGTGGACATCCATCACTTCGCCCTGCTGCAAAGCGGCCGTCCGTCCCGGGCCAAGTATTGGTGGCAACGCCGCCGCAGCCGCCGCAATGAGCTGGCCGTCAACGACCATGACGGCCAGGTGCGCCTGGTCTACCGGGATAACCACGAGCATCAGACCGACATCGAAGAGGTCTACCTGCAGGTGCTGCGCAGCGCCCAGCGGCGGGTGGTGATCGCCAACGCGTATTTCTTCCCCGGCTACCGGTTGCTGCGCGAGATCCGCAACGCGGCGCGGCGCGGCGTGGAGGTGCGGCTGATCCTGCAAGGGCAACCGGACATGATGATCGCCAAGCTCGCGGCCCGGATGCTCTACAGCTACCTGCTCAAGGCCGGCGTGGTGATCTACGAATACTGCGAGCGGCCGCTGCACGGCAAAGTCGCCTTGGTGGATGAGGACTGGAGCACGGTGGGTTCAAGCAACCTCGACCCACTGAGCCTGTCGCTGAACCTGGAGGCCAACGTGCTGATCCGCGACCGGACGTTCAACCGTGAGCTGTTCGAGCGCCTCGACTACCTGAGCCGCAACCATTGCACGGTCATGCCCGAAAACCATGCGCCGCGGGGCCTGCTATGGCGCATGACCATCGGTTTCATGGTGTTCCACTTTTTGCGCCATTTCCCGGCCTGGGCCGGCTGGCTGCCGGCCCATAAACCACGCCTGAAACCTTTTTCACCGCCGACGGCGGTCCGGAGCGAACCCCATGAACCACTCTGAAGCGCACACCGCGCCGAGAGATGCCCATGCGCCGGAACAGGCCAAGCCCAAATCCCGCTGGAGCCGTTGGAAAAGACCGCTGACCCTGGCGTTTTTCCTGCTGTTGATCGTGCTCTTCACCGCCCTGGCCCGGCGCATCGATTGGTCCGAGGTGTTCGCCACCCTGGCCGATTTCAAAGTGCGCACCTTGATCATCGCCGCTGCGCTGACCATCACCAGCTTCATCACCTACGCCTGCTTCGATCTGATCGGACGCACCTACATCCGCCAGAAACTCGGTTGGCGGCAGATTTTGCCGGTGGGGGTGATCAGTTATGCCTTCAATCTCAACCTCAGCGCCTGGGTAGGCGGTATCGCCATGCGCTATCGCCTGTATTCGCGGCTGGGCGTCAGCAGCGGGAACATCGCCAAGATCCTCGGCCTGAGCCTGGCCACCAACTGGTTCGGCTACATGACATTGGCCGGGGTGGTGTTCAGCAGCGGCCTGGTGACCATGCCGCCGGGCTGGAAACTCAGCAGCGATGCGTTGCAAGGCGTAGGCGTGCTGTTGTTGCTGGCGAGTGCCGGGTACCTGGCGGCCTGCCGGTTTTCCAAGCGTCGGGCCTGGACCATCCGCGGCATGGAGATCAACCTGCCGTCGCTGCGCATGGCGGTGCTGCAACTGGCATTGGGCGCACTGAACTGGTCGTTGATGGCGGCGGTGATTTTCACCTTGCTGCCCAGCAAACTGGATTACCCGATGGTGCTCGGGGTGTTGCTGATCAGCAGCATTGCCGGGGTCATCACTCACATTCCGGCGGGGCTCGGGGTGTTGGAGGCGGTGTTCGTTGCCCTGCTGCAACATGAGGTGTCGCGGGGCAGTCTGCTGGCGGGGCTGATCGCTTACCGGGCGATCTATTTCATCCTGCCGTTGCTGATTACCGTGGTGATGTACCTGGTGATCGAGGCGAAGGCCAAGGCGTTGCGGGTCAAGCCTGGGGTCAAGTGAAGTGATGGGTTGCCTGGCCTGGCCTCATCGCGAGCAAGCTCGCTCCCACATTGGATCGGTCGTGAACACACCTATCTCGATCGCCACACACCCTCCTGTGGGAGCGAGCTTGCTCGCGATGAGGCCCCACGATCAGCGCGCCTGAATAATGCTCAACCGCTCTCCCACCACCATTTCCGTGATCCAGTCCACCAGGATCGAGGTGTAGGCCTGTTGTGACACGGGGTCGCTCAAGGCATGGTCGGCGCCGTCGATGATCCGGTGGGTCAGTGAATGGGTCTGCTGGCACGCCGCCCGGTAGCTCATGATGGTGGCATGGGGCACGTAGGCATCGGTCTCGGATTCCACCAACAACACATCGCCGGTGAACTGCGAGCACGCGTGCAGCGCGCGATTGGTGCTGGCGTGCACCAGGGTGCTGCGGTAATCCAGCAGGTCAGTCTTGTCCAGGTCGCGCTTGGGCGTGTGCCATTGCTCGTCGCGGTACAACGCCGGCACCCGCAGGGCCAGCCAGCGCACCGGGCGCAGCGACGTCAGGATCGAGGCCAGGTAACCGCCATAGCTGGTGCCCACCACGGCAATCGCCGAGGTATCCAGGGCGGGGTGGGCGAGCAAGCGGTCGTATGCCGCCAACAGATCCCGCAGGTTGTCCTCACGGGTCACTCGGGACAACGGGATGCCCGCCCCGCCGGTGTGCCCGCGCAAGTCGAAGGTCAGGCACACGCAACCGAGGCCGGCGATGCCTTTGGCCCGTTCCAGGTCACGCTCCTGGCTGCCACCCCAGCCGTGTACGAACAACACGCCAGGGACCTTCGATTTGGGGCTCAGGAACGTCCCGTCCATGCGTTCATCGTCTATTTCGATTTGAATGGTTTCACTTCTAGCCGTCATAGGATTGAACCGTTACGTATTTGAGAAGAAAGTCGCTGTTGTGGGCCTCGCCGCGATAAACCTCCCTGGCCCCGGCTGGCAGCGGTTGGTCGAGGTAGGTTTCCACCGAAGACACCCGGACCGCGTTGGTCTCAGGCGTTTCGACGAACACCTGCAACGCCGCCAGTTCGGCGCTGCTGGCCCCGCCCATGCGCCACGACTGTTCCAACACGCCGCCACGGGGCTGGCCGGCGGCATCCAGGCCCTGGGCAATGTCGTAATTGCGCCGCGACGCAAAAAAGCTCGGGTAGGCCTGGTTGGCGGCGTCATCGAACACTTGCGCCAGCCGCACCGCCTCGCGCACGTCGTCGGGCAGTTCGAGCCTGAGCAGCTCGATGTAGCCGCCCTGCACCACCAGCAGGTCCGACCCGCCGTACACCTCCAGCCCTTCGCTGTCGTGGGTCAGGTGTTGCACGCCGCAATAGCTCAGGACCTGGCCGTTGATGAAGCTCTGGCCGACGCTCTGGGTCTTGACCTCGTTGAGGTGCTGTTCCAGCACCACCCCTTCACCAAACAGCGCCTGGGCGTCGGGCCCGGCGGCGATTTCATCGAACTGCTCCAGGCTCTTGATCAGCCGTTGACCACGTCCGGCGCAGGCATGGATCGGCTTGATGCGGATCGGCCCGGTGTAGAGCAAATGTTCGGCGGCCGGGCGGGCGTCCTTGAGCGAAAAGACCGTCACGCCGTCGAGCACCGCGCCTCGCGTCAGCTTGGCAAACAGCGGCGACCAGCCTTGGGGCGCCACCGCGTCCTTATTCAACAGACCGTGGGTAATCGCCTTGGTGCAGATAAAATCATGCTCGACATACCCACCCCACACATCCTCCGGCCCCTTCACCCCCAGGCGCATCAAGGTTTCGGGGCCGATCAGGGTTTGCGTGGGCAACAGATAAAGATCCTGACCGGCACTGAAGTCATGGCTGTCGCCGTACTCCCATCCAAGGATCTGTGCCAGCCACTGGGCCAGTGCACGGTTGGTCTCGACCTCATGGCGCGGCGCTTGTGGATTGACCGAATAAGCCACGACCCGTTTGTTGCGATTGACTGATGTCATGCGATGCCCTTCCTCCTGCGCTCGATGGCTTTAGGTAAGGATAGGTGCAGAGATCAGGCCAATGATGTCATCGGCCAGGAGGGGTCAGCCAAGCGGGCGCCTTGTGTGCAGTTGATAGCAACGGGCCTGTTTCATTCTGCACGACACAGGCTTGGCATCCCGCAAATTGCACGATATCCAGCAGCAGACGCAGCCCCCTGTGGCGAGGGAGCTTGCTCCCGCTGGGGTGCGCCTGTAGGAGCTGTCGAGTGCAACGAGGCTGCGATCTTTCCATCACCCATTGAGTCTCAAGCGAAAGATCAAAAGATCGCAGGCTTCGCCAGCTCCTACACCCAGCGGGAGCAAGCTCCCTCGCCACAAAAGGTCCAGTGTCAGCCTTTGGGAATGCCCAGCGGGCTCACCCCAAACCTCGCCCGATAATCACTCGGCGCCAACCCGGTGATTTTCCTGAACGTCGCGCGAAAGGCACTGGGATCCTGGTAGCCGACGGTCCAGGCAATGTGGTCGATGGTGCCATTGGTGAACTCCAGCATTTCCCGGGCCTTGCCGACCCGCAGGTGCTGGCAGTATTCGGTGGGTTTGAGCCCGGTGGCGGCACGGAACCGGCGCAGGAAGGTGCGCTCTTCCAGCCCGGCCCGTTCGGCCATCGCACCGAGGGAAACCTCCACCGCGCCGTTGCTTTGCAACCAATGCTGGACCTTGAGAATCGCCGCATCGCCATGGCCGAGGATGGGCGCGAAGTTACTGCCGCACTGGCTCGCGCTGTCGCTGTGTTCGATCACCAGAAATTGCGCGGTGCGCGTGGCGATGCTGGGCCCGAGCAGGCGGTCCACCAGGCGCAGTCCCAGTTCCGACCAGGCCATCAGCCCGGCGGTGGTGATCAGGTCGCCGTCGTCGACAATCGGTTTGTCGGCATTGAGCTTGATCTTCGGGTAACGGGCGGCGAAATCCTTGGCCGAGCTCCAATGGGTGGTGGCGCTGCGCCCATCGAGCAGGCCGCTTTCGGCCAACAGGATCGAGCCAACACACACACCGCCCAACACAGTGCCGCCCGCATGCTGCGCACGCAGCCAATCCATCAGCGTCGGCGAGGCCAGGTCGTCATCGAAGCCGGCGAGGGACGGCGGAATCAGCAACGCCACCAAATGGCCCGCTGGGCCGGTTTCGCTGTCGAACACCCGCCGCGGCGCCTCGCCGTTGTCGGTCTGCCAGTGACTGACCCGCAACCGTGGCAATTGTGCACTGGCGTGCTCGGCCGCGATCCGCTGGGCCACGGCGAACAGATCGGTCAAGCCATGCACCGCCGCCATTTGCGCGCCGGGGTAGATGAGCACGCCAAGCTCGGCGACTGCCCTTTGCTGCGCCATTGTCAGTTTTCCCTCGCTTATTGTCGTTGCGGCCAATCCTCGAACCGGCGGTAAAGGCCAATACTGGCGCCCTACCCCACCTGATCAAGGAAGCCCTCATGTCCAAGCAAGCGCTCATCGTAGTCGATATCCAGAACGACTACTTCCCCCAGGGAAAATGGCCGTTGGTCGGTGCCCATGCCGCCGCCGATAACGCCGCACGGTTGATCGAAGCCTTTCGCCAGGCCGGCGACAGCGTGGTGCACATCCGCCACGAATTCACCTCCGCCGACGCGCCCTTCTTCACCCCAGGTTCCGAAGGCGCACAGTTGCACCCCAAGGTGCTCAACCGCGCCGATGAGCCGGTGGTCCTCAAGCACTTCGTCAACTCGTTTCGCGAAACCGAACTGCAAGCACTCCTCGACCAGCACGGCATCGAACAATTGGTGGTGGTCGGCAGCATGAGCCACATGTGCGTCGATGGCGTGGTGCGGGCGGCGGCGGACCTGGGCTACGGCGTCACGGTGATCCACGACGCCTGCGCGACCCTCGACCTGGAATTCAACGGCGTGGTCGTGCCGGCTGCCCAGGTGCATGCGGCGTTCATGGCAGCGCTGGGGTTTGCCTACGCGAGCGTGGTGAGTACCGAGCAATTCCTGGCCGACCATCAGTAAACCCACGGCACAGCTAAAAAACCGCGCTTCATCACCCAAGTGCGGTTTTGCCTCAGGCATCAACGGCGTGTCTGAAGGCGATCAAGTCTCCAGCGCGAGCAACAACCGCGGCATCGTCGCCACGAACCCCATCTGCTGCGCTTCGCGCGCCATCCCCTTCAGCTTCTCGCCGCTGGCTTGATCGCCGTTGCGCAGCCACTGGCCCGCCACATCGATCAGCCGCACATGATGGTTGATCCAGGCGCACGACGCCGACTCGGGCAATGCCGCCATCTGTTGCCCATGCCAGATAGCCTTTTCGGTATTGCCCGCCAACAGGCAGGTTTCAGCGGCAGCCACGCGAAAGCGCAAGGCGTTGTGGGCCAGGCAGGCTTGGGTGAGCTGGGCTTCGCCCTTCGCCAAGGCCTGCTGGCTGAACGGTCCGTCATCGCTGATCATCGCCAGGCTGCCGTAGACCCAAGGCCCGATGTAGCGCTGCAACTCGAAGCGCTCCACCAGGCTCGCCGCCTCCATGATCAAGGTCTGCGCCAGCCCGCGCTCGCCCTGGCGCAACGCCACCCGCGCCAACCCTTCCAGCAGGATCGCTTCGAAACGGCTGGCGCCAAGGCTGCGTGCCAGCGTCAGGGCACTGCTCAGCTCTTGTTCCGCCAAGGCATCCTGGCCGCCCGCCACCAGCACCCAGGCCGCAGTGAGCCGCGAGAAAACCTGCGCTCGATGATTGCCCAGCCGGGCGCTGCATTCGATGGCCTCCATGGCGTCACGCAAGGCGGGCTCTGGCTGGCCCAGGTACAACTGCGCCGATCCACGGGCGCTGCGATTGGCCGCCTCCACGTGTGTCCAGCCATTGCGCTCGCACAGGCGTACGCATTGATCGAAGACCTCGTAGGCGGTCTGCATGCGCCCTTGTGCGTAGTAGGAGTCGCCAATGCCACTCAAGGCCTTGGCCTCGGTTTCCAGGTCCCGGCCGATGCGAGCAGAAGACAAAGCCTCTTCGTGAAGGCGGCGACACTCGGCGTAATCACCCCGTGGGAAATAGATATTCCCGCGCAAGTGATTCAACCGGGCAAGCGCCGCATGGGCCTGCATGGACCGGGCGATGGGCAGCATGTCCTCGATCAGGCGCTCCTCCTCGTCCAGGCAATCGAGGGTATTGAGGACTGCCGCCAGCCCCAACGCGGCCTCGATTCGATCCTGCGGCTGCTCGGCCAATGCCAAGGCGCGCTGGAAATGCGCCCGGGCCTCCACGGTCTGGCCCAGGCCCGAGCACGCCTGGCCGCACAGCAACGCGAAAGGAAAATTGCCCTGCGCACGTTCGGCAAACGCCGAGCATTGCCGCGCCAGCGCAAGGACACTGTCGTACTGGCAGGCCAGCCGTTTTTCGCCCATGGCCACCAACAGTGCGTCGAACGCCGCCGGATCGTTGGCCCGCAGTAAATGCTGGGCATAAAGCACCCGGTCGCGCGCGCGATAGAGATTCGCCACCTCACCGTGCAACTGCTCGCGCAGCAACGTGGGCATTGAATCGTAGAGGCAGTGCATGACCAGGTCGTGGACAAACAGATAGCTGCCTGGCTCGACCTCCCGCAACAGCCCCTGGCGCATGTCCGCGGTCGGCAGATAACCGGGCTGCCCCAGTGCTTCGCGCCACAGCGTCAGCTCGAAGCGATTGCCCAGCACCGCGGCGTAATGCAGGGCGCGACGTTGCTCGGGGGCCAATTTGTCAAAGCGGGTCTGGACCAGATGCCGCAGGCTGTCAGGGAAAACCCCTTGCTGGCTCGACAGCAGTTGCGTCAGGTACAGCGGGTTGCCTTGGGCACGGGCGACACATTCGGCCCGGTAACGCGGATCGACCTCAGTGAACTGCTCCGCCAGGACCGTGGCCTCCCGCGCCCGGATCGGCGCGATGTCGAGCAGACTCATGGGGCTGGAGGAATGCGTACGGATTTCGCTTTCCAGCGGATCGCCTTCGGGACGGGACGTCAGCAGCCAGACCACAGGCGCTTCGTCAGTGGCATCGAGCAGCCTGCCCAGCAGCATAAACAGCGTGGCATCGCCCCAGTGCAGGTCTTCGACGCAGATCAGCAAAGGCTGTTGCACCGCGCTGCGCAGCAACACGTCGAGCAAGGCCTGGAACAGCCCCTGGGTACGGGCCTGGTTGCTCATCGCGGCATACAGGGCCGGAGGCTCGGCAGACAACACCCCCGTCAGCACTTGCAAGAACATGCGATGTTCGGCGGCCACTTTCAGGCGGGACAAAGCGGCATCCAACAGCGAGGCGCTGACGGACGCCGCGCGCCCCAGGTTGAGCAGGCTGGCCAGCAGTTGCCCCAGGGGCCAAAGGCTGTTGTCCATGCCGAAATCCAGCACATCGCCGCGATGGCAGGCAAAGCCACGCTGCCGGGCCATTTCGAAAAACTCGCTGACCAGGCGGGTCTTGCCAATGCCCGCCATGCCGCGCACATAGACGATGTGCCCGTCCTGGCATTCCTGGGTGGCCTCGATCACCGCCTTGAACTGCAAGAGCTCGATGGCCCGTCCCACCAACGGACGCGGCGCGTTTTCGTCGAGGCTGCGTGGGCGCAGGCATTTGCGATAGGCCTGAAACTCATCGTCGCTGGCCGAAAACTCAAACCGTGCAGCGAGCTGTTCCAGCAGGTTTTGCGCAACATACACCGGCGCGTGCCCATGACGCTCCAACAGCGGCTTTTGCGCAAGCAAGACAGGCTCGACCGCAGGCTCCATGGTGTCGGCACTCAGGCGCACAAGCCGCAGTAACAGGGCATGCCCGGACGTGACGAATTGCTCCCGACTCAGGGCCAGCGCGCAGAGCAGGCCCCGCTCGCTATCGCTGCGATAGGCCTGCGGCGAACCGAACTGGGCGATCACCACATCCTGCGTCATCCCCAGTGGAACGCCACCGAACTGACGTACCAGGCGCTCGATTTCTTCCATGAACGTCATCGCGGGCAGCCCATCGATCCGAAAGGACAGCTCCAGCACGTAGCGGATGACGCTGTCATCGACCTGTTTCAGCGCCTGTTGCGCAAAGGCCGTCTGGTGCACCGCGTTCATCGTCTGTTGGATGTGCGCCAAAGCCACCGAGGCGGGAGTGCTCAGCAGCTCACTCACATCGACCCCGAAGGCCGTCGCCAAGTGCCGAGCCGTGCGGTAAAGCACCGGCTTACCGGTTTCGGCCCGCTTGATGGAGGCGATCGAGACGCACAAATGCCGGTTCAGGCAGGCCTCGGCCAGGGTTTCCTGGCTCAGGCCATGCTGTTTGCGCAGGCCTTTCAACGATACGGCGTCCAGCAGGACACGGCCGTCGGATATCGAAGCATCACGCCTGGGCAGGGCAACAAAGGTGTTTGGTCGGGAGTCCATGTCGATAGCCCTTTCTACCCTGGGACAACGGCAGCCGATCGAGTG
This sequence comes from Pseudomonas sp. Pdm06, assembly GCF_014851795.1. Lineage (NCBI taxonomy): Bacteria > Pseudomonadati > Pseudomonadota > Gammaproteobacteria > Pseudomonadales > Pseudomonadaceae > Pseudomonas > Pseudomonas sp. Pdm06. Next base: position 52,785 of record NZ_JACVAH010000024.1, read on the forward strand.
TACTCCTGCGCCTCGCCCGGGTTAATGAAAAGATGGCATTTGGCCTGATACCAAACTGATACCGGACTGACACCGCTCTGGACTGTCCGCCTATCACCGCCCTCTCGATACTCACTCCCATCAATTGACACCCAGTTGATACAACCTGAGCGATGGGAGAAAGGCGATGAGCGATGGACTGAAGGGCAATGCAGGCGATGACGTGCGTGATATCGGTGGCTCGCAATTACTGGGGCGCGGACTGAACCGGCTCGATTGGGCCGGCGACAGCAAGGAGTGCCTGAAGGTCGGCGATACCGAGTCGGGCAAACGTGCGGTGCCGTACCGGAAAACGTCTTACAACGTGGGGAAAAACGTCACCATGTCCACGGTCGTGGCCAACGACAATTTCTCCACCGAGACGTTTGCCTCCCGCGACGAATTCGAAAGACATACCCAGACGAGTGTCGAAGCCTCCGGCAAATACGGCGCCTTTTCCGCCGGTTTCAAAGCCACCTTCGGCAGCGACATCAAGACGCTCGAAGAGCGCGAAGCCGCGCTCTACAGTCATACGGTGCGGTTATGGAAACTGACCCTCGAGGTCAGCCCGGCCAATGCGACGGAAACGTTCAAGAAGCGCATCGATGAGTTGCCCAAGGCCTTCGACCCGAGCAATCCGGCGCCATTCTTCAATTTCCTGGTCGACTTTGGTGCCGATATCGTCAGCGAAGTGACTGTTGGTGGCTCGCTGAACTATGCGATGACCGCACTCAAGAGTTTCCTCAGCAAGACCAACACCCTCGATGCCATGGTCAAGGCCGAATACGGCACCTTTGTCAGCGGCAGCGCGACCACCTCGGTCTCGGAAACGGTCAAGAAAAACATCGCCCATCGCAACGCCAACCTGACCACCCGGGGTGGCACGCACACCATCGCTTTCAACACAGTGGACCCGAGCAATTGCAATGCGGAGTTCGGCAAATGGCGCGAATCGCTGCCCGACGACCCGACAGTCGTGGAGTTGGCAATCGCGCCGGTCTATCGCTTCGTCAAGGAAGGCGAGACCCGTACGGCACTGGAGCAGGCCTACCAGTGGTACACCAGCTACAAGGCGGAAATCGAAGCCACTTGGCAAGACTCGGTGGTTGTCCTCGGCCGCTCCGGGCGGCAAGCCACCTCCAAGGCCGAAGCAACCCGCCCTGCCTTGCGAATGGTGTTCGTCGACAACAAAAGCAAGGAAACCAGCGAAAGCTTCCACTACCCACCCGCCGCGAATGCGTCGACCACGGAATTTGAACAGTTCTGGGATGCGCTGGCCCTGCTGCTGAGACAAAAAAACGGGCAAAAATTGCTGATGGCCACTGAGCGCTGGCCGCGCGACGCGCGCTACTACCCGACGTATGCCATGCGTGAGGCCCTGCTGTCCAACGGCGCCAGCGAAGTGTCGCTGATGCGCTGGGACACGCTGACCAAGCACATGCAGCCCAACCCGTTGTCCGGCCTGACCTATGTGCTGGCGGGAAATGACTTCGAGGTGCCCGGTGTCGATGGACTCATTGCCGGTTTTGGCCAGGCAGGCAAGGACCTCAACCCAACGGTGAAGGTCAAGGCTCGGTTTTCCCACGACTCGTTCGGCAAGGTCAAGTTGGTAAAAACCGCAACGACCGAGGAAGACCCTCGCACCGCGCTGTACATCGTGCGCAACAATACCGACGCCAAACCGGCCCTGGCGGTCGATCCGCAAAACCGGACCCGTATCGCCATGCAGACGCCGGACAGGCACAACCCAGGGCAATACTGGTACATGCCCGAGCTGGAAAAACCTTATCCGGAAATCAACCACCCGGTGCTGCTGATCAACTACGAGACGGGGACCTGCCTGCAGGGCATGCACGACCAGGGCGACTGCCGGCTCAAGCCCATCGAACCGGGTCGCCAGCAGGACGACGTCATCTGGGACCGACGCGGCGATGAGGTATTTCACCTGTTGATGGTCTACTACTGGATGGACGCCCTGTGCCTGACCCAGGTTGAAAAGCGCGCCGCCGTCCGGCCGTGGCGCCAACCTCACGGCATGGACTGGTTGCGTGAGCAGCATCGTCCGTACAGTTGACACCCAATAGTGAGATCCCCTGTGGGAGCGAGCTTGCTCGCGATAGCGCTGGTTCAGCTTGCTTCAATGTTGAATGTGCCGCCGCCATCGCGAGCAAGCTCGCTCCCACAGGTTCGTCGGGCGATTGAGCGCCCTTTTCTCTAGCCTTCTTGCGTGCGTGGTCCCCATACGATGCAAGTCTTCAACAGTGTTCCCTTTATCGGCGATGGCGTGGAAACAGCCCTCGATCCCCGCCGGTTTCCCTACCTGTTCAACGACCATGGCCTGGCACGACCGAGTGTCCAGGAGCGCGGCCACCTGATCCAGCTCAGTCCCGAGAACCCGGCCCTGTCCCTGGGCACTCGCTACTCGGGCATCAGTTGGCGGGACCGTGAGGTTGCAACGAACAGCGGTTCCTACTGGATCAAGACGTTCGACTTCCACGCCAGCGAAGTGCACTACGCACCGATCTGGGCAACCAAGGAAACGGCCCAGGCCTTTGGCATGACCCTGCTCGGCAACGGCGAATGCCTGCGTTTCGAGTATGACCAACTGATCCTGGGCCAATACACCTACGGCAAATGGGCCGGCCACCAGTCGCCCTACCTGGGCCCGGCGCGCCAGCGCGAGCTGCTGACCTACAACCCGACCGACCTCGAATACCACAACTTCCCCCACGCGTTCTTTTCCCGTTATGGCCGCTTGCCGCTGGTGATCAGCGTCGCCCGCTGGCGGCCTGCGTCGAGGGAAATCCATTTGGCCGATCTGTGGCTGCGGCCCGGCGATGCGCTGGTCCTGCCGCCCAAGCACTACCCCGACATCGCCCCCAGTGACGCCCACGGCGTCGAAAACTGGCCATCCGTCGTGGACCTGCACGGCAATCGAAACTCGGCGCTGGCCTGCTGGTTCGGAGAAGGTGAAGACTGTTTGCTGACGGAGACAATCCTGGCCAACTCGACCTTGATGAGCTCTCCCCAGGGCAAACCGCACTATCACGAAGAAAAAGCGCCGACGCGGCATGAGTTACCGGCGAACTATCGACCATGAAGGTGACGGCACGGCAGGTCAGACAGAAAAAACCTGGATTGGCGGGGGCCAGGAAGACCCCAACCTCAGGCGAACCGTTTTTTACTAGGCGTACTTGAGGAATAACGATAAGAATGGCCGGGCATTTTTCCCAAGAGCCAGCCGTATGAAACGCAAACGCCCGCCGCGCCTGGTCGAATCGCCGTTCCCGACCGCTACATCAGCGCCACTGCACCCGCCCACGTGGGATTGCTCAAGCGACGTATCCAGGCCGGGATACCTGGGCACAATGGTGTATGCCGTGGTGATACTGCTGGCCTTGCCGGTCTACGGGCTGGCAGTGCTATCGACGAAGCTGTTTCATGTCGGACAAAACCTGTCGCCCATCCACACAAGAGTGATCGAGGACCCTCTGTTCATAGCGCTCATGTTAATCAGCGCATTCGCGGCCGTCTGCGTGCTCAACTGGCTGGCATCCGAACCTAAGGTGCTCGGCTTCTGCTTTGACGAACGCCAGCAACGCCTCACCTTCACCCAACGCCGCCCTGCCCGGCAAACCACCGACGAATGCGTGCCGTACAGCGACATCCATTACATCAAGCCTTACAAAACGACCGCTTCCGCCAACATCTGTCACTTTGTGGTGGGCTTCGCCGGGGGCAATGGCAAGGCCATCGCACTTCGGGTAGGGGTGGATCTGACGGATCAGGACATGGCGTTTCATGCCGCGTGGTTGAGTCAGTCGATTGGCGAGAGAATGCAGGAGGTATTGGATCTGGATCTGTGAGCGAGGCCGGGCTTGCCCTGGCGTACCGGAAGCCACGAAACAGCCTTCGCCAGGCAAAAAAAGCCCCAAGTGCTGAGCACTTGGGGCTTTCGTGACCTACCTGCGTAATGCGCTCAGGCGAGGATCAGAACGGGATATCGTCATCGAAGCTGTCGAAATCCGGAGCCGGTTGCGGCGCGGCCTGTTGTGGGGCCGGGCGCTCACGTTGTGGCTGTGGTGCCGACTGTGGACGAGGCGCCTGCTGACGCGGGGCCGGAGCCGACTGCTGGTAGTTGTTGCCACCTTGTTGCTGGTCGCCCTGTGGACGGCCGCCCAGCAATTGCATGGTGCCTTGCATGTCGACCACGATTTCGGTGGTGTAGCGCTTGATGCCGTCTTTTTCCCACTCGCGGGTCTGCAGCTTGCCTTCGATGTACACCTGCGAACCCTTGCGCAGGTATTCGCCGGCGATCTCGGCCACCTTACCGAACATCGACACGCGGTGCCATTCGGTCTTCTCGACCTTCTGGCCGGTCTGCTTGTCGGTCCACTGTTCGCTGGTCGCCAGACTCAGGTTGGTCACGGCGTTGCCGTTCGGCAGGTAGCGAACTTCGGGATCCTGGCCGCAAGTACCGACCAATATGACTTTGTTAACCCCACGGGCCATAACGTTCTCCTAGGCTTCGCACGTGGTCGGGGCCGGGTTGTTCACCAGGCGCTCGAGCGTCGCGCGATCCAATAATTCGGTGTCCAGTTTGATGTAAACGGCCGCCTCGTCGGCGACCACCACTGCATCGGTTACTCCAACGACGGCCTTCAGACGCTCGGTCAGGCCAGCCTCACGAATCGCCTCGGGCGATAAGGGCAAGCGCAGGCTCGTCACATAGGGAGGTTCGCGCATGGTAACAGCAAAGGCTAACCAAAGTGCAGCCAGCGCGGCGCATCCCAGGAACACAACCGACAAACCGCCATGCTGGAACAGCCAGCCGCCGAGGATACCGCCCAACGCCGAGCCCAGGAACTGGCTGGTGGAGTAGACCCCCATCGCCGTGCCCTTGCCGCCCGCCGGCGAAACCTTGCTGATCAGCGACGGCAGCGAGGCTTCCAGCAGATTGAACGCGGTGAAGAACACCACGGTGCCGATCACCAGGGCCCGCAAGCTATCGCCGAACTGCCAGAAGAATAGCTCAGTGAGCATCAGCGTCACGACGGCGCCGAGCAAAACTCGTTTCATTTTGCGTCGTTTTTCGCCATAGATGATGAACGGGATCATGGCGAAGAACGATATCAGCAACGCGGTCAGGTAGACCCACCAGTGCTGTTCCTTGGGCAGGCCGGCCTTCTCGACCAGGGCCAGCGGCAAGGCCACGAAGCTGGACATCAGCATGGCGTGGAGCACGAAAATACCCAGGTCCAGGCGCAGCAGGTCCGGGTGCTTGAGCGTCGGGATCAATGCCTGGCGCGCCACCCCGGATTCCCGGTGCTGCAATGGCCCGGTGGCGCGCGGCACCATGAACGCCACGATCAGAATCCCCACCAGTGCCATGGCACCGGTCGCCAGGAACAGGCCCGACAAGCCAAAAGCCCGGGTCAGCAAAGGGCCTACCACCATGGCCACGGCGAACGACAGACCGATGGTCATGCCGATCATGGCCATGGCCTTGGTCCGATGCTGTTCGCGGGTCAGGTCCGACAGCAGCGCCATGACGGCCGCGGAAATGGCCCCGGCACCCTGCAGGATACGTCCGGCGATCACGCCCCAGATCGAGTCGGCATTGGCCGCCAGCACGCTGCCGAGGGCGAAGACGATCAGCCCCAGGTAGATAACCGGACGCCGGCCGATGCGGTCGGAAATGATCCCGAACGGGATCTGGAAGATCGCCTGGGTCAGGCCATAAGCGCCAATCGCCAGGCCGATGAGGGCCGGGGTGGCGCCTGCCAGGTCCATGCCATAGGTCGCCAGCACCGGCAACACCATGAACATGCCCAGCATACGGAAGGCGAACACCAGGGCCAGACCGCTTGCTGCGCGTGTCTCGCCACGACTCATGCGTTCGCTGTGGGGATCTTGCATGGAAAAACCTCATGTGAACCGGCGGCGATTCTACCAGTCCCATCGATTGAGAGGGTATATGGCGACCGTTTGCCGCGCAGTCTTCATGTATGGCTGCAATCGCGCCTTCAATAGTGTGCATCCATCCAGTATTTGCCCGTATACTCCTACGTTTTCGACGCCCGCCGAGCGAGGCCACTTTGGACAAGATCCTGATTCGTGGGGCCCGTACCCACAACCTGAAGAATATCGACCTGACCCTGCCACGGGACAAGCTGATCGTCATCACCGGCCTGTCCGGATCCGGCAAATCATCCCTGGCCTTCGACACGTTGTACGCCGAAGGCCAGCGACGCTATGTCGAATCGCTGTCGGCCTATGCCCGGCAGTTCCTGTCGATGATGGAAAAACCCGACGTCGACACCATCGAAGGCCTGTCGCCGGCAATCTCCATCGAACAGAAGTCGACCTCCCATAACCCACGGTCGACGGTAGGCACCATCACCGAGATCTACGACTACCTGCGCTTGCTGTATGCGCGGGTTGGCATTCCCCGCTGCCCCGACCACGACATTCCCCTGGAAGCCCAGACCGTCAGCCAGATGGTCGACCTGGTGTTGGCCCAGCCCGAAGGCAGCAAGCTGATGCTGCTGGCCCCGGTGGTTCGCGAACGCAAGGGCGAACACCTGATGGTGTTCGAAGAATTGCGCGCCCAAGGCTTCGTGCGGGCCCGGGTCAACGGCAAGCTGTGCGAACTGGACGAACTGCCGAAGCTGGATAAACAGAAGAAGCACTCGATCGATGTGGTGGTCGACCGCTTCAAGGTCCGCGCCGACTTGCAGCAGCGATTGGCCGAGTCCTTCGAGACCGCGCTGAAACTGGCCGACGGCATCGCCCTGGTCGCCCCGATGGACGACGAGCCCGGCGAGGAGATCATTTTCTCCGCACGCTTCGCCTGCCCGATCTGCGGCCATGCCATCAGCGAGCTGGAACCCAAGCTGTTCTCCTTCAACAACCCGGCTGGCGCCTGCCCGACGTGCGACGGCCTGGGGGTCAAGCAGTTCTTCGACACCAAGCGCCTGGTCAATGGCGAGCTGACCCTGGCCGAAGGAGCGATTCGCGGCTGGGACCGGCGCAACGTCTATTACTTCCAGATGCTCGGCTCGCTGGCGGCCCACTACAAGTTCAGCCTGGACAAGCCGTTCAACGAGTTGCCCGCCGACCAGCAGAAATCCATCCTGCACGGCAGCGGCTCGCAGAATGTCGACTTCAAATACCTCAACGACCGTGGCGACATCGTCAAGCGTTCCCACCCGTTCGAAGGCATCGTGCCGAACCTGGAACGACGCTACCGCGAGACCGAGTCGGCCAGCGTGCGCGAAGAACTGGCCAAGTTCCTAAGCACCCAGCCCTGCCCCGATTGCCGTGGCACCCGTCTACGTCGCGAAGCGCGGCATGTCTGGGTCGGCGAGAAGACGCTGCCGGCGGTGACCAACCTGCCGATTGGCGACGCCACCGATTACTTCGGCGGCTTGAAGCTCACCGGTCGTCGTGGCGAAATCGCCGACAAGATCCTCAAGGAAATCCGCGAGCGCCTGCAGTTCCTGGTGAACGTCGGCCTGGACTACCTGACCCTCGATCGCAGCGCAGACACCTTGTCCGGCGGCGAAGCCCAGCGTATCCGCCTCGCCAGCCAGATCGGCGCCGGCCTGGTGGGGGTGATGTACATCCTCGACGAGCCGTCCATCGGCCTGCACCAGCGGGACAACGACCGGTTGCTCGGGACCCTGAAACACCTGCGGGATATCGGCAACACGGTGATCGTGGTCGAGCACGACGAGGACGCCATCCGCCTGGCGGACTACGTGGTGGACATCGGTCCGGGCGCAGGGGTCCATGGCGGGCATATCGTTGCCCAGGGCACGGCCGCCGAAGTCATGGCGCACCCTGACTCGCTGACGGGCAAGTACCTGTCGGGCCGGGTGAAGATCAAGGTCCCGGCCAAACGCACGCCGCGCAACAAGAAGCTGTCGCTGACCCTCAAGGGCGCCCGTGGCAACAACCTGCGCAACGTCGACCTGGAAATCCCGATCGGCCTGCTGACCTGCGTGACCGGCGTATCCGGCTCCGGCAAATCGACGCTGATCAACAACACCCTGTTCCCCCTCAGCGCCACGGCCCTGAACGGCGCCACCACCCTGGAAGCTGCCGCCCACGACAGCATCAAGGGCCTGGAGCACCTGGACAAGGTGGTCGACATCGACCAGAGCCCGATTGGCCGCACACCGCGCTCCAACCCGGCGACCTATACCGGGTTGTTCACACCGATCCGCGAACTGTTCGCCGGCGTCCCGGAGTCCCGCTCCCGAGGCTACGGCCCAGGGCGCTTCTCCTTCAACGTCAAGGGCGGGCGCTGCGAGGCCTGCCAGGGCGATGGCCTGATCAAGGTGGAAATGCACTTCCTGCCCGACATCTACGTGCCGTGCGATGTGTGCAAGAGCAAGCGCTACAACCGCGAAACCCTGGAGATCAAATACAAGGGCAAGAACATCCACGAAACCCTGGAGATGACCATCGAAGAAGCCCGGGTGTTCTTCGATGCGGTGCCAGCCCTGGCGCGCAAGCTCCAGACGCTGATGGATGTCGGGCTGTCGTACATCAAGCTGGGGCAGTCGGCAACGACCCTGTCCGGCGGTGAAGCCCAGCGGGTCAAGTTGTCCCGCGAGCTGTCCAAGCGCGACACCGGCAAGACCCTGTATATCCTCGACGAGCCGACCACCGGCCTGCACTTCGCCGATATCCAGCAATTGCTCGACGTGCTGCATCGCCTTCGCGATCACGGCAACACCGTGGTGGTGATCGAACACAACCTGGACGTGATCAAGACGGCTGACTGGCTGGTGGACCTGGGGCCGGAAGGCGGTTCCAAGGGCGGCCAGATCATTGCCGTGGGCACGCCTGAACAAGTGGCCGAAATGAAGCAGTCCTACACCGGTTACTACCTCAAGCCGTTGCTGGAGCGTGATCGGGACTGATTTCACCCGGGCACGAAAAAGCCCCTGTCATCTCTTCGATGGCAGGGGCTTTTTGCTTTTCTTCTGTGGGAACGATCAGAACTGTGATTGCAGGTAGTTTTCCAGGCCAATCAACTTGATCAGACCCAACTGCTTCTCCAGCCAGTAGGTGTGGTCTTCTTCGGTGTCGTTGAGTTGAATACGCAGGATCTCGCGGGTCACGTAGTCGTTGTGCTGCTCGCAGAGCTCGATGCCTTTGCACAGCGCGGCGCGGACTTTGTATTCCAGGCGCAGGTCAGCGGCCAACATATCGGGCACGGTGGTCCCGACATCCAAGTCATCCGGACGCATCCGCGGCGTGCCTTCGAGCATCAGGATCCGGCGCATCAGCGCATCGGCGTGCTGGGCTTCTTCTTCCATCTCATGGTTGATACGTTCGTAGAGCTCGGTGAAACCCCAGTCCTCGTACATCCGCGAGTGGATGAAATATTGATCACGGGCTGCCAGTTCGCCTGTCAGCAACGTGTTGAGGTAATCGATTACATCTGGGTGACCTTGCATCGCCCTACATCTCCACAAGCTTTGAAGGCTCTAGTTTGAACCAACCTGACGGAGAGGTCACTCGTTCATCGCAATAAAAGTGAAGAAAATCCGAGAAAACCGGGCTAAATAACGCAAAAACCGCCCAAATGAGGGCGGTTCTGCTTCTCGTTTAGACTTAGTTAAGCTGTACGCCCAACGCCTTTGCGATACCTTCTCCATAAGCGGCGTCCGCCCTGAAGAAATGCTGGAGCTGACGGTCAACGACATCCGCCGATACACCGGACATCGCGCCGGCGATATTGTTGATCAGCAACGCTTTCTGCTCGTCGCTCATCAAACGGAACAGCGCACCGGCGTGGCTGTAGTAGTCCGTGTCTTCGCGATGATCGTAACGATCCGCCGCGCCACTGAGGGCTAGGGCCGGCTCGGCATAGCGTGGAGCCTGCTTCGGCGCTTCCACGTAGCTGTTCGGCTCATAGTTCGGTGCCGCACCGCCGTTGCTGCCAAACGCCATGGCACCGTCGCGCTGGTAAGTGTTGACCGGGCTACGTGGCGCATTCACCGGCAATTGCTGGTGATTGGTGCCCACACGGTAGCGGTGCGCATCGGCGTAGGCGAAAACACGGCCCTGCAGCATGCGATCCGGCGAGAGACCAACCCCTGGCACCATGTTGCTCGGGCCAAACGCCGCCTGCTCGACTTCAGCGAAGTAATTCAGCGGGTTGCGGTTGAGTTCGAGCACACCCACTTCGATCAACGGAAATTCTTTCTGCGACCAGGTCTTGGTCACGTCGAACGGGTTCTCGTAATGGGCCGCGGCCTGGGCCTCGCTCATGATCTGGATGCAGACGCGCCACTTCGGGAAGTCACCGCGCTCAATGGCCTCGAACAAGTCACGCTGGGCATAATCCGGGTCGGTACCCGCCAGGCGTGCCGCTTCTGCCGGCGCAAGGTTCTTGATGCCTTGCAGGGTCTTGTAGTGCCACTTCACCCAGTGCCGCTCACCCTGTGCGCTGATCAGGCTGTAGGTGTGGCTGCCGAAGCCGTGCATGTGACGGTAGCCATCCGGAATACCGCGGTCGGAAAACAGGATGGTGACCTGGTGCAGCGCCTCAGGCGAATGCGACCAGAAATCCCACATCGCCTGGGCACTTTTCAGGTTGCTTTGCGGCAGACGCTTCTGGGTGTGGATAAAATCCGGAAATTTCAACGGATCACGGATGAAGAACACCGGCGTGTTGTTGCCAACGATGTCCCAGTTGCCTTCCTCGGTGTAGAACTTCAGGGCGAAACCCCGCGGATCGCGTTCAGTGTCGGCCGAACCACGCTCGCCACCCACAGTGGAGAACCGCAGGAAGGTCGGTGTTTGCTTGCCGATCGACTCGAACAACTTGGCGCTGGTGTACTGGGTGATGTCCTGGGTGACGGTAAAGGTGCCGTAGGCCCCCGATCCTTTGGCGTGCACGCGACGCTCGGGAATGTTCTCGCGGTTGAAGTGAGCAAGCTTTTCGATCAGGTGAAAATCGTCGAGCAGCAGCGGGCCGCGTGGGCCGGCGGAACGAGAGTTCTGGTTATCGGCGACAGGAGCGCCGCTGGCGGTCGTAAGCGTTTTGATCTGGCTCATGCTCAATCTTCCTAGGTCGGTCTTCAAACTGCCGGCTAATCGGCTGGAAAGGAGTATCGATCATGTTAGTGACAGTATCCAAATTCATTAAATCATGGACATCGATAGTCATTATCTAATGCTTAAGACTTGCCAATAGCCGAACCAAGCGAAACGGTCTGGCACTTTTCGGCAGGCAACAAAAAACCGGGCACAAGGCCCGGTTTTTCGTTTGTTGCCGACTTACTCAGCGGATACAGCTTCACCGCTGGTAGCACGATCAACCAACTCGACGTACGCCATAGGCGCGTTGTCGCCAGCGCGGAAACCGCACTTGAGGATGCGCAGGTAGCCACCCTCACGGGTAGCGTAACGCTTGCCCAGGTCGTTGAAGAGCTTACCAACGATAGCTTTCGAACGAGTACGGTCGAAAGCCAGACGGCGGTTAGCCAGGCTATCTGTCTTGGCCAGAGTGATCAGCGGCTCAGCAACGCGACGCAGTTCTTTGGCTTTCGGCAGTGTAGTTTTGATCAGCTCGTGCTCGAACAGCGACACCGCCATGTTTTGGAACATGGCCTTGCGGTGCGAGCTGGTGCGGCTCAGGTGACGACCACTTTTACGATGACGCATGGTTCATTCCTTACCAAACACAACGTTCGGTGATTACGACGATCAGGCAGTCGCCTTGTCGTCCTTCTTAAGACTTGCAGGCGGCCAGTTGTCGAGGCGCATGCCGAGGGACAGACCGCGGGAGGCCAGAACGTCCTTGATTTCAGTCAAGGATTTCTTGCCAAGGTTCGGAGTCTTCAACAGCTCTACTTCGGTACGCTGAATCAGGTCACCGATGTAGTAGATGTTTTCCGCCTTAAGGCAGTTAGCCGAACGTACAGTCAGTTCCAGATCGTCAACCGGGCGAAGCAGGATCGGATCGATCTCGTCTTCCTGCTCGACAACCACTGGCTCACTGTCACCCTTGAGGTCGACGAACGCAGCCAACTGCTGTTGCAGGATGGTTGCAGCACGGCGGATAGCCTCTTCAGGATCCAGGGTACCGTTGGTTTCCAGATCAATAACCAGCTTGTCCAGGTTGGTACGCTGTTCGACACGGGCGTTTTCCACCACGTATGCGATACGGCGAACTGGGCTGAACGAAGAGTCAAGCTGCAAGCGACCGATGCTGCGGCTTTCGTCTTCATCGCTCTGACGCGAGTCTGCCGGTTCATAACCACGACCACGAGCTACGGTGAGCTTCATGTTCAGGGCGCCGTTAGACGCCAGGTTAGCGATTACGTGATCGGGGTTAACGATCTCGACATCATGATCCAGCTGAATATCGGCAGCGGTAACCACCCCCGAACCCTTCTTCGACAAGGTCAGCGTAACTTCGTCACGACCGTGCAGCTTGATAGCCAGACCTTTCAGGTTCAACAGGATTTCAATTACGTCTTCCTGTACACCTTCGATGGCGCTGTACTCGTGGAGCACACCGTCAATCTCGGCCTCGACTACTGCACAGCCGGGCATTGAGGACAACAGGATGCGGCGCAGCGCGTTGCCCAGGGTGTGGCCGAAACCACGCTCGAGAGGCTCGAGTGTGATCTTGGCGCGGGTTGGACTGACAACCTGCACATCAATATGGCGGGGTGTCAGGAACTCATTTACCGAAATCTGCATGGATGCACCTATTTTCTAGCCCTTACTTGGAGTAGAGCTCGACAATCAGGCTTTCGTTGATGTCGGCGGACAGATCACTGCGAGCAGGAACGTTCTTGAAAACGCCCGACTTCTTCTCAGTGTCTACTTCTACCCATTCTACGCGGCCACGTTGGGCACACAGATCGAGAGCTTGGACAATGCGAAGTTGGTTCTTTGCTTTCTCGCGAACAGCAACCACGTCACCAGCACGAACCTGGTAGGACGGAACGTTTACGGTCTGACCGTTAACGCTGATCGACTTGTGCGATACCAGCTGACGGGATTCGGCACGAGTAGAACCGAAGCCCATACGGTATACAACGTTGTCCAGACGGCATTCGAGCAGTTGCAACAGGTTTTCGCCGGTTGCGCCTTTCTTGCCAGCTGCTTCTTTGTAGTAGCCGCTGAATTGACGCTCGAGAACGCCGTAGATACGACGGACCTTCTGCTTTTCACGCAGTTGGGTGCCGTAATCGGACTGGCGACCGCGGCGCTGGCCGTGGATACCAGGTGCTGCTTCAATGTTGCACTTCGATTCGATCGCGCGCACGCCGCTCTTCAGAAAAAGATCGGTGCCTTCGCGACGAGCGAGTTTGCATTTTGGACCAATGTAACGAGCCATTCTTTACAATCTCCTGGATTACACGCGGCGCTTCTTCGGCGGACGGCACCCGTTGTGCGGGATTGGCGTCACGTCGGTGATGCTGGCGATCTTGTAGCCACAGCCGTTCAAAGCGCGGACTGCGGATTCACGACCTGGACCTGGACCCTTGACGTTCACGTCGAGGTTTTTCAGGCCGTATTCCAGCGCAGCTTGACCAGCACGCTCAGCAGCTACTTGAGCAGCGAACGGGGTGGACTTGCGGGAACCGCGGAAACCCGAACCACCGGAGGTAGCCCAGGAAAGAGCGTTACCTTGACGGTCGGTAATGGTCACGATGGTGTTGTTAAAAGAAGCATGGATGTGGGCGATGCCATCAACCACTGTCTTTTTAACTTTTTTACGAGGACGAGCAGCAGGTTTTGCCATGATTAAATTCCTGTCGATTCGCTGGGGCGATTACTTGCGGATCGGCTTACGCGGACCTTTACGGGTACGCGCGTTGGTCTTGGTACGCTGACCGCGTACTGGCAGACCACGACGATGACGCAGACCGCGATAGCAACCGAGGTCCATCAAGCGCTTGATTTTCATGTTGATTTCGCGACGCAGGTCACCTTCAGTGGTGAACTTCGCCACTTCGCCACGCAGCTGTTCAATCTGCTCGTCGCTCAGATCTTTGATCTTTGCCGCTGGGTTGACCCCAGTCACTGCACAAATTTTCTGTGCAGTAGTGCGACCAACACCATAGATGTAGGTCAGCGAGATAACAGTATGCTTGTTATCTGGAATGTTGACGCCTGCAATACGGGCCATTCAGTGGGACTCCAATTGACAGCTACCTACGCCCCGGAAGCCAAGAAATAGGGCGCGAGATAATATCGCTGTAATAACAAATAATCAACCCGGCAGCGCACTAGCTGCCGGGCTTAAAGCACAATCACACTCAGCCTTGGCGCTGTTTGTGACGCGGTTCCGCGCTGCAAATTACCCGAACAACACCTTCGCGGCGAATAATCTTGCAGTTGCGGCACAGCTTTTTCACCGATGCACGAACTTTCATCACCAACTCCTCGAACCTTATGGACGCTACTCAGCGCAACATGCCGCTGCCGTAGCCCTTCAGGTTGGCTTTCTTCATCAGGGATTCGTACTGGTGCGAAACGAGGTGCGATTGTACTTGGGACATGAAGTCCATCACAACCACGACCACGATCAGCAACGAGGTCCCGCCAAGGTAGAACGGTACGTTTGCCGCAACCACCAGGAACTGGGGCAACAGACAGACGGCCGTCATGTAAAGAGCACCGAACATGGTCAAGCGAGTCAGAACGCCATCAATGTAGCGCGCAGACTGCTCACCTGGACGGATGCCCGGAATAAAGGCACCGGACTTCTTCAGGTTTTCCGCTACGTCTTTCGGATTGAACATCAACGCCGTATAGAAGAAGCAGAAGAAAATAATCCCTGCACTAAACAGCAGAATATTCAACGGCTGACCAGGAGCGATCGACTGCGAGATGTCCTGCAACCAGCCCATACCTTCAGACTGGCCGAACCAGGCACCCAACGAAGCCGGGAACAGCAGGATGCTGCTCGCGAAAATAGCCGGAATTACGCCGGCCATGTTCACCTTCAACGGCAAGTGGCTGGTCTGCGCAGCAAACACCTTGCGGCCCTGCTGACGCTTGGCGTAGTGAACAGCAATACGCCGCTGACCACGCTCGATGAACACCACGAAACCGATAATCGCTACTGCCAGCAGACCGATGGCAACCAGGGCGAAAATGTTGATATCACCCTGACGCGCAGACTCGAAAGACTGCCCGATCGCTCTCGGAAGACCGGCGACGATACCTGCGAAGATCAACATCGAGATACCGTTGCCAACACCACGCTCAGTAATCTGCTCACCCAGCCACATCATGAACATCGCGCCCGCCACAAACGTGGTTACCGCAACGAAATGAAAGCTGAAGTCAGCAGTGAACGAAACGCCCTGCCCCGCCAGGCCAATGGACATGCCAATGGCCTGAACGAGAGCGAGGACGACAGTGCCGTAGCGGGTGTACTGGCTGATCTTGCGACGGCCAGCTTCACCTTCCTTCTTCAACTGCTCCAGCTGCGGGCTGACGGCGCTCATCAGTTGCATGATGATCGATGCCGAAATGTACGGCATGATCCCCAGTGCAAAGATGCTCATCCGCTCCAGCGCGCCGCCGGAAAACATGTTGAACAAGCTAAGAATGGTCCCCTCATTCTGTCGAAACAGGTCCGCGAGTCGGTCCGGGTTGATACCTGGAACCGGGATGTGTGCGCCTATTCGGTAGACGATAATCGCCAGGAACAGAAAACGCAGACGAGCCCAGAGTTCAGACATACCGCCTTTGCCGAGCGCAGAGAGAGCACCTTGCTTAGCCATTTATTCCTCGAACTTGCCGCCAGCTGCTTCGATAGCCGCACGCGCACCTTTGGTGGCGCCGATTCCCTTTCCGATGGTGACAGCACGAGCAACTTCGCCCGACAGCATGATTTTCACACGCTGTACGTTCTGGTTGATCACGTTGGCATCCTTCAGGGACTGCACGGTGACGATGTCGCCGTCCACTTTGGCCAGCTCGGACAGACGCACTTCTGCGCGGTCCATGGCTTTCAGGGAAACGAAACCGAACTTCGGCAGGCGACGATGCAGCGGCTGTTGACCGCCTTCAAAGCCTGGAGCAATGGTGCCACCGGAGCGGGAGGTCTGACCTTTGTGGCCACGGCCACCGGTCTTGCCCAAACCACTACCGATACCACGGCCCGGACGATGCTTTTCGCGACGGGAACCCGGCGCTGGACTCAGATCATTGAGTTTCATCGATTAACCCTCGACACGCAGCATGTAGTAAGCCTTGTTGATCATCCCGCGATTCTCGGGAGTATCCTGGACTTCTACAGTGTGACCGATGCGACGCAGACCCAGACCCTTAACGCACAGTTTGTGGTTAGGGATGCGGCCGGTCATGCTTTTGATCAGCGTTACTTTTACGGTAGCCATGATCAGAAGATCTCCTTGACGCTTTTGCCACGCTTGGCGGCAATGGATTCAGGAGACTGCATTGCTTTCAAACCCTTGAAAGTGGCGTGAACCACGTTTACCGGGTTAGTCGAGCCGTAGCATTTGGCCAGAACGTTCTGAACGCCAGCAACTTCGAGGACAGCACGCATAGCGCCGCCAGCGATGATACCGGTACCTTCAGAAGCAGGCTGCATGTACACCTTCGAAGCGCCATGGGCGGACTTCATTGCGTACTGCAGAGTGGTGCCGTTCAGATCAACCTGGATCATGTTGCGGCGAGCAGCTTCCATTGCCTTCTGGATCGCAGCAGGCACTTCACGCGACTTGCCACGGCCGAAGCCAACACGGCCTTTACCATCACCCACTACGGTCAACGCAGTGAAAGTGAAGATACGGCCGCCTTTAACGGTTTTGGCTACGCGGTTAACTTGAACCAGCTTCTCAATGTAGCCTTCGTCGCGCTTTTGGTCGTTATTTGACATAACTTAGAACTCCAGCCCAGCTTCACGAGCAGCATCAGCCAGCGCCTTGACGCGGCCGTGGTACTTGAAGCCAGAGCGGTCGAAAGCCACCTGCGAGACGCCAGCGGCTTTAGCACGCGTAGCGACCAGCTGGCCAACCTTAGTGGCCGCGTCGATGTTGCCAGTGGCGCCATCACGCAGTTCTTTATCCAAAGTCGAGGCACTTGCCAGGACTTTGTTGCCGTCGGCCGAAATGACCTGGGCGTAGATGTGCTGCGACGAGCGGAACACGCAGAGACGCACGACTTCGAGTTCGTGCATTTTCAGGCGTGCTTTGCGAGCGCGACGCAGTCGAGTAACTTTTTTGTCGGTCATTTGCTATGCCCTACTTCTTCTTGGCTTCTTTACGACGGACGACTTCGTCCGCGTAGCGCACACCTTTGCCTTTGTACGGCTCTGGTGGACGGAAGTCGCGGATCTCGGCGGCCACTTGACCTACCAGCTGCTTATCGATGCCCTTGATCAGGATATCGGTCTGGCTAGGAGTCTCAGCGGTGATGCCTTCCGGCAGTTCATAATCCACTGGGTGCGAGAAGCCAAGAGCCAGGTTCAGCACTGTGCCTTTTGCTTGCGCTTTGTAACCAACACCGACCAGCTGGAGCTTGCGCTCGAAGCCTTGGCTTACGCCTTGGACCATGTTGTTTACCAACGCACGAGTGGTACCAGCCATTGCGCGAGTCTGTTGATCGCCATTGCGAGCAGCGAAACGCAGCTCACCAGCTTCTTCAACGATCTCAACGGACGAATGGATGTTCAGTTGCAGAGTGCCCTTGGCACCCTTCACCGAAAGCTGTTGGCCTGCGAATTTGACTTCGACACCGGCTGGCAGCTTAACGGGGTTCTTAGCGACGCGTGACATGCTTATCCCCCCTTAGAACACAGTGCAAAGAACTTCGCCGCCGACACCGGCAGCGCGCGCAGCACGATCCGTCATCACACCTTTGTTGGTGGAGACGATAGACACGCCCAGGCCGCCACGAACTTTTGGCAGATCCTCGACGGACTTGTACTGACGCAGGCCAGGACGGCTAACGCGCTTCACTTCCTCGATGACCGGACGGCCTTCGAAGTACTTCAGCTCGATGGACAGCAGAGGCTTGATTTCGCTGCTGATCTGATAACCCGCAATGTAACCTTCGTCCTTCAGGACTTTGGCAACAGCTACCTTCAACGTAGAAGATGGCATGCTTACGACGGACTTTTCAGCCATCTGGGCATTACGGATACGAGTTAGCATGTCCGCTAACGGGTCCTGCATACTCATGGGCTAGACGCTCCTAATACACAAAAAATTAGCCTTTCGGCTAGTACGTGTCGCCGAGCACATCCGCGCAATAAAAACACGGGCTCAGGCGAGCCGGGTATTCTAGACACACCCCACAAATGAATCAAGCCCCAATAGGGGCTTGATTCAAGTTCAAGGTCACCGACGGTCAGGATCTTGCGATCCCGAACGCCGCGACTTTGACATTGCTTACCAGCTGGCTTTAACCAGACCTGGAACGTCACCACGCATTGCAGCTTGACGCAGCATGTTACGGCCAAGGCCGAACTTGCGGTACACGCCGTGCGGACGACCAGTCAGGCGGCAGCGGTTACGCATGCGCGAGGCGCTTGCGTCACGTGGCTGCTTCTGCAGGGCTACGGTAGCTTCCCAACGTGCTTCTGGACTTGCGTTCAGATCAACGATGATAGCTTTCAGCGCTGCACGCTTGGTGGCGTACTTGGCAACGGTGAGCTGACGCTTCAGCTCACGGTTCTTCATGCTCTTCTTGGCCATTTTCCTACTCCAATCAGTTGCGGAACGGGAATTTGAAAGCGCGCAGCAGTGCGCGACCTTCGTCATCCGTCCGAGCAGTGGTGGTCAGGGTAATGTCCAGACCGCGGAGAGCGTCGATCTTGTCGTAATCGATTTCCGGGAAAATGATCTGCTCTTTAACGCCCATGCTGTAGTTGCCACGACCATCGAAGGACTTGGCATTCAGGCCGCGGAAGTCGCGAACCCGAGGCAGGGAGATCGACAGCAGACGATCCAGGAACTCGTACATACGCTCACGGCGCAGGGTCACTTTGACGCCGATCGGCCAACCTTCACGGACTTTAAAGCCAGCGATGGATTTCCGAGCGTAAGTCACGACGACTTTCTGACCGGTGATCTTTTCCAGGTCAGCAACAGCGTGCTCGATGACTTTTTTGTCGCCGATCGCTTCGCCCAGACCCATGTTCAGGGTGATTTTGGTAACGCGCGGAACTTCCATCACGTTCGAAAGCTTAAGTTCTTCCTTAAGTTTCGGTGCGATTTCCTTCCGGTAAATCTCTTTTAGTCGTGCCATGGTCTTCTACCTAGCAGTGTTCAAGCATCAACCGCTTTTTGGGTCGACTTGAAGACACGAATTTTCTTACCGTCTTCTACTTTGAAACCAACGCGGTCAGCCTTGTTGGTTTCGCCGTTGAAGATGGCGACGTTGGAAGCGTGCAGTGGCGCTTCTTTCTCGACGATACCGCCCTGTACGCCCGACATCGGGTTAGGCTTGGTATGACGCTTGACCAGGTTCAGACCACCAACAACCAGACGGTTGTCAGCAAGAACCTTCAGCACCTTACCGCGCTTACCTTTGTCTTTGCCGGCGATCACGATGATCTCGTCGTCACGACGAATCTTTTGCATGTCGGATCTCCTTACAGCACTTCTGGGGCGAGCGAGACGATCTTCATGAACTTCTCAGTACGAAGTTCACGGGTCACTGGCCCAAAGATACGGGTGCCGATCGGCTCTTGCTTGTTGTTCAACAGAACAGCAGCGTTGCCATCAAAGCGGATGATGGAGCCGTCAGCACGACGAACGCCATGGCGAGTGCGGACTACAACAGCAGTCATCACTTGGCCTTTTTTCACCTTACCGCGAGGAATTGCTTCCTTGACGGTAACTTTGATGATGTCACCGATACCAGCGTAACGACGATGGGAGCCACCCAGCACCTTGATGCACATAACACGGCGAGCGCCGCTGTTATCGGCCACATCGAGCATGGATTGAGTCTGAATCATATAATTTCTCCGACCCCTAGCCCTTAGACTTCCACAGCGCGTTCGAGAACATCAACCAGCGCCCAAGACTTGGTCTTGGCCATCGGACGAGTTTCACGAATAGTGACTTTGTCGCCGATGTGGCACTGATTGGTTTCGTCGTGCGCGTGCAGCTTAGTCGAACGCTTAACGTATTTACCGTAGATCGGGTGCTTAACGCGACGCTCGATCAGAACGGTGATGGTTTTGTCCATCTTGTCGCTGACAACACGGCCAGTCAGCGTACGGACAGTTTTTTCGGCTTCAGCCATGATTACTTACCTGCCTGCTGGTTGAGCACAGTTTTCACGCGAGCGATATCACGCTTAACTTGCGAGAGCAGATGAGACTGCCCCAACTGGCCAGTTGCTTTCTGCATACGCAGATTGAACTGGTCGCGCAGCAGGCCGAGCAGTTGCTCGTTCAGCTGCTGTGCTGATTTTTCACGAAGTTCATTCGCTTTCATCACATCACCGTCCGTTTAACAAAGGCGGTGGCGAGCGGCAGCTTTGCAGCAGCCAGGGCAAAAGCCTCACGCGCCAGCTCTTCAGTTACACCCTCGATTTCATACAGGACTTTGCCTGGCTGAATCTGGGCAACCCAGTATTCGACGTTACCCTTACCTTTACCCATCCGAACTTCGAGTGGCTTCTTGGAAATAGGCTTGTCCGGGAATACACGGATCCAGATCTTGCCGCCACGTTTTACGTGACGGGTCAGAGCACGACGCGCTGACTCGATCTGACGAGCGGTGAGACGACCACGAGCAACAGACTTCAGCGCGAACTCGCCGAAGCTGACTTTGCTACCGCGCAATGCCAGGCCACGGTTGTGACCGGTCATTTGCTTGCGGAACTTCGTACGCTTTGGTTGCAACATTTGGCGTACCCCTTACTTAGCAGCTTTTTTACGAGGCGCTGGTGCTTGTGGCTTCAGTTCTTCTTGGCGACCACCAATTACTTCGCCTTTGAAGATCCAAACCTTTACACCGATCACACCGTAGGTGGTGTGAGCTTCGTAGTTGGCATAGTCGATGTCGGCACGCAGGGTGTGCAGTGGCACACGACCTTCGCGATACCATTCAGTACGTGCGATTTCAGCACCGCCGAGACGACCGCTCACTTGGATTTTGATGCCTTTGGCACCAATGCGCATGGCGTTCTGTACAGCGCGCTTCATAGCGCGACGGAACATTACGCGACGCTCCAGCTGCTGAGCTACGCTCTGCGCAACCAGCATACCGTCGAGCTCCGGCTTGCGGATCTCTTCGATATTGATGTGCACAGGCACACCCATTTGCTTGGTCAGGTCCTGACGCAGTTTCTCAACATCTTCACCTTTCTTCCCGATAACGATACCTGGACGAGCGGTGTGGATGGTGATACGTGCAGTCTGCGCCGGACGATGGATATCGATACGGCTTACGGACGCGCTTTTTAGTTTGTCTTGGAGATACTCACGCACCTTCAGATCAGCGAACAAGTAGTCCGCATAAGTCCGACCGTCTGCGTACCAGACGGAGGTGTGCTCCTTGACGATTCCCAGGCGAATGCCAATGGGATGTACTTTCTGACCCATCTCTTCGACTCCGTTACTTGTCAGCAACCTTGACAGTGATATGGCAAGACCGCTTGACGATGCGATCAGCACGGCCTTTGGCACGTGGCATGATGCGCTTCAGCGAACGCCCTTCGTTGACGAAAACGGTGCTGACCTTCAGGTCATCAACGTCTGCGCCTTCGTTATGCTCGGCGTTGGCTACGGCCGACTCCAGCACTTTCTTCATGATCTCGGCGGCTTTCTTACTGCTGAAAGCCAACAGGTTGAGCGCTTCGCCCACCTTCTTCCCGCGGATCTGGTCGGCGACCAAGCGGGCTTTCTGGGCGGAGATTCGAGCGCCCGACAACTTAGCGGCTACTTCCATTTCCTTACCCCTTAACGCTTGGCTTTCTTGTCAGCCACGTGCCCACGGTATGTGCGGGTACCGGCGAACTCGCCCAGTTTGTGGCCGACCATGTCTTCGTTCACGAGAACTGGGACGTGTTGGCGACCGTTGTGTACTGCGATGGTCAGACCGACCATTTGTGGCAGGATCATCGAACGACGCGACCAGGTCTTAACTGGTTTGCGATCGTTCTTTTCCGCCGCCACTTCGATCTTCTTCAGTAGGTGAAGATCAATAAAAGGACCTTTTTTCAGAGAACGTGGCACTGTCGTATCCCTCTATTTACTTGCGACGACGGACGATCATTTTGTCGGTACGCTTATTACCACGAGTCTTCGCGCCCTTAGTCGGGAAGCCCCATGGCGATACCGGATGACGACCACCAGAGGTACGACCTTCACCACCACCATGTGGGTGGTCAACCGGGTTCATGGCAACACCACGAACGGTTGGGCGAACGCCACGCCAGCGCTTGGCACCAGCTTTACCCAACGAACGCAGGCTGTGCTCGGAGTTCGAGACTTCGCCCAGGGTCGCACGGCATTCAGCCAGTACTTTACGCATCTCACCAGAACGCAGACGCAGGGTCACGTAGACACCTTCACGAGCGATCAGCTGAGCCGAAGCACCAGCGGAACGAGCGATCTGTGCGCCTTTACCTGGCTTCAATTCGATGCCGTGTACGGTGCTACCAACTGGAATGTTACGCAGTTGCAGAGCGTTGCCCGGCTTGATCGGTGCCAGGGCACCTGCGATCAGCTGGTCGCCAGCACTCACGCCTTTAGGGGCGATGATGTAGCGACGCTCGCCATCTGCGTACAGCAGCAGAGCGATGTGAGCAGTACGGTTTGGATCGTATTCGATACGCTCGACGGTGGCAGCGATGCCATCCTTGTCGTTGCGACGGAAGTCGACCAGACGATAATGCTGCTTATGACCACCACCGATGTGACGAGTGGTAATACGGCCATTGTTGTTACGACCACCAGACTTCGATTTTTTCTCGAGCAGCGGTGCGTGAGGAGCGCCTTTATGCAGCTCCTGGTTGACCACCTTGACCACAAAACGGCGGCCAGGGGAAGTCGGTTTGCATTTAACGATTGCCATGATGCACCCCTTCCTTACTCAGCACTGCTGCTGAAATCGAGATCTTGGCCTGGCTGAAGGGAGATAACTGCCTTCTTCCAGTCATTACGCTTGCCCAGACCGCGAGCAGTGCGCTTGCTTTTACCCAGAACGTTCAGGGTAGTCACGCGCTCTACTTTCACGCTGAACAGGCTTTCGACGGCCTTCTTGATTTCCAGCTTGGTTGCGTCGGTAGCAACCTTGAAAACGAACTGGCCTTTCTTGTCTGCCAGAACCGTAGCCTTCTCGGAAACGTGCGGGCCAAGCAGAACTTTAAATACGCGTTCCTGGTTCATCCCAGCAGCTCCTCGAATTTCTTCACGGCCGACACGGTGATCAACACCTTGTCGTATGCGATCAGACTGACCGGATCGGAACCCTGCACGTCACGAACGTCGACGTGTGGCAGGTTGCGAGCAGCCAGGTACAGGTTCTGATCAACAGCGTCAGACACGATCAGGACGTCAGTCAGGCCCATGCCGTTCAGCTTGTTCAGCAGATCTTTGGTTTTCGGTGCTTCAACAGCGAAGTCCTGAACCACGACCAGACGATCAGTACGCACCAGCTCAGCAAGGATGGAACGCATTGCTGCGCGATACATCTTCTTGTTCAGCTTCTGGGAGTGATCCTGAGGACGAGCTGCGAAAGTGGTACCGCCGCCACGCCAGATTGGGCTACGGATAGTACCGGCACGAGCACGGCCAGTACCTTTCTGACGCCATGGGCGCTTGCCGCCACCGGAAACGTCGGAACGGGTCTTTTGCTGCTTGCTACCTTGACGGCCGCCAGCCATGTAGGCCACGACTGCTTGGTGAACCAGCGTCTCGTTGAATTCGCCGCCAAATGTCAGTTCGGAAACTTCGATCGCTTGAGCGTCATTTACATTTAATTGCATGTCAGCTTCCCCTTAACCGCGAGCCTTGGCTGCTGGACGTACAACCAAGTTGCCGCCAGTAGCGCCAGGAACAGCGCCCTTGACCAACAACAGATTGCGTTCAGCGTCCACGCGCACTACTTCGAGGGACTGCACGGTCACGCGCTCAGCGCCCATATGACCGGACATTTTTTTGCCCTTGAATACACGACCAGGAGTCTGGCACTGGCCGATAGAGCCTGGAACGCGGTGGGATACGGAGTTACCGTGGGTGTTATCTTGCCCGCGGAAGTTCCAACGCTTGATCGTACCCTGGAAGCCTTTACCCTTGGACTGACCGGTTACATCAACCAGTTGGCCAGCGGCGAAGATTTCAGCGTTGATCAGATCGCCGGCCTGGTACTCGCCTTCTTCAAGGCGGAATTCCATTACGGTACGACCAGCGGCAACGTTCGCCTTGGCGAAGTGGCCAGCCTGAGCTGCTGTTACACGCGAAGCACGACGCTCGCCGACAGTGACTTGCACTGCACGATAGCCATCGGTCTCTTCAGTTTTGAACTGGGTGACGCGATTCGGCTCGATCTCAATGACCGTGACCGGAATGGAGACACCTTCTTCGGTGAAAATACGGGTCATACCGCATTTACGACCGACTACACCAATAGTCATGTTGTAAACCTCATGAGTGTACGGGGCTTTCACCCGCTATGGCCGCCCATTTCAGAGCGTTACACGACTAAGACCGAGTCTTAGCCGAGGCTGATCTGCACTTCCACACCGGCCGCAAGATCGAGCTTCATAAGAGCATCAACGGTTTTATCCGTTGGCTGGACGATGTCCAGAACGCGCTTATGAGTACGGATCTCGTACTGGTCACGCGCGTCTTTGTTGACGTGCGGGGAGACCAGAACGGTGAACCGCTCTTTACGGGTAGGCAGTGGAATTGGACCACGCACTTGAGCACCAGTACGTTTCGCGGTTTCCACGATTTCCTGGGTGGATTGGTCGATCAGGCGATGGTCAAAAGCCTTCAACCTGATACGGATTTGCTGATTTTGCATTGGATTTCAGACTCCGGCTGCTATTCCCACCGGGCGCAATACGCCCGTTAAAAGGAGGCGCAATTCTATAGACGCCCCTGATAGGTGTCAACCCAATAAAAAAGCCCCCGCTAAGCGGGGGCTTTTCAACTCATCAAGCTGACTCTAAAAGAGACTTACTCGATGACTTTGGCTACGACGCCAGCGCCGACGGTACGACCGCCTTCACGGATAGCGAAACGCAGACCGTCTTCCATCGCAATGGTCTTGATCAGGGTAACAGTCATCTGAATGTTGTCACCTGGCATTACCATTTCAACGCCTTCTGGCAGCTCGCAGTTACCAGTCACGTCAGTTGTACGGAAGTAGAACTGTGGACGGTAGCCTTTGAAGAACGGAGTGTGACGGCCGCCTTCTTCCTTGCTCAGAACGTAAACTTCTGCGGTGAACTTGGTGTGCGGCTTGACGGTGCCTGGCTTGACCAGAACCTGGCCACGCTCAACGTCGTCACGCTTGGTGCCGCGCAGTAGTACGCCGCAGTTCTCGCCAGCACGACCTTCGTCGAGCAGCTTGCGGAACATTTCAACGCCGGTGCAGGTAGTTTTCTGAGTGTCGCGCAGACCGACGATCTCAACTTCTTCCTGGATGCGGACGATGCCACGCTCAACACGACCAGTCACAACAGTACCGCGACCGGAGATCGAGAATACGTCTTCGATTGGCATCAGGAACGGCTTGTCGATAGCACGCTCTGGCTCTGGGATGTAGCTGTCCAGAGTTTCCACCAGCTTCTTGACGGCAGTGGTGCCCATTTCGTTGTCGTCTTGGCCGTTCAGAGCCATCAGAGCCGAACCGATGATGATTGGAGTGTCATCACCTGGGAAGTCGTAAGTGCTCAGCAGGTCGCGCACTTCCATCTCAACCAGTTCCAGCAGCTCAGCATCGTCAACCATGTCAGCCTTGTTCAGGAAGACAACGATGTACGGAACGCCTACCTGACGGGACAGCAGGATGTGCTCACGGGTTTGTGGCATCGGACCATCAGCGGCCGAGCAAACCAGGATCGCGC
>NZ_JACVAH010000025.1:0-75159 GCF_014851795.1 Pseudomonas sp. Pdm06
ATCTGCTCCTTCCAGACTTCGATGAACTGAAGCCCTGCACCTTCGAAACCTACTTAACTCGTTGAATCTCAAGGAGTTTTCCGTTTCGACCGCACCGGAAGTGGGGCGAATTATAGACGTCCAGAATCTGCCGTCAACCCTTAATTTCGCTTTATTCAGATTTCAGCGTAATACGGGCGAAAGCCTTCTTGCCGGCCTGGCATACATGAGTAGAGCCCAGCTCATATATATAGGTGCGATCCACAACCTCACCATCTATACGCACGCCACCCGAACCCAGGAGATCTCGCGCCACCGCCGCATTCTTGACCAGGCCAGCCTTATTAAGAACCGCCGCGATTGGCATATTCTCAGCCGCAGTCAACTCGATCTCCGGCAGATCATCCGGCAGCTCGCCATCTTTCATACGATTACCCGCCGCACGATGAGCATTGGCCGCAGCCTCCTCACCATGGAAACGCGCAACGATCTCTTCAGCCAGCTTGATTTTGATGTCCCGCGGGTTGGCCCCGGCCTCTACATCAGCACGGAACGCATTGATCTCATCCATGGACCGGAAGCTCAACAGCTCGAAGTAACGCCACATCAGCACATCAGGAATGGAGACCAGCTTGCTGTACATGACGCCTGGTGCTTCCTGGATGCCCACATAGTTGCCCAACGACTTGGACATCTTCTTCACGCCATCCAGGCCTTCCAGCAATGGCATGGTCAGGATGCACTGCGCCTCTTGACCATAACCACGCTGCAACTCGCGCCCCATCAACAGGTTGAACTTCTGGTCGGTACCGCCAAGCTCAACGTCCGCGCGCAACGCGACCGAGTCATAACCCTGAACAAGCGGGTAGAGGAACTCATGGATGGCGATCGGCTGATTGGTTGTATAGCGCTTGTCGAAATCATCGCGCTCGAGCATGCGAGCCACGGTGTATTGGGACGTCAGGCGAATGAAATCCGCCGGTCCCATCTGATCCATCCAAGTGGAGTTGAATGCCACTTCGGTCTTGGCCGGATCAAGAATCTTGAAAACCTGAGTCTTGTAGGTCTCGGCGTTATCGAGAACCTGCTCGCGGGTCAGCGGTGGGCGCGTAGCACTCTTCCCGCTCGGATCACCGATCATTCCGGTGAAGTCCCCTATAAGGAAGATGACCTGGTGCCCCAGATCCTGGAACTGGCGCAGCTTATTAATAAGCACGGTATGACCCAGGTGCAGATCGGGCGCCGTCGGATCGAAGCCAGCCTTGATACGCAGCGGCTGCCCGCGCTTGAGCTTTTCGATCAGCTCGGACTCGACCAACAGTTCTTCCGCACCACGTTTGATCAGCGCTAGCTGCTCTTCAACCGACTTCATAACAGACCCGTAAGGCTCAGATTCAAAGGGCCCCAACCATACAAGATCGCGCACCAAATACAAGGTTTGCCCGGCGCACGGACGCCGATCCACAGAACAGAGCGTTCGCGGGCTTGCTTCGCAGGGGTTTTGGTTATATTTTATACAGTTATTTCATCTTCATCATGTCATTCATCTTTTCCAATTCATCTTTTCAAAAGTCAAAATTACTTATGACCACAGAACCGTCTAAAGCGCCGCCGCTTTACCCAAAGACCCACCTGCTTGCCGCCAGCGGCATCGCAGCCCTCCTAAGCCTGGCGCTCCTGGTGTTTCCCTCCAGCGATGTTGAAGCCAAAAAGACGACCCTGAGTCTTGAACTGGAAAGCCCTGCTGAACAACTGACACAAGAACAAGACGCCGCCGAAGCCGTTCAAGCCACAAACGAACCGGCCGCCTCTCCTTTTGCGCAGATTGAAAACAGCCCGGAAGACACTGCCCAGGCCGCCGCTCCGGTAGAAGCGCCTGTTGCAGAGGAAAAGAAAGGACCGGAACATCGCGAAGTGATTGTTGCCAAGGGCGACACGCTTTCCACCCTCTTCGAAAAGGTTGGCCTGCCCTCCACATCGGTTCACGAAATCCTGGCCAGCGACAAGCAAGCCAAGCAATTCACTCAACTGCAACGCGGTCAGAAACTCGAATTCGAACTCAATCCAGACGGGCAGCTGAACAATCTGCACACCAAGCTGAGCGACCTGGAAAGCATCACCCTGACCAAAAATGACAAGGGTTACGTATTCAACCGCGTCACCGCCAAGCCTACCGTTCGCTCGGCCTACGTCCATGGCGTCATCAACAGTTCATTGTCCCAGTCCGCTGCGCGCGCAGGCCTTTCCCATAGCTTGACCATGGACATGGCCAGCGTCTTCGGCTACGACATCGACTTCGCCCAGGACATTCGCCAGGGTGACGAATTCGACGTCATCTATGAGCAGAAAGTGGTCAATGGCAAGAGCGTTGGCAACGGCCCGATCCTTTCCGCGCGCTTCACCAACCGCGGCAAGACATACACCGCGGTGCGCTACACCAACAAACAAGGCAACAGCAGCTACTACACCGCCGACGGCAACAGCATGCGCAAGGCATTCATCCGTACACCGGTTGACTTCGCCCGCATTAGCTCGAAGTTCTCCGCCGGCCGCAAGCATCCGATCCTGAACAAGATCCGCGCCCATAAAGGTGTCGACTACGCTGCCCCACGCGGTACGCCCATCAAGGCGGCCGGCGACGGCAAGGTATTGCTGGCCGGACGTCGCGGCGGTTATGGCAATACCGTGATCATCCAGCACGGCAATACCTATCGTACGCTGTACGGCCACATGCAGGGTTTCGCCAAAGGCGTGAAGACTGGCGGCAGCGTCAAGCAAGGCCAGGTGATCGGATACATCGGTACCACCGGGCTGTCCACCGGCCCGCACTTGCACTATGAGTTCCAGGTCAACGGCGTCCATGTCGATCCGCTTGGCCAGAAGTTGCCGATGGCCGATCCGATCGCCAAGGGCGAGCGCGCGCGCTTCCTGGCGCAAAGCCAACCCTTGATGGCTCGCATGGATCAAGAGAAAGCCACCATGCTGGCCTCGAGCAAGCGCTAAGCCATGGCGCTCTATATCGGTGTGATGTCCGGGACCAGCCTGGATGGCTTGGATATCGCACTG
Organism: Pseudomonas sp. Pdm06; assembly: GCF_014851795.1. Taxonomy (NCBI): domain Bacteria; kingdom Pseudomonadati; phylum Pseudomonadota; class Gammaproteobacteria; order Pseudomonadales; family Pseudomonadaceae; genus Pseudomonas; species Pseudomonas sp. Pdm06. Next base: position 3,046 of record NZ_JACVAH010000025.1, read on the forward strand.
ATCGAACTGGCCCCGGCGATCAAATTGATTGCCACGCACTACATCCCCATGCCCGCCGCCCTGCGCGCCGAACTACTCGAACTGTGCAGCAGCGGGCCCGATGAAATCGCCCGCTCCGCCATTGCCCAGCAAAGCTGGGTAAAGCTGGCCGCACAGGGTATCCATACCTTACTCAACGAACAGAAACTCAAGCCTGAAGACATCACGGCGATTGGCAGCCACGGCCAGACCATCCGCCATGAACCAGCCCGTGGGTTTACCGTGCAAATCGGCAATCCCGCCCTGTTGAGCGAATTGACCGGCATCGCCGTCGTCAGCGATTTCCGCAGCCGTGATGTCGCCGCTGGCGGACAAGGCGCCCCACTGGTACCGGCGTTTCACGAAGCACTGTTCGAAGAGCGAGCTGGTAATCGTGCCGTGTTGAATATCGGCGGCTTCAGCAATCTCAGCCTGATAGAGCCCGCAAAACCTGTAGCCGGTTTTGACTGTGGTCCAGGCAACGTATTGCTCGATGCCTGGATACATCAACAACGAGGCGACCATTTCGACCGTGACGGCCAATGGGCTGCCAGCGGTACAGTCGAGCCAGCCCTGCTCAAGGCACTGCTCAGCGATCCTTTCTTCGTCACCAAGGGGCCGAAAAGTACCGGCCGCGAGGTATTCAACCTGCCTTGGCTGAGCCAGCATTTGTCGCAGTTGCCAACCTTCGCCCCGCAAGACGTACAGGCGACGTTGCTCGAGCTGACCGCCCTGACCATCGTCGAATCACTGCAGCATGCCCAATCGAATACCCAGGAGCTGCTGATTTGTGGTGGCGGCGCGCACAACCAGGCGCTCATGAAGCGCCTGGCTGAGTTGCTGCCGGGTACCAAGGTCAGCAGTACGGCGGTGTATGGCGTGGACCCGGACTGGGTCGAAGCCATGGCTTTCGCCTGGCTCGCCCATTGTTGCCTTGAAGGCATTCCAGGCAATCGTCCGAGCGTCACTGGCGCCCGTGGCTTGCGCGTACTCGGCGCCATCTACCCGGCCTGAGATCAAGATTACGGACAAAAAAACGCCGCAGGGCCGTAAGGCACTGCGGCGTTTTTATTGGAGCTGTCTCAGATCGAGAACGAAGAACCGCACCCACAGGTCGTGGTGGCGTTAGGGTTCTTGATCACGAAACGAGACCCTTCCAGACCTTCCTGATAATCCACCTCGGCACCTGCCAGGTACTGGAAGCTCATCGGATCGACCACCAGGCTGACCCCTTCGCGCTCGACGATGGTGTCGTCTTCGGCCACTTCCTCATCGAAAGTGAAGCCGTACTGGAAACCGGAACAACCGCCACCCGTAACAAATACGCGCAGCTTCAAACGATCATTGCCCTCTTCATCGACCAGGCTCTTCACCTTGTGCGCGGCACCGTGGGTGAATTGCAAAGCCGTGGGGGTGAAGGTTTCGACGCTCATGCTGAATATCTCCCGGCGCTTACGCCGCCATAATGCGTGATGGCGGGCATTATCCGCTTCTCCTAGAAAATCGGTCAACTATTTGCGGAGCGGCGGCAAACTGCTTTAAGGCAACATCCCTGCATGGGACAGCCCCAGGCGCTCATCCAGGCCGAACAGGATGTTCAGGTTCTGCACCGCTTGGCCGGACGCGCCCTTGACCAGGTTATCGATGACCGACAATACCACCACCAGGTCACCGTCCTGCGGGCGATGCACGGCGATCCGGCAAACGTTCGCACCGCGCACGCTACGGGTCTCCGGATGGCTGCCAGCTGGCATAACGTCGACGAACGGTTCGTTGGCATAACGCTTTTCAAACAATGCCTGCAGGTCCACCGAACGATCGACGACGGTCGCATAAAGGGTGGAATGGATGCCACGAATCATCGGCGTCAGGTGCGGCACGAAGGTCAGGCCGACGTCCTTGCCCGCTGCCCGGCGCAACCCCTGGCGAATTTCCGGCAGGTGGCGATGCCCCTTGACCGCGTACGCCTTCATGCTTTCCGACGTCTCGGAGTACAGCGAGCCAACACTGGCGCCACGCCCGGCGCCGCTGACCCCGGATTTGCAGTCGGCAATCAGACGCGAAGTATCGGCAAGATCGGCCTCAAGCAACGGCAAGAAACCCAACTGGGTCGCGGTCGGATAGCAACCCGGTACGGCGATCAGTCGAGCCTGCTTGATTTTCTCGCGATTGACCTCCGGCAAGCCGTAGACCGCCTCCTCGAGCAACTCCGGCGCACCGTGGGGCTGGCCGTACCATTTGGCCCACTCATCGGCGTCCTGCAGACGGAAGTCCGCCGACAGGTCGATCACCTTGGTCCCGGCGGCCAGCAGTTCACCGGCCAGGGCGTGGGCGACACCGTGGGGCGTGGCGAAGAACACCACATCGCAGGCGCCAAGGGTCTTGACGTCCGGAACGCTGAACGCCAGGCCGTCGTAATGGCCTCGCAGGTTCGGATACATGTCGGCGACGGCCAGGCCGGCCTCGGATCGGGAAGTGATGACCACCACCTCAGCCTGCGGATGCTGTGCCAGAAGACGCAGCAGTTCGACACCGGTGTAACCCGTGCCGCCGACGATACCGACCTTGACCATAAACCTGCCCTCAACGAACCCACTGGAAAGCCGTCGATGATAGGGGCCGCAGGGCGTGGCGACAACCGTCAAGGTGACGTGTGGCCGCTCTAACCTCTACTATCGGGCTACCGTGAATCGAGGAATAACTAAAAATGCTCTATCTGTGGCTCAAAGCACTTCACATTGTCAGCATGGTCTGCTGGTTCGCCGGCCTGTTCTACCTGCCTCGCCTGTTTGTCTATCACGCCCAAAGCGAAGACAGTGTCAGCAAAGAGCGCTTCAGCGTCATGGAGCGCAAGCTGTACCGCGGCATCATGGGCCCGGCGATGATTGCCACTTTGGTATTCGGCATCTGGTTGCTCAGCCTCAATGCCGGCGCCTACTTCACCCAGGGAGGCTGGATGCACGCCAAGTTGACCCTGGTCGTGCTGCTGATCGGTTACCACCATATGTGCGGCGCCCAGGTAAAGCGCTTCGCCCGTGGCGAAAACACCCGCAGCCATGTCTTTTATCGCTGGTTCAATGAAGTGCCGGTTCTGATATTGCTGGCTATCGTAATTCTGGTCGTCGTTCGACCGTTCTAACCTCCAATCAGCATCCATTATCCGGGGTACTTCCCATGTCGTTGCCCGCTCTGCTTGAACAACGCTTGCGACTGCCCGTCGTGGCGGCGCCAATGTTCCTGATTTCCAATCCACAACTGGTGCTGGCCTGCTGCCGCAATGGCATTGTCGGCAGCTTTCCGGCGTTGAACCAGCGCGAAAGCAGCGGCTTCAAGGCCTGGCTGGAAGAAATCGAAGCAGGCTTGGCGACCCTGGAAAACCCGGCGCCCTACGCGGTAAACCTAATTGTCCATCACAGCAATCCGCGACTTCAGGCCGACCTGGCCATCTGCATCGAACACAAGGTGCCGATTGTCATCACCAGCCTGGGTGCGGTGAAAGAACTGGTGGACGCGGTTCACGGGTACGGCGGCCTGGTATTCCATGACGTGACGACCCGACGGCATGCCGAGAAAGCCGCCGAAGCCGGTGTCGATGGCTTGATCGCCGTTGCCGCTGGCGCAGGCGGGCACGCCGGGACCTGGAGCCCGTTTTCACTGATCGCCGAGATCCGGCAGTTTTTCGATAAGACCCTGCTGCTGGCAGGATGCCTGAACCACGGCCATCAGATCTTGGCCGCACAATTGCTCGGCGCGGATCTGGCCTACTTCGGTACACGCTTTATCGGTACGAGCGAAAGCCACGCACCTGACGCTTATAAAGAGATGTTGCTCACATCCAGAGCCGCAGACATCGTGCATACTCCTGCTGTATCCGGGGTGCCGGCCAGTTTCATGCGCCAGAGCCTGGAGAACGCCGGTTTCGATCTGGCCGCCCTGCAGAACAAAGGCGCCGTGGATTTTGGCTCGAAACTCAAACCGCTGAACGATGAAGCCAAGGCCTGGAAAACCGTATGGTCCGCTGGCCAGGGCGTGGGTGAAATCGATGATTTGCCCAGCGTCGATCAGTTGGTGGCACGCCTGGATGAAGAATACCGTCAGGCACAAGCCCGGGCGGCACAGCTTGGCGGGCAATGGCCCCGCTGAATCAGCCTGAACAAAACAACTCATCAACTTTTAGAGACAAGGATGCCAGGCATGAGCGAAACCCGTTTCAACATCGTATTCGACGGCGGCCTGATGCCGGGCGTCGATACCACCACCGCCAAACTCAACCTCGCCGAGCTGTTCAAAAGCGATGTCAGCGCCATTGAACGGCTGTTCACCGGGCGCAAGGTAGCCCTCAAGAGCAACCTGTCCCAGAGCGAGGCGCAGCAGTACCTGGAAGCGCTCAACAAGAGCGGAATCGATGCCAGGATCGAAGCCGAACCCGTCGTCCAACTGAACCTTGGCGAGGTACAGGAGGCACCACGGCAACCGAGTGGACGCCATCCCGATTCGATCGTCGAGCCCGTCTCGCCATACGCGCCTCCCCGCGCCGAAGTCGGTGAAGCGCTTGCCGAGTACGGCACACTCAAGCCCTTCAGCTTCGAAGGGCGTATCGGCCGTCTACGCTACCTGGCCTGGACCATGGTATTGACCCTGGCCCTACTGCCCCTGGTCGGCATAGGCTTCTGGCTGTCCACGGCCTGGCTGCTGGCTTCCGACTCGGTCGCGGGACTCATCGTCGGCGGCCTGCTCGCCGCAGTCGTCGTGCTAGCCTTTGCCTTCGTGAGCATCCAGTTCAACGTCCAGCGCCTGCATGATCTCGGCTGGTCGGGGTGGTTGTGGCTGATCAACCTGGTTCCATTCGTGGGCAGCATCTTCCCCTTCATCCTCATCATCGCTCCGGGCAATACCGGCGCAAACCAGTATGGCCCTCCGCCGCCGCGCAATACCACAGCGGTTAAATTGCTGGCCTCGCTCTGGCTGGTGATGATCGTCCTGATTTTCATGGCCACCTTCGCCGGTATCTTCGGAGCCCTTCAGGAGGACTACGACAGCAGCAGCCTGAGCAGCTATGAAAGCAGCGAATCCAGCAACGAAACCTCTGAAGAGCCTGCCGTCGAGGCAGCCGAGCCCGCTCCGCCTTCTGTAGACTATGAAGAAGAAGAGGAACAATAAGCGCGCTTCATGCCGGTGACAGCCCAGTCAACTGGCGGCGGGCTGTTGCGATGGAGAACTGCATGACCCGTTACGCACTGATCACTGGCGCTTCCAGCGGTATCGGCCTGGCCATGGCCGAAGCGCTGGCCCGGCGCGGCCGCAACCTGATACTGGTGGCTCGACAGCGTGATCGGCTGGAAAGTATTGCAATCGAACTGACTCAACGGTTTGGCGTGGAGGTATTGTTCCGGGCTTGTGACCTGGGCGAACCGCTGAGGCTTTCAGGCTTTCTGCTGGAACTGGAGGAAGGCGAGCGGCAGATCGATCTGCTGGTCAATTGTGCTGGCATCGGCACCAGCGGGCCGTTCCTGGGCCAGGACTGGATGACCGAGCAGGACCTGATCGAAATCAACATCCTCGCCCTGACACGGCTTTGTCACGCCATCGGTAATAGCATGGCGCTGCTCGGCGGCGGCCAGATCCTCAACGTTGCCTCGATCGCTGCCTTCCAACCGGGCCCCTGGATGAGTACTTACTACGCCAGCAAGGCCTATGTACTGCACTTTTCCGAAGCCCTGCGAGTTGAACTGAAGAAATGCGCGATCAAGGTCTCGGTGCTTTGCCCTGGGCCGACCCGGACCGGCTTTTTCGCCAGGGCGCAGATGGACGAACAGAAACTCATCGACAGCAAGTTGCTGATGAGCCCGGAGGAAGTTGCCCTGTACGCCGTACGCGCACTGGACAAGAACCGCGCCATCATCATTCCTGGACGCCGCAATCGCTGGCTGGCCGCACTGCCGCGACTGGGATCGCGATGGCTGGTCCGGAACATCGCCGGCATGATCAACAAGGCTTGTTGCCCGCGCTGATCCCTTCACGTTGAACAACCAGGCACCTCAACCAGAGCCTTCATGACATCGGACCTCGACGAACCCAACGGAGAAAACAGCTGTGGATACCCTGTTTACCAAGATCATCAACCGGGAAATCCCGGCAAAGGTCATCTACGAGGATGACCAGGTACTGGCCTTCCACGACATCGCCCCGCAAGCACCCGTGCATTTTTTGGTCATTCCGAAAAAACCGATCCGTACGCTCAATGACCTCACCGAAGAAGACAAGGGCCTGGCCGGGCACATTCTGTTCACTGCCCAGCGCCTGGCGCTGGAGTTGGGCTGCGAAGAAGGTTTTCGCGTGGTGATGAATTGCAATGAACTGGGTGGGCAGACGGTCTATCACATTCATATGCATGTGCTGGGTCAGCGCCAGATGCACTGGCCGCCGGGCTGATACCCCTGATCCAACGCAAATCTTCGGCGGCCGATTGGGTTAAACTGGTCGCTGTGATTTTTCCCGGAGGTAAGCATGACTACCCAACGTCACTACTCGCCGATTGACCGTCTGTTGCTGCAAGCCGATACCGCGATGCGCACCCTGCTGCCCTTCAGTGGCCAGCCGTACCGCCCATCACCGGCTATCGTGCAGCCGGACGCGCAACTGAGTGACGAGCAAACCCGCCACGTCGCCGGCCTGATGCGTATCAACCACACCGGCGAAGTCTGTGCCCAGGCGTTGTATCAGGGCCAGGCGCTGACAGCGAAGCTGCCCCAGGTGCGTGAGGCAATGGAACACGCCGCCGAGGAAGAAATCGACCATCTGGTCTGGTGTGAACAACGCATTCGCCAACTGGGCAGCCACACCAGCGTCCTGAACCCGCTGTTCTATGGGATGTCATTCGGGATCGGCGCCGTCGCCGGCCTGATCAGCGATAAAGTCAGCCTCGGCTTCGTTGCCGCGACCGAGCATCAGGTGTGCAAGCACTTGAACGAACACCTGGAGCAACTGCCGGCCGAGGATGAAAAGTCCCGGGCGATCCTCGAACAGATGCGCGTGGATGAAGAACACCATGCCGAAAGTGCGCTTGACGCCGGTGGCTTCCGTTTTCCGGGCCCGGTGAAGTTCGGCATGAGCCTGCTGGCCAAGGTCATGACCAAGAGCACCTATCGGATTTGACGCCATTGCAACACCAATGAAAAAGGCGACTTCCAGCGGGAGTCGCCTTTTTCTTTAGCTCAGGATTTCAACGCGGCGAGTTGCGGGCTTCGCCATCGAGATCGACTCAACCCAATTCGATGATTTCATAATCGTGGGTGATTTCGACGCCGGCGGCGCCGAGCATGATCGAAGCCGAGCAGTATTTCTCGGCGGACAGCTCAATGGCCCGCTTGACCTGGGCTTCCTTCAAGGCTCGCCCCTTCACCACGAAATGCATGTGGATCTTGGTAAATACCTTTGGATCTTCGGTGGCACGCTCCGCTTCCAGGAACGCTTCGCAGCTTTCGACGGCCTGGCGGGACTTTTTAAGAATGCTGACCACGTCGAAATTGCTGCAACCGCCTACGCCCAACAGGAGCATTTCCATCGGCCGAACACCCAGGTTCCGACCACCGGCCTCTGGCGGGCCGTCCATGACGACCACATGACCACTGCCTGACTCACCGAGGAACATGGCTTCGCCAGCCCATTGGATGCGTGCCTTCATCGCCAAGACTCCACTGTTAAAAAAGGGTCGCCAGCTTAGCACAGCGCTTCGCCATGACCGCTCTTCGTCTTAGGAGCACCGTCCTGTCAGCCTGTAGGTAAATTCTCAAATCTATTAAGGACGCCTCTGTTAAGCTGGCGCCAACTCGCTGGCGTATGGCCAGCTTTTAGCGATAGCTATTCGCCTTCATAAAAACAAACCACCACACCGCGCAGTCTTTCGGGATACAACCATGGTTGCCATTACTCCCACGTTCAAGATCAAGAACCTCGACAAGCTCTTGATGCATTGCCAGCGCCGCCGCTACCCAGCCAAACACAACATCATTTGTGCGGGAGATCGTTCCGAAACGCTGTTTTTCATCATCAAGGGCTCGGTCACTATCCTGATAGAAGATGATGACGGTCGGGAAATGATCATCGCCTACCTCAATTCCGGAGATTTTTTCGGTGAGCTGGGGTTGTTCGAACAGGCGGGCAAGGAACAGGAACGCAGTGCCTGGGTGCGGACCAAGATTGAATGTGAAGTTGCGGAAATCAGCTACGCCAAATTCCGAGAACTGTCCCTGCAAGACCCGGACATTCTTTACGTCCTCAGCGGACAAATCGCACAGCGCCTGCGCAATACCACCCGCAAGGTCGGCGATCTCGCATTTTTCGACGTCACTGGACGTGTCGCACGTTGCCTGTTGGAGCTGTGCAAGCAGCCCGATGCCATGACCCACCCGGACGGCATGCAGATCAAGGTGACTCGCCAGGAGATTGGCCGGATTGTCGGTTGCTCCCGTGAAATGGTCGGTCGCGTACTCAAGGACCTGGAAGAGCGCAACCTGGTCAACGTCAAAGGCAAGACCATGGTGGTGTTCGGAACGCGTTAAGCACCCAGCAGTTGGGTCAGCAGTTCCCGGTACAGCACCTCGAGTCGCTCCAGTGCGTGCGGCGCCGGGAATTTTTCATGCAAGGCAATGTGACTCTCGGCACGCACTCGCTGCTCCAGGCCACAGGCCTCATTGAAGCGATTGACCGCCGCGACCATGGACTCGCGCTCGTTCTCCAGCAAAAGCGCGCCATGCACCAGCCCCACCGGACGCTGGCCACCCTTGCTCTGGCGCCAGCGTTGAGCGGTGCCGACCATTTTCCGGCCGTCGAGGTTGACGTTGAAGCGCCCGTCGCAAAAGGCCCCTTCCACTTCTCCCAGCGAAGCCACCCCGCCCAATTCATCCAACAACTGGCAGATGGGATCGCACAACCGGCGATACCCGGTTTCGATGCGGCCGTGGTCGCCTTCGCTGCGCGGTGGCGCGTAGACCAAAGCGATATTGACCGTAGCAGACGATTGCGGCACCGGCTCACCACCGGTTTCACGCAGCAGGACTGGCCAGCCTTGGCCGGCCGATACTTCACTGGCGTGTTCGAACCCCGGCAACCGACTCAAGCGGCGCGGCATGACCAGCGCGCGGTCATTGGGCTGCCAGAACAGCAGGCCGAACTCGGCGTCGCCCGCGCAGATGCTGGCCAACAGGTCCTGTTCGGCTTGCAGGCCAGCTTCGACGCTGAGGGAAATCACAGGCGACATGGATCAGTCCAGCGTCGAGCCGCTCACCGGCAGGCCTCGTTCAGGAAAGAACAGTCGCTGCAATTCAGTACCCGGGTTCTCGGCCCGCATGAACGCCTCGCCCACCAGGAACGAATACACATCGCTGACTTCCATCAACTCGACATCGGCCCGGTTGAGGATGCCACTTTCGGTGATGACCAAGCGATCACGCGGGATGCGTGGCAACAGGTCCAGGGTGGTTTCCAGGCTGACTTCAAACGTGTGCAGGTTGCGGTTGTTCACGCCGACCAGTTTGGTATCGAGGGTTTTCAGGGCTCGCTCCAACTCGTCGCCATCATGGACTTCCACCAGGACATCCAGCCCGACACTCTTGGCCACGGCCGCCAGCTCGGCCATCTTCACGTCATCCAGGGCAGAGACGATCAACAGCACGCAATCGGCGCCCAGCGCACGCGCCTCGACGATCTGGTACGGGTCGATCATGAAATCCTTGCGGATCACCGGCAACTTGCACGCCGCCCGCGCCTGCTTCAGGTAGTCATCGGCCCCTTGGAAAAAGTCGACGTCGGTCAACACCGAGAGGCAGGTCGCACCGCCTTTCTCGTAGCTCCGTGCGATGTCGGCCGGAACGAAGTGTTCACGAATCACGCCCTTGCTGGGAGAGGCCTTCTTGATTTCAGCAATGACCGCCGGCTGTTTTTTCTTGGCCTGATCGATCAGCGCCTTGGCAAAACCGCGCGGCGCATCCGCTGAACGCGCCAGGTTTTCCAGCTCGGCCAGACTGACGCGAGCACTGCGCTCAGCCACTTCCTGGACCTTGCGAGCCAGAATGTTTTCCAGAACCGTTGGCACGCTCATCCTTCGTTCTCCACTTTGAATACAGCGGTAAATGCACCCAACTCTTCGAGTTTTTCCCTGGCCAGGCCAGTGTGCAGTGCGTCATGAGCCAGTTCCACGCCTTGCTTGAGACTGCTGGCGTGGTCGGCGGCGTACAACGCAGCACCGGCATTGAGCACGATCATCTCGGCGGCTTTCTGGCCATTCTCGGTCTTGCGACGCCCCAGGGCATCGCGGATCAGCTCCAGCGACTGGGCCGGGCCATCGACCGCCAGGCCATGCAAGCTCTGGCTTTTCATGCCGAGGTCTTCAGGTTCGACCCAATACTCACTGATCTGATCATTTTTTAGTTCGGCCACGAATGTGGGCGCCGCCAGGCTGAATTCATCCAGGCCATCCTTCGAATGAACCACCAGCACGTGCTTGCTGCCCAGGCGTTGCAGGACTTCGGCCAATGGCCGGCACAACGCCTGGCTGAACACCCCAACCACTTGATGCTTCACGCCAGCCGGATTCGTAAGCGGGCCGAGCATGTTGAACAGCGTACGCAAGCCCAGGTCACGGCGCGGCGCGGCGGCGTGTTTCATGGCACGGTGATGGGTCTGGGCAAACATGAAACCAATGCCGACATTGTCGATGCAACGCGCCACTTGAATCGGCGTCAGGTTCAGGTAGATGCCGGCAGCCTCCAGCAAATCGGCACTGCCGCTCTTGCCTGAGACCGCGCGGTTGCCGTGCTTGGCAACGGTGCAACCGGCCGCCGCGACCACAAACGACGAGGCGGTGGAAACGTTGAAGATATTGGCGCCATCACCACCGGTGCCGACTACATCCACCACACCGTCCAGCGTCTTGAGTTCGACCTTGTCCGCCAGTTCGCGCATCACCGACACGGCGCCGACGATTTCATCGATGCTTTCGCTCTTCATGCGCATGGCCATCATGAACGCACCGATCTGCGCATCCGTGCATTGGCCGGTCATGATCTCGCGCATCACGTCGCGCATCTCGTCGGTGCTCAGGTCGAGATGGCCGACGATACGGCTCAGGGCTGTCTTGATATCCATGAAAAGTCCTTAGCGCGTGCCGCCGGTTTGTTTGAGGAAGTTGGCGAACAGCTCGTGGCCCTGCTCGGTGAGAATAGACTCGGGATGAAATTGCACACCCTCGATATTCAATGTCTTGTGGCGCAGCCCCATGATTTCATCGACCGAGCCGTCTTCAAGCTGGGTCCAGGCCGTCAACTCCAGGCAGTCAGGCAGCGTTTCGCGCTTGACGATCAAAGAGTGGTAGCGGGTTACGGTAAGCGGACGATTCAGTCCCTCGAACACGCCCTTGTCCTCGTGGAATACCGGGCTAGTCTTACCGTGCATGACTTGTCGGGCGCGCACGACATCGCCACCGAACGCTTGGCCGATCGACTGATGCCCCAGGCAGACGCCCAGGATCGGCAGCTTGCCGGCGAAGTACTTGATGGCGTCGATGGAAATGCCCGCTTCGGTCGGCGTGCATGGCCCGGGGGAAACCACGATGCGCTCAGGCTTGAGGGCTTCGATTTCGGCGATGGTCAGTTCGTCGTTGCGCACGACCTTGACCTCGGAGCCCAGCTCGCCAAGGTACTGCACAACGTTGTAGGTAAAAGAGTCGTAGTTATCGATCATCAGCAACATGGCTAAGCAACCTATTGAATTCACTGACTTTGAACACAGCCTTCAGAGAGTGACCCGCACGCTGCTGCGCTTGGCGAGGCGGTTGATGCCCCGGCGAAGCGGTTCTACAGCGGGTAAAGAAGGCAAATCGGTACAGGTCCGGCGAAGCCGGCGGAGAATGTTCAGGCGCGCCAACGCCAACGGGCGTGTGCCTTGATCATTTGATCCAGAAGTTTGCTGGCAATCGACACAGGGGAAGTCTCGTTCATACGTTCCGGCACAGTAGCTTAGCTGGGCGGAGCACGCAATATGACCGTCCCCGAAGGGCTTTGAAACAATCGCGACGTTCCGGATAGATGGCAAAATGCCGAAAGTTTTTGGTACTGTCGTTTCGTTTTCTAACAACAATAAAATAAAAACGGATTTTCCCATGATCAAAAAGACGTTGTTCGTACCGATTGCCGGTTGCCTGCTGGCGATGGCCTGCGCCCAGGCGAGCGCCGCCCCCAACCCGTACTCCAAGTTCATCGTGTTCGGCGACAGCCTCAACGATGCAGGCCAGTTCGCCGACCCGAATGGCCCGCCCGGCTCGACCGAGCGCTATACCAACCGAACCGGTCCGATCTACACGGACGGCAGCGGTGAAGCCTATTCGGCCAACTCCACCCAACTGCTCGGCGGGCGCCTGGGCTATTCCGCCGACGAGACCGCCGCCTCCACCTCGGCGGTCCGCGCCGACCAAGGGCTGGCAGACGGCAACAACTGGGCGGTGGGCGGCTATCGTACCGACCAGATCCTCGAATCGATCACCGGTGTATCCGACACCGGCGAACGCAGCCGTCCCGGCTACCTGCAGTCCAATGGCCTGCGGGCCGATCCGAATGCGCTGTATTACCTTTCCGGAGGCGGTAACGACTTCCTTCAAGGCCGGGTATTGAACACAGCGCAAGCGAACGCCGCCGCGGACCGCCTGGCCGACAGCGTCCAAGTGCTGCAAACGGCCGGTGCCCGCTATGTGATGGTCTGGCTGTTGCCCGACCTGGGCCTGACGCCGGCCCTCAACGGCGGCCCCTTGCAAGACACCTTTTCGCAACTGGGCAATCAGTTCAACCAACAACTGATCACACGCCTGCAAGGCATCGACGCTGAAATCATTCCACTGAATATTCCGCTTTTGCTGAAGGAAAGCTTCGCCGATCCGGCAAGATTCGGCCTCGCCACTGGGGAGAACCTGACCGCTACCTGCTTCAGCGGCAACGGCTGCACGGAAAACGCCACCTATGGCATCAACAGTGCCACGCCAGATCCCAGCAAGCTGATCTACAACGACTCGGTCCATCCAACCGAAACCGGGCAAAAGCTGATCGCCGACTACGCCTTTTCCCTGCTCGCGGCGCCCTGGGAACTGACGTTGCTGCCGGAAATGGCCCACTCGACCCTGCGTGCCCACCAGGATGAGTTGCGCAGCCAGTGGCAATCGGACTGGGAGGACTGGCAGGCGGTCGGCCAGTGGCGAGCCATCGTGGCAGGTGGCGGCCAACATTTGGACATGGACAGCCAGGGCAGCGGCGCCAGCGCCGATGGCAGCGGCTACAGCCTCAACGTCGGCGGCAGCTATCGCCTCAACGAGGCTTGGCGCGTAGGTGTCGCCGCCGGTCTCTATCGCCAGGACATGGATGCAGGCCATAACGATTCGCAGTACAAGCTCAACAGCTACCTGGCCACCGCCTTCGCCCAGTTCCAGCAAAACCGCTGGTGGGCCGATGCGGCACTGACTGGCGGCAAACTCGACTACGACAACCTGGAACGCAAGTTCGACCTGGGCGTCAACGAAGCCCAAGAGAAAGGCGACACCGACGGCCATCTCTGGGCATTCAGCACACGGGTGGGCTACGACATTGCCCAGCCGGGCAGCGAATGGCACCTCTCGCCGTTTATCAGCGCTGACTATGCGAAGGTGGAAGTCGATGGCTACTCGGAAAAGAGCAACCGCTCCACGGCCCTGACCTTCGATGACCAGACCCGCGACTCGAAACGCCTGGGCATTGGCTTGCAGGGCAAATACAACATCACCCGGCAGACCCAGGTGTTTGGCGAATATGCCCACGAGCGCGAGTACGAAGACGACACGCAAAAGGTCAACATCGCCCTCAACAGCCTGCCGGCCAACGACTTCACCCTGGAAGGCTACACGCCACAGAGCCACCTGAACCGCCTGAGCCTGGGGGTCAGCCACAAGTTGACCAACGACCTGGCGCTGCGGGGCGGTTATACGTTGCGCAAGGATGATGACTTGACCCAGCAGGGGGTGAGCCTGGGCGTCAGCCTGGACTTCTGATCGAGGCGAGCCTGTGGGAGCGAGCTTGCTCGCGATAGCGGACTGTCAGTCGACCTATGGGTTGAATATGACGGCCTCATCGCGAGCAAGCTCGCTCGCACATTTTGATCGAGTCGCTGAAGGACCTGTGGCGAGGGCGTTCGCTCCCTCGCCACAGTTGTTTGTTGAAGGCCTTCAGTCGTTCGAGGTCTGCTCGGCCAGCGCCACGGCGCGGAACATCGCCCGGCGTTTGTTCAGGGTTTCTTCCCATTCCAATGCCGGCACCGAGTCGGCGACGATGCCGCCGCCGGCCTGCACGTGCAGTTCGCCGTTCTTGATGACCGCGGTGCGGATAGCAATCGCGGTGTCCATGTTGCCGTTCCAGGCGAAATAACCCACGGCCCCGCCGTATACCCCCCGCTTGACCGGCTCCAGCTCGTCGATGATTTCCATCGCGCGGATTTTCGGCGCGCCGGACAAGGTGCCCGCCGGCAGGATCGCCCGCAAGGCATCCATGGCCGTCAGCCCAGCCTTCAATTGGCCGGTGACGTTGGAGACGATATGCATCACGTTGGAATAGCGCTCGATGACCATCTTCTCGGTGAGTTTCACCGAACCGATTTCCGAGACCCGCCCGGTATCGTTGCGCCCCAGATCGATCAGCATCAGGTGCTCGGCGATTTCCTTGTCGTCCGACAGCAGGTCTTCTTCCAGCGCCCGGTCGGCCTCCTCCGTGGCACCACGGGGGCGAGTGCCGGCGATCGGTCGCACGGTGATCAGGTTGTCTTCGACCCGCACCAGCACTTCTGGCGAACTGCCCACGACATGGAAGTCGCCGAAGTTGAAGAAGTACATGTAGGGCGTCGGGTTGAAGCAGCGCAGCGCCCGGTAGAGATCGATGGGCGCGGCTTTGAAGTCGATGGACATCCGTTGCGACGGCACCACCTGCATGCAGTCGCCCGCCAGGATGTATTCCTTGATGGTATCGACGGCTCGTTCGTAATCGTCCTGAGTGAAACTGGAACGGAACACCGGGTCGGCCGCCGACTGCTTGCTGAAATCCAGGCCCGGACGCGGCGTGATCGGCTGACGAAGTTTTTCCAACAGCGCCTGCAGGCTTTTCTGACCTTGCTCGTAGGCATCTTCCCGGGACGGGTCAGCCAGGACGATGGCGTGCATCTTGCCGGCGAGGTTATCGAAGACCACGACGGCGTCGGAGACCATCAGCAAGATATCCGGCACGCCCAGGGGATCGGGGTTCGGGCAGGTGCCCAGGCGTTTTTCCACGTAGCGCACGCAGTCGTAGCCGAAATACCCCACCAGGCCACCGTTGAAGCGCGGCAGGCCAGGGATGGTCGGCACGTTGTAGCGGGCCTTGAAGGTTTCGACGAATGCCAGCGGGTCTTCGACGTCGAGGCTTTCGATTTCGACGCCGTCATGGGTCACGCTGATGCGATGGTCATGGACCCGCAGCACCGTGCGGCACGGCAGGCCGATGATGGAATAGCGGCCCCACTTTTCCCCGCCCTGTACCGATTCGAGCAGGTAGGAGTTGGGCTGGTCGGCCAGCTTGAGGTAGATCGACAGCGGCGTGTCGAAGTCGGCCAGGGTTTCGCAAGCAAGGGGGATGCGGTTGTAGCCGGCAGCGGCTAGACGCAGGAATTCTTCGCGGATCATGGGGTGCCTCGTGGCAAGAGGAGCTGACAGTCAGGTATGCAAACGCGCCGGATAACCGGCCAGGATCACGTCAGGCGCGCCAACGCCAGCGGGCCAGGGCCTTCATGACTTTCATCCAGAGTTTGCGAGTGACCACCACGATGGCGTTTCCAGAAGAGGATTGAACAGCGTCGGGCAACGTTATCTCAGCGGCCGGGTCCAGGCAACCGGGAATTAACAGGCGCAAATCGTCGATCACCAGTGTCGGAAACTCTTCGGCGATGGGCCGGCCGTGGTTGTAGCCGTAACTCAGCGCCACGCATTTGACCCCTGCCGCCTTGGCCGCCAGCACATCGCTGCGCGAGTCGCCGACGAACAAGGATTGGGAGGCCGGGATGTTGGCCATTTTCATCACGAAAAACAGCGCGGCCGGGTCAGGTTTTTTCTGTGGCAAGGTATCGCCGCCGATGATCCAGCGGAAATAGCGGCCGATTTTCATCTGGTCCAGCAACGGCGCAACGAAGCGCTCCGGCTTGTTGGTAATCAGGGCCATTTCCACACCCTGCTTTTTCAGCCACTTGAGCGTGGAGCGTACACCGGGGTAGACCACCGTCAGCTCATGGTTACCTTCGTAGGCTTCGTTGAACAGCTCCAACGCCCGCTCGGCCTCGGCATCATCGACGCCCTGGGCATCGATGTGATTGGCCAGGGCCCGGCGCACCAGCATGGGGGCGCCGTTGCCCACCCAGTGGCGCACCGAGTCGATGCCGGCGGACGGACGCCCAAGCTTGAGCAGCATACTGTCCACGGCGGCCGCGAGGTCCGGGACCGAATCGACCAATGTGCCATCGAGGTCGAACATCACCAGACGCGGCAAGCTGCCGGGGAACAGCTGCTCGAAGCCGCTCATGGGCGCGCCAGGGCCAGTTCGGCGCGCATTTTTGCAATCACCTCATTGTAGTCGGGGGCGTTGAAGATCGCCGAGCCCGCGACGAACGTGTCGGCGCCGGCCGCGGCGATTTCACGGATATTGTTCACGTTCACGCCCCCGTCGATTTCCAGGCGGATGTCACGCCCCGAGGCGTCGATCAGCGCCCGGGCTTCGCGCAACTTGTCGAGGGTGCCCGGGATGAACTTCTGGCCGCCGAAGCCAGGGTTGACGCTCATCAGCAGGATCATGTCGACCTTGTCCATCACGTACTTGAGCACATCCAGGGGCGTCGCCGGGTTGAACACCAGGCCGGCCTTGCAACCGCCCTCGCGGATCAACTGCAGGGAGCGGTCGATGTGCAGCGTGGCTTCAGGATGGAAAGTGATGTAGGTGGCACCGGCTTCGATGAAGTCACCGACGATGCGGTCCACCGGGCTGACCATCAGGTGCGCGTCGATCGGCGCGGTGACGCCGTACTTGCGCAGCGCCGCGCAGACCATCGGGCCGATGGTCAGGTTGGGTACATAGTGGTTGTCCATGACATCGAAGTGCACGATGTCGGCCCCGGCGGCCAGAACGTTGTCCACTTCCTCGCCCAGGCGGGCGAAGTCGGCGGAGAGAATCGACGGAGCAATAGCGAAGGGCTGCATGACGCACCTGTTTTGAGCGAAATCACGATGGCGCGCATTGTATACCTCAAGATTTGGCGCGCCCACCGTGACCGTCGATCAATACGCCGCGCGGTAGATCTTCTCGATGTCGCTGGCGCTCAGCTTGCGTGGGTTGTTGCGCATCAGCCGCTCGATCCCCACGGCCTCCAGGGCCATGGACGGAATCACGTCCTCGGTCACGCCCAAGGTACTCAGGCCCTTGGGAATTTCCACGGCGGCGCACAAGGCGACCATGGCTTCCACGGCTTCGTCGGCGGCCTCCATATCGCTCAGATGGGCAGTCCTGATGCCCATGGCTTCGGCGATGTCACGCATGCGCTCGACGCACGCCATCTTGTTCCACGCCATGACGTACGGCAGCAACAATGCATTGGCGACGCCGTGAGAAACGTGAAAGCGCCCACCTAACGGATAGGCCAGCGCGTGCACCGCGCCAACCCCGGCATTGCCGAAGGCCATGCCGGCCATCAGGCTGGCCGTGGCCATGTCCTCACGGGCTTGCAGATGCGCGGGGTTGGCGTAGGCCTTGGGTAACGCCTTGCTGATCAGCTTGACCGCGCCGATAGCCAGGGCATCGGTGATCGGCGACGCATTGAGCGACAGGTAGGCCTCGATGGCATGGACCAGCGCGTCGACACCACTGGACGCCGTTACGCCACGGGGGCACGTGAGGGTCATCTGCGGGCTGACCAGCGCCACGTCCGGCAACAGAAAATCGCTGACGATGCCTTTTTTCAGCTGCGCGGCCTTGTCGGAAAGGATCGCCACATTGGTGACTTCCGAACCGGTCCCGGCTGTGGTGGGGATGGCAATCATGGGCGGGCCTTTGCGCGGCACCTGATCGACGCCGAACATATCTTGCAGCTCGCCGTGGTACCCGGCATAGACGCCCACGCACTTGGCAATGTCGATGGCACTGCCGCCGCCCAGGCCGATCAGGCCATCATGACCACCGTCGCGGTAGGCTTGCATGCAATCCTCGACGATGGCGATTTCCGGGTCCGGCATGACCCGGTCGAAAATCTCGTAGTCGCGTCCGCCCAGATGTTGCAGGGCCAGCTCCACGGTGCCGGACT
This sequence comes from Pseudomonas sp. Pdm06, assembly GCF_014851795.1. Taxonomy (NCBI): domain Bacteria; kingdom Pseudomonadati; phylum Pseudomonadota; class Gammaproteobacteria; order Pseudomonadales; family Pseudomonadaceae; genus Pseudomonas; species Pseudomonas sp. Pdm06. Next base: position 21,442 of record NZ_JACVAH010000025.1, read on the forward strand.
GGACCAACGCCGCATCGGTCACGATCAGCGGGTTGTCGACGTCCAGGCGCGTCAACTCGGCGGCCAGTTGCTCGATGGCAGCGGCACCGGTGATCAGTTTATGGGCGATCTTGAATGAGGAAAGACTCATGTGCGCGGCCTCTTATTCGAGTATGGGCTGGCACAAGGATAGCTCGGTATTGAGGGTTGTCTGCTATTCAGCTTATGAATGCAATGAGAAACCCTGTGGGAGCGAGCTTGCTCGCGATAGCGCACTGACATTCAGCATCAATGTTGAATGCTCTACCGCTATCGCGAGCAAGCTCGCTCCCACATTTGGACAACGCTGACCTTCAGACCTGGGCCGTGCGCAACTTCTCGCTACGCCCACGCAACCACTCCAGGGTCAGCAGCAGGATCACCGAGAAGGCAATCAGCAGCGTCGCCGCCGCGGCGATGGTGGGGCTGAGGTTTTCGCGGATGCCGCTGAACATCTGCCGTGGCAGGGTGGCCTGCTCGGGGCCGGCCAGGAACAGGGTCACCACCACTTCATCGAACGACGTCGCGAAGGCGAACAGGGCGCCGGAGATCACGCCCGGGGCGATCAACGGCAGGGTCACCCGACGAAACGCCGTCAGAGGCGAAGCCCCGAGGCTGGCGGCGGCGCGGACCAGGTTGTGATTGAACCCCTGCAAGGTCGCCGACACCGTGATGATGACGAACGGTACACCCAGCACGGCGTGGACCACGATCAGCGAGAGGAAACTGTTGCCCATCCCGAGCGGTGCGAAGAACAGATAGCTGGCCACGCCGATGATCACCACCGGCACCACCATGGGCGAAATCACCAGGGCCATCACCAGTGCCTTGCCCGGGAAGTCACCACGGGTCAGGCCGATGGCCGCCAGTGTGCCAAAGATCATCGCCAGCAACGTCGCCGCCGGGGCCACGATGATGCTGTTCTTCAGCGCCCGCATCCATTCGGCCGAGGCGAAGAAATCGTGGTACCACTGCAGCGAGAAGCCTTGCAACGGGTACACCAGGAAACTGCCGGAGTTGAACGACAGCGGAATGATCACCAGCACCGGCAGGATCAGGAACAACAGGATCAGCCCGCAGAGCGTGCGCAAGGTGTAGAACCACACCCGTTCGACGGGAGACATGTAAGGACTCAGCATTTCGATCTCCCCTTAGCTCAGGCGCAGGCGGCTGGCGCCCACCAGCCGGTTGTAAATCAGGTAAAGCACGACGGTCGCCAGCAACAGCAGCCCGCCGAGTGCCGTGGCCATGCCCCAGTTGATACTGGTGTTGGTGTAGAACGCGACGAAATAGCTGACCATCTGGTCGTTCGGGCTGCCCAGCAGCGCCGGCGTGATGTAGTAGCCGATGGCAAGGATGAACACCAACAGGCAACCGGCGCCGACACCGGCATAGGTCTGCGGGAAATACACCCGCCAGAAACTGGCGAACGGATGGCAGCCCAGGGAAATCGCCGCACGCATGTAGGTGGGCGAGATGCCCTTCATCACGCTGTAGATCGGCAGGATCATGAACGGCAGCAGGATATGGACCATGGAGATGTAGACACCGGTGCGGTTGAACACCAGCTCCAGGGGCTTATCGATGATGCCCATGGCCATCAGGCCACTGTTGATCAGGCCGCCCGACTGCAGCAGCACGATCCACGCGGCAACGCGCACCAGGATCGAGGTCCAGAACGGTAGCAACACCAGGATCATCAACAGGTTGCTTTGGCGCGACGGCAGGTTCGCCAGCAGGTAGGCCAGCGGATAGGCCAGCACCAGGCAGATCGCGGTGATGACCAGGCCCATCCAGAACGTACGGGTGAAAATATCCAGGTAAATCGCCTGGTCGGGAGTCGCCGGGGCCAGTTCCCCCAGGTCATCGATGCGGTGGTCGACGGCCGCCAGCAGGTAATACGGGGTGACGTTGCTGGTGTTACGGCGGACCACCTGCCAGTACGCCGGGTCGCCCCAACGCTCATCGAGGTTTTCCATGGCTTCTTTATAGGAAGCCGGCTCGGTGGCAAACGGCAACGCCCGAGCAGTCTTGGTCAGCAGGCTGCGATAGCCGGCCAGTTCCATGTTCAGGCGCTTGGACAAGTCGCCCAGGGTCTGATTCTTGCGGGCTTCGGCCAGGTCTTCACTGGCAGCCTTGTACACCGGCTCGCCCGGCAAACCGCGTCCGTCCCAGGCCGCGACGGCAGCGACCGTGCGAGGCATGGCGCCCACCACTTCCGGGTTGCTGACGCTTTTGAACAGCAGTGCCACGATCGGCACCAGGAACACCAGCAACAGAAACAGCACCAGCGGCGCGATCAAGGCCTGGGCCTTCCAGCGGTTGACCCGCTCGGCGCGCTTGAGCCGTTGCTTGAGGGTGGGGCTGGTGCCCGCGTTCAGTGGAACGGCGATGGCCATGGCGAACTCCGCAAATCTTTTTATCGTTACAGGGGCGGCGGGCCGCCTCTGTTCTTTTGAAACACCCGATTGGAGCAAGAACCTGTGGGAGCGAGCTTGCTCGCGATGGCTACGGCACATTCAACATTGATGTGTCTGACAAACCGCTATCGCGAGCAAGCTCGCTCCCACATGGATTTCATCCAGCTTCAGAGCGTCGGGTTACTTGGCCGCCCAGGAGTTGAAGCGCTGCTCCAGTTGCTCACCGTTGTCAGCCCAGAAGCTGACGTCGATCTGCACCTGGTTGGCGATGTTTTCCGGGGTGGTCGGCATGTCTTTCAGGACATCCTTGGCCAGCAACGGCACAGCCTGGGTATTGGCCGGGCCGTAGGCGATGTTTTCCGAGTAGGTCTTCTGCTGCTGCGGTGCAACCGAGAAGGCGATGAATTTCTTCGCCGCTTCGGCGCGGGTCTTGTCCAGGCCGCGCGGGATGGCCCAGGCGTCGAAGTCGTAGATGCCGCCGTTCCACACCACTTTCAGGTTGCTTTCTTTCTGTACCGCGGCGATCCGGCCGTTGTAGGCCGAGCTCATGACCACGTCACCGGAAGCCAGGTATTGCGGCGGCTGGGCGCCGGCTTCCCACCACTGAATACTCGGCTTGAGCTCGTCGAGCTTCTTGAACGCACGGTCCTGGCCGTCCTTGCCGGCCAGCACTTTGTAGACGTCTTTCGGCGCTACGCCGTCGGCCATCAAGGCGAATTCCAGGGTGTACTTGGCGCCCTTGCGCAGGCCGCGCTTGCCCGGGAATTGCTTGGTGTCCCAGAAGTCCGCCCAACTGGTCGGCGCGGTCTTGAGTTTGTCGGCGTTGTAGGCCAGCACGGTCGACCACACGAAGAAACCTACGCCGCAAGGCTGGATGGCGCCCTTGACGTAATCTTCAGCCTTGCCGAACAGGGCCGGGTCCAGTTGCTCGAACATGTCTTCGTCACAACCACGGGACAATTCCGGAGACTCGACTTCCACCAGGTCCCAGGAAACGCTCTTGGTATCGACCATGGCCTTGACCTTGGCCATTTCGCCGTTGTACTCGCCAGCCACGATCTTGCCGTTGCCGGCCGCTTCCCACGGTGCGTAGAAGGCTTTGACCTGGGCCGCCTTGTTCGCCCCGCCGAAAGACACCACGGTCAGGTCCGGGCCCGCCGCCATCGCGCTTGCCGCACCCATCATGCCCAGTGTCAGGGCTGTGAACTTCAGGGATCTCAACATTTATTGTTCTCTCCACGTGCAGGGTTGGTGTTGGTACAGCAGGGGGCGATCAATTCGCCTCTAGAAGGGGATCGAGCGCACGCACATGCTCGACTTGCCAGCCAAGCGGAACCACGTCGCCGACGGCGAGCGCGGGATCGAGCTCGGCAATCGGTTGCTTCACGAAGAAGTCGTTCTTGCCACAGACTTCCAGGCGAACCCGGACGTGGTCGCCCAGATAGATGAATTCCGCCACCCTCCCTGAGAAGCGGTTGACACATTGTTCGCTGACGCCGTTGAGGCTCACCCGCTCCGGACGAATCGACAGGGTCACCGGCTCGCCGGGCTGACCGACATTCACCGCCAGGGCCTCGACTTTCTCGCCGCGCGCCAACTCCACCAGGCAACGATCGCCGGTGTGGCTGTGCAGGCGACCGTTGAGACGGTTGTTTTCGCCGATGAAGTTGGCGACGAAAGTGTTTTTCGGCTCTTCATACAGGGTGCGCGGTGGGGCGATCTGCTGGATTTCGCCCTGGTGGAACACCGCCACGCGGTCGGACATGGTCAAGGCTTCGCCCTGGTCGTGGGTCACGTAGACCACAGTCACGCCAAGGCGCTGGTGCAGGTGCTTGATTTCCATCTGCATGTGTTCACGCAATTGCTTGTCCAACGCCCCCAGGGGTTCGTCCATCAGCACCAACTGCGGCTCGAACACCAGCGCCCGGGCCAGGGCCACCCGTTGTTGCTGGCCGCCGGACAATTGCGCCGGGTAGCGTTGGGCGAAGCTGTCCAGCTGGACCATGCTCAGGACACGCTTGACCCGATCGCTCACGTCGCTCTTGTTCAGGCCTCGCACGGTCAGCGGGAAAGCAAGGTTCTCGGCGACGGTCATGTGCGGGAACAAGGCGTAGTTCTGGAACACCATGCCGATGTCGCGCTTGTGCGGCGGCACATTGTTGATCGAACGCCCGGCCAGCAGGATCTCGCCGGCGGTTGGGGTTTCAAACCCGGCGAGCATCATCAGGCTGGTGGTCTTGCCGGAGCCGGAAGGCCCGAGCAGGGTCAGGAATTCGCCTTTGCGAATGTCCAGGTTGAGGTCTTTGACGATCAGGTTCTCGCCGTCGTAGCTCTTCTGCACACCACGAAAGCTGACCAGCACATCGCTGGCCCCCGCGCTTGAATCGACCTGGCTCATACCCGCACCTTTTGTTTTGATGACTGCTTGTGAATCAAGCCTAGTGGACCCTGGGGTCCGCGCAAATCGGGGCGCAGGAGAGAATCGCCTCAGCCGGATGGAAGAGTCGGGGTAGGGATCGCCCTACAAGGATGGCGGGATTGGGTAAGTGCGGCGGCGCGTTTCAAGCGCCAAGCTGCAAGTAAGGGCAAAAAGCGCTGTCGGGGTGTGTCGCAAATGGATATGCCAACACAAAACCCTGTGGGAGCGAGCTTGCTCGCGATAGCGGAGTGTCAGCCGACATCAATATTGAATGTGCCGCCGCCATCGCGAGCAAGCTCGCTCCCACAAGGGGAAATTGCGGGACTCAGAGCAACTTGTGCTCCATCGCATATTTCACCAACTCGGCCAATGAGGTGATGTTGAGTTTCTGCATCAGCCGCGCCTTGTGGGTGCTGATGGTCTTGCTGCTCAGGGCCAGTTGCTGGGCGATGTCGTTGACGTTGGCGCCCTGGGCCAGGCGTTCGAAGACCGAGAATTCACGCTCGGACAGCAGCGAGTGCAGCGGTCGCGTGTCCGTCAGGCCGACTTCGAAGACCATGCGGTCGGCCAGGTCCGGGTCGATGTAGCGCCCGCCCGCCGCGACCTTGCGAATCGCCATGAGCAGCAAGGCCGGGTCGCTGTCCTTGGTTGCGTAACCCGCGGCGCCGACCTTCAGGGCACGGGCGGCCATTTGCGCCTCGTCATGCATCGACAGCACCAGGATGGCCGGCGGATTGTTCAACGCACGGATCCGCGGGATCGCCTCCAGGCCGTTGACGCCCGGCATGGAGATATCCAGCAGCACCACTTCGCAGGGCACGTGGCGCAGGGTCTCGAGCAACTGTTCGCCATTGCTCGCCTCCCCCACCACCAGCAGATCCTTGGCCAGGCCGATCAACTGCTTGATGCCTTCGCGAACGATGGTGTGGTCTTCGGCTACCAGTACACGGATCACATTGCTCTCCAGATTCAGGATCTCATCGCGAGCCAGCTCGCTCCCACAAGGTGTGTGTATACCTCAATCGATGTGGGAGCGAGCTTGCTCGCGATAGCGTCAGCCCAGGCAACCCAAACCATCAGGCCTCATTCAACGGCACCCGCACCGACAGGGTGGTGCCCTCCCCCGGCTCACTGTCCAGGGTCAACTGTCCACCCATGATCAGCACCCGTTCACGCATGCCGACCAGGCCAAAGGACGTTGGCCGGCTCGTATCGGCAATAAATCCTACACCGTCGTCGCTGACGGTCAGACATAAATCAGCGCCTTGCTGAACCAGCGTCAACTCCACAGTATGCGCCTGGGCATGGCGCATCACGTTGGTCAGCGCCTCCTGGAGAATCCTAAACAGACCGATGGCCTTGGCGTCGCTCAGGGGCGGCAGGTTGTCCGGCACCTGTACCAGGCAAGGAATCTGCGTTCGCGCCTCGAAGCGCCGGGCCTGCCATTCGATGGCCGAGGCGATGCCGGCATCCAGGATTGGCGGGCGCAATGCCGTCGCCACATCCCGCACCAACTGGAACAACTGAGCAATCAGGCGCTTCATGCTGTTAAGTCGCTCATGCAGGCCCGGGTCGAGTTGCGCATAGGCCAATTCACACATGGAAGTTTCAAGCTTCAACACCGTCAGCATCTGGCCCAGCTCGTCGTGGACCTCCCGGGCAATCCGCGCTTTTTCCTCTTCCCGTACGCTTTCCAGGTGCGCCGACAACTCGCGCAACTGCTCCCGGGAACTGGCCAACTCCAGTTCGATGCGCTTGCTGTCGGTGATGTCCCAGACGATACCGTCCCAGACATAGGCGCCATCTTCGAGACGCCGAGTGATCGCCTTGATCTCGGCCCAACGCTCCTGGCCTTCGCGGGTCAGGATGCGGCCCTGCCATGACCAGTCACTGTCGGTATCCAGCGCCTGGTCCTGGGTGCGGTGATAATCGGCCTTGTCCTGCGGATGCACCAGACTACGCAGCCCGGTGTCGCTGCGGGCCAGGGTTGCAGGGGAATAGCCCACCAGGCTTTCGCTGCCTTCGCTGATGTAGGCAAAGTCAATCTGGCCGGTCACCGGCGCCCGCTCCAGGCGAAAGACCAGGCCCGGCACGTTGGCGGCGATGCCTTGCAGCCGCGCCTCGCTTTCGCGCAACGCCGCCAGCGCACGTCGGCGCTCGGTCACATCATTGAGGTAGACCACCAGGTATTCGGCGTCGCGAAAACGCAGGAAGCTCAGGGAAACGTCGGTCGGCAGGATACTGCCATCGGCTCGCACGCACTCGGTTTCGAAGCTCTGCGGCCCCTCTTCACTGGCCCGGGCGCGCTTCCACAGGTTCAACCAGCGGTCCATGTGCAAGCCCGGCTCGAAGTCGATCAAGGGCCGTTCGATGATGGCGCCCGAGGCGTAGCCGAGCATGGTTTCGGCCGCTCGGTTGGCATAACGCACGTGGCTGTCCCAATTGACCCACAGGATGCCGACCGTGCTTTGATCGATGGAGAACTGGGTCAGGCGCAAGGCTTCTTCGCTGGCTGCACGCTGGGCGATGTCTTCCCGCGCGGCACGCAGACGGCGCTCCAGTCCACGTTGCTGGCGACGCTGCCAGAACACGATGGCAACGCTGCTGAGCAGCAGGGCCAGGATCAACAGGGTCAGGTTCTGCCAGAAACCCGGGGTCTCGGTCAGGCGCGGGTATTTTGGCTTGAGCCAACGACTGTGCAGTTGCTCCAGCTCCTTGGCCGGGATTGCCTGCAACCCTCTGTCGATGATTTCTGCCAGCTCCGGCCAGTCCCGTCGTGTGGCAACCCGTAGCAACTGCGGCAGGCCAATGTCGCCCACCACCGCCAGCTCGGCGAATTCGGGTTCGACCATCAACCTACCCAGTTGCGCCTCGTCGACCACCGCGTACCGGGCCTGCTGGGTCAGTAGCAATTGCAGGGCCTCGCGCTCCATCGGCACGCCTTGCAGGTTCAGCGTCGGGTAGTTGCTGCGCAGGTAATCGGCCGTGACACTGGGCATGCGCACCGCGACGCGGGCCTGGGCGTCGAGTTTTTCCAACTCCACCCCCTCGGCGCCTTTCTGCGCGCCGACGATCAATTGCGGCACGCGCATGTAAGGATCGGAAAACTGCCAGAGCTTGAGCCCGCCCGGGGATTGGGTCAGGCCCGGAGCGACGTCCACCTCGCCGGCACGCAATGCGGCTTCCAGTTGCGCCACGTCCTGGAAGTTGCGCCAGGTCAGCTCGACGTTCAGCGCCTTGCCCAGCCATTGCATCAACTCGACATTGGTGCCGGACAAACGCTGCAAGCGCCGGTCGTATTGCGCATAGGGCGCCTGCAAGACCAGACCGACCCGCCACTGCGGATGTTGCACCAGCCATTGGCGCTGCCCTGCATTCAATTGCACCCCAGGCGCCGACGGCGCGGGCGCGGCCCACGCCATCAAGGGAAGCCATAAACAGCCGATAACCCACAGGCAGCAAAAACGCATCATTGAAGTCTCATGCACTGACAAATACTGACCAACCCATTAGGCTGCCGGAAATACTTCTGGTCATGGAATATCCGATGCCCTCTGTTTATCGCCTGGCGTTGCCAGCATTGTGCCTATCGCTGATCCTGCCAAGTGCCTTTTCTGTCCAGGCCAGCGAAACGGCCCCCGCCGCCGAGCAACCCGCCGGGGAAAAACCTGTCGAGCGCCAGCCCTTGCTCGAGCGTAGCCAGGAAGAAGCGGCCGCACTCGGACGAAAAGTCCCGCCCCAGGAACAGCAACAGTTGCAGACCGGCGGCGACACGTTCCTGGCACTGTGGAAACCGGCCAATACCAGTGACCCCAGAGGCGTGGTCATCATCATCCCCGGCGCCGGCGAAACCGCTGACTGGCCTCAAGTCGTCAGCCCATTACGCAAAAAGTTGCCCGATGTTGAATGGAGCAGCCTGAGTATCACCCTGCCGGACCTGCAAAGCGACGTCATTGCTCCTCGCGTGGAGGAAGCTGCGCCCGAGACCAAGCCGGCCGATACGGCTGCCGCGGCACCAGACGCTACCACTTCGGCGCCGATCGAACAGGTCGCCGGCGGCGAAGCCGATGCGGTGGATCCGCTCGTTGCGCAAACCGATGAAGAGCACGCCAAGGCCGACGCCGAGCGCATCTTCGCCCGCATCGATGCGGCGCTGGCCTACGCCGAACAGCAAAGCGCACGCCGTATCGTGCTACTGGGTCATGGCACCGGCGCCTATTGGGTCGCGCGTTACTTGAGTGAAAAGCAACCCTCGCAAGTCGAACGCTTCGTGATGGTGGCTGCGCAGACTCCGGTCACTGCCAAGCCCGGCCTGGCCGAACTGACCCCGACCTTGAAACTGGCGACCGCCGATATTTTCTACATGGACAAATTGCTGGATCGCAACGCGGCGCTGGAGCGCTTGCAGGCGAGCAAACGCTTGAAAGGTTCGACCTTCAGCCAGGTATCCCTCAAGGCCCTGCCGAACCCGTCGGCGGAGCAGGAGCAGTTGTTTCGTCGGGTTCGGGGTTGGTTGAATCCGCAGAAGCCGGGGGAGTAAGGCTGACTCAGGCCCTTTCTCCCCCCGGAAGCTAGCGAAAATCCCGCCGCTCGCGAATCAACCGATAGGCGTTATGCAGCTCTCGGGTTTTGTCAGTGGCTTCACGCACCTGCAAGGGCGTCGCCCCGCTGCCGGCAATCTTGTCCGGGTGATGGCGGCTGAGCAGTCGCCGGTAGGCACGCTTGATCTGCGACGGTTCGCTGGTGGCCGAAACCCCCAGCAAGCGCAAGGCCTCCTGATAGGTCACGCCGGCGTTGGGCCGCGACAGTTTCTGCGGTTCGTAATCAGCCGCCAGCGCCTGGACCTGTTGCGGCGTCCAGCCCAACCAGCGGCCCCATTGGGCCACCAGTTCCCGCTCGCCGACACCGGCACGCCCATCGGCCCAGACCATCCGCCAGCAGGCGCGCAATACCCCTTCAGCCGCATGGGGCTGGACGGCCAGGCGACGCATATAACCGCGCAACCGATCGTTTCCGGACTTGCCCCGGTTGAACGCCGCGATCGCCCGGCGCTGCGCCGATTCACTCAAGTCCAACGCCCGCATCTCCTGGCGAGCTTGCTGGATGTGGCCGTCGACCACGCGCCCATCGCATTTAGCCAGGCGCCCGAGCAATACAAACAACAACTCATCGTTGCGCAACGCCGGGCGGCCGCCCAGACGCTCACGTACTTGCGCCCAGCCCTGCAGGTTCAGGCGCCGGTCCAGCGCCTGCCCCAACAACGCGCCAAGCATGGCCCCCGGAATGCTGGCGATGGCAAAGCCTGCCCCGGCTCCAATCAGAGTCCCTGGCCACCACATATCAACCGCTCGCTTCTATCAAGGTTTCGACCTGCGCCAACCGTTCATGGGTGCCGACATCGACCCAATGCCCTTTCAGGTGCTCGCCACTGACGCACCCTTCGGCCATGGCCGTGCGCAACAGCGGTGCGAGCTTGAAGGCACCGCCTGTGCAGCCGTCGAACAAGCGCGGGTGCAGCACGGCGATGCCGCTATAGGTCAGGTTGTCGGCAGGTGTTTGCCCATCGTGAACCTTTCCGTCGGCCAGAATGAAATCGCCGTTCGGGTGATGCTCGGGATTATCGACAAGCACCAGGTGCGCCAGCCCTTTGAGCGGCCTGCGCAACGCGCTGAAATCGTAGTCGGTCCAGATATCGCCGTTCACTACCACAAACGCGTCATCGCCCAGCAGCGGCAAGGCCCGGAAGATTCCACCACCGGTTTCCAGCGGCTCGCCTTCGGGTGAAAACCGAATGCTCACGCCAAAACCCGAACCGTCCCCCAGGTGATCTTCGATCTGCTGGCCGAGCCAAGCGTGATTGATCACGATCTCGCTGAACCCGGCCTTGGCGAGCGCCCGCAAGTGGTATTCGATCAAGGGAACGCCACCCACGCGAATCAACGGCTTTGGCGTGGTGAGGGTCAAGGGGCGCATGCGCTCGCCCTTGCCCGCCGCCAGGATCATCGCCTTCATGCCGTTGCTCCGGCCGACTGCCGCAGGCTGCCAAGCAGCTCATCGAGCGGTGCCAGTTCAGGACGCCGGGCGATGACCGCTTCTATATAAGCAAAGAAACGCGGCACATCACCGAGGTAACGTGGTTTGCCATCACGGTGGCAAATGCGCGCGAAGATCCCGATGACCTTGAGGTGACGCTGCACCCCCATCAAGTCGCTGGCCCGCAGGAAATCCTCGAGATCCGGCTGTACGGGAATGCCAAGGGCGCCAGCCTGCTGCCAGTAACGCTCCAGCCAACCGCGCACACGCGCCTCGGGCCAACTGAGGAAGGCATCCTTGAACAGGCAGGTCACGTCATAGGTCACCGGGCCATAGACCGCATCCTGAAAGTCCAGCACACCGGGGTTCGGTAGGCTGAGCATCAGGTTGCGCGGCATGTAGTCGCGGTGCACCAGCACTTTGGGCTGGGCCAGGGCGCTGTCGATCAACAGCTCGCTGGCCTGTTGCCAGAGTTGCTGCTGGGCCGGATCGAATTCGATGCCCAGCTCGCGCTTGACGTACCACTCGGGAAACAATTCCAGCTCCCGGCGCAGCAACGCGACATCGTAGCTCGGCAACGGCGCGACCATCGGCAGTTGCTGGAAAGCCAACAAGGCTTGCAAGGCATCGCCGAATAAATCGTCGGCATTTTCGCTGTCGATCACGTCCAGGTAGGTCTGATTGCCCAGGTCATTGAGCAAAAGAAAGCCGCGTTCAAGGTCTTCGGCATAAATTTTCGGCACGTTGATGCCGGATTTCGCCAGTAAAAAAGCAATATCCACGAAGGGTTTGCAGTTTTCCTGGGGCGGTGGCGCATCCATTACGATCAAACTGCGGCCCTCGCCTTCCCAGCGGAAATACCGCCGGAAACTCGCGTCACTGCTGGCGGCGGTCAACGTGGCCGGGGGTACGGCGCCCCAGCCCTGTTGAGTGAAAAGGATCGGCAGTTGTTCATCGAGCCAAACTTTCAGGTGTTGCAAGCGTACATCTTGGTCGGGCATTGCAAGGGTCTCCGACGGCGCTAGCCGTCAAGCGGGTCATGCTTTATTATCCAGCATCTTTTTCAGACCATCGAGAGGCGTGCGGCCCACACCGCGGGCAGATGGCACGCAGGAAGCCCGGACTAATAAGATGGCATTGAAATCCCCCGCGTTTCGTAAAAAATTTCCGTTGCTGGTCACCGGCAGTCTGCTGGCCCTGCAACCCCTGGCCTCTTCATTCGTCGTCGCGGCGCAGCAGTATGACTGCTCCGTCTCCGCTTCGGGTGCCTGGGACTGTGCGCCCAAGACACCGGCCGCCGCGTTGCCGCCGCGTCCCGTGCATGACGGCAGTGCGGTTTCCGACAGCGGCGCGGCACCAGCCGACAGCAGCTCGGGCGAGGAAGCCGGCGAAAAGCCGATGCTCGTTACCGAAGCCAAGGGCCGCGGCCTGAAGTCGCGAAGTGCAGACTACAGCCACCTGGATTGGGTTCCACGCGAGAATCTCACCCCGGCGCAACTGGCTGAAACCGGTCCTTACTGCGCCGGTGCCTATATCGAGCCGACGCGTCCTGGCATGAATGACAAGACCGCCAAGAGCGATGCGCCCACGTTCCTCGGCGCCAAGGCTTCACGCTACCAGCAGGAAGAACAGGTGGCGACCCTGGCCGGTGACGTGGTCATGCGCCAGGGCAGCATGCAGGTCGAGGCCGACGAGGCCAGCCTGTACCAGGCCGAGAACCGTGGCGAGCTGAGCGGCAACGTGCGGGTTCGCGACAACGGTGCGCTGATCGTCGGCGACCACGCCGATGTACAGCTGGACACCGGCGAAGCCAAGGTCGACAACGCCGAATACGTGATGCACAAATCGCGCATCCGCGGTAACGCGCTGTACGCCAAGCGTGCCGAGAACGCGATCATCCGCCTCAAGGACGGTACCTACACCACGTGCGAACCGGGCAGCAACGCCTGGACGCTCAAGGGCAACAACATCACCCTGAACCCGGCCACCGGCTTCGGCACCGCGACCAACGTGACGCTGCGGGTCAAGGACTTCCCGGTCCTGTACACGCCGTACATCTACTTCCCGATCGACGACCGTCGCCAATCCGGCTTCCTGCCGCCGACCATCGGCAGCGGCAGCGACACCGGTTTCCTGCTGGTCACCCCGTACTACTTCAACCTGGCGCCGAACTACGATGCCACGTTGTACCCACGCTACATGAGCAAACGCGGCCTGTTGATGGAAGGCGAGTTCCGCTACCTGACCAAGTCCAGCGAAGGTCAGTTCGGCGCGGCGTACCTCAACGACGAAGACGATGAGCGCAGTGGGCAGAGCGACTACGACAAGACCCGCTACATGTACAACTGGCAGCACAAGGGCGGCCTCGATTCGCGCGTGCTGACAGAAGTCGACTACACCAAGATCAGCGATCCGTACTATTTCCAGGATCTTGAAAGCGATCAGATTGGTATCGAGTCCAATGACTACGTCAATCAGCAAGGCGCAGTCAGCTATCGCGGCGACAGCTACACGGCGCGGGTGAACGCCCAGGCCTACCAGATGGCTACGATTTCGAAGATCACCCCTTACAACCGCTTGCCTCAGATCACCTTCATCGGTGAGCTGCCGCAAAAACCGTATGGACTGGATCTCGCCTACAAGACAGAGCTGGTGCGGTTCGATCGTGATCTGCGGACCGGCGCCTACACCGACGAAGACGGTAACTCCGAGCCGAGGCTGGACTCCAACGTTCGCGGACTGGCACGGGCTAACGGTACTCGCCTGAATCTGGCACCGGTAATGAGCCTGCCGATGGAAGCCACCTACGGCTTCATCACGCCGTCGCTCAAATACCAATACACCCAATACGATCTGGATCTGGACGGCACTGGCAAATCCCAGATCGCCGCGCAATCCGCCGAGACGGATCGTCTGCGCGGCACGTACAGCGGCAGCCAGAGCCGCGGCGTCCCAATCGCCAGCATCGATAGCGGCCTGTATTTCGACCGTGATACCCAGTGGTTCGGCACCAACTATCGCCAAACTCTGGAACCACGCCTGTTCTATCTCTACGTACCTGAGAAAGACCAGAGCGATATCCCTGTGTTCGACACCGGTGAGTACACCTTCAGCTACTCCTCGCTGTTCCGTGACAATCGTTTTTCGGGCTCCGACCGTGTCGGCGACGAGAACAAACTGTCGCTGGGCATAACCAGCCGCTGGATCCAAGAAAACGGTTTCGAACGCCAGCGCATCAGCGTCGGCCAGGCCTTTTACTTCAAGGATCGCGAAGTCCAGTTGCCGGGCATCGACTTCAAGACGCGCGAAGACGCCAAATCGGATGTCTCGCCTTACGCCCTGGAGTATGAGTTCCGCTGGAACCGCGATTGGCGCACCACGGCTACCTATAACTGGGACCCGGACACTCGCAGCCCTCGCTCGGGTAGCGCGATGTTCCACTACCAGCCTGAAGACAACCCGAACAAGGTCATCAACGCCGGTTATCGCTATCGCAACGACCAGGTCCGTTACGACCAGACTACGGGTCAATGGTCCGTGGGCGGTGGCGACTACGGTACGCCTGGCCAGCCTGGCTACGTGAAGGACTACTACAAGATCCAGCAGCACGACTTCTCGGTCATCTGGCCGATCGTGCCGCAGTGGAACGCCATCAGCCGCTGGCAGTATGACTACAACCGCAACCGTACCCTGGAAGCCTTCGGTGGTTTCGAATACGACAACTGCTGCTGGAAATTGCGCCTGATCAACCGTTACTGGGTCGACTACGAAGAGTTCAGTCAAGCCGCCCCGGAAAACGAAAAAGGCGACCACGGCGTCTTCCTCCAAATTGTTCTGAAGGGACTCGGCGGCCTCACCGGCGCCAAGGTAGAGAGCTTCCTCGACAAAGGCATCCAAGGTTATCGTGAACGTGAAGACCAAGCTTTCTGATTGTCTGCGCCCGCTGATGCTGGGCGCGCTGTTCCTGGGTACCGCGGCCAACGCCGCGGTACAGTCCATCGACAAAGTGGTGGCCATCGTTGACAACGACGTGGTCATGCAGAGCCAGCTGGACCAGCGCGTCCATGAAGTGCAGCAAACCATCGCCAAGCGCGGCGGTGGCCTGCCGCCCGCAGGCGTGCTGGACCAGCAAGTGCTCGAGCGCCTGATCGTCGAAAACCTGCAACTGCAGATCGGCGAACGCTCCGGCATTCGCATTACCGATGAAGAACTGAACCAGGCTGTCGGCACCATTGCCCAGCGCAATAACATGAGCATCGACCAGTTCCGCGCCGCCCTGGCTCGCGACGGCCTCTCCTACGAGGACGCCCGCGATCAGATCCGTCGCGAAATGGTCATCAGCCGTGTGCGCCAGCGCCGTGTCGCCGAACGCATCCAGGTGTCGGAACAGGAAGTGAAGAACTTCCTCGCCTCCGACCTGGGCAAAATGCAGCTTTCCGAAGAGCTGCACCTGGCGAACATCCTGATTCCTACTCCGGAAAGCGCCAACTCCGAAGCCATCCAGAACGCTTATCGCCAGGCAATGGATGTCTACCAGCAGCTCAAGCAAGGCGCTGATTTCGGGCAGATGGCCATTGCCAAGTCGGGCAGCGACAACGCCCTGGAAGGCGGCGACATGGGCTGGCGCAAGCCCGCTCAACTGCCGCCTCCGTTCGACCGTGAACTGAGCGCCATGGCCGTGGGCGACATCACCCAGCCAGCACGCACTCCAGGCGGCTTCATTATCCTGAAAGTGCTGGAAAAGCGCGGTGGCGGAACCCAGGTTCGTGACGAAGTGCATGTTCGCCACATCCTGATCAAGCCAAGCGAGATTCGCAGCGAAGCCGAGACCAAGCGCCTGGCGGAAAAACTCTACGACCGCATCGAAGCGGGCGAGGACTTCGCCGAACTGGCGAAGAGTTTCTCCGAAGACCCGGGGTCGGCCCTCAACGGCGGCGATCTGAACTGGGTTGACCCGAATGCACTGGTTCCCGAGTTCCGCCAGGTCATGGCCGAGACACCGCAAGGCCAACTGTCCAAGCCGTTCAAGAGCCCGTATGGCTGGCACGTACTGGAAGTCCTTGGCCGTCGCGCCACCGACAGCACCACCCAGGCGCGTGAACAGCAGGCGATGACCGTATTGCGTAACCGCAAATACGACGAAGAGCTGCAAACCTGGCTGCGTCAGATTCGCGATGAAGCCTACGTTGAAATCAAACTTCCTGGTGCAGACCAGGCAGCGCAGTGAAACCCAAGCGTTTCGCGCTGACACCCGGCGAACCAGCCGGCATCGGTCCCGACCTGTGCCTGCTGCTCGCCTCGCACCCCCAGCCGCATCCCCTGATTGCCATCACCAGTCGCGACCTGCTCCTTGAACGGGCCGCGCAACTGGGGGTGGTCGTCGACCTGTTGCCGGTGACGCCGCAGGCCTGGCCGGATGCTCCGGCGCCCGCCAACAGCCTGTATGTCTGGGATACGCCCTTGGGCGCCCCGGTCGTCACCGGGCAGCTGGACAAGGCCAACGCCGCGTTCGTCCTGCAAACCCTGACCCGCGCCGGCCAAGGCTGCCTGGACGGGGTGTTCGCTGGCATGATCACCGCACCGGTGCACAAGGGCGTGATCAACGAATCCGGGATTGCCTTTTCCGGACATACCGAATTCCTGGCGGACCTGACCCACACCGCGCAAGTGGTGATGATGCTCGCCACCCGCGGCCTGCGTGTGGCCCTGGTGACCACTCACCTGCCCTTGCGGGACATCGCCGACGCCATCACCCCGGAACGCCTGGAGCGGGTCACACGCATCCTGCACGCCGACCTCCAGGAAAAATTCGGCATCGCCCGGCCACGTATCCTGGTCTGTGGGCTCAATCCCCATGCCGGCGAAGGCGGACACCTGGGCCGTGAAGAAATCGACATCATCGAACCCACTTTGGAGCGCTTGCGCAGCGAGGGCATGGACCTGCGTGGCCCGCTGCCTGCCGACACTCTGTTTACCCCCAAATATCTGGAGCACTGCGATGCAGTGCTGGCGATGTACCACGACCAGGGCCTGCCCGTGCTGAAGTACAAAGGCTTCGGCGCGGCAGTCAACGTGACGTTGGGGCTGCCGATCATCCGTACGTCCGTGGACCATGGCACCGCCCTGGACCTGGCCGGCAGCGGCAAGATCGATACCGGCAGCCTGCAAGTCGCCCTGGAAACCGCCTACCAGATGGCCGAGACCCATTTATGACCGAGCAATACCAACACCGCGCGCGCAAGCGCTTCGGCCAGAACTTCCTGCATGACGCCGGCGTGATCGATCGCATCCTGCGCTCCATCCGGGCCAAGCCCGACGACCGCCTGCTGGAAATCGGGCCGGGCCAGGGCGCCCTGACCGAGGGCCTGCTCGACAGCGGCGCGCAACTGGACGTGGTGGAACTGGACAAGGACCTGGTCCCGATCCTCAACCAGCAGTTCGCCGGCAAGAGCAATTTCAACCTGCACCAGGGCGACGCGCTGAAGTTCGACTTCAATAGCCTGAACGCCGCGCCGAACAGCCTGCGGGTGGTGGGAAACCTGCCGTACAACATCTCCACCCCGCTGATCTTCCATCTGCTGAGCAACGCCAGCCTGATCCGCGACATGCACTTCATGCTGCAGAAAGAAGTGGTCGAGCGCCTCGCCGCCGGCCCTGGCGGTGGCGATTGGGGTCGCCTGTCGATCATGGTCCAGTACCATTGCCGGGTCGAACACCTGTTCAACGTCGGTCCGGGGGCATTCAACCCGCCGCCGAAAGTCGATTCGGCCATCGTCCGCCTGGTACCTCATGCCGTGCTACCGCACCCGGCCAAGGATCATCGCCTGCTGGAGCGGGTGGTGCGCGAAGCGTTCAACCAACGCCGCAAAACCTTGCGCAACACCTTGAAACTGTTGCTCAGCAGCGCCGAAATCGAAGCCGCCGGCGTCGACGGCAGCCTGCGCCCCGAACAGCTGGACCTGGCAGCTTTCGTACGCCTGGCCGACAAGCTCAGCGAACAGGTCGCCCCGCAAGCCGACGCCAGCTGAACGGGTGACAAGCGCTATCGGGCAGTACGCCAGTCTGGTCTACTACCCGATACTTGGCCTAGACTGATCTCCTGAGTCGCGCCCGCGCCCCGCTTCGTTTTTAAGGCCTTATTTGCATGTCTGATCCTCGTTACCAGGTCGACGTCAGCGTCACCACCCGTTTTCTGGCAGAACAGTCGCAACCCGAGCATGACCGCTTCGCCTTCGCCTACAGCATTACCGTGCGCAACAACGGCTCCTTGCCGGCCAGGCTGCTGTCGCGGCACTGGGTCATCACCGATGGCGACGGCCATGTCGAGGAAGTACGTGGTGAAGGCGTTGTCGGCCAGCAGCCGTTGATCGACGCCGGTAAAAGCCACAGCTACAGCAGCGGGACCGTGATGACCACCAAGGTCGGCACCATGCAGGGTACCTACCAGATGCTGGCCGAGGACGGCACACGCTTCGACGCCGTCATCAAGCCCTTTCGCCTCGCCGTGCCCGGAGCGCTGCACTAATGGCCACGTATGCGGTCGGCGACCTGCAAGGCTGCCTCGATCCGCTCAAATGCCTATTGGAACACGTCGCCTTCGATCCCCAGAAAGACACGCTGTGGCTGGTGGGCGACCTGGTCAACCGTGGTCCGCAATCCCTTGAGACGTTGCGTTTTCTCTACGGCATCCGCCAGTCGCTGGTGTGCGTGCTCGGCAACCACGACCTGCACCTGTTGGCCGCCTGGCAGAACATCGAGCGCCTGAAAAAGTCCGACACCTTGAGTGAAATCCTCGACGCCCCCGATTGCGTTGAACTGCTGGAGTGGCTGCGCCAGCAAAAGCTCATGCACTACGACGAGCCACGCAACCTGGCGCTGGTCCATGCCGGCATCCCGCCCCAGTGGTCCCTGAGCAAGGCGCTCAAGTGCGCCGGCGAGGTGGAACAGGCCCTGCGCGACGACAATCTGTTCGCGCCCTACCTGGATGGCATGTACGGCAACGAGCCGGTCAAGTGGGACAACGACCTCACCGGCAGCGCCCGCCTTCGCGTCATCACCAATTATTTCACGCGCATGCGCTTCTGCACCCGTGACGGCAAGCTCGACCTCAAGGGCAAGGAAGGCATCGAGACCGCACCACCCGGCTACGCCCCCTGGTTCAAGCACAGCGAGCGCAAGACCCGTCACCTGAAAATCATTTTCGGGCACTGGGCGGCACTGGGAGGTCAATGCGACGAACCCGGCGTCTTCGCCCTCGATACCGGCTGCGTGTGGGGCAGCGCCATGACGCTGATGAACGTCGACACGGGCGAGCAATTGCGTTGTGATTGCGACGAACAGGGCCACGCCAGAATCCATCACCCGACCACTGCACCATTGCCGGCCGGCACCGCCGTTTGACCGGCATTGCGCTCAAGCTACAGGAGTCCCTCATGACCGAATTCAAACGCATCCCCCCGGAACAGGCCCAGGCCCTGCGCGAGCAAGGCGCGGTCGTCGTCGACGTTCGCGACCCAGCCACGTTTGCGGCTCTGCATATCAGTGGCGCCAAGCATCTGGATAACCATTCCATCGCCGACTTCATCCGTGCCGCCGACCTCGATGCGCCGACCGTCGTAGTCTGCTATCACGGCAACTCCAGCCAGAGCGCAGCCGCCTATCTGATCAGCCAGGGCTTCAGCGACGTCTACAGCCTGGACGGTGGTTTTGAGTTGTGGCGCACGACCTATCCCGCAGAAACAGCGCAAGGCGCCGCCGAATAATTTTTTATGCCGGCCAAGCCCACGTGAACCGTGGGCTTGAGCGATGGCAGACGAACGGTCAGCCACAACTAATTACGTATTCCACCTTTACCTCCGTGATTCCGAACTATCCTTAGCCTCAGGCCATCCAAAACAGGGGAGAGCCGGTACACCGGCGCGCGGGTCATCGGGAGTCAGCTTTCAGGAGCCTGCATTCTTGAAAGCATTCTGGGGGGTAAACGGCCACTGGGTTCCCAGCGGCTGTCCAGCATCGACTGATTGATCCGACACCGGCTCCACGTATCGAGCGAGGTGACGTCATGAGCATTTTTAGCCACTTCCAGCAACGTTTCGAGTCCACGCGGCAAGAGGAATACTCGCTGCAGGAATACCTCGAACTCTGCAAGCAGGACCGCAGTGCCTATGTGTCGGCTGCGGAGCGTCTGTTGCTGGCCATCGGAGAACCGGAACTGCTGGATACCTCGACCAACTCGAGGCTCTCGCGCATCTTCTCCAACAAGGTGATTCGCCGCTATCCGGCCTTTGCGGACTTCCACGGGATGGAAGAATGCATCGAACAGATCGTGTCCTATTTCCGCCATGCCGCCCAAGGCCTGGAAGAGAAGAAACAAATCCTTTATCTGCTCGGCCCCGTAGGTGGCGGTAAATCGTCCCTGGCCGAAAAACTCAAGCAACTGATTGAAAAAGTGCCCTTCTATGCCATCAAGGGCTCGCCGGTGTTCGAATCGCCCCTGGGGCTGTTCAATGCAACAGAGGACGGCGCGATCCTCGAAGAAGACTTCGGTATTCCACGCCGCTACCTCAACACCATCATGTCGCCATGGGCGACCAAGCGCCTGGCCGAGTTCGGCGGTGATATCAGCCAGTTCCGGGTGGTCAAGCTCTACCCCTCGATCCTCAACCAGATCGCGGTAGCCAAGACCGAGCCGGGGGACGAAAACAACCAGGACATCTCCGCCCTGGTGGGCAAGGTCGATATCCGCAAACTGGAAGAATTCCCACAGAACGACGCCGACGCCTACAGTTATTCGGGTGCGCTGTGCCGGGCCAACCAGGGCTTGATGGAATTCGTCGAAATGTTCAAGGCACCTATCAAGGTGCTGCACCCGCTGCTGACCGCCACCCAGGAAGGCAACTACAACAGCACCGAGGGCCTGGGGGCCATTCCGTTCACCGGCATCCTGCTGGCGCACTCCAACGAGTCGGAATGGCATACCTTCCGCAACAACAAGAACAACGAAGCCTTCATCGACCGGATCTATATCGTCAAGGTGCCGTACTGCCTGCGAGTGACCGACGAAGTGAAGATCTACGACAAGCTGCTGTTCAACAGCTCGCTGTCCAAGGCCCATTGCGCCCCCGACACCCTGAAGATGCTGGCCCAGTTCACGGTGCTGTCGCGTCTCAAGGAGCCGGAAAACTCCAACATCTATTCG
Organism: Pseudomonas sp. Pdm06; assembly: GCF_014851795.1. Taxonomy (NCBI): domain Bacteria; kingdom Pseudomonadati; phylum Pseudomonadota; class Gammaproteobacteria; order Pseudomonadales; family Pseudomonadaceae; genus Pseudomonas; species Pseudomonas sp. Pdm06. Next base: position 42,530 of record NZ_JACVAH010000025.1, read on the forward strand.
AAGATGCGTGTGTACGACGGTGAAAACCTCAAGGACACCGATCCGAAGGCCAAGTCGATCCAGGAGTACCGCGACAACGCCGGCGTCGATGAAGGGATGAACGGGCTGTCCACACGCTTCGCGTTCAAGATCCTGTCCAAGGTCTTCAACTTCGACCCCCACGAAATTGCCGCCAACCCGGTTCACCTGCTGTATGTGCTGGAACAGCAGATCGAACAGGAACAGTTCCAGGCCGAAACCCGCGAGCGTTACCTGCGCTTCCTCAAGGAATACCTGGCGCCGCGCTACATCGAGTTCATCGGCAAGGAAATCCAGACGGCGTACCTGGAGTCCTACAGCGAATACGGCCAGAACATCTTCGACCGCTACGTGCTGTACGCAGACTTCTGGATCCAGGACCAGGAATACCGCGACCCGGAAACCGGAGAAATACTCAATCGCGTGGCCCTCAACGAGGAACTGGAAAAAATCGAGAAACCGGCGGGCATCAGCAATCCGAAGGATTTCCGCAACGAAATCGTCAACTTCGTGCTGCGCGCCCGGGCCAACAACAACGGCAAGAACCCAACCTGGCTCAGCTATGAAAAGCTGCGGGTGGTCATCGAGAAGAAAATGTTCTCCAACACCGAAGACCTGCTGCCCGTCATCAGCTTCAACGCCAAGGCCAGCAAGGAGGACCAGCAAAAACACAACGATTTCGTCACACGCATGGTCGAACGTGGCTACACCGACAAACAGGTACGACTGCTTTCCGAGTGGTACCTGCGGGTCCGGAAATCGCAGTAAGCAGCGGCAAGCTTCTAGCTACAAACTGCAAGGGAGCGGCGTCGAGCCCTAGGCTCGACGCCACGCCACTTACGGCTTGAGGCTTACGACTTGAAGCTCCCCTGGAGGGGCCTATGAGCTATGTGATCGACCGACGCCTTAATGGCAAGAACAAGAGCACGGTGAACCGCCAGCGGTTTCTGCGGCGTTACCGCGACCACATCAAGAAGGCCGTCGAAGAGGCGGTCAGCCGGCGCTCCATTACCGATATGGAACACGGCGAGCAGATCAGCATCCCCGGCCGCGACATCGACGAGCCGGTGCTTCACCATGGTCGCGGCGGCAAACAGACCGTCGTGCACCCTGGCAACAAGGAATTCACCAGTGGCGAGCACATCCCCCGGCCCCAGGGCGGCGGTGCCGGCAAGGGCCCTGGCAAGGCCGGCAATTCCGGCGAAGGCATGGATGAGTTTGTCTTCCAGATCACCCAGGAGGAATTCCTGGAGTTCATGTTCGAGGACCTGGAGCTGCCGAACCTGGTCAAGCGCAACCTGACCGGTACCGACACCTTCAAGACCGTGCGTGCTGGTATCAGCAATGAAGGCAACCCATCACGCATCAACATCATCCGCACCCTTCGTTCGGCCCACGCCCGACGCATCGCGCTGTCGGGCAGCAGCCGGGCCAAACTGCGCGAAGCCAAGGAAGAACTGGCTCGCCTGAAACGCGAAGAACCCGACAATTTCGGCGACATTCAAGACCTTGAAGCGGAAATCGAGAAACTCAGCGCACGCATCCACCGCGTCCCGTTCCTCGATACGTTCGACCTCAAGTACAACCTGCTGGTGAAACAGCCCAACCCCAGCTCCAAGGCGGTGATGTTTTGCCTGATGGATGTTTCCGGCTCCATGACCCAGGCCACCAAGGACATCGCCAAGCGCTTCTTCATCCTGTTGTACCTGTTCCTGAAACGGAACTACGACAAGATCGATGTGGTGTTCATCCGCCACCACACCAGCGCTCGGGAAGTGGACGAAGAAGAGTTTTTCTACTCCAGGGAAACCGGCGGCACCATTGTCTCCAGCGCCCTGAAGCTGATGCAGGAAATCATGGCCGAACGCTACCCGGCCAACGAATGGAACATCTATGCGGCCCAGGCGTCGGACGGTGACAACTGGAACGACGATTCACCGATCTGCCGTGACATCCTGATCAACCAGATCATGCCGTTCGTCCAGTACTACACCTATGTGGAAATTACTCCACGGGAACACCAGGCCTTGTGGTACGAATACGAACGGATTGCCGAAGCATTTTCCGACACATTTGCCCAACAGCAACTGGTCTCGGCCGGGGATATCTACCCGGTCTTCCGTGAACTCTTCCAGCGCAGGTTAGTGACATGACCGCCAAAAAAGAGCAGAAACGCCAGCCCATTTCCACCGGCTCCGAATGGACGTTCGAGCTTATCAAGGCCTACGACCGCGAAATCAGCCGTATCGCGGACCGTTATGCCCTCGACACCTACCCGAACCAGATCGAGGTGATCACCGCCGAGCAAATGATGGACGCCTACGCGTCGGTCGGCATGCCGCTGGGCTATCACCACTGGTCCTACGGCAAGCACTTCCTCAGCACAGAGAAATCCTACAGCCGCGGCCAGATGGGGCTGGCCTATGAGATCGTGATCAATTCCGACCCCTGCATCGCCTACCTGATGGAAGAGAACACCATCTGCATGCAGGCGCTGGTGGTGGCGCATGCCTGCTACGGGCACAACAGCTTCTTCAAGGGCAACTACCTGTTCCGCACCTGGACCGATGCCAGTTCGATCATCGATTACCTGGTGTTCGCCAAGCAGTACATCATGCAATGCGAGGAGCGCCACGGCATCGACGCGGTGGAGGACCTGCTGGACTCCTGCCATGCCCTGATGAACTACGGCGTGGACCGCTACAAACGACCGTATCCGATTTCCGCCGAAGAAGAACGCCGGCGCCAGAAGGACCGCGAAGAACACCTGCAAAAACAGATCAACGATCTATGGCGCACCATTCCCAAGGGTGCGGACAAGTACAACGAAAAAGACAATGCCCGCTTCCCTGCCGAGCCCCAGGAGAACATTCTCTATTTCATTGAAAAACATGCACCGCTGCTGGAGCCATGGCAGCGGGAAATCGTGCGCATCGTGCGCAAGATCGCCCAGTATTTCTATCCACAGCGCCAAACCCAGGTAATGAACGAAGGCTGGGCCACGTTCTGGCACTACACGCTGATGAACGACCTGTACGACGAAGGCCTGGTCACCGACGGCTTCATGATGGAGTTCCTGACATCACACACCAGCGTGGTGTTCCAACCTGGCTTCGACAGCCCGTACTACAGCGGCATCAATCCTTACGCACTGGGTTTCGCCATGTACCGCGACATCCGGCGCATGTGCGAAAACCCTACCGAGGAAGATCGTCGCTGGTTCCCGGAAATCGCCGGTTCGGACTGGTTGTCCGCCATTAAATTCGCCATGAGCAGCTTCAAGGACGAAAGCTTCATCCTGCAGTACCTTTCGCCCAAGGTGATCCGCGACCTGAAACTGTTCAGCATCCTGGATGACGACCAGAAGGATGACTTGGTAGTACCTGCCATTCACGATGAGAGCGGCTATCGCATCATCCGCGAAACCCTGGCGGCGCAGTACAACCTGGGTAATCGCGAACCCAACGTGCAGATCTACAGCATCGACCGCCGCGGAGACCGCTCGCTGACCCTGCGGCACCAGGCGCACAACCGCAAACCACTGGGCGACTCCACCGATGAAGTGCTCAAGCACCTGCATCGCCTCTGGGGCTTCGACATCCACCTGGAAACCTTGCAAGGCGACCAAGTGATGAAAACCCATCATGTGCCGCCCAGGGGCGAACAAGCCGAAGGCGATTATGGCCGCCTGGACCTGGCCGTCATTCATCTTTGATCCCGTTTTCGCCTCCGGACGTCCGACGCAAAGGTTATCCTGTCGGACCAACGGAGGTTTTTTATGCAGATCTATAAAGTTGGCGGCGCCGTACGCGATCGCCTGCTGGGCATTCCCATCACCGACGTCGATCGGGTCGTCGTGGGAGCCACCGCCGAGGAAATGCTCGCCAAGGGTTTTCGCCCCGTGGGGGCCGACTTTCCGGTATTCCTCGACCCGAAGACCGGCGAGGAATACGCCCTCGCCCGCACTGAGCGCAAGAGCGGCCGCGGCTATGGCGGCTTCGTGTTCCATGCCAGCCCTGAAGTCACTCTGGAGGAAGACCTGGTCCGCCGGGACTTGACCATCAACGCCATGGCTGAAGATGACCATGGCAATCTGACCGATCCGTACCACGGCCAGCGCGATCTCGAAGCCCGGGTACTGCGTCACGTTTCCCCCGCTTTCGCCGAAGATCCGCTCCGAGTCCTGCGGGTTGCCCGCTTTGCCGCGCGTTATGCGCCGCTGGGTTTCAAAGTGGCGGGCGAAACCCTTGAGCTGATGCGCCAGCTCAGCGAGTCCGGCGAACTGGAGGCGTTGACGGCCGAGCGCAGCTGGAAAGAAATTTCCCGCGCCCTCATGGAAAAGCAACCACAGGTATTTATCCAGGTCTTGCGCGACTGCACAGCCCTCAAGGTCTTGATGCCCGAAGTCGACGCGCTGTTCGGCGTACCACAACCTGAAGTCCATCACCCGGAAATCGATACTGGCGTCCATACCCTGAGCGTGCTGGAACAGGCGGCCCTGCATCAACAGCCGCTAACGGTCCGCTGGGCCTGCCTGCTCCATGACCTGGGTAAAGGCCTGACGCCCCAGCACGAATGGCCGCGACACATCGCCCATGAGCACACGGGCTTGAAGCTGATCAAAGTCGTAAACGAGCGCTTCAAGGCGCCGCGCGACTGTCAGGAGCTGGCGTTATTGGTGGGCCAATACCATACCCATGGTCATCGCGCGCTTGAACTGAAGGCATCTACCCTGCTTGAGCTGCTACAAAGTTTTGATGTGTACCGTCGGCCCCAGCGCTTCGAGGAATTCATTGCGGCCTGCGAAATGGACGCGCGCGGGCGCAAGGGGCTTGAGCAGCGAAGTTATCCACAGGCTGATTATCTGCGGGGCGCCGCGGCAGCGGCCCGCGCAGTGGCGGTGCAGCCTTTGCTGGAGAAAGGCTTCAAGGGGCCGGAGCTGGGTGAGGCGATCAAGCGCGAGCGCCTCAAGGCGTTAAAAAGCTACAAGGAAGCGGCGAACTGACGGGCGTTTTCGGGTCAGTTCGCATTTCGGCTGGATGTAACGCCGTCATCGCGAGCAGGCTCGCTCCCACAGTGGATTTCGGTTGAACACAAGATAGGTGTCCACTGAAATTCTAATGTGGGAGCGAGCTTGCTCGCGATGGCGGCAGGCGCCTCACAACAGGCTGGACGGCGTAAGCTGCTGACCGCGCCACTCGAAAGCCACCGGCGCCAGCACCTGGTCGATCTGCGACTCGTCCCACAACGTGGCGAAGCTTTTGCCCACGCCCGGATGAATCCGATCCGGGGCGATCAGCGACAAAGGCCACAGAACGAAGGCGTTCTTGAGGATTTCCGCACGCGGCAGGATCAGCCCATCGAAGTTGCCGACCTGTTCGCCATACAACAACACGTCGATATCCAGTGGCAGGCCCTTGCGGTCTGGCGCATAACGACCGTTGTCCGCCTCGATGAACTTGAGGCGACGATCCAACTCCATCAGCGGCAGGTCCGTGAAGGCCGAGACGACAAAATTGAAGAACGGCCCGCTCTTGATCCCCACTGGCTGGCTCTCGAACACGGCCGAACAGCGCATGTCCACGAGGAAACCGGCCAAGGCCTCAAGACCGGCGCACAAATGGGTTTCGCGCTCGATATTGCTGCCGAGCCCGAGAAAAACCTGAGTCAGCGACATCCGCGCTCGATCTCCACGCCAACGCCGCTGGCCGCCGGTACGGCGCCGGGCTTGGTCACTTTCAGACGCAACCAGGTGATCTTGAACTCGCCCATCAGCTCCTGGGCCAGTCGTTCGGCGAAGGTCTCGACCAACTGGAAATGCGCCTGCTCGGCAAACGCCTGGATGCGCGACGACACGCTGGCATAGTCGAGTGCCAGGGTCAGGTCGTCGCCCGCGGCGGCCGGGCGGTTGTCCCAGGCGAAGCTCAGGTCAAGCCGCAGGCACTGTCGGATACCTCGCTCCCAGTCGTAGGCACCGATTACCGTGTCGACTTCCAGGCCCTCGATAAACACTCTGTCCAAGCACTCTTCTCCGCAGCACGACAAGGGCGCGATGCCCCGTTAGAATCAGGGCGTCCTCGCCCGGAATAGTTAGCATGTTTTGGTTACTGGCGATTCTCGCCTACCTGCTCGGCTCGCTGTCCTTCGCCATTTTGCTCAGCCGCCTGACCGGTCGCCCGGATCCGCGAATGAGTGGCTCAGGCAATGCCGGCGCCACCAACATGCTGCGCCTGGCCGGACGCAAACTCGCCATCCTGACCCTGCTGGGCGACCTCTGCAAAGGCCTTGTCCCGGTATTGATCGCCAGCCTTGCAGGGCTCTCGCTGCAGCAACAGGCCTGGATCGGCGTCTGCGCCGTCATCGGCCACTTGTTCCCGCTGTACTTCCGCTTCCGTGGCGGCAAGGGTGTCGCCACCGCCGCTGGTATGCTGCTGGGCCTGTACCCGCCCGCCGCCCTGCTGGCTGTCTGTGCCTGGCTGCTGACGTTCTACCTGACCCGCACCAGTTCCTTGGCCGCACTGATCGCCACACCGCTGACCCTGCCATTGCTGGCCTGGCAGGAGCCGGCGGCCTTGCTGCCAATGACCGTGCTGGTTGCACTGATCGTCTGGCGCCACCGGGGCAATCTACGCGACCTGTTCGCCGGGCGCGAACGGCATTTTTAAATGCCGTTTCACAGGGGTGCCAACTGCTCCATGGGCCAGCGCGCCTGCACGCTGATTGCCAGGCTTTCCTGCTGACCGGCCTGCAAACGCTGGCAGCCGGCAAAAGCAATCATCGCGCCGTTATCTGTGCAGAACTCCGGCCGGGCGTAGTAAACGTCGCCCTTCATGTCACCGAGCATTTTCTCCAGCGATGTGCGCAAGGCCTTGTTCGCACTCACCCCCCCGGCGATCACCAGGCGCTTGAGGCCGGCCTGCTTCAGGGCACGCTTGCACTTGATGGTCAAAGTCTCCACCACAGCCTGCTGGAACGCCAGCGAGATGTCGCAACGGGCTTGCTCACTGTCGTCCCCGGCGCTGACGCACTGCTGCCAGGTGTTCAGGGCGAAAGTCTTCAGCCCGCTGAAACTGAAATCCAGGCCGGGGCGGTCGCACATCGGTCGCGGGAACACGAAGCGCCCATCGACCCCTTGCGTCGCAAGCCGGGAAATTTCCGGCCCACCGGGATAATTGAGCCCCATCATTTTCGCCGTTTTGTCGAATGCTTCGCCGGCGGCATCGTCGAGGGTTTCGCCGAGCAGCTCGTATTGGCCGATGCCATCGACCCGGATGAGCTGTGTATGGCCACCCGATACCAACAAAGCGACGAACGGGAATTGTGGCGGTTGCGCCTCCAGCATCGGCGCCAGCAAGTGGCCTTCCATGTGATGCACGCCCAGGGCCGGAATATCCCAGGCAAAGGCCAGCGCCTGGGCACAGGAAGCACCGACCAGCAACGCGCCCACCAGGCCCGGGCCGGCGGTGTAGGCGATGCCGTCGATCTCGGTCGGCATGCAGCCGGCTTCGGCCAGGACCTGGCGGATCAAGGGCAGCATGCGCTTGACGTGATCGCGGGAGGCAAGTTCGGGCACCACCCCGCCGTAGGCGCGGTGCAGGTCGATCTGGCTGAACAGCGCATCGGCCAGCAGGCCGCGCTCACTGTCGTAAAGTGCGACACCGGTTTCATCGCAGGAGGTTTCTAATCCCAGTACTAGCATGGGTTTGCGCCTTGTAGAGGCTGAATTCGAAGGCGCGCATAATAGTCGTCGCGTTGTGCCCCGACCAGCGGTTTTCGATCAGAGGCTTTGCATTCCGAGCGTTGAGGGGTTAACATCCGCAACCCTTAAAAACCGACGTCTTCAAGTGCTCTTTTGCCGCGAGGATGTTGACCCCGGTAATGAATGAAGGTAGCTCTGGATGCCAGCCGTCAAAGTAAAAGAGAACGAACCCTTCGACGTAGCTCTGCGTCGTTTCAAGCGCTCCTGCGAAAAAGCCGGTGTTCTGGCTGAAGTTCGTAGCCGCGAATTCTACGAGAAGCCGACTTCTGAGCGTAAGCGCAAGGCAGCAGCCGCTGTTAAGCGTCACGCCAAGAAAGTTCAGCGCGAACAGCGCCGCGCCGTACGTCTGTACTAATACACAGACGTCCGTAGCAAGCTTCTGCCAAGCCCGGCCTTCAAGCCGGGCTTATGGCATTTGCGGAATAATGCTTGATGCTTCACCGTCAAAGCCGCAGACGCGACCAAGACAACCCGCTTCACCGCGTCAGACCTGGCTCTTTTGCCAGCGGTGCACGTCTTTCCTGACGAGCCTTCCAAGGCTACCGACGAGCACACCCTGATTCCTCTAACGACGATCAGCCCAAGGCACCTGCCTGCGTGCCCGCTTCATGAGCTATCCGAGGCCTGACCGGCCGTTACCGGACTCAGCGCAACACATTCAAACAGTCGAATACTGATAGTTGTTAACGTCAGTGGATTATCGGCAGATACACTTCCCGACAGCGATGATGCAGACGACCCGGTCGAGCCACCGATTCAGCGTGCCTCAAACCCAGACCCGGTTACGCCTGCCGATTTCGGGTCCATATTTCGCAGTGATGATGAGAACGCCATGGCCGGGCTGATTCCCCAGAGCTTTATTGACGACCTCCTGAACCGCACCGACATCGTCGACGTGGTCAGCTCTCGCCTGCAAATGAAGAAAGCAGGCAAGAACTACACGGCCTGCTGCCCGTTTCACAAAGAGAAAACGCCCTCTTTCAGCGTCAGCCCCGACAAGCAGTTCTACTATTGCTTCGGTTGCGGCGCGGGCGGCAATGCCCTCGGCTTCATCATGGACCACGACAACCTGGACTTCCCCCAGGCCGTCGAAGAACTGGCCAAAGCCGCCGGCATGGAAATCCCCCGCGAAGAAAGCGGTCGACCGCACAAGCCGCGCCAACCGACCGATTCACCGCTCTACCCACTGCTGACGGCGGCGGCCGATTTCTATCGCCAGGCCCTCAAGAGCCACCCGGCGCGCAAGGCCGCGGTGGATTACCTCAAGGGCCGCGGCCTGACTGGCGAAATCGCCCGGGACTTCGGCCTCGGCTTCGCCCCGCCCGGCTGGGACAACCTGTACAAGCATCTAAGCAGCGACACGCTGCAGCAGCGCGCCATGATCGACGCGGGCCTGCTGATCGAAAACGCCGAAACCGGCAAGCGCTACGACCGCTTTCGCGACAGGGTCATGTTTCCGATCCGCGACACGCGCGGGCGGATCATCGCCTTTGGCGGCCGGGTGCTGGGCGATGACAAGCCGAAGTACCTGAACTCCCCGGAAACCCCAGTGTTCCATAAGGGCCAGGAACTCTACGGCCTGTACGAAGCGCGCAAGAACAACCGCAACCTCGACGAAATCATCGTCGTCGAGGGCTACATGGACGTGATAGCCCTGGCCCAGCAAGGCCTGCGCAATGCCGTCGCGACCCTGGGCACGGCCACCAGCGAAGAACACATGAAGCGCCTGTTTCGCGTCGTGCCCAACGTGCTGTTCTGCTTCGACGGCGACCAGGCCGGTCGCAACGCCGCCTGGCGCGCGCTGGAGGCTACCTTGCCGTGCCTGCAGGACGGCCGGCGGGCACGCTTCCTGTTCCTGCCCGAGGGCGAGGACCCGGACACCCTGGTGCGCTCCGAAGGCACCGACGCGTTCCGTGCGCGGATCAACCAGCACGCACAACCGTTGGCCGACTATTTTTTCCAGCAGCTGACCGAAGAGGCCGATCCACGCTCCCTCGAAGGCAAGGCCCACATGGCCACCCTCGCGGCGCCGCTGATCGACAAGGTGCCCGGCGCCAATCTGCGCACGCTCATGCGCCAGCGCCTGACCGAGATCACCGGCCTCAACAGCGAAGCGGTCAATCAACTGGTGCACAGCGCCCCCCAGGAGGCGCCGCCGGCGTATGACCCGGGCATCGATTACGACGCGATGCCGGATTTCGCCGACTATCATCAACCCCAGCAGGATTACGCCCCCCAGCAGGAATGGACGCCGAAAAAACCCGGCAGCGGCGGCAAGAAATGGGACAAGAAACCCTGGGACAAGAACGGCAAGCGCGGCGATCGCGACCAGCCACGTGCCCCGCGCGTGCCGGCCGCCGTCGAACCCCCAACACTGGCCGCCTTGCGCACCTTGCTGCATCACCCGCAACTGGCGGAGAAAGTAGAGGACGCAGGGCATTTCGCCGCCGAGGACCACAGCAATACGCAATTGCTGGTCGCCCTCCTTGAAGCCGTGCAGAAGAACCCCAAGCTAAACTCTTTCCAGTTGATCGCACGGTGGCACGGTACCGAGCAGGGACGCCTCTTGAAGGCCTTGGCCGAGAAGGAATGGCTGATTGATGGAGACAACCTTGAACAACAGTTTTTCGACACCATTACTAGCTTGTCCGCCCGCCAACGCGAGCGAAACCTGGAACAACTTCTGCGAAAAGCTCGCCAGAGCGAGTTGACCAGCGAAGAGAAAAACCAATTGCGCGACTTACTCAGCCGCAATGTTTGCGCATCAAACCCGACCTCAACTGGCGCGTGAGGTCACAGCTCAGGTATAATCCTCGGCTTGTTTTTTGCCCGCCAAGACCTTCAGTGGATAGGGTGTTATGTCCGGAAAAGCGCAACAGCAGTCTCGTATCAAAGAGTTGATCCTATTGGGTCGTGAGCAGGGCTACCTGACTTACGCGGAGGTCAACGACCACCTGCCGGAGGATATTTCAGATCCGGAACAGGTGGAAGACATCATCCGCATGATCAACGACATGGGGATCAACGTATTCGAGGTTGCTCCAGATAAGGATGCCCTTATGCTGGCCGACGCCGATACCGACGAGGCGGCCGCTGAAGAAGCGGCCGCAGCGTTGGCAGCGGTCGAGACCGACATTGGTCGCACCACGGACCCCGTGCGCATGTACATGCGTGAAATGGGTACGGTAGAGCTCCTCACACGTGAAGGCGAAATCGAAATCGCCAAGCGTATTGAAGAAGGCATCCGTGAAGTGATGGGCGCAATTGCGCACTTCCCTGGCACGGTTGACCATATTCTCTCCGAGTACACCCGCGTCACCACCGAAGGTGGCCGCCTGTCCGACGTCCTGAGCGGCTATATCGACCCGGACGACGGCATTGCGCCGCCTGCCGCCGAAGTGCCGCCGCCGATCGATGCGAAAGCCGTCAAGGCCGACGACGACACCGATGACGACGACGCCGAAGCGAGCGACGACGAGGAAGAAGCCGAAAGCGGTCCGGATCCGGTCATCGCCGCACAGCGTTTCGGCGCCGTGGCCGACCAGATGGAAATCACCCGCAAGGCGCTGAAGAAGCACGGCCGCAACAACAAGCAGGCGATTGCCGAGCTGTTGGCGCTGGCCGAGTTGTTCATGCCGATCAAACTGGTGCCTAAGCAATTCGAAGGCCTGGTCGAGCGTGTTCGCAGTGCCCTGGATCGCTTGCGTCAGCAAGAGCGCGCGATCATGCAGCTTTGCGTGCGTGATGCCCGCATGCCACGCGCTGATTTCCTGCGCCAGTTCCCGGGCAACGAAGTCGACGAAAGCTGGACCGATGCACTGGCCAAGGGCAAGAGCAAATACGCTGAAGCCATTGCCCGCCTGCAGCCAGACATCATTCGTTGCCAGCAGAAGCTCAGTGCGCTGGAGGCCGAGACCGGCCTGAGCATCGCCGAGATCAAGGACATCAACCGTCGCATGTCGATCGGCGAGGCCAAGGCCCGTCGCGCGAAGAAAGAGATGGTCGAAGCGAACTTGCGTCTGGTGATCTCCATCGCCAAGAAGTACACCAACCGCGGCCTGCAATTCCTCGACCTGATCCAGGAAGGCAACATCGGCCTGATGAAGGCGGTGGACAAGTTCGAATACCGTCGCGGCTACAAGTTCTCGACTTATGCCACCTGGTGGATCCGTCAGGCGATCACTCGCTCGATCGCCGACCAGGCCCGCACCATCCGTATCCCGGTGCACATGATCGAGACGATCAACAAGCTCAACCGCATTTCCCGGCAGATGCTGCAGGAAATGGGTCGCGAACCGACGCCGGAAGAGCTGGGCGAACGCATGGAAATGCCTGAGGACAAGATCCGCAAGGTATTGAAGATCGCCAAAGAGCCGATCTCCATGGAAACCCCGATCGGCGATGACGAAGACTCCCATCTGGGGGACTTCATCGAAGACTCCACCATGCAGTCTCCGATCGATGTCGCCACTGTCGAGAGTCTCAAGGAAGCGACTCGCGAAGTACTCTCCGGCCTCACTGCCCGTGAAGCCAAGGTACTGCGCATGCGCTTCGGCATCGACATGAATACCGACCACACCCTTGAGGAAGTCGGTAAGCAGTTCGATGTAACCCGCGAGCGGATTCGTCAGATCGAAGCCAAGGCGTTGCGCAAACTGCGCCACCCGACGCGAAGCGAGCATCTGCGCTCCTTCCTCGACGAGTGACCTTCAAAACCCCCGGCCCTGCCGGGGGTTTTGTTATGCGCAGATAAAATCCCCTTCGTTACGCTCCTCACCCCCCTGTTGCCCGTCTACACTCGAAACATCCTCCCCAAGCCATGACGAGACAGTGATGCCCAGACTGACGGCCGCGCTTTTGCTGTCATTGATCACCTGGACCGCAACAGCTGGCGCGTTGACGCTCACCGATGAGGAGCTCCGCTGGCTCAAGGACCACCCCGACCTGCGCCTGGGTGTAGACGCTTCATGGCCGCCGTTTGAGTTTCGCGACGATCAAGGCCGCTATCAGGGCCTGGCCGCCGACTACATCGAGATCATCCGTGAACGGTTGGCCGTCAGGCTCACGCCCGTCGAGCCGGCCAGCTGGACTGCCGTACTGGAGCAGGTCGGACAGGGCAAGATCGACCTATTGCCTGGCATCATGTCCACTCCGGAGCGCCAGAATTACCTGGCATTTACCCGCCCCTACCTGGATTTCCCCATTGTCATCCTGGCCCATCGCGGTGGCGCCCAGCCTCACAGCCTCAAGGAGCTGTATGGGCTGAAAATCGCCGTGGTGGAGAACTACGCGCCTCATGAATTGCTGCGCAACCATCATCCCGACCTTAACCTGGTGGCGCTGCCCAACGTCAGTTCAGCCCTGCAAGCACTGGCGACCGATGAAGTAGACGCGGTGGTGGGCGATCTGGCTTCCAGTGTCTGGAGCCTGCGCCAACTCAAGCTCGAAGGCCTTTATGTCAGTGGGGAAACGCCTTATCGCTATCAATTGGCAATGGCCGTCCCTCGAGACAACAAGGTATTGGTGGGCATCCTGGACAAAGTCCTGGCAGACATGAGTCCGGCCGAGGTCGCCGAGATCCAGCAGAAGTGGATCGGCAATGTGCACGACTATGGCCAGCTCTGGTCAGATTTACTGTTTTACGGCCTGCCTGCGCTGCTGCTCCTGGTCGGCATACTGGCGGTGGTGATTCGCATCAATCGCCGGCTCAGCTCGGAAATCGCCCGCCGGGTTGAGCTTGAGCAGGAGCTGCGCAGCAGCGAATACCATTACCGTGGGCTGGTGGAGAGCCTGTCGGCCATTGCCTGGGAGGCAAGGGTCAGCGATTTCACCTACAGCTACGTGTCGCCTCACGCCGAAGACCTGTTGGGCTATCCCCTCTCCCATTGGCTGGTCCCGGGCTTCTGGCGCAACATCATTCATCCGGCCGACCTGACCCGCGCCCAGACCTATTGCGACCATGAAGTGCTGGCGGGTCGCGATCACTGCATCGATTACCGGGTTATCACGGCCGATGGTCGCTGCCTGTGGGTGCGCGACATTGTCAGCCTGATCGAACACGGGCACGAGCCGCTGATGCGCGGATTGATGATCGATATCAGCGAAGCCAAGCGCACCGAGGAAGCGCTGCGTCTTTCGGAGCAGAAATTTGCCTCGGTGTTCCGCCAGTGCCCGGACATCCTGGTGATAGCACGGCTGTTGGACGGTTGCCTGCTGGAGGTCAACAAGGCCTTCGAAGAGCAGATCGGCCTGAGCGCCGCAGAAGTGGTGGGGCGCAACGCAACCGAACTGAACATCTGGGGCATCCAGGGCGTGGGGCCGAGCTTGTTGCAGCGTTTACAGGCCGGCAGCATTCGCAATCTGGAAATGCCCTTTCGCCGCAGCAACGGCCAGGTATTCACCGGGCTGATCTCCGCTGAACCCTTCGACCTCGATACGACGCCAGCCCTGGTCGTGGTGGTGCGGGACATCAGCCAGCTCAAGGAAACCCAGCAGCAATTGCAGACATCCGAAGAGAAGTTCGCCAAGGCGTTCCACGCCTCGCCCGATGGACTGCTGCTGTCCCGGCAAAGCGATGGCCTGCTGATCGAGGTCAACGAAGGGTTCAGCCGCATTACCGGTTTCAACAGCGCCCTGTCGGTAGACCGCTCCACTCTGGACCTGGGTATCTGGGTCAATCTCAACGAGCGCAAGCAGATGCTTGACCTGCTGAAGCGGGACGGCTTCGTCAGGGATTTCAGCTGCCATATCCGCCGCAACGACGGGCAGATCCGGCTCTGCGAAGTGTCCAGCCGCCCCCTGCCCATCGGCAACGAAGACTGCATGCTGACCATCGCCCGGGACATCACCGAACGCCACCTGATGCAGGAAAAACTACAACAGGCCGCCACCGTGTTCGAAAGCACTGCCGAAGGCGTACTGATCACCGACACGCAACAGCACATCAGCGCCGTGAACCGGGCCTTCACCGAAATCACCGGCTATAGCGAAACCGAAGCCTTGGGCCATACGCCTCGGTTGTTGGCTTCCGGCCTGCATGACAGCGCGTTTTACGCCGCGATGTGGCACCAGTTGACGGCCGAGGGACACTGGCAGGGAGAGATCTCCAACCGACGCAAGAACGGCGAGCTGTACCCCAGTTGGCTGACCATCAGCGCAGTGCGCAATCGGGGCCGACAGATCACCCATTTCGTCGCGGTCTTCGCCGATATCTCCAGCCTCAAGCACGCCCAGGCCCGGCTCGACTACCAGGCTCACCACGACCCACTGACGGGCCTGCCCAATCGCACGCTGTTCGAAAGCCGCTTGCTGGCGGCGCTCAACGGCCAGCAGGAAAACGGCGGCCAGGGTGCCGTGCTGTTCCTGGACCTGGACCGCTTCAAGCACATCAATGACAGCCTCGGGCACCCGGTCGGCGACCTGCTGCTCAAGGGCATTGCCGTGCGCTTGCGCGAGCAGTTGCGCGACATCGACACCGTGGCGCGCCTGGGCGGCGACGAATTCATTATCCTGCTGCCAGGCCTGCAACAGCCCAGCGATGCCGAGCACATCGCCCAAAAACTGTTGAACTGCTTTACCGCCCCCTTCCAGGCCGGCGAGCACGAGTTTTTCATCAGCGCCAGCATCGGCACCAGCCTCTACCCCCAGGACGGCTGCGACGTCGCCACGCTGGTCAAGAATGCCGACGCGGCGATGTACCGCTCCAAGGCCAAGGGGCGTAACCGGGTGGAAAGCTACACCCGCGACCTCACCGCCCAGGCGAGCGAGCGCGTGGCCCTGGAACACGAACTGCGCCGAGCGATTGAACGCAACGAGCTGTCACTGTCCTTCCAACCGAAAATCAGCCTCGCCGACAATCGCCTGGTGGGGGCCGAGGCGCTGATCCGCTGGTATCACCCGACATTTGGCGACGTTCCCCCCGAACACTTCATCCCGTTGGCGGAAGAAAACGGCATGATCCTGCAAATTGGCGACTGGGTACTGGAACGCGCCTGCCGGCAACTGTGCGAATGGAACAGCACCTACGAAAGCCTCGGCTCCCTCTCGGTCAACCTGGCCGGCGCCCAACTGCGCCAGCCCAACCTGCTGGGGCGTATCGAACAACTGCTGCGCGAACACCAGCTCCGGCCCGACTTATTGCAACTGGAAATTACCGAGAACTTCATCATGAGCCAGGCCGAAGAGGCCCTGACGGTGCTGCACCAGTTGAAGAACCTCGGTGTGCAACTGGCCATCGACGACTTCGGCACGGGCTATTCCTCCCTGAGCTACCTCAAGCGCCTGCCGCTGGACATCCTCAAGATCGACCAGTCCTTCGTCCGCGGCCTGCCCGACGACCCGCACGACGCGGCCATCGTGCGGGCAATCATCGCGCTGGGCCGTAGCATGCAATTCACCATCATCGCCGAGGGCGTCGAAACCCTGGCCCAGCAGCAATTCCTGGCCGAAGAAGGTTGCGAACAGATCCAGGGCTACATCGTCAGCCTGCCCCTGTGCGCCGACGAGTTTGCCGCAACGTTTCTTCGTGTGAGCGTATCGGATTTTTCGGATAG
Organism: Pseudomonas sp. Pdm06; assembly: GCF_014851795.1. NCBI lineage: Bacteria > Pseudomonadati > Pseudomonadota > Gammaproteobacteria > Pseudomonadales > Pseudomonadaceae > Pseudomonas > Pseudomonas sp. Pdm06. Next base: position 58,859 of record NZ_JACVAH010000025.1, read on the forward strand.
CACAGCCGAGAAACCGTCGCTATAATCCGCGACCTACTGAGGGCCTATAGCTCAGTTGGTTAGAGCAGAGGACTCATAATCCTTTGGTCCACGGTTCGAGTCCGTGTGGGCCCACCATACAAAAAGCCGCGCATTGCGCGGCTTTTTCGTTTCTGGCTGGTCCATCGCAGATACAGTCCTATGGTCCAAAGGTACACACCAGGCCCGGCACGGCGGATTAACGTATCAGGTCCTGGAACCGGTAATAGGCGCCTACCAACGGAAGAAACCATGGGTTTCCAAAATGCCCAGGGATAGCCGGCCAGGTGAAATCCCGCCACGGGTTCAGGTCGGCGCGGCCATTGAGCACCTCGGCCATAATCGCGCCCATTTAGGTCGACATATGGGTGCCGTGGCCGCTGTAACCCATAGAGTAGAACAGCCCGTCGTGCTCACCTGCACGGGGTAGACGGTCGCGAGTCATATCAACCATGCCGCCCCAGCAGTAATCGATACGCGTACAGCTCAACTCAGGGAAGATGTCGATCAGCGATTTCTGCAGGATGACACCGCTTTTCATGTCGGAAGCGGGGTTCGATGTCGCGAACCGCGCACGACCGCCGAACACCAAACGATTGTCAGGGGTGACTCGAAAGTAATTAACGAAATTTTTCGTATCGGTGTTCATGCGCCGACGCGGCACCAGGCGATCAAGCATCTCAACGGACAAGGGCTCTGTGACGACGATAAAAGCCCCGGGCACGATGCGCCGACGAAACCATCCCAATGGTCCCACGGCGCACGTGCCGGTCGCCAACAACACCTGCCTGGCCCGCACTTTACCAAGTGGCGTCTTCACCTGGTGCACCGTGCCCACCTGGCGCGCGAGGCCAAGCACGGGCGCATTCTCATAGATGCGCACCCTACGCCGGGCGGCCTCCTCTGCCAGTTCTTGAGAGAATCGCCTGAGACTACAACCCGACCAACCCCGCCAGCCCGCCGATGTCCGGGATCTGGTGGTAGCCAAAGGCGGCATTCGCCGGCTGCTCATGCCCACGGGCAACGAAGGCCTTGTGCTTGATCTTCATGTCGTGGGCCGACATCAGGTCATAACGGAAACTCGAGGACACGTGCAGAACATCCTCCGGCCCGCAACCGAGGTTATCGAGCATGAACTCGAAGGCGGCCAGGCGCGGCTTATAGGCTTGGGCCTGCTGGGCGGTGAAGACTTTATGGAAAGGCGCCCCGAGCTTGTCGACGTTGGACATGATTTGCTCGTCCATGGCATTGGAGAAAATCACCAATGGAATCTTACCGGCGATTTTCGCCAGGCCATCCGGCACATCAGGGTGCGGCCCCCAGCTCGGCACCGCGTCGTAGTACAGCTGGCCTTCGCCCCGGTACTCGATGCCCCAACGCTTGCAAGTCCGCGCCAGGGCGGTCTTGAGCACCTCATCATAAGGACGCCAATCCCCCATCACCTGGTCAAGACGATAGGCCGCGTAATCCTTGATGAATTGATCCATCTGCCCGGCGGTGACGCGATCGGCGAAGAGCTCACGCGTCAGGGCTGCTGTTCTGAAATTAGTCAACGTGCCGTAGCAGTCGAAGGTAATGTACTTGGGGCGAAGAATGCTCATGAATGCGGTCCTAAATGGTCGGGCTACTGGGTACGAATCACCGTTTAACAGATCAGCCTCGGCAAACGTTGCCGATGAAACTGGCAGGTGCTCTACAACTCGGAAAAAGCACTTTCCAATGAATCAAGGAGCCGGCCAGCTTCCCTTTCAGTCCATATCAAGGGCGGGCGAATTTTCAGAATGCTCGCATCAGGTCCCGTGGCGGAAATAAGCACACGCTTTTCACGTAAGTGGTTAACCAGCTGCAGAGCGGTTTTCATGTCGGGTGCTTTGCTGCCCCTGTCGGTGACCAACTCGACGCCAAAGTACATGCCCGTGCCTCGAACATCACCAATCTGCTCATACCGCGCGGCCAAGTCTTTAAGGCCTGCCATGATCAGGCCACCCACACGGTTGGCGTTGGCCATGAGTTGCTCTTCTCGAATAACGTCGAGGGTGGCCTGGGCAGCCGCAATCGAGACGCTATTGCCGCCAAAGGTATTGAAATAACGCATATCACGCCCAAAACCTGCGACCACTTCCGGGCGCACCATCAACCCTGCCACGGGGTAGCCGTTGCCCATGGGTTTACCCATTGTGATGATGTCCGGCACGACACCATGACGCTGGTGCCCCCAAAAATGTGTTCCGCTTCGCCCAAATCCTGACTGAACCTCATCGGCAATAAACAGCCCCCCGGCTTTGCGCACCACCTCGGCAATGGGGCCGAATACGTCCACCGGATCACAGAACAGGCCATCCGACGAAAACAGGCAGTCAGCAATGAACGCCGCTATTCCACCGCCATGGCGCTGGATATCCCGAATCTGCGCAGAGACTTGGTCCGCCATGTACCGGCCCAGTGCTTCACGCGGAATGCGATAAGAATCCGGAGCGGGTACCCGACGAACAAATGGATCAAGCTTGGCATTGGCGCCTAGCGAGGGTGAAAAAGCGGCCACGGTTGCAGAGTTTCCGTGGTAAGCCTCGGCCGTGACGATGACGCCGGTATTCCCGGTGTGATGGCGCGCGATGCGAATGGCCAGGTCGTTGGCTTCCGAACCGCTGCAGGTGAACATCAAATGACCGTCAGCCCCCATCTCACCGTCTGCGGTGGCACGCAGCTGCTCCGCATAATCAAGAATCCCATCCTGCATGTACCTTGTATGGCTGCACAGGGTACTCAACTGCTCAGTTATCGCAGCGACGACACGGGGATGGCAGTGCCCGACTGACACGACATTGTTGTAGGCGTCCAGATACTCATTGCCGTCCTTGTCGTACAGGTATGCACCTTTGGCGCGAGCAACACCCACCGGCTCGTTATAGAACAACCGATAAGCGGGTCCTAAAAGATTGGCTCGGCGCTGAATATGCTCGCGCGCCGCGGCGTCCAGATGATCGGTATTGGCAGGATTGAATCCGTTAGGCATATCACCGCGGACAGCCTCGATTTTTAAATGGCTCATTTAAATCCCCTCTAACAAGGATGAATCAATCAGCGAAGGACATCAGAAGTTCGGACATTTGTGACGTAGATCGGTTAAGCATCCAGCCAAGCTGGCCCCACCCCGGCGCGGCATTCCTCAAGATATACGCACTGTTTTGCGGGAAAAGCTGCGATCGCCAGGTAGTTATCAAGGCTCTGGTGATCAGCCGCGCCATGGTAAGGTGCGGGATAAGGGACAGTTCCTCAGGGGTTAGGTCGGCAACACGCAAATACCCTCTTAGAACATCTTTTGCCGGGGCGAAAATATCAACTTCGCTACCCCCTCCCCCCGCCCCTAACTGGTTCATCATTGCCGTGGATACATCAATGGCAATGGCTGTCTTGACCGCATCGCCGAAGTCGATCACTCCGCTGACAACTTGCGGATTGTGCGCATCAACGACGATGTTTGAAGTATTGAAGTCGTTGTGCAGTACTTGTTTTCGACAGCCCGCAATCAAGCCTTCAACATCAGCAAATCGTTCGAGGGCCCTTTCCAATTGCTGTCGGCGCATCGGCTCAGGTACACACTTCAGCAAAGGCTCCAGCGTCCTCAGGTTTTGCACATCCCAACACACCTTCCGAGACTCTCCCGGGTGAGAGAAGTCGGCAGTGGCAAGCCTGAGGCGGGCAAGTAATTCGCCGATACGCTCGCGCCCCCGCAAGTCCACACTGGTTTTATCCAAAGGCGTGCCGGGCAGGAAGCTCATTAACCTCACCTGCCTTGTCTCGCCATGACTCGTTTCAATTCGAGCCAGGTACTCCCCGTCCAGAGATTGATAAACCCTGGGAATCGGCAGCTGCGGCGCCTTGAGCTCAATGTGTCGCATCACTTCAATTTGCAGCGAGAGTTCCAGCGGTGCTTCCTGGGGGTTGGCAATTTTAAGAACGTAAGACTGCCCGTCCGAACTGTCGCATCGAAACGTATCGTCTTTTTCCGTCGCGAATCGCGTCAGATCAGCCTCGACCCCAAAGCGGTCTCGCAGAATCCGCCCGCCTTCCTCGACCGAAACAGGGGAGAAAGGGGCTGCCAGATCTCCCTGTAGCGCCGCAAGCCCCTCACTGAACCCGTCTTTCCGAATCACTCGCATCGTTGAACTCCGGGCCTTGGACAAGCCATCACCGTACGTCTTTGATCGCCAAATATTGTGCTACAATTTTTAGAATTGAAAGAAAAAAATACGTGACAATGGCTGATTCATCTGAAAATGACCGCCAATACATTGATTTTAATGATAAAAAATATTCTCTTATTTTTCAGGAAACAGATAATTGTTGAACAATTTAATGGATACATAGGTTCGCCTCTGGTGCGATACAGCCCAGACATATAGAATCGCCCCCAGCCGAGCTCCCTACCCTGGTCATGTAAAGATGATGATTTCCAGCGCGAACATTGAAACGCAGCCAGCCAAGCTCTCGGCGGTCGAGGTGCTGGCTGCGAAGCTCAAAGCCAGGATCCTGAACGGTGACTTCGAGCCCGGTGAGTTTCTGCGGGACGTAAAAATGGCGGAGGAGTACGACGTCGCGCGCAACACATTCCGCAGCGCAGCCCAACTGCTGGTTTCATTCGGCTTGCTGCTGAAGGTGCCTCATCGCGGGTTTTGCATACCCGAGTTCGGACCGAACGAAATCGTGGATATCGCCAGGTTGCGAGGGGTACTGGAAACTGAAGCGGTACGGATGATTATTCTGAGCGGCGTTATTCCACCGGATGCACTGAGCGCCGTGGAAAAACTGCGTGTTACCCCTGCCGATGCGCCGCGTTCGGAAATTGTCATCGCCGATGGTGACTTTCATCGGGCCATTATCCGCGCCAGTGGCAGCCCGCGATTGCAACGAAGTTATGCAATGCTGGAGAGCGAGATTGAGCTGCTGCTGGTGCTGCAACAACCCTGCTATGAAGATCCCAAGCAGATCGTCTCCGATCATGAACACTTGATAGAGTGCCTGCGCAGTAGAGACTTCGAGATTGCACGCGCAGCATTTGTCGAGCATTGGGAAGACTTGAGTACAAAGCTGTTACGAGCGCATTTCGAACACCGGCGATCCTGAAGGATAAAGTCAGCGAGCTAACGGTGGTGCAGCATTCAGTTGTCCATTAGCGCCCCGAGACAAACAGCACGTGCGGATACAAGCCATGAATCAGCACCTGATTCCCCATGCCCAGCCTGCCCCTTAAAGCCCCCAATGAGATAACCATCATCGCCAGTCCCAGCCTCTCCCGACTGTTTCTTGAACTGTTCTGGCAACTCGGCATCCTGCTGGTGCCGGCTTTTTTCGTCACGATATTGCCGCCTCCATTGGCTTTGTTGGCGGTGTTGTTCTTCGGCCTGCTGATGGGGCTTGCCGCGCGATTCGGCTTTTTGTCGGCCGGGCGAGTCTGTGGCAGGTTGATCGTCGGCGCCGTGTTCGGCCTGGGTTTCAGTGTGGGTCGGGCCTTGCCTGAGTGGTGGGGCATCCTGGCGGCCATCGCCAGCATCGGCGTCGGGCTGGCGTGTGTCAGCACCTGGGAGCGGCGCCTGGGTTTGGCGCCCGTTTCCGGCAAAGGCGCCAGTGCCTGGGGTGGAAGCGAGCCGCAACTGACGCCTGAAGGCGAACCGATCCGGGTGTTCAACCACAGTGAAATCGCCATGGGCGGCCCCACTTATTGCGACTATCTGTTCCCCGATGGCGTGCTCCTGCAAGGCCTTGGCTCTTCGTCACTGTTCTCCCGCGACGGGCGCTATTTTGCGGCGACCGTACCGTCCCGGCAGAACTGGGGGCTGGTCGTCCTCGACCGTCAACAGCGCCAGGTGTACCGCTGTGCCGACAGCGAACTCTGGGAGTTGGATGCTTTTGATCTCGGCGTGTTGAGCGGGCGCCATAGCCCACTGGTGGACGACAGCGTTCGCGAAATCCGACTGGATGAGCTGTTCCAGACGGCCAGCGTTACCCACTTGGTCCCCTTCGCCGACCTCTGGCTGGACTCCGATTGGCATCCGGAGCAGGTTCAGCAGTCCTTCGAGCGGCGTTCTGCGGACGGCCAGCACTGCCTGCGGGGCGACATTGCCTTGCCCGCGACGTTTCGCGACCTGGCCCAGCCGCTGGAACCGCTGGTTTCACCGCGCTATACCATCAGCGTCAACGGGCAACCGGCCGGCCTGTTGATGGCGGCCGATGCGCCGTTGGTATGGAGCAGCGATCAACGCGCCCTGGTGTGTCTGGCCCAGGAACAAACCCCTCATGCAGACGGCGACCAGTATTGGCTGTGGCAGCTCGACCTGGGCTGGCGCGCCCTGCCCACGCCTTGGGTGAAGAGCGAAGCAGAACCGTCCTTCTATTGGCACGAGTTGCTGGGTCTCGACGCAAGCCATGTGCAGATCGGCTCGTACCTTGACTACCCGCGACCGGGCTCCGGGCGTTATGGCTACCGCTTGGACAGCATCCACGGCGATAGCGAGACCCAGGTCGGTCACGATGCCCAAGGTCGCGTGCAGGAGGGCGAGTTTGCGTTGACCCGCATGACCATCGCGATGCCGCTGGACAGCCAAGGCCAGCGCGGCGATTCATCCATCGAAACGCAGCCGATGCAGGACGGGGTGCGCGCACGGTTGACCTGGCTTGGCGATAATCCCGACGGGCTGGGCGGTTATCGCTGTCAGATCGGCGACTGGCAATTGCCTGGCCGCTGGTTGTTGGATCATCGGGTCTCCGATTGCGGACGTTACCTGGCCCTGCTGTCCTTCGACGGTGCCACGACGGTCGCGACCCACGGGGTGGTTGCCGATCTGAAGGAGCGACAGCTGCTGCAGGGGCCCACGATGTGGGTCGCTCGCCTGCTCGATTTCCGCGCAGGCCGGCTGAGCCTGGCGGTGGTGGCCGGCCGTCTCGATCAAGACCTGGAGAGCAGCGCGCTGCAACGCTTCAATATCCCCGCGCCGCAGAGCGATAGCGACTCTTCGTTCTTTCAACCCGACGAGCAATCCCGGCTGTTCTACAACACCGTGGAGCTGCAGGTGACCGATTCACACCTGCACAGCGTTACACCTTGGCGTCTGGTGGATCGCCCGCAAGTCGCCAACGCCGATGGCGACTTCATCCAGCCCGCACCCAACCAACAGGATGCCGCCTGGTTGTTCGGCAGCGAGACGGAATATGCCGACAGTTGGATGCGGGCGCGGACGCCTCGGCTTGGCGGCCACCTGCTGACAGCATCAGGCTGCGCGTTGACCGACCTGGCCCCCTCGATGATCTGGTCGGCGGATGGTCGTTATCTGGCCCTGACCTGTATGGCTACCGACGTGACCGAGTTGTGTGGCAGCTATCGAGGCTGGCAATTGCTGTTGCTGGATGTCCAGGCGCACACGTTGCGAGTGCACCCGCAGTGGCTGGGTCACCGCCCCCTGTTTGAAGGTTTCGACGACGATCAGGTGCGCGTGCGCTGTTTTGAACGCGATTGGGAAGCGGAGGACAATGACGACCCAGGTTCGGTACAGTCATTGCCTCTGACCCTTTTGCTGCAAGCACCCGCTGAACAGTTGGTGTGCCAGGACGGTTTCTGGCTCAGGTCTTCGCAAGTACACCTGGCCCCTGCCTGGCGAGCGCTGACCTTACCCGCCATTGGCTATTTCGAACGCGAGAGCCTGTAACATGCTCGCCACCGATGCCCACGCCGGAGCCCACCTTGCCTGACACCCGCCCTCCCATCCTCGACGAAATCGACCGCCAACTGATCGCGGCCCTGCAAATCAATGCCCGGGAAAGCGTCGCCATGCTGGCCCGGCAGTTGGGTATCGCCCGCACGACCGTCACTTCGCGCTTGGCGCGCCTGGAAAAGACCAAAGTCATTACCGGATATGGCGTGCGCCTGGGCCAACGGGTGATTGATGGCGGCTTGCAGGCTTACGTTGGTATCAAGGTCCAACCGCGCTCCGGCAAGGACGTGCTGCGACGCTTGAGCGCCATGGCCCAAGTCCAGCAACTGTGCGCGGTCAGCGGCGAGTTCGACTACGTCGCCTGGTTGCGCACGGAATCACCGGAACAACTGGATCAGTTGCTGGACCAGATCGGCAGCGTGGACGGTGTGGAGAAGACCACCACCTCGATCATCCTCAGCAGCAAGATCGACCGGGGCCAACCGGTCTAGCGCTTATACATGCGACTTACCTTGTGGGAGCGAGCTTGCTCGCGATAGCGGTCTGTCAGTCCACGAAAGTGCTGACTGAACCGGCGCTATCGCGAGCAAGCTCGCTCCCACAGGAATATCGCCAGTTACGGTGTTGGATGGGAGAAATTTTCGATCCTGACCTGTCCCTCTGGAAAGGTCGCGATAATCTCCAATTCTCCCCCCATGGCCCGGATGTAATTTCGCAACGTGCTGATGTACATATCCGTCCGACGCTCCATTTTCGAGACTGCCGCCTGGTTGATATGCAGTGCCTTGGCCAAGGCCTCCTGGCTCAACTCCTGCGCCTGGCGCAACTCGTGCAACGGCATTTCTGCACGCAACGTCTGATACAGAGCCTGTACACGAGCCTGGGAGTCAGGCGACCGACGCGCCATCAAGTCGGAAAATTTCTTAGCCATTGTCAAAGCCCTCTCTCTTCAATACTTCCAAATGCTCGTCATAGAGGCGTTCGGCCAAAGGCACATATTCCTGATACCAACGGCCCTGGCCGGTTTTGTCCCCCCCCCCGATCAGCAGGACGGCGCAGCGGCGAGGATCAAACGCATAGAGCACACGATAAGGCCTACCCGCGTGTTGCACTCGTAACTCACGAAGGTTGCCATGGCGCGAACCCTTGATATCACTGGTGTGAGGAAAGCCCAGATACGGCCCGGTGTCGCCGAGCAGCATTACCGAGGCCTGTACAGAGTCTTGCTCTGACTCACAGAGACGGTTCCACCACATCTCAAATTCGTCAGTGTATTCAACGTCCCATTTCATTCAAATATGCCACCCAGGATATATAACCTCAAGGGAATAACCATAGGAGTTTGGGCGGGTATCTGTTTCTGTTGATCGCGCAAGCAATTGTTAAGGAGAGTTTCTGTGGGAGCTTGCTCGCGATAGCGGTCTGTCAGTCCATGAAAGTGCTGACTGAACCGACGCTATCGCGAGCAAGCTCGCTCCCACAGGAATGCATTTCGTCACTACGTCTTACAATCACATCAAAATGACTTATAACCACTCAAAACGACGACATATTGTGTCTTATTAACGTGTTCTACCCTCCCTAGAATGGCTGGCATCTTTCCTATACTCAGACGCGAACACCGCGTCGAGTCGCCCATCAAGGTCCGCCATGAACAAGAACAATCGCCACCCAGCAGACGGTAAGAAGCCCATCACCATTTTCGGGCCGGACTTTCCTTTCGCCTTTGACGACTGGATCGAGCACCCGGCGGGCCTGGGCAGCATTCCCGCCCACAACCACGGTACGGAAGTGGCGATTGTCGGTGCCGGGATCGCCGGCCTGGTGGCGGCGTACGAGCTGATGAAGCTGGGGCTCAAGCCCGTGGTCTACGAGGCATCGAAAATGGGCGGGCGCCTGCGCTCACAGGCGTTCAACGGCGCCGAAGGGGTGATCGCCGAGCTGGGCGGCATGCGTTTTCCGGTGTCATCCACCGCGTTCTACCATTACGTCGACAAACTGGGCCTGGAAACCAAACCCTTCCCCAACCCACTGACCCCGGCGTCCGGCAGCACGGTCATCGACCTGGAAGGCCAGACCTATTACGCACAGAAACTGGCGGACCTTCCCGCACTGTTCCAGGAAGTCGCCGACGCCTGGGCCGATGCGCTGGAAGATGGTTCGCGCTTCGGCGACATCCAGCAGGCGATCCGCGACCGCGACGTGCCACGCCTCAAAGAGTTATGGAACACCTTGGTGCCGCTGTGGGACGACCGCACCTTCTACGACTTCGTCGCCACCTCCAAGGCGTTCGCCAAGCTCTCGTTCCAGCACCGCGAAGTGTTCGGCCAGGTCGGTTTCGGCACGGGCGGCTGGGATTCGGACTTCCCCAATTCGATGCTGGAAATCTTCCGCGTCGTGATGACCAACTGCGACGACCACCAGCACCTGGTGGTCGGCGGCGTCGAACAGGTGCCCCACGGTATTTGGAATCACGTGCCCGAACGCTGTGCGCACTGGCCGGAAGGTACCAGCCTGAATTCGCTGCACCTGGGTGCCCCACGCAGCGGCGTGAAGCGCATTGCCCGTTCCGCCGATGGCCGGTTCAGTGTGACGGACGTGTGGGAAAACACCCGTGAGTACGCCGCCGTGCTGGTCACTTGCCAGAGCTGGTTGCTGACCACCCAGATCGAATGTGAAGAAGCGCTGTTCTCGCAAAAAATGTGGATGGCCCTGGACCGCACCCGCTACATGCAATCGTCGAAGACCTTCGTGATGGTCGACCGCCCATTTTGGAAGGACAAGGACCCGGAAACCGGGCGCGACCTGATGAGCATGACCCTGACCGACCGCCTGACCCGTGGCACTTACCTGTTCGACAACGGCGATGACAAGCCAGGGGTGATTTGCCTGTCGTATTCCTGGATGAGCGATGCGCTGAAAATGCTCCCGCATCCGGTGGAAAAACGCGTGAAGCTGGCCCTCGATGCCCTGAAGAAGATCTACCCCAAGGTGGACATCGCCGCACGGATCATCGGCGATCCGATCACCGTGTCCTGGGAAGCCGACCCGCACTTCCTCGGTGCCTTCAAGGGCGCACTGCCCGGCCACTATCGCTACAACCAGCGCATGTACGCGCATTTCATGCAAGACGACATGCCGGCCGAACAACGCGGGATCTTTATCGCCGGCGATGACGTCTCATGGACACCCGCCTGGGTCGAAGGCGCGGTACAGACCTCACTCAATGCCGTGTGGGGCATCATGAAGCACTTCGGCGGTGAAACTCACGCCGAGAACCCGGGTCCAGGTGATGTGTTCCACGAGATCGGTCCGATCGCCCTGCCTGAATAAAAGGAGTTTTCGATGCGCGTAGCCCTCTACCAATGCCCACCGCTGCCACTGGATCCGGCCGGCAACCTGCACCGTCTGCATCAGGTGGCGCTGGAAGCCAGGGGCGCCGATGTGCTGGTGCTGCCGGAGATGTTCATGACCGGCTACAACATCGGTGTCGATGCGGTGAATGTACTGGCCGAGGTCTACAACGGCGAATGGGCGCAGCAGATCGGCCGCATCGCCAAGGCAGCCAACCTGGCGATTGTCTATGGCTACCCGGAACGTGGCGAAGACGGGCAGATCTACAACGCGGTGCAACTGATCGACGCCCAGGGCGAGCGCCTGGCCAACTACCGCAAGAGTCACCTGTTCGGCGACCTTGATCACGCCATGTTCAGCGCCGGCGACTCAGCGCTGCCCATCGTCGAGCTCAACGGCTGGAAGCTCGGCCTGCTGATCTGCTACGACCTGGAATTCCCGGAAAACGCCCGACGCCTGGCCCTGGCCGGCGCCGAGCTGATCCTGGTGCCAACCGCCAACATGCAGCCCTACGAGTTCATCGCCGACGTCACCGTGCGCGCCCGGGCCATCGAGAACCAGTGTTTCGTGGCGTACGCCAACTACTGCGGCCATGAAGCTGAATTGCAGTATTGCGGCCAAAGCAGCATCGCCGCACCGAATGGCAGTCGCCCGGCGCTAGCGGGGCTGGACGAGGCCTTGATCGTCGGTGAACTGGATCGACAACTGCTGGACGACTCCCGCGCGGCCTACAACTACCTGCACGATCGCCGCCCCGAGCTTTACGACGACCTATACAAACACTGATTGAGGATTGAGAAAGGGCCCTGATCCGCTAGCATGGGCGCATCCTTGTTCTGGAAGCGCCCATGCCGGTCCCCGATTCCCTCCGCCCCCACACCGAAACCCTGGCCAACGGCTTGCGGGTGACATTGCGTCATGTCCCGGGCCTCAAGCGCAGCGCCGCGGTACTGCGCGTCGCCGCTGGCAGCCATGATGCACCCCTGGCCTGGCCGGGCATGGCGCACTTGCTCGAACACCTGTTCTTCCTCGGTACCGAACGGTTTCCCGCCGAGGAGAATCTGATGGCCTACGTGCAGCGGCACGGCGGTCAGGTCAATGCGCGCACCAGTGAACGCACCACGGATTTTTTCTTCGAACTCCCTCCCGCAACCTTCGCCGACGGGCTGGAACGGCTGTGGGACATGCTCGCCCAGCCACGCCTGGATGAAGCTGAGCAGTTGCGGGAACGGGAAGTGTTGCACGCGGAGTTCATCGCCTGGTCCCAGGATGCGGCCGCCCAACGGCAACTTGCCTTGTATGACGGCGTGTCAGCGTCCCATCCGCTGCGGGGCTTTCACGCCGGCAATCGCGACAGCCTCGCCGTGGAACACGCCGAATTCCAAAGCGCATTGCACAACTTCTATCGCCGCTTTTACCAGAGCGGCCAGATGACGTTGAGCTTGGCTGGCCCACAAAGCATCGACGCCTTGAAAGCGCTGGCGCAACGGTTCGGCAGCCATGTATCGGCCGGTGAAGCGGTCGCTGGATCGTCGCCGCCAAGGCTGATGGCATCGCCCCAGATGCGTTATCAACAGGCCCAGGAAGGTTGTCTCGACCTGCTGTTCGCCTTCGAAGCGTTGCCCGCCGCCTCCCCCCAAGCCCTGGACTTTCTCTGTACGTGGCTGAACTCCAGCAAACCGGGCGGCCTGCTCGCCATGTTGCGCCAGCGCGGCCTGGCTGACAGCCTCAAGGCCACTGCGCTGTATGAGTTTGCCGGACAAGGGCTGCTGCACATCGAATTCAAGCACGGCAACGCTCAGGCAGCGGCGCAAATCCAGCCGTTGCTGCACGACTGGTTGGGATTCTTTGCCGCCCAGGATGACTGGGCGCCGTTGCGCCAGGAGTTCACCGCGTTGTTGCAGCGACGGCAGGAGACAGGTTCGGCCTTGCAGTTGGCCCGCTGGGATTGTGAAGGACGTGACACGCCGCTGCTGGCAAACGACCTCGTGAGGCTCAGGGAAATCCTCAGGCAACTGCACCCCGCCGATACCGTCGTGGAACCCTGGCAACTGCCCGCGCCCAATCCGTTCCTGCAAACACCAAGCGAAGCGCCTCGCGCCGGGCTGATCCGCGGCCAGACCAGCGCCCACCGCGGTTTGCGAACCTTCGCCCAGGATCGCTCCCGGGGCCGGCGGGAACGCTCGCCCATGCAGTTCAGCCAGGCGCTGCCAGACAACGGTCGTGAAGGCGCGGTGTACCTGCGCTGGCAACTGACGAGCCAGGCACCGCCCGACGTTCAATCCAGGCTCGACCGGCACCTGCAGGATGTGCGCGAAGAGGCTCGGCAGGCTGGCGTGGACGTCAGTTTCGAAGCGTCCGCCCATCAATGGCTGCTAAAACTGGTCGGCTTGCAGGCACCGCTGCCGCTGGTGCTCGAACACGTTCTGGCGAAGCTTGCCCAACCCCTGCCAATGGCCCAGGCCGGTGATGAAACGCCGTCGATGCCGATTCGACAGCTGTTGAAGGCGCTGCCGGATCATTGCCGGCAAACATCAACGTTGCCAATGCCCGACAGCGATCAAGACGTGTGGACAACGGCCCGCTGGGACGGGCTGTCCATCGGTCTGTCGGCGGCCACCCAAGGGGCGCTTGGCCCGGCGCTGGCCCGTGTGCCGGGCGTTGCCGGCGAGGACGTCAGCCTGGCGTCGACGTCGCGTGGGCAACGCGTCTGGCATAGGCTCCAGACCCACGGTGAAGAATCGGCCGTGTTGCTGTTTTGCCAGACCGCCACCTCGGCGCTGGCCGACGAAGCCGCCTGGCGGTGGCTGGCACAGCTGTGCCAGACGCCGTTCTACCAACGCCTGCGCGTCGAGTTGCAGGTGGGTTATGCAGTGTTCAGCGGGTTGAAGCAGGTCGATGGGCAAACCGGAGTGTTGTTCGGCGTCCAATCGCCCAGCCTTTCGGTGGCGGAACTGATCGCCCACCTCGAGCAATTCCTGGCCGGGTTACCGGCGCTGATCCAGCAGCTTGATGATGCGTCCCTTGCCCATCAGCAGCAGGCACTCGCCGCCCAACTCCAGAGCAGTGCCCTGCCCTTCGCCCAGGCCGCCGAACTGCTCTGGCAGGGCAAGCTGGCCGGCCGCCCGTCGGATTATCTTGAGCAGTTGTCTGCTGCCATCATGTGCCTGGATCGCGCCCGGCTCGAGGCTGCCGCCCAGGGTTTGCTCGATGCGCAAGGGGGATGGTATTGCCTGAGCAACGGCGCCTGCCCACCAGAACACTGGCAAGCGGCGCAGTGATCATTGCAGCCGCTGTAATGAGCTTTCTTCGAGAATCGCGGCGAACGAATTTGTCAGATTTAGTAACATAGGCGCCTAAGCATCTGAACATCTCCGAACGGAGGTGGACTATATGTATAGGTCTCCACCGTTCCATCGAACCAAAGTCCCCCAACCAAAGGAGTATTCCCATGTCCTGGTCCAAACCCGCATATATCGACCTGCGTATCGGTTTCGAAGTCACCATGTACTTCGCCAGCCGTTGATTGCTGCAGGCGATTAAGCACGCAGCACTACGCCTCGGCCAGCCGAGGCGTTTTTATTTCGGTTTGCAGATGGAGCAGCCATGTTTGTCCAGATTCTAGGTTCCGCCGCCGGCGGCGGTTTCCCCCAGTGGAACTGCAACTGCGCCAACTGCGCAGGTTTTCGCAACGGCAGCCTGCGGGCCCAGGCGCGTACCCAGTCGTCCATCGCCCTGTCCGATGACGGTGTGAACTGGGTGCTGTGCAACGCCTCCCCGGACATTCGCGCCCAACTCCAGGGCTTCGCCCCGATGCAGCCTGGCCGGGCCCTGCGCGACACCGGCATTGGCGCGATCATCCTGATGGACAGCCAGATCGACCACACCACCGGCCTGCTCAGCCTGCGCGAAGGTTGCCCGCATCAAGTCTGGTGCACCGACATGGTTCATGAAGACCTGAGCACGGGCTTTCCACTGTTCAACATGCTGACCCACTGGAACGGTGGGCTGAGCTGGAATCGCATCGAGCTCGACCAGAGCTTCACCATCGCCGCTTGCCCGAACCTGCGCTTCACCCCGCTGCCCCTGCGTAGCGCCGCACCGCCCTATTCACCCCATCGCTTCGACCCGCACCCGGGCGACAACATCGGGCTGATCGTCGAAGACCTGCGCACGGGCGGCAAGCTGTTCTATGCCCCGGGGCTGGGCAAGGTCGACGAGTCATTGTTGGCGATCATGGCCGGCAGCGACTGTTTGCTGGTGGACGGCACGATGTGGGACGACGATGAAATGCAGCGCCGTGGCGTTGGCACCCGCACCGGCCGGGAAATGGGCCACCTGGCCCAGAACGGCCCCGGCGGCATGCTGGAAGTGCTGGAGCAACTGCCCGAGCAGCGCAAGGTCCTTATCCATATCAACAACACCAACCCGATCCTGGACGAAGACTCGCCCGAGCGGGCCGAGCTTGTACGCCGAAAGATTGAAGTGGCCTACGACGGAATGAGTATTGAGTTGTAGGAAGGTCGGAACCAATGTGGGACGACAGTCAACGCCTGTGCTGGCTGATAGGACGCCTTCGCGAGCAAGCCCGCTCCCACAGAGGCTGAGTAACTCGATATTTCATACACCGCAAAATCAATGTGGGAGCGGGCTTGCTCGCGAAGAGGCCAGACCAGCCACCCCAACCGCCAGCGGTTATTCCCCCGGAGACCGAAATGACTGACACCCCCCTGCCCCCCGCCGAGTTCGAAGCGGCCCTGCGTGCCAAAGGCGCGTATTACCATATCCATCACCCCTATCACGTGGCGATGTATGAAGGCCGTGCCACTCGCGAGCAGATCCAGGGCTGGGTCGCGAACCGTTTCTACTATCAAGTGAATATCCCGCTCAAGGACGCCGCGATCCTGGCCAACTGCCCGGACCGGGAAATCCGTCGCGAGTGGATCCAGCGCCTGCTCGACCATGACGGCGCGCCCGGCGAAGACGGCGGCATCGAAGCCTGGCTGCGGCTGGGCCAGGCGGTGGGCCTGGACCCTGACCAACTGCGCTCCCAGGAGCTGGTGTTGCCAGGTGTGCGTTTTGCCGTGGACGCCTACGTCAACTTCGCCCGCCGGGCCAGTTGGCAAGAGGCCGCCAGCAGCTCGCTGACCGAACTGTTCGCCCCGCAGATCCACCAGTCGCGCCTGGACAGTTGGCCCCAGCATTACCCGTGGATCGACCCGG